>CAIYPF010000180.1 GCA_903928015.1 uncultured Gammaproteobacteria bacterium | reverse complement strand
ATCTTCACCTTCGGCAGGAAATCCACCACGTACTCGGCGCCACGATAGAGCTCGGTGTGCCCTTTCTGGCGACCGAAGCCTTTGACCTCACTCACGGTTACGCCCTGCACGCCGATCTCGGAGAGAGCGGAGCGCACATCGTCGAGTTTGAAAGGTTTGATGATCGCGGTGATGAGCTTCATGCAGTGTCTCCGTGGCAACGGGGCGAAGCAGCAAAGGCGGCCGCATTATAGTGACACCGGAATGAAGTGCGAGCGCATCCTTCGCTTTCGCAGAGGCAAAAAAAAAGCGCCCCGGAGGGCGCCAACAGGAGGTACTCGTTTGTGGCGGCGGGGTTTGGTGGCCCCGCTCGGCCAGATCAGCCGTAGGCGCGTTCGCCATGCTCGACGGTGTCGAGGCCCTGACGCTCGGTCTCTTCCGAGACACGCAGCCCGATCGTGATGTCGATCAGCTTGAAGAGCACGAAGCTCACCACGCCCGACCAGACCAGGGTGACCAGCACGCTCTTCACCTGCACCATGACCTGGGCGGCCATGTCGTAGGGCGCAACCTGCATCGTGACCCAGTCCAGGAAGCCCACGCCGCCCAGCTTGGGATCGGCGAACACACCGGTGAGAACAGCGCCCAGGATCCCGCCGACGCAATGCACACCGAAGACATCAAGCGAGTCGTCATAGCCGAGCTTGTGCTTCAGCCAGCTGACAGACCAGAGGCAGACGAGGCCGGCCGCGAGGCCGATGGCGAAAGCGCCCATCGGACCAACCCAGCCACACGCCGGCGTGATGGCGACCAGACCGGCCACTGCACCCGAGGCACCACCGAGCATCGTGGGGGTGCCACGCAGCAGCCACTCCGCTCCCGTCCAGGCCAGCGTGGCGACGGCAGTGGCGAGAACCGTGTTCACGAACACCTGCCCGGCCATACCGTTCGACTCGAGGTTCGAGCCTACGTTGAAGCCGAACCAGCCCACCCACAGGAGGGAGGCGCCGATCATCACCAGCGGCAGGTTGTGCGGAGCCATGGCAGAGGAGCCGTAGCCGATACGCTTGCCGATCAGGAGGCAACCCACGAGGCCTGCGATGCCCGCGTTGATGTGCACCACGGTGCCGCCCGCGAAGTCCAGTGCGCCCAGGGCGAAGAGATAGCCAGCGTGCGCGGTAGCGGTGGCCGTCGTCTCAGCATCGGTGTAGGCGTCGGGGCCGTCCCAGAACCAGACCATGTGCGCGATCGGCAGGTAGGCAAGCGCCAGCCAGAAGGTCACGAACAGCAGGATCGCCCCGAACTTCATCCGCTCGGCAAAGGCGCCGACGATGAGGCAGGGCGTGATCGCCGCGAAGGTGCCCTGGAAAGCGATGTACACATACTCGGGGATGTAGACGCCCTTGGAGAAGGTCGCCGCCAGCGTCCCGGAGTTCACGCCCTGCAGGAACATCTTGTCGAGGCTGCCGAAGAAGGCGTTGCCGGTGGTGAATGCGACGCTGTAGCCGAAGACGAACCACAGCACCGTGACCAGACAGAACACCATGAACACCTGCATCAGCACCGACAGGACGTTCTTCGAGCGGACCATGCCGCCGTAGAAAAGCGCGAGGCCCGGGATGGTCATCAGGATGACCAGCACCGTGGACGTCATCATCCAGGAGGTGTCGCCCTTGTCTGGCACGGGCGCGTCACCGAAGGCGAGCGCCGGCGCGAGCGCGAGCAACAACGCGCCTGCCGTGCGGAGGAATGGACTCTTCATGGGATCGCTCCGGGTTGTGCCGGTGGAAAGGGAGTTTTGCCCGCTCATACAGCCTCCTCACCGGTCTCGCCGGTGCGGATGCGGACGGCCTGCTCGACCGAAACGACAAAGATCTTGCCGTCGCCGATCTTGCCCGTGCGCGCGCTCTTGGTGATGGTCTCGATCACGCTCTCGACGATGGCGTCAGTGACCACGACCTCGATCTTCACCTTGGGCAGGAAATCGACCACGTACTCGGCGCCACGATAGAGCTCGGTATGGCCTTTCTGCCGGCCGAAGCCCTTCACTTCACTGACGGTTATGCCCTGCACGCCGATGTCCGAGAGTGCCTCGCGGACGTCGTCGAGCTTGAAGGGCTTGATGATCGCTGTTACCAGTTTCATGCATGCTCTCCGTTGACGCCGGTGCGTGCGGTTGCACGCCCGGCTGTTGTTGGTTGGATTATCAGAGGACCTTGCTCAGCGAGAAGACGACCCGCGCGCTGCCGTCGCCTTCGAGCGGGACGTACAGGTCGTGGGTGTTGGTGTCCCAGTAGGTTATGCCTGCCGTGAAACCATTGAAGGCCTTGCTGAGGCCAACCGACCACTCGCTGTAGTCGTCCTGGCCGGCTTCGAAGACGCCCTTCTCGCCCATCTTGTTGTAGGCGCCGTGCAGGGCGAGCGTAACGTCGCCCGGCAGCGCGTAGGTGTAATTCACGTAGGGGTAGTAGAGATCGACCTTGTCGCCGACCAGATCGGTGGTGCCGCTGCCCAGATACTCGGGCGAGTAGTTGAGGCCGACGGTCAGACCGCCGAAGGTGAGGGAACCTGCCGCTTCGATGTAGTCGTACTTGGTGTCGCCCTCGTAGCGGTAGTAGATGAAGCCGACCTTGTAGCTGCAGCCGTCGCAACCCATCGCAGCGGTGTAGCCGCCGTAGTAATCAACCTCGGTGCTGGTGCCGTTTGCGCCGGTGTCGAAGTTCACGTTCGAGGCCCAGACACCGGCGTAGATGCCGTTGTCGAGCAGCGCATCGAAGCCGCCCTGGATCGCGCCCCTCTCCTGCGTTTGCGAGATGCCGCGGAAGACGTAGTCCGAGGCCAGCATCACGTTGGCGGTGTACGTGTTCTCGGCCTGCGCACTGGCGGCGAGAACGGTGAATGCGGCAGCGCCGGCAATGGCGGAAAGGAAGGATTTCATGTGCGTCTCCGATGCAGTGTGGTTTTCGTCGTGCCCCGCCGCGGGTTTGCGGCTGCGGGCCCGCAAGCACCTTTGCAGCGAGTGTGCCAAGAACCGTTTTCGGGGCGGGGCGGGGCGAAAAGAACCTTCGGTGCTGTGGTTTCGCCCCAAGGCGCGCCGCGACCCGGCACGCCGCGCACCAGATCGGTGCGATTTTCCGCATGCGGCCGGACACGGTGCTCGGTTTAGAATGCGGCGGCCTCAACCACTCTCCTGACGCAGGCTCGCCGATGATCAACGACAACCTGATACGCAACCTCGGCGAGCAACTCGGCCGCTTCGTGAGCGACGCCCGATCGCGCGAGGACATGCAGCAGAGCCTGAACACCATCGTGCAGAACGTTTTCTCCAGACTCGATCTGGTGACGCGCGAACAGTTCGATGCGCAGCTCGAGACTCTCGAGCGCACGCGTGCCCAGCTGGATCATCTGGAAGCGGAAGTCGCGCGGCTGCAGCAGCAGCTCAGCGAACAAGGCAGCGGCAAAGACGCCTGATCAGGCAGCTACCGGCGGCGCAAAGCCCCCGAAGCGCTGTATCACCCCCCTGAACCCGAAGTCAGCGAGCTGGGAAGGCGTGCTTGCCTCGCTCTGCGAGCTGAATCCCTCCTCCTCCATGCGCTGACGGAAGCGCACATGCCGCGTGCGGCGCGGGTCGACGATGATCACCCGCGTGCCAGCGTGGCTGTGGCGGGCCATGAAGGTCGACAGCAGCGCGGGGTGGTCCGGCTCGTAGAGCAGGTCGCTGCCGATGATGAGATCGAACAGCCCGAGCGCGGGCTGGTCCTCGCGCCAGTCGAGGCGCTGGAAAGGCGTGGGGAACAGGGCATTCCGCGCGCTGTTGTCGCGCAGGAAATCGGCGGCCATGGGGTGGTAATCGGTGGCGAGGATGTCCGCGCCCCGCGCATTGGCCACCAGACTCGCAATGCCCAGCCCGCAACCGAGCTCCAGCATGCGTCCGTTGCCGAGCACGAGACGGCTCACCAGATCAGCGAGCAAGAGGCCTGCGGGCCAACGCATCCCGAAAAACGGCCAACTCGCGGGCGAGATCCCGAGCGCCTCGGCCACACCCTCCGGGTCGTCGAACTGGTTTCCGTCAATGAGGCAACGGATGTGGTAGTCCACGCCCCCGAATTGGTGGACGTCGATGCGCGTATGCAGGGGGGAGTTCATGCGACACCGTACGCGGTCGGGGGGTGAATAGCCATCCCGGGTCACAGGCGCGTCAATCGCACGACACCAGCCCGCGCTCCATACGAAGGCTGGTGACGGGCGAGCGCACGCACGCCTACACTGCCCTCACGCGGCAGGACGCCGCGTCCGCCGATCGACTGCCTCCAGGGAGGGAAGCATGTCCTACGCCACCGTCATCACCCGTGCCGGCATCGGCATCGACGCACCGCTGGTGCGGGCCGAAGTGCATCTCTCCGGCGGATTGCCGCGCATCACTCTGGTCGGCTTGCCGGAAACCGTCGTCCGCGAGAGCCGCGAGCGCGTGCGCAGCGCGATCATCAACGCGCACTTCGAATTCCCGCAGAGCAGGCTCACCGTGAACCTCGCACCGGCCGACCTTCCGAAGGAGGGTGGCCGCTTCGACCTCGCCATCGCGCTCGGCGTGCTGGCGGCCTCCGGGCAGCTGGATCCGCGTCATCTGGAAGGCTTCGAGTTCCTCGGCGAACTCGCGCTCGATGGCGAACTGCGCCCCGTGACCGGCTGCCTGCCTGCCGCACTCGCCTGCAAGCAGGCAGGGCGCACGCTGGTGCTGCCTGCCGCAAACGCGCCCGAAGCCGCACGGGTGCCCGGCGCGGCGGTGATTCCTGCACAGCATCTGCTGGCGGTCTGCGCCCATCTGGGTGGTCAGGCGCTCATCGACACGCAACGGCCGTTAGCTGCAGAGCCCGCGGGCCCGATGCCAGACCTGCAGGAAGTGCGCGGACAGGCGCAGGCCAAGCGGGCGCTGTCGATCGCCGCCGCGGGCGGCCACAACCTGCTGTTCAGCGGCCCGCCCGGAACAGGCAAGACCATGCTCGCGATGCGGCTGCCCGGCATACTCCCGCCGCTGTCGACAGGCGAGTGGCTGGAAGTGGCGGCGATTCGCTCGGTTGCCGGCATGGGCGAGACCCCGAGTTGCGGCAACGAACGGCCTTTTCGCGCACCGCACCACGGCGCGTCGGGCGCGGCCCTGGTGGGCGGAGGTGGCAACCCGCGCCCCGGCGAGATCAGCCTCGCGCATCACGGCGTGCTGTTTCTGGACGAGCTCCCCGAGTGGCCGCGCCGGCACCTGGAGCTGCTGCGAGAACCCCTGGAATCAGGAGAGATCGTCGTCGCCCGCGCACTGCGTCGCACCCGCTACCCGGCGCGCATGCAGCTCGTGGCGGCAATGAACCCCTGCCCTTGCGGCTACCTCGGATCAGGATTCCGGGACTGCCGCTGCACCCCCGATCAGGTGCAGCGCTATCGGGACCGCATTTCGGGCCCGCTGCTCGATCGCATCGATATGCGTGTGGAGGTCTCGCGGCCGGGGGCTGCGCTGCTTGACCCGCAAACGGCGGAGGAACCACGGAGCGCGGAATTGCGGGAGCTGGTCTGCCGTGCGCGGGAACGCCAGCTGCTGCGGCAGGGCTGCACCAACAGCGCGCTGGCGGGGGCGGAACTGGATCGGGTGGTGCCGCTGGATGCGGCAGGTCGCGAGCTGCTCGCGCGCGCCACAGCACGCTGGGGGCTCTCCGCGCGAGCCTGCCATCGCGTGATGCGGGTGGCGCGAAGCATCGCGGACTGGAACGGGTCGGAAAACGTGGGAAGCGCGGAACTCGGGGAAGCGCTGGGCTACCGTCTGGGCGAGCCCGGTGGTGCCGGGGATCAGCCCACAGCCTTGATGTCGGCCCGCATCAGCCCGGCAAATTCCTCGAAAGGTACGGGCGTGGAGTAGTAGTAACCCTGCACCTGATCGCAGCCGTGCTCACGCAGGAACTGCACCTGCTCGCGGGTTTCGGCACCCTCGGCGATCACCTTGAGTCCCAGCCCGTGGGCGAGGTTGATCATGGCGCGCACGATGGTGGCGTCGTCCGGGCGCAGGTTCACCTGGCTCACGAAACTGCGGTCGATCTTCAGCGCGCCGATCGGGAGTCGCTGGATGTGCGCGAACGAGGAATATCCCGTACCGAAATCATCCAGCGAGAAGGTGGGGCCCAGAGCGCGGATCACCTGCATGCAGCGCTCGGTGTCCTCGACGTTCGACATGATCGCCGTTTCGGTCAGCTCGAACTCGAGCCGCCAGGGATCGATGCCGGCATCGGCGATGATGTTGCTCACGGTCTGGACGAACTTCTCGTCGAGGAACTGCCGGAACGAGAGGTTCACGGCGAGGTGGATGGGCTCCATGCCCCGGGCATCCATGGCGAGGATGTCCTGGCAGGCCTGATGGATGACCCAGTAACCGAGCGGCACGATCAGCCCAACGTCTTCGGCGAGCGGGATGAACTCCGCGGGCTTCACCAGCCCGCGCACCGGATGGTTCCAGCGCAACAGGCCCTCGACGCCCGCGATCCGCTCGTCGCCCAGCGCGATGCGCGGCTGGTAATAGAGCTCGAACTCGCCACGTCGCAGCGCCCGGCGCAGATCCGCCTCCAGATACATCTGGTTGGTGGCTTCGACGTTCATCTTCTCGGTGTAGAAACGATAGGCGCTGCCTCGCAGGCCCTTGGCCTGGTACATCGCCATGTCGGCGTGCTTGAGGAGGGTATCGATGTCCTCGCCGCCCTCCGGGTAGACCGCGATGCCAATGCTCGCGCCCACAAAGAGCTGCTGCGAACCGAATGGCACCGGCCGGGAAATCACCTCGATCACTTTGCGCGCCACGTTGACGATGTCGCCGGTGGTCGAGACGTCTTCGAGGATCAGCGTGAACTCGTCACCGCCGATGCGGGCCACGGAATCGCTCTTGCGCACGCAGGCACCGAGCCGCTCGGCCACCGCGCGGATGAGCGCATCGCCCGCGTCGTGACCCATGGTGTCGTTGATCTGCTTGAAGCCATCGAGATCCACGAAGAACAGCGCCACCGTCTGCTGCCCGCGCTTGGCCCGCTCGACCGCTCGCCCCAGGCGGTCCCGGAAGAGGATACGGTTGGGCACGTTGGTGAGCGGGTCGTAGTGGGCGAGGCGTGCGAGCTTGCGCTCCGATTGCTTGCGCTCGATGGCGTATCGGATCGACCGCTCCAGCACCTGGGAATCGATGCGACCCTTCTGCAGATAGTCCGAAGCGCCGCTGCGCACCGCCTCGCGGTCAACCCCGGGATCCATCTCGGCGGTCATCACGATGATCGGTCGCGGGAAGCCCTGCTGCACCGCCTTCAACAAAAGCGCGTGGGCGGACTGCTGGTCGGACTGGAAGTCGAGGAGGATGACGTCGTGAAGGTCTGCGGCGATGGCGTCGGCCGCGTGCTCGAAACGGCGGCACCAGGTGAGCTCGTAGGTGGTGTGGCCCACGGCATCCAGCAGGGTGCCCACAAGCGCGTACTCCGCCGGATCGGCATCGATCAGGAGGACGCGGATGGTGGTCTCTGCCAGTGGCAGTTCCATGCGAAAGCTCTGCTGTAACTCGGGGCCGGGGCACGGACGTGCGCCGGTAAGGGACAGTTATAGGCAACTAACGTGGATTTTTCTAATGCGCGCCCGAAAAAATTGGCGGCGATGGGGCCGGGGCTGGCGCCCCGGCCCGGCAGGGATCACTTGACCGCAGCAACCATGTGTTTGACGGCATTGCGGATTTCGTCGTCCGAGCAAGTGGCGCAGGTGCCACGCGGCGGCATGCCGCGGATGCCGTTGATGGCATGGGTGACCAGCGTGTCTTCACCCTGCGCGATACGGGGGGCCCAGTCGGCAGCCACGCCCATCTTGGGAGCACCAGCCACGCCGGAGGAGTGGCATGCAATGCAGGCGCCACCGTAGACCTGTTCCCCCGTGCGCGGGCCGGCGGCCACTGCGGGTGCAGGAGCGGCACAGTTGCCTTTGCCCTCTATGCAAACCTCGCCCATCGGCTTGAGGCGTTCTGCGATCGCCTTCTCGCGGTCGGTCTGGGCGTGGGTGCCGAGGCTCGCGGAAACGGCGAGAGCTCCGGCGACTACCAACCAAATGCTGCGCTTGATCGACACGTGTGGCTCCTCTGGACTGTGGCTGTTGTACGAAGGACCACGACGGATGGTCTTCGCCGGCCGCGATTATAGCGACAGCCCGCGTCGCCAAAACAGCCACGCGCCCCGATTGGCGTGGACGCTTTGCGGGGGTGGCGGTTATGATCCCGGCCTCTTCGCGTGATCGTCCGGAATGATTTTCTCGCGCCGTCGGGGAGCACTGCCCGGTAGCAGCGACAGGATCGACAAGTTCCAGCACCCGTAGCTCAGCTGGATAGAGCGCTGCCCTCCGGAGGCAGAGGTCAGGGGTTCGAATCCCTTCGGGTGCGCCATTTCTGCTGCTCTTCAATTGCGCCAACGCGGCGCTCCGTCTGCCTCGACCTATTTGCGGCTTTGGCTGGCTGAATCCCGGATCATGGATTAGGCTTCGAGGAGATATTTTTCCGATCGGGGACAAAGATGTACCAACGCTCCCACCCCTTGCTCCGGCAGGGGCTCCGGATCATTGCACTGCTGGCACTGCTCCCCGCAACGGTGGCCCTCGCCCAGCCCAAGGCACCCGACCCCAAGCGCCTCCAGCTCGAATCCACCAAGGCCGTGGTCTACGACGCTCAGACCGGCCAGGTTCTCTACGCCAAGAACGCCAACAACACCGCACCCATTGCCTCCATCACGAAGCTGATGACGGCCATGGTGGTGCTGGACGGCAAGCTGCCCATGGAAGAGATGCTGAGCATCTCGAAGGAAGACGTGGACCGCCTGAAGGGCACCTACTCGCGCATGCGGATCGGCACGCGTCAGTCCCGGAAAGAGATGCTCCGTCTGGCGTTGATGTCATCGGAAAACCGCGCGGCCTCGGCTCTCAGCCGCCACTACCCCGGTGGGCGCGAGGCCTTCATAGCGGCCATGAACCGCAAGGCCGCGCAACTGAAAATGAAGCACACCTTCTTCGAAGACAGCACGGGGCTTTCGAGCCACAACGTCTCATCGGCCGGAGACCTGGTCCTGATGGCGCAGGCGGCTAGCCGCTATCAGCTGATCACGCAGTTCACTACAACAGCCGAGTACTCCGTGCGCTTCCCGGAGCCGCGTTACTCGCTCGACTTCGTGAACACCAACCGCCTCGTGCGCGGCGGCTCCTGGGACATCCAGCTGAGCAAGACCGGCTACACCAGCGAGGCCGGCCGCTGCCTGGTGATGAAAACCCGTGTGGGCAACCGCCCGCTGGTGATGGTGCTGCTGAACTCCCAGGGCAAACTGAGCCCGCTGGGTGATGCCAACCGCATCAAGCGCTGGCTGGAAGGAAACCCGGCGGCCCGCTCCTCGAAATCTGCGCGGCGGGCTTGAGGGCGACGCGCAGCCCCTTGGCCCTTATCACGCCACGATCACGAAATCCCCTGCCGTGAGACCCGGGTGCACCGTCGCACCCAGGATCGCGATCTGCACTGAGCCCACACCACCCACACCATCCGCGTCGTAGTAAAGCGCGCCGGTGGTGATGTCGTAGATCAGCCGGTCTGTCGCGTCCTGCGCCGTCGTGAAGCCCGCGCCCGAGGCGAATTGATCTGTCCCGACCAGCGTCGAGACCGTCGCCTTGAACGCGGTGAACACATCGTCATCCAGACGGATCTTGTCCACGCCCACCGCAAAGTCTGTGATCTGATCCACGCCCGCAGCCGAGAGTGCCGTATCGAACAGGAAGGCATCGGCGCCGTCGCCGCCCGTCAGCGTATCGCCGCCGCTGTTGCCGCGAAGCACGTCCGCTCCGAGGCCGCCGTCCAGCGTGTCGCTCCCTGCCCCGCCATCGAGCGTGTTGTTACCCTGGTTACCTGTGATGGCATTGGACTGAGCGTTGCCCGTGGCCTTCACATTGCCGGTACCGATCAGGCCCAGATGCTCGAGTGTGCTGCCGAGTGTGTAGCTGATGGTGCTCAAAACCGTGTCTGTGCCTGCGCTGGCTGCCTCCGTCACCACGTCTCCAGTGCTGCCCACCACATAGGTGTCATCTCCAGCACCACCGGTCATGGTGTCGTTGCCGCTGCCGCCGTCCAGCACGTTGTTGCCGGCCGTGCCAGTGATCGCGTTGGCCAGCGTGTTGCCGGTGCCGTTCAGATTGCCGGCGCCAGTGAGCGTAAGCCGCTCGATGTTGCTGCCCAGCGTGAAGCTCACGGCACTGACCACCTCGTCAGTACCCGCGCCGCTCGACTCCGTCACTACCTCGCCAGCAGAGTCCACGTAGTAAGTGTCGTTGCCAGCACCGCCCGCCATGGTGTCCGCGCCTGCGGCGCCATCGATCACGTTGTTGCCAGCATTACCCGTCACGACGTTCGCGCCAGCGTTACCCGTGGCGTTCAGGTCTGCAACGCCGAGCAGGGTGAGGTTCTCGAAGTTCTGACCAAGGGTTTGGCTGAAGTTGACCTGCAGGGTATCGGTGCCTGCGCCTGCGGCTTCCGTCGCGACGTCAGTCACCACGTCCAACACATACACATCGTTGCCCAAACCTCCGGACATGGTGTCGCTGCCAGCGCCACCGTTCAGGGTGTTGTTACCGCCGTTGCCTGTGAGTGTGTTGTCTAGTTCGTTGCCGGTCGCCGCTACCGAACTCGCGCCCGTCAGCGTGAGGCGTTCGATGTTGGCACTTAGCGTGTACGACACCGAGCTTTGAACGATATCCGTGCCAGCGTCGGCGTCCTCGATGACCACATCGTTGCCCTTGTCAACGACATAGGTGTCGTTGCCTGCGCCGCCAACCAAAGTGTCGGCACTGGTGCCGCCGTTCAGGATGTTGTTGCCGGCGTTGCCGATGATCAGGTTGTTGTAGGTGTTGCCGGTACCGTTCAGGTTGGCAGTGCCGGTGAGGGTGAGGTTTTCGAGGTTGGCGGCGAGCGTGTAGCTCACCGCACTGATCACCGTGTCGGTGCCGCCACCGACCAGTTCGGTGATGGTTTCTCCGCTAACGTCCACTACGTAGGTGTCATTGCCGAGGCCGCCGACCAGCGTATCCACGCCCGCTGAGCCATCGAGGCGGTTATCGGCATCGTTACCCGTGAGGCGGTCACGGCCGGACGAACCGACGAGGTTCTCAATGCCGTTAAGGGTGTCGAGACCGGCGCCGCCCGTGTTCTGGGCGCCCGCCAGTGACAGGTTGACGGTTACCGCAGTCGACGCGTCGGCATACGTCGCGGTGTCGATGCCAGCCCCACCATTCAGCGTGTCATCACCTGCTGCTCCATTGAGGGTGTCATCGCCTGTTCCGCCAACAAGGACATCAGATCCGTCACCACCCCGAACGAAGTCGTTGCCGCCCGCAGCGTTTATCGTCGCGTCTTCACCACTCGACCACAGGATTGAATTACTTTGTTCGTCCCCCGTAAGGACATTTTTATGGCCATACGCATCGTACCGCTGCGTGTAAATTCCCCAACCGTCGCCATCTTGTGCTTCTGACATCCATGTGACCACAAATCCACCGTCGGACAAGGCACTCACTGCTGGATAAAGCTGATCCATTATCGACGTATCGTTTACCCTGGCCTCGCCTCCAACCTGAGATCCAAGTGCGTTAAAACGTTGCATGTAAACGCCGGCGCCGCTTCCGTCTTGACCGTACGAGTACCACACGACCACAAACCCGCCATCCGGAAGACCGGTAACGCCATATGCGTATTGGTCATTCAAGGTTGTCGTGTTTATTAAAGTCTCTACCCCACTTTTTGCACCAGTAGAATCGAATCGTTGTGCGTAAACACCGGCTCCTGACCCATCCTGCCCGACGGAAAACCATGTGATCAGATAGCCGCCATCTGCAAGTGCGGTTATTGCTCGTTCGTATTGGTTATCGAATGTTTCGGTGTTTACTCTGATCTCTCCTCCGATCGGCACACCGGCAGACGTGAACTGCTGCTTGTAGACACCGGATCCGCTTCCGTCTTGGCCATACGAGTTCCAAGTGACCACATAACTATCGCTGGAGAGAACAGTCACCAACGGGTCAAACTGATAATCAGCGGTGGTTGTGTTAACTCTGTACTCCGGGCCAACTGGGACGCCGCCACTGTCATATCGCTGGGAATAAATACCCCACCCGCTTCCGTCCTGAACATCCGATTGCCAGACGACGACATATCCACCATCTGAAAACGAAGCCACCGATGGAAAAATCTGATTTCCATTAGTCGAGGAATTGATTCTTACTTCATTGCCCACTGGGCTGCCATCGCCAGAAGAACGCTGCAGATAAATGTCGTATCCACTGCCATCTTGTGAGGCAGACTGCCAGCCAATCAGATAACCGCCATCGGGAAGCGAAGTAACGGCTCTGCCGTATT
>CAIYPF010000179.1 GCA_903928015.1 uncultured Gammaproteobacteria bacterium | reverse complement strand
TGGAGTCGGAGTCTCCGTCGTGGTTCACGGCCAGCTCCACGCCGTGGCGGAAGTTGCGCGCCACCAGCGCGCAGTAAACGGAGATGGCGAGCGCCTCCTCGGCCGTCCAGCCCTGGCCCAGACGGGCGATGGCCTCGGCGTGGGGTATGCCGCTGGTGGCGAGCGCCTCGGCGTGCTCGAGGGCCGCGAGGGTTTCCTCGTGATCGGGCTCGGCGCGGAGCAGTGGCATGGCGAGGGCGAGCGCATCCCGCAGCGAAGCGCCGTCGACCAGCGCGAGCACGAGCACGGCGAACACACCCGCGGTGAGCGAACCCGTGGGGTGGCCGTGGGTGAGGGCGGCCAGTTCGCAGCCCAGGCGGAAGGCCTCTGGCGCGGCGGCCGTGCGGCGCAGCCGCCACAGGAAGAGCCCCACGGGCGCCACGCGCATCACGCCGCCGCAGCCCTTGCTGTTGTTGCGGGCGGGCTCGCCGGGGGTGTGCATCTCCCGCAGGGCCGAGAGGCAGGTGTTGCCGGGCGCGCGGCGGCTGTGGAGTTCGGGCTGTTGGAAGAGCCAGCCGGGCTGCTGCATGGCAAAGGTGGTGTCGCACGTGGCGCGCTCGCCCTGCGTGTGCAGCCAGCGCAGGTAGGCGTGCGCCGTGACGCCTGAATACGTGGTGAGGCCCCGCAGGCAACCGCGCACCCACGCGCGGAGCAGCCCCTCGGCGGTGAAGAGCGTCATCTGCGTGTCGTCGGTGATGCGGCCCGTGCCGCCGTAGGCCGGCGCGTAGCGCGTGATGCCGCGAGGCCCGAAGCGGCGCAGGATCTGCTCGCGCGACATGAACTCCACGGGCGCGCCGAGCGCATCGCCCACGGCGCCGCCGAGGAGGCAGCCGGTGAAGCGGTTGTGGAGGGTTTTGGGGTGGGTGTGGCGGCGGGGTGAGGTGGACGCAGAGGCAGGGGATCTGTTGGGCATGTGTTTGTGAGGCCTCGTTGGAATACTCGGGCACGTTAGCGGTGCTGGGCCTCATGTGGTGAGGCCGGGATGGACGAGGCTGGCGCCGTTGCGAGTCAGGCGGGCCGACCGGTTGCACAGCTGCCCCGCTCCGCGTGTATGCTCGCGGCGCTTACGCCAGTTGAATTGATAAATCGACGCATAAGAAGAGGGAGCCCCCAGAGGCAATGGACTGTCCGTTCTGCAGCCCAACACCCGAGCGCGTGTTTCACGGGAGCGATCCCGCGTTCATCTGCCTGTGGGATGGCTTCGCCGTGTCTCCCGGCCACGCGCTGGTGGTGCCGCGCAGGCATGTGGCGACGTGGTTCGAGGCTAGCTTCGAGGAACAGGTCGCACTGCTGCGCGGCATCGAGATCGCCAAGAAGGCCATCGAGTCACGCCACCGCCCCGATGGCTTCAATATCGGCGTGAACGTAGGCGCTGCAGGCGGGCAGACGGTGCCGCACCTGCATGTCCACGTGATTCCGCGGTACACGGGTGATGTGCCGGACCCGCGTGGTGGCGTGCGCTACGTCATACCCGACAAAGCCAATTACCTCGCGGCGCGCGAGCCGCCAGCCCGATATGCGGGCGACCCCGCCGCTGCCATGGCCAGCGTCGTTTCCGGCACGCCCGCAGCACCGCTGCTGGACGCACTGAAGAAAGACCTCTCGCACGCAGTGCAGGTGGACATCGCGGTGGCCTTCGTTCTGGCGAGCGGGCTCGCGGAACTCGAGCCCTCCCTCATCGAGGTGCTGCAGTCGGGAGGCAGGGTCAGGCTGCTCACGGGTGACTACATGGACGTCACCGAGCCCCGTGCACTGCTCAGGCTGCTCGATCTGCGCGAGGAGTTAGATCTCGCCAAAGCGCCGGATGCGCACAACCCTCTTGATGTCCGGGTCTTCCAGACAGATCACTCGATCGGCTTCCACCCCAAGGCCTACCTCGTTGGGCGACGGGGAGGAGAGCTGATTGCCTACATCGGCAGTTCGAACCTCACGCACTCGGCCTTGGTGCGCGGCATCGAGTGGAACGCGCGCCTCAGTCATGGCACTGAGCCCCGGGCGATACAGGCGCTGTCCCAAGAATTCGAAGAACTGTTTGCGCACCCGCGAACGGCAGCGCTGGATCAGGAATGGATAGACGGCTACCTGAAGCGGCGTCGACCACCCCAGCGCGGCGCCGTGATGCTCGAGACGAATGCGGACGATGAGCCCGCTGAATCACCGCCAACGCCACACCCGATACAACAGGCCGCCCTGCTAGCTCTGGATTCCACCCGCACCGCAGGCAACCGAGCCGGGCTAGTGGTTCTGGCAACGGGCCTGGGCAAGACCTGGCTCGCGGCCTTCGACAGCGCGCCCTTCGGCCGAGTGCTCTTCGTGGCGCACCGCGAGGAAATCCTGCGGCAAGCCGCTGCCACCTTCAGGCGCATCCGCCCCGAGGCGCGCTTCGGCTTCTATGCGGCCGACGAGAAAACGCGGGATGCGGAGGTGATTTTCGCCTCCGTGCAGTCATTGGGCAGGGCGAACGATCTGCGCCGCTTCGCGCCCGATGCCTTCGATTACATCGTGATCGACGAATTCCACCACGCGAGCGCCACCACATATCGACGGCTGATCGATCACTTCTCACCGGCGTTCATGCTCGCGCTTACCGCCACACCGGATCGCAGCGATGGTGCTGACCTGCTTGCGCTGTGCGGCGAAAACCTGGTGTTCACCTGCGATCTATGGGACGGAGTGGAGCAGAAACTGCTGAGCCCGTTCCGCTACTTCGGCGTGCCCGACGTGGTGGACTTCAGCAACATCCCGTGGCGCAGCAGATCGTTCGACCCGGCAGAACTCGAAGCAGCGCTGGCCACCGCAGCCCGCGCACAGAACGCGCTGGAGCAATGGCAGGCCAGGAAGCTCACGCGGACCTTGGGCTTCTGCGTGTCGCAGCGTCATGCGGATTTCATGCGGGACTACTTTGCCGAACGCGGTGTGCGCTGCGTTGCCGTGCACTCGGGGCCAAGCTCTGCCTCACGCGTGGAAGCCCTCGAGGCCCTCGGCAAGGGCGAGCTCGATGTTGTGTTCTCGGTGGACATGTTCAACGAAGGCATCGATGTTCCCAGCGTGGATACGCTGCTGATGCTTCGCCCCAGCGAGTCGAAGATCCTGTGGCTGCAACAGTTCGGCCGGGGGCTGCGCCGCAGTGAGGGAAAGGAGTTCGTCTCGGTCATCGATTACATTGGGAACCATCGGAGCTTTTTGCAGGGGGCGGCGGCGCTGCTGCTGGAGAAAGGGGATCGGCAGGGCGAACTGCGCGCGAAGCTTGAAGACATCGAAGCCGGGCGCCTGGAACTGCCAGAGGGGTGTTCGGTTACTTACGATCTGCAGGCGATAGCGATTCTCAGAGGTCTGCTGCCCGCCACAGGGAGCCAGCAGGCCATTGCGCAATGGGTGGCTGGCTACTACGAACTGCACGGCACAAGGCCCACAATGTCCGAGTTGTGGCATGCGGACTTTAAGCCTAAGCCCTTGCAGGCTGCCTTTGGTGGATGGTTCGGGTTTCTCCGCGCAGAGGGGCTGCTGTCACAGGGAGAGCTTGCGGCGTTCGACGCGAATCGGGACCTACTGGAAGATCTGGAGGTTACCCGCCTCACCAAGAGCTACAAGCCGCTGCTGCTGCTTGCGATGATCGCCAAGGGTGGTGTGCCAGGCAGCATTGGGCTGGCGGAACTCGCGGCTGAGGTGCGCAGAATTGCTGGGCGATCTGCAGTGCTTTCCCGGGAGATTGAAGCCCACCAAAACCTCGAAGCCCTGTTGGTCAATCAGCCCATCCATGCCTTCACTGGCGGAAACACGGGAACACCCAGTCAGTACTTCAGATTTGAGGACGGCCACTTCCATGTGACCATTGCTGGTGACGAAACCACTGCCCCCGCATTGTGCGAGATGCTTCGTGAGATCTGCGACTTCCTGTTGGCGCAGTACCTGAGCCGTAGCAGTGATGGCACGGTCAGATCGCGATTCTTCTGCAAGGTCTTCCATAGCAATGGATCGCCCATCCTGAAGCTACCCGACAGGCAAGGGGCGGGTGGTTTACCAGAAGGCGACGTGCCGGTCTTGGTCGACGGTAAGCACTACACGGCCCGCTTCGTGAAGATCGCGATCAACGTGCTTGAGGATCCGGAGACGGGGAGGAACGAACTCGCGACCGTTCTTCGCCGTTGGTTTGGGCCGGAGGCGGGAGCGAATGGGCGATCGGATACGGTGGTGTTCGATCGGTCGTCGGGTGAGTGGGTGATGCAGGCAGTTACCACCGCAGGCAAAGAGGCTGGCCGGTTGAAGGTATGATCCACGCCAGCGTTCGCAAAGTTCGGCGTCCGTAGCCCCGCGGCGATCGATACTAGGAAGCTGACTGTGAACCTGCTGCAACAGGCCGTTGCTTGCCTTCAGACAGAGCTGCCCAAGGGTTCCACGCTGATTGTCTTTGGCTCTTGGGCCCGGGGCGAAGCTCGCCCTGACAGTGACGTCGACCTGCTTGTGATTGAGCCCGAGGGTACTGATCGGTTTGCCGAGATGGCGAGGTTGTCCGTCGTTCTCGGCTGTCGCCTCATACCCGCAGACGTCATCGTGATGACACGGTCGGCGTTCGAAAAGGAACGAACCGTGACCAATACACTGGCGTGGCGCGCTTCGATAGAAGGTGTGGTGCATGACATCGCTGCGTGATTACGCGCTGCGATTGCTGCTACGCCCCCCCTGCTTCTGTATCCGCCCCCGACGCGATGTGGTTCTGCGATACCGCGGGAACTGTGGTCGATTGGGCAGAGAAAGCGGTGCAAACGGCAGATTGATTCTGCGACCTCGCGTACTCAACTTCATGCAGGCGGTCATAGAGGCGCTCCGGTAATACCTCGCCGGAAAGAGGCCCTGTGGCTCACATCACCCCTCGCCATCCCCCCCCACACCCCACTACTATCAGCACCCACAGTTCCGTAATCCCTCGCGCGCCTCCCGGGCCGCGCACGCACACCGGAGCCCGCCATGCCGGTCCATTACGATCCCTTCTCCGATCAGGCGATGCGGGATCCTTTTCCGCTCTACGCGGCCATGCGCGCCGAGGGCGGGCCGCACTTCATGCCGGAGTACAACGCCTGGGCGCTCACGCGCTTTCAGGACGTGTGGGACGCCAGCATGCACCACGAGGCCGACGTCACCTGGACGGCCGGCGCGCTGCCCACGCAGCTCTTCCTCGGCGAGCCCATTCCCCACGCCTTCACCACCATGGATGCGCCCGCGCACCGCAAGTGGCGCGGCGTGGTGCGGCGCGACTACACCCCCGAGGGGGCGCGTGCGCACGAGGCGCGCTTTCGTGCGCTCACGCGTGAGGTGCTCGTGCCCTTGCTGGCGCAGGGTGGCTTCGATGCCTATCGGGATTACGCGAACCGCGTGTTCTGCCTCAACTCGGGCCACAACCTCGGCCTGCCGATGGAAGACGCCATCACCTGGCGCGCGCTGATCGACGAGATCGTCCACCGCGAGCCGGGGCAGAAGGGCAGCTCGCCGCGCAACCAGTCTGCAGCGGC
>CAIYPF010000178.1 GCA_903928015.1 uncultured Gammaproteobacteria bacterium | reverse complement strand
GTCGGGACGGTGTACCCACCGGCACTGTCGCTGCCCTCTGCCAGGACGTTGCGGATCGTTGCCGAGCTGGTGCCGGTGACCATGGCTCGCATCAGCGAACCGACGCTGGCGCGGTCGAGGTCGGGATCACCGAGGGACGCGCTGCCCACCTTCGCGTTCTTCGGGATGAAGGCTTTGGCGCGATCCGGATCGCTCACACGGTCGTCCTCGAAGCCGGCCGCCTTGAGCGTCTGGGCCATCGAGGCGCGAGCGTCGCACTGGTTAATGATGGTCACCACGCCCTCGTAAGCATCGCTCTCCAGCGGGCTCAGCGCGCGATTCTCAGCCTTGCTGGCATCGAGCAGGCGGCGGGCTTCGTCAGTTGCAGCCTTGCGGAGACGGTGCCAATCGGCGACGTGCTCGCCGCAGTTTTCCAAAGACTTCAGCAGGCCGGGCGAAAGCCGGGCCATCGCTTCGAGCTCGTGCTCGTCGGGACGGGTGCGATTTGCGGAGGCGGGTTTGTTCAGTGGTCTGTTCATGAGACTTTCCTATCGTGGTCCGGGCGCAATGAGCAGCACCGGACCGGGTTTAAACGGTCACGTTGTTGCCATCGCGCGAGGACGGGAAAGCCCGAGCAGAGCGGAAGATGGTCGGCGCGCGTCGCTGCGGGAAAGCCCGCGCTTCACAATCGCTTGGGGATATTTTATTGAAGCCGCGCGGAGGTGTCATCGCCGACCTTCAGGATTCCGAGAAGCGCCTGCTCGCCGTAGGCATCGAGAATTGCGAGCTCGACGGCCTGGGGGTTCACCTCCAGCAGCAGGGACAATCGCCGGTGAGCCCCGCCTGCGTAACTGGAGACAAACACACGCGAGTGCGCGCAATAGTAATTGCCGAGCTCGAACATCTCGACGCTATCGGCGAGGCAGTGCGGGCAGATCAGAGATCCGAGAAGTGCAACGCGAATATCAGTCGTCATGGCTTTGTCCTCGATGTAGGCGCGTCCTGGCTCTCGCGGATCGCGCAGGGTTTGCAGAGATGTCCCCACGCTTCGGCGCGGAGCTCGGGGTGCGGTGTCTGGTAGTCACGCAGCTGGCGGCTCTCGTATGGCTCGCGCTCGCCGGTGAAGGGCAGATTGCAGGCAAGACAGACCCGGTAGCTCATGTGAACAGATCCTCCAGAGATGGCGCGGCCTCGGGTTCGAGGCCCTCGCAGATCGGGCAGCTCAAGCCAAGGACGATCTACCGGTTCCCGCAAATCTGCGGGAACCGGTAGATGAGCCTGCGAAGCCGCAGCAGGCGCAGGGGTAAGAGTCGGGTCTAGTCATTAGAGCTCCCTCGAAAGCAGGACAGACCCGGACACCGGACATCCCCTAAAGGGAGATGTCCTGTCCGTCCGGGGGGACGGCCGGAAATGTCCGGGACTTGTCCGGTTTGTCCGGGGGGTGGTAACCGGGCTCATGCGGCCTCCCGGTGCGCCATACCGAGGCGCAAAACGGTGGCCTGCCAATCGGCCCAGTTGGGCGGCCCAGCGAGCGTGTAGACGTCGTCGGCGACCGCGAGAGCGCCTGCCGCGACCATGTCTTTCCGGCAGCGCTCGAATCCCCGGCGCTTCGTGTCTTGCGTGTCAGCGGTCGAGCGGCGGTAGAAGGCGTGCCGCCACGCCTCGATGTGCAGCGGCTTGCCACCTTCAGCCTCAAAGAAGGTCTCTAGTCCGAGGCGCACGTTGCCGGGCATGGGACGCCCCGTGGGCCGGACGCATTCCTCGGCTGCGATGGGGATCGCGACCACCGATGTCTCGGGCTTTCCCTTAGCCGTTGTCCACGGCAGTTCCACGGGCACCAGGTCGAACCCAACGGGCGGCGGCGTCGGGCCGTCTTTGAATTTGTGCGGGCAGGAAAGGACGCGCGCGGTCCCGGAGACGGCCACCTTGTACTCGATGTCGATGCCAGCCCGTAGGCTCGAAGATCCGCGACCGCGATCTTTATCGCCGTGGCCGGAGTGATGGACCACCAGCGAGGTGCATCCCCACCGGACTCGCAGCTCGTCCAGCACCCGCAGCATCGCGCCGATGTCTTCCTCGTCGTTTTCAGATCCGCCGAGATTCCTGTGCAACGTGTCGAAGACGATCAGCGCAGGAGCGCCGTGGTTCGCGGCAAAGGCCTCGATGCCCTCGACGAGTTCGCCCACAGCGCGCGGATCAACGAGAGAAGTGCCGGAGCGAGAGACTGCGAGAGGGGCATCTAACAGCTGTTCCTCGACGCCGTGATGCAGCGCCCACGCTTTCAATCGTCGCCGAATGCCGAAATGGCCCTCGCCCGCGATGTAGCACACCGGGCCGCGGGTGACGTCGCGACCGGCCCACGGCATCCCCAGTGCGATCCGCGCGGCCCAATCGACCGCGACAAGGCTCTTGCCAGTTGCGGGATCACCAAACAGGAGGACTTGGGCCTCGGGGAGGATGTAGTCCTCGACCAACCAGCGAAGCGGTGCCGGCCGTTCGAGCAGTTCGGAGATCGGCGTGAGGGCGAATCTCGGGGTCCCCGCGGTCTGCCGGTAGCCCTTGGCCTGTGCGCCCTCGATCATGCGGGCAAGCTCGCCGTCGTCGAGCAGCTGGCGAACGCGCTCAGCGCCGCGCGACGCCTCCAGATGCGGACGCAGGCCCGCGAACATCGCGGAGATCAAGGCAGGCTCGACGCCTTGGCGCACTAATCGCGCTGTGAGCGTGAGAGCGTCGCTGTGGAGCTCGGTGCCGCTAAGCAGGTGAGTCAGTAGCCCGGCATCGCCCACGCGCGCGGTGGGCGCTGTGGCGGCGGTTGTGGCGAGCGTGGAACGGCCCGCAAGAATCTCCTCGACGGGAAGGCTGCCGCCGTCGTGGCGCAGGAAGACGAAGCGCTCCAGCGCTTCAGCGGAAGACCCGCGCGGGAAATACCACGGCTGCGAGATGTTGGAGTTCTCGGTGACGTCTCGAAGGTATACACCCGACGAGTGCAGCTGCTCGATCAGCCACGCCACCACCTGGGCGAGTTCGTTGCCGTCCCTGAGAGCGGCCGGGACCACCACGCGGTAGCGGTGACCCTTCGCGCCGTTCGAGTAGGACGAGTACAGGCAGTGCGTAATGTCGAGCTCGCGAAGGACTTCATGGACAAGGTGCGGATCAGGCGCGCCCTCCAGTTCCTCGCCTGTCTCGGGGTCGATGCTGCCATCGCCATCGAGGATGACCAGCGCGATGTTGTGCGCGTTTTTGTCGCTGCGCCTGTCGTGCGTGAAGGTGCAGCGCGTGAAGTAGGCGCCGTCCTTCCGTCCGACCTTTACGCTGGAAAGCTCATAACAGAGGCGCTCCCAATCCCAGCCCACGGGCGTCACTGTGGCCGAGTCGACGCCGATGGTGTTGATGCCGATTCCGAGCGGGGGGATAGCGAGCAGAGCGACGGCGCTCATTGTTCGCGCCTTACGCACACGCGGCGCAGCCAGATCTCGCGTTGCTCGGGCAGCAAGCAAGCCCATAGCACGTTCAGCTGCTGGAACGCAGACGTGGACAGACAAGCTCGGCAGATGCTTGCGGTTGGGATGGTTTCTTCGCGCCCACAGCGGACGCAGGTATCGATAGCTGGCATAATTTCGATGCTCCTCTCGCACCCCGCGCCACGCCGTCGCAAAGCCGGCGCGGTGGTGCTTTGCATGTCAGTTGGCGATGCGGTTGCAAGTGACGAGGCGCGACTCCAGAAACGCGCGCACGTCGGATCTGCGATACCGCACCTTGCGGCCGACCTTCAGGAAAGGGAGGGGGTACCGCTTGGTTGATCGCCAAACAGAGAGCGTGCCGGGACGCACGTCGAGCGCCTCGGCGGCCTGAGTTTCGGTCAGCAGGGGATCGGAATTGTCGAAGGGATTTGCCACGGCTAGCTCCTGTTCGTGGGTCGCGGTAGCGGCCCGATGAACACAGGCTAGGGGCGTAAAGACTGGTCTAGGGGACGAAAACCCCCGCGTCTTTGCTTAGGGTTTTCGTCCCCCTCGGTTTGCGGCTGCGCGTACCCGGCGCGGAGTGCTCGGCAGCTGAATGCCGGCCTCACGAAGTAGGTCGGCGGCATGATCGCGAGCTCGCGGATCTGGCAGCCCATCATCTGCGAGTGCTTTTTCCACGCGCGCCAGTAGTGCATAACGGGTATCGGCGGCCGGTCTGCCGCCTGCGTTGCCGGGTACCGCATCGATGGCCGACTCGAGCCCGGCATCGAGCAGCCGCAGCCACCGCCGCGCGGCGGGCCAGCCGTCAAAACTGAGCCGTACCGGTTCCGGCAAATCTGCCGGAACCGGTACGGAGTGCCGCTGCCGCTGCCACGCCACAGCAAGCGCCAGAGCAAGCCCGTCGTCGATGTTGTCGATGCGCTCGAACAGGTCGGCGATCACCTCCCGCAGCTCGCCTGCTTTCGCCACATCGACCTGCGGCGGTGGTGCTGCGGTCTGGCGGTAGAAACTGAGCGCCTCGCCAATCTGGCGCAGCGCCTCATCGGAAACTTTCCGGTAACTGCGCCCGGTGTACACGCGGATTTTTCGGGCGTGCTCGAGCACGGCAGGCGGCAATTCATCGCTAACCCACTCGCCTCGCGCGGGTGCTTTTGGGTGTGCTTTCGGTGTGTGGGTTTTGCGGCTTTTGGGCATGGTGGCTTCCTAGCTAAGATCTTGTCGCACACTGTGTGCGACAAG
>CAIYPF010000177.1 GCA_903928015.1 uncultured Gammaproteobacteria bacterium | reverse complement strand
CTCCTGCAACGGTTCATTCCCGTAGGAGCGGGCCATGCCCGCGACACAGCACCCGCAGGTGACAGCCGCGCCGACGGCGACAGCCGCCCGCGATCAGACCGCCGGGCTCAGCATCTCCCCCGGCAGTGCCTGCGTGAAGGCGCCGTTCTCGAAGGTGGGTACGCCGTTCACCAGCGTGAGCCGCATGGGCGCCGCATCGCGTGTCCAGCGCCAGATGAAACCACCCTCGCCATCGGGCACGTCGTGCACTTTCTTCTTCTTGCGCGTCGCGATCTCGTCCAGATGGAATACCGTGATGTCCGCGCGCATGCCCTCGCGCAGGATGCCCCGGTCCTTCAGGCAGAAATGCCCCGCCAGCTTGCCCGTCATGCTGTAGATCGCCTCTTCCAGCGTGATCAGGCCGCGCTCGCGCCAGTACTTGGTGATCAGCTCGAGGTTCTCGCCGGCACCGCAGAGCATCTGTCCGTGCGCGGGCGCATCGTTGATGTTGCCCACCGTGAACGGGTCCTTGATGAGCCGGACGATCATCTCCTCGTCCAGATCGAAGGGTGCCATCTGCACCGTCGACTGTATGCCGTTGTTGATGATCCACTCGGCCATGGCGTCGGAGTGGTGCACGCCCAGATCGCGCGCGTATTCGGCCAGGGTGATGCCCACCGGGCCGTGGTTGTTGTCGGAGTTCTCGAGCAGCAGGCGATCGGGGTTGCGCATCGGCGCGTGCTCCCAGGCCTGCGTGTCCCAGGACTCGCGGGCACGTGCGCGCCAGGCCGGATCCTTCAGGATGGCCAGCTTCTCGGCCTCGGTCTCGGCCAGCACCACCTCGTGCCAGGTGTAGTCGTTCGACTGCGCGAAGATCAGCGAGCGATTCACCGACAGCACGCTGGTCAGGCCGGTATGGGCAAAGCCGGTCCAGAAATCCAGGCCGTCCTTCTTGAACTGCTCGTGCAGATCGATCATCGGACCCTGGATGAATTTCTGGAACATCAGCGTGGGCACGCCACCCCACTGCACGCGCACCGGCTTGCCGGCGCACAGCCGTGCGAGACGCGTGGTGCTGTCGGGCGCCGTCATGCGCATGAAGGTGTCGAGCACCACCTGCAGGCTGGTGCCCGGGTAGCGCGCCAGTACGTCGATCAACGCGGTGAATTCAGCGTCATCGGCCTTCAGCGTGGGCACCGGGCGATCGTTGCCGTCGTGGTCCAGGAAGTTGGTCGACATGCCCATGGCGCCGGCGGCGAGGGCCTCGTCGAGCATGAAGGCCATGCTGGCGATTTCGTCTGCCGTGGCAGCGCGGTCCCAGGCATCCATCCCCATGGCGGCGAGCCGGATTGCGATGTGGCCCACGAAGGCGCCGTAGTTGGCCGCGGTCTTCACCTTGCTGGTCATCGAGCGGCGGTACTCGGGCCAGGTTTTCCAGTCCCAGGGAAGCTCCTGCATGAAGGGCTTCTCGGGGATGTCCTCGAAGAACGAGAAAATCCCCACCATCTCGCGGCGCACAGCCGGGTCGTCGTGCACCGGCGCGGCCGAGAAACCGCAGTTCCCCATGATCGTGGTGGTGACCCCGTAGCCGGGCAGCGGGTCCATGTCGGGCTGCCACCAGATGGTGCCGTCGAAGTGGGTGTGGCTTTCGATGAATCCCGGCGTCACGTGGCAGCCGGCGGCATCCACCACGCGCTCGCCCGGGCCGGGTTCCAGATCGCTGCCGATTGCCGTGATCAGCCCGTCACGCACGCGTACATCGGCCTTGCGTGCAGGTGCGCCGCTGCCGTCGATGACTGTGCCGCCCTTGATGAGGATCGCGCTCATGGATGTCTCCTGCGGGTGTCGTTCTTTGTGGAAGGGCAACATACGCCCGGACGCGGCTGCCCGACAGGGGGCGGGGATTGCGGTGTGTTCATCAGCGCGCCGTGCTCAGCGCGGCAGTTCGGGCACGCGCAGGGGCAACAGCGCGGCCATCGCAACGGCGGCTGCCACCGTGAACATCAGGAAGGCCGTGTCGTAGCTGCCGGTGAGATCGAAGAGATAACCCGTGGCGGGCGTGCCCACCATCACCATCGGTATCGTCACCGACTGCATCCTGCCCATCACGCGCCCGAACACGGCAGGCCCGTAAATCCGCGCCACCAGCGCGCTCCAGGCCGGAAGGAATGCACCCGAGGCAAGGCCCAGGCACACCGCCGCCGCCACCATCGACGCATAGGCATGCCAGACGGTGAGGCTTGCCAGCGGCAGCGCCACCAGGAGCAGTGCCGTCAGCAGCGCGAGCTTGAGATCGATGCGCGTGGCGAAGACGCTGAAGAGGATCTTGCCGCCCAGCCCCGCGGCTGCGAGCGCCGACATCAGCGCCGCAGCCTGTGCGCCGGCCACGCCGTGCCCGAGCGCAAAGGGAACCAGGTTGGAGAGCGCTGCGGTGAATGCCGCCATCAGTACGCCCACGGCAAGCGAGATTCGCCAGAACGAGATGTCCCTGAATACCTGCGGCATCGGAGTGGAGGCGTCCTGGGCCGCGGTTTTTTCCGGGGCAACCGCGTCTCCGTCGGTATGGAGGCCCATGTCTTCAGGACGATTGCGGATCACCAGCATCACGCAGGGCACCAGCAGCACCGGCACCAACAGCGCCATCCAGCGGCAGGCTTCGCGCCAGCCGAGGTTGTCGATCAGCGTCTGCAGCAACAGCGGCACCAGAAGCCCGCCGATGGAGGTGCCCATCGCGAGGATGCCGAGCGCGCGTGCGCGCTGGCGCGCAAACCACCGTGCCACCACCGTATTTGTGCCCACCGGCCCGAGCATCGTGGACACCAGGGGCGTTGTCAGCGCGAACACGGCCACGAAAACCCAGACGGAGCCGGCGAAGGAAATCAGCAGCAGTTCCAGCCCCAGCAGAAGCGCTGCTCCGCTGAACAGGAGCCGGGCCTGCCCCTTGTCGATCACGCTGCCGAGCAGCGGTGCAAGCAGGATGCTGATGAACGAGGAGACCGTGAGCCCCAGCATCATTTCGCCACGCCCCGCGCCGAACTCGCTGCCCATCGGGAACACGAGCACGCCGTAGGAATAGGCCGTGATCCCGTTGGCCAGACCGAACACCAGCATGCAGACCGCTACCACCTTCCAGCCGTGAAACATCAGCTTTTCTCCTCTTATGGTTCTAGTGAGATGTGTGTCCTGCCGCGTCGCGCATGGCCTCGTCCATCCAGCGCTGCGGATCGCCCGCCGATACAGCCTTGCCAAGCCAGGCATCGACCGCTTCGCCGAGTGCCGCGTCGGGCGTCATCCACAGCGCCTTGCCGACGTGGTTCAGCGTGCCCGCGAAACTCCGGCAGAGCCGCGGGTCCTGTGCGGATTTGAGTTCTGCTTCCACATCGTCGGTGAGCATCACATCGGCACGGCCCGCGGCCACCTCCGCGAAGACGCCGATGTTGTCCGGATACACGCGCAGTGCTGCCTGCGGCAACAGCGCGCGCGCGACTGATTCGTTGGTGCCGCCCCGGTTCACGATGAGCCGGACGCCGGGTGTGTTCACCGACTCCGGCGTGCTGAAGCGGGCGACATCATTGCAGCGGGCGAGAAAGGTCTTGCCGCCCTCGTGGTAGACCTGCGAGAAGCGGCCGAGCCGCGCACGCTCCGGAGTAACGCTCACGCCGCCGATGGCGATATCGAAGCCATCGCGCTGCAGATCCTTCGAGAGCCCGGGCCAGCTGCTGCGCAGGAACACGGGTCGCAGCCCGAGCGCTGCAGCCAGTGCCTGCGCCAGAGTGATGTCCGCGCCCCTGAGCCCGCCCTCCTGCTGCAGCGCGAAGGGCGCGTAATCCCCCGGCACGCCAAAGCGCAGCATGCCGTTCGCGCGGGCGCGTGCCAGCCCGGGCGCAGCCTGCAGGCCGATGGCCTCGATGCGCTGCGACAACTCTGTCCGCGATGCTGCATCGGGGATGAGCAGATCGAGGCGCGCCTGCAAGGCCGCGGGGGGCGACGGTGGCGCGGCCCCGCGCTCGCGTGGCGCGTAGAGATACAGGGCTTCGAGCTGTGATTGACCGATGGCATCCAGCACTTGCCGCAGCGATGCGAGCGTGGGCGCCGTGGCGCAGTCCGCGCAACCTTCTGCCCGCCAACGCGCAAACGCGCGCTCCTGCGCCTCCCGTGCGAGACGCATCTGCAGTGTGAAGAGTGCCGCTACGGCGTCCGCGTCGAGGCCGCGCGCGCTGGCATCGCCGCGCAGCGCGGCAAGCAGTGCCTGCTCGCGGGCGG
>CAIYPF010000176.1 GCA_903928015.1 uncultured Gammaproteobacteria bacterium | reverse complement strand
GCATCCAGCGACATCCCTCTCAGCGCTGCTCGCACCGCGCCTCTCGCCGCAGCGTGTCCAGCGTCTTTGCCTGCTCCGCATCCGTGACCACGCGACGAATCAGCACGACGCCACGCTCGGAGCGCAGGATCGCCGAGGGCGCGCTCACGGGTACGTTCTGGCGTGGCTTGCCCACCCAGATCTCGAAGTCGGCGCCCGGGGCGAGCGCGCGATCGTTCATCACGAGAACGTTGTCGCTGTTGGCCGCGAATACCGATACCGAGGAGTAGGGCGCACTGGCAGGGGCGCGGATGCGCACCGGACCCGCGCTCACGTCCACCACGCAGATCGAGTACATCAGATCCGGGCTGGGGCGCACGATGGTGCGTGAGTCCGCATCTGCGAGCGGGCGGTTGGCAAAGACATTGGTCCCGGATTCCGCGGCCACCGTGTCCATCAGCCTGCCCATGATGTAGCGCGGCACGTACCAGGTGCTGCTCAGATGCACCAGAAGCGCCATGCCCAGCGTGGTGGCCAGCCAGAGACCCACTGCTTTCATCGGCAGTTCCCCCGCACGATCTTCGGCAGCGCCACCGCGCCCGGTTCGGAATAGACGTCGGTTTCGGGGTTGTAGAAACGCACCGTGAGTTCGAAGTCCTCGCCCGCGCGCACCGGCAGCCAGTTGCCCTCGGTGCTGTCGGCCGACAACACGATGGACCATGAGCGGTCTGGCGCGCGCGCCACCGTGGTCTGGCTGAAGGAATAGCGTTTCTGCGGGTTGGGAATGAGGTAGTTGTCCGAGCCGTAGGCGGTGATGCTCCACCAACGCGCACCCGGGTCACGGCCGTCCAGGCGATAACTGCAGTTGCCGTTCAGGCGCTTGCCTTCGCTGTCGGTGGTGGCGGTGTAGTAGAGGGTTTCCTCGGGGGCGAGTGCCAGCAGGCCACGGCGCGCGACCAGCGCACGCGTCCACGGGTCGGCATTGCTGCTGCCTGTGACCATGCTGGTGTGCCACGGACCGGAAGCGATGTCGCCGCCCATTCCCTCGCGCTGGAGGAAGAGCACGGTGGCGCCCAGCCCCAGCAGCGCTCCGGTGAGCACCGCCGAGGCCCAATACGCCACGCGTTTCAGCATCCCTGCCCGCGCCTCAGCGCGTGATCGGGCGGTAGCGGATCCGCGTGGGCTTGGAGGCTTCCTCGCCGAGGCGTTTCTTCTTGTCGGCCTCGTACTCCTGGTAGTTGCCGGCGAAGAAACTCCACTGCGAATCGCCCTCGGCCGCGAGGATGTGCGTGGCGATGCGGTCGAGGAACCAGCGGTCGTGGCTGATGACCATCACGCAGCCCGCGAATTCCAGCAGCGCGTCTTCGAGTGCGCGCAGCGTTTCGATGTCGAGGTCGTTCGAGGGTTCGTCGAGCAGCAGCACGTTGCCGCCCTGCAGCAGCGTCTTGGCAAGGTGCAAGCGCCCGCGCTCACCTCCCGAGAGATTGCCCACGATCTTCTGCTGGTCCGCGCCCTTGAAGTTGAAGCGGCCCACGTAGGCGCGGCTCGGGATCTGGAAGCGGCCAACGGTGAGGATGTCGGCGCCGCCCGAAACGGCGTCGAAGACGGTCTTGTCGTTCTCGAGGCCCTCGCGGGACTGGTCGACGGAGGCGAGCTTCACGGTGGAGCCGATGCGGATCGTGCCGCTGTCGGGCTGCTCACGTCCCATCAGCATGCGGAACAGCGTGGACTTGCCCGCGCCGTTCGGGCCGATGATGCCGACGATGGCGCCTGCGGGCACGCTGAAGCTCAGGTTGTCCATCAGCAGGCGGTCACCGAAGGCTTTCGAGACGCCGTCGAAGTCCACCACCAGATCGCCCAGTCGCTCGCCCGGCGGGATGAAAATCTCGGCGGTTTCGTTGCGGCGCTGGTACTCGACGCTCGAGAGTTCCTCGAAGCGGTTGAGGCGCGCTTTGCTCTTCGCCTGCCGCGCTTTCGGGCTGGAGCGCACCCACTCGAGTTCCTGCTTCATCGTCTTGATGCGGGCGGCCTCGCTCTTGGCTTCCTGCTCCAGACGCGCTTCCTTCTGCTCAAGCCACGAGGAGTAGTTGCCCTTCCACGGGATGCCGTGCCCGCGGTCGAGTTCGAGAATCCACTCGGCGGCGTTGTCGAGGAAGTAGCGGTCGTGGGTGATCGCCACCACGGTGCCGGG
>CAIYPF010000175.1 GCA_903928015.1 uncultured Gammaproteobacteria bacterium | reverse complement strand
GGTGGCCATCACGCGATCCTGCAGGCCAGGCAGGCTGAACCAGCGGGAGACGCCGGGCGCGGTGCCCAACTTCGCGTTGATCGTGTCGATGAGGTTCGCCAAGCGAACCTGATCGGACACGGGATTGCAGTTCGCGGCGATCTGCTCAGGGCGCCAGGCGTGGGGGTTGTACACCAGGATCGTGTCGCATCCGTGCATCGCCAATTGCAGCACGGTCTCGTCCCAGTAGGGCGTGCCTGAAATGGGACTTGGAAAGTCGCTCATGCAGTCGGTCGCACGCGTGCCCAATCCATAGCTGCCGATCCAGGGCATGAGCGACTTGGGGCTGCTCGCACGAACCGCACGCATGCGGTGCAGGTTCTGGCTGAACATGCCGTAGGCGCTGCTGTTCAGCACCGCTCCCGAGAACCTCGCGCCATCCATCCAGCGCAGTGCCAAGCCATAGAACTCGATGCTGTTGTGCGTTCCCACGCCCGTGCCACCGCGGACGAGTCCGTGGCCCGAGCAGTCGGGCGTCATGAACTTCGAGGCGATGGGCGCGCTGCGGTAGTTGCACACGCTTGCCGACTTCCAGCGCGCCCGAAATGGCACCGAGACGACCCGGTCGAGTGCGCTGTCGAAATCGGCCTGCAGCACCTCGTTCCAGCGGAAATACTCCTTGGTACCCCACATCACCAGCTTCAGGTTCGAGAAGCCGAGACGCTTCGCGATGGCCGGGAAGCGACGATCCGCCTGGATGGCCATCATGTTCGCGTAGTCGTCGCGGATGTAGCGCCCGGCGCTGAAATCCGACTCCTCATCCAGCGCGAGCAGGTCGATCATCGCGCCTTCCTTCTTCAGTGCATCGAAGAACGGCACGACGAGATTCTGCACCGCCGATGCGCCGTTGACGGTCCACGGGCCGGCCCACTTGGTCAAGGTGTAACCACCCTTGCCGTTCGAAGCCTGACACGCATCCTTTGCATCCGTGCCAAGACCCTCGGTGAAGCCCAGCAGCAGCAGCGCACGACGCCCCGCGGGACGACCATTCAACTGCCGCGCGATCGACTTGGCATCGGCACCGGGATAGGCGGTCACCATGCTGGTTGTGTTGCGGCCGACGCTCGGGTCAACCGGTGACCAGGTCAACGCAGTGACGGGCGCCGCCTGAGCGACGAGCGAAATCAGTGCCGATGCGATCGGCGCAAGAAGGGTGCGGGCGAGCGAGAGTGTTTTCTGTTCTGCACGGCTGTTCGAGCGGTTGATGCTGGGCATCGGCTCTCTCCTGCGTGCTGACCGGCCGCGGCCTGATGCAGGGAGCCCCTCCGAAACGATCGACCGGGCGCCCATGCGGGGCTGCGTCCAGTCTTCGGGTTGTCAAGCGCTGCACATTCCGTTTCACACGGTAGGCATGCAAGCAGCATTCGGACATCGGTCCCGCATTTTCCGTGCAACCGGACTGCGCACACGAACCCTGTGGAAAAATGAATCAGCCCCGGCGGCCTTTGAAGGCCTTCCGGGGCTGTGGGCATGCAAGCGACGCCCTTCTTTGCTCGATTTCAGAGGACCAGTCTGATGCCTGCGGCG
>CAIYPF010000174.1 GCA_903928015.1 uncultured Gammaproteobacteria bacterium | reverse complement strand
CTTCGTCCGCGCCGTCGACGATGTGCTGGAAACGCGCCGCGGCAGCGGCGTCCGTGTCTGCGGCGATGATGTTGAAGAGGCCTATCGTGCCCACGTGGCGGCCTGCTTTCGCGGCCTCGGCCTGCAGGTTGGTGGTGATCGCGCGCAGGGCCGTGATGTCGGCCTCGATGTCGTTCACGTTGCCGCCGGCGATCACGAAGTTGCGCTCGCCGCACTCGGCCGTGAAGCGGAGCCCGCGCCCGGATTGCCCCGCGCAGACCAGCGGGATGAAGGTGGAGGGCATCGGTTTGATGCGTGCGTCGTGCAACTGGAAGAACTTGCCCTCGAAGCTGCAGGTGCCGGTGCTCCAGAGATCGCGCAGCACGCGCACGTATTCCGTGGCGTAGTCGTAGCGGGTCTCGAAGTGCTGGTCGCCAGGCCACAGGCCCATCTGGTTGAACTCGTCCTTGTACCAGCCAGAGACGATATTCAGCCCGAAGCGCCCCGGGCACACGGCCTCGATGGTGGCGGCCATGCGCGCGGCAACGGCGGGGTGCAGTGCCAGGTTCGTCACCGAGGGGATGATCTGGATGCGGCTCGTCACCGGTGCCAGTGATGCGGCCAGCGTGAAGGAATCGAGCGAGTAGTCCCAGTACTCGGTCTCACCGCCGAAGCCGCGGAACTTCACCATCGAGAGCGCGAAATCGAAACCGGAGGCCTCGCATTTCAGCGTGACGTCGCGGTTCAGTTCCCAGGTCGGCCAGGTGGGCGGGACGTTCTTCGAGATGATGAACCCGCCCTTGGCGATGGGCAGGAAGACGCCGATATCCATGTTCACTCCTGGTCTGCTGTGTGAGGCGCTGCGCGAGACCCAAGGCTATACCCTAATCGCGCCCCGGACGTAGACTCAATCCCCGGTTTGGAGTAGCCCCGTGAGTGATGCGCCTCTCATCCTGTACGACGCGCTGAACAGCCCGGCAGGCCGTCGCGTGCGCATCACGCTTCTCGAGAAAAACCTCCGCGCCGAGGTGCATTGGCTGAACCTCGCGCTGATGGAGCAGAAACGCCCGGAGTTCCTGCGCATCAACCCGAATGGCACCGTGCCCGCGCTGCGCCACGGTGAGGAGACGATCTTCGAGTCCGCCCTGATCTGCGAGTATCTGGACGGCATAGGCACCGGGCCTCGCCTGGTGCCGCAGGAGCCGCGCCTGCAGCGGCGCATGCGTGAGTGGATCGCCTACGAGCAGGAGTGGGCGAAGCCCTTCCGTGATGCCATCTACGAGACCTACGCCCGCGAGCGGCTGCGGGGCTCTGGCATCACAGCCGAGGACCTGCCGGCGCGCATCGGCATCAACACCCCCAACCCCGCATGGCTGCATCTGGCGCAATCCCTGCTCGCGCGCGGCACCGATGCAGCCGTGCTGGCTGATCGCGTGGCGATCCTGATGGAGCGCCTCGCGTGGATGGAGGAGCAACTCGCCGACGACAGGCCCTGGCTGTTGGGTGATGATTTCTCGCTGGCAGACATCACGCTCGCGCCGCGCATCGAGATGTTCCCGTTCATCGGCGTCACCGATATAAGCGAGAGATTTCCGCGGATAGGCCGTTTCATGTCACGGATGCGCGCGCGGCCCAGCTGGGAGCCCTCGGGGCGTATGCCTCCGGCGGGCGCGGGGCACACCTGAGCCGCCACCGTGAGCACCGGAGGCTTTTGGCCTTCACGCGTGCGCCCGACCGACGCCCGGATGCCGCGTTCGGTACCTATACTGTGCGGAGTTTCCTTTCCACAGATTCCCCTCATGCTCAACCGGTTCCCGGCATCTGTGCGGCCCTCGGCAGCGCGTTCGTTCGCCGGTCTCTCGATACGCCGGAAACTGCTCCTGAATGCGGTGCTTCCCCTGCTGTTGTTCGGCGTGTTCGCGCTCTGGCTGTGGGCGGGGCTCGGCGATATGCAGCACCGGGTCAGCGCCCAGGTCACGGCCAATGTGCGTTTCGCCCTGATGGCAAAGGACCTCCAGCGCAATGTGGTCCAGGTCCAGCAGTTCCTCACCGACGTCTCTGCCACCCGAGGGCAGAACGGTCTCGATGACGGGTTCAGGCTGGCCGCTGAAAACCGCGACCAATTCCTCGACAAGCTCACGGGTTTCCGCACCTATCTGAAGGCCCAGGGGGCACTCGCGGAGTTGCGTGCGCTCGAATCGGTGAGCGCGGATTTCGAAACCTATTACACGGCCGGCGTCGCGATGGCCCGGGCCTATGTGGCTGGCGGCCCCGGGCAAGGCAACACGCTGATGCCGGCGTTTGATCAGGCGAGTGCAACGCTGCAGGAGGGGCTCGACGCTTTCGTGCGTTCCGAAATCTCGAAAATGGAAAGCGATGTGGCCAGCGTGAGTGACGAGGCCAACTCGATCAAGCATCTGGCATTCGCACTTTGTCTGGGTGTGGGCGTGCTGGTGCTGGTGTTGAGCGTGCTGATCCTGCGCTCGACCAATGAGGTGCTGCGCGCGGTCGTGAGCGATATGGACTCCAGCGCACGCCAGACAGCGGCGGCGGCCAGGCAGGTCTCTGTGGCGAGTCAGATGCTCTCATCCGGTGCCAGCGAGCAGGCCGCTGCAGTGGAGGAAACGGGGACCTCGCTCGAAGAGATCGCGGGGAGGGTCCGTGTTACGGCAGACAACGCCAGGCGTGCGAAGGAACTGGCCGCGCAGGCACGCAGCGTGGCGGAGGACGGCAACCGTTTCATGAGCGATATGCGCACGGCCATGTCTGCCATAGACGCATCCAGTGCCGAAGTTGCCAAGATCGTGAAGAGCATCGACGAGATCGCCTTCCAGACCAACATTCTCTCGCTCAATGCGGCGGTCGAAGCGGCGCGTGCCGGGGAGTCCGGCGCCGGCTTTGCCGTGGTCGCCGACGAAGTCCGCTCGCTTGCGCAGCGCAGTGCGGCGGCCGCCCGCGAAACTGCGGGCAAGATCGATGCGGCGATCGCAAACAGCCGGCGCGGCGCCCAGTGCACCGCGGAGATGGGGGAGGCGCTGCGGCAGATCATCGACAAGATCACCGCTACCGACGCGCTGGTGGGCGATATAGCCGGCGCGGCCATCGAGCAGTCACAGGGCATCGGGCAAGTGGGCGTGGCGGTAAGCCAGATGGAGCGTATCGCCCACGGTAACGCGAGCAGCGCAGACCAGAGCGCTGCGGCGGCGGAGGCGTTCGATCTTCAGGCCGAGATGATGAAAACGCTGGTGAACCGGCTGCGCATGCTGCTGGGCAGTGCCGTGCCTGTTGCTGGCGCATCAACCCTCAAAGGCCCAGCGCCTTTCGAGTGACCGGAGATTCCGGTCAGGCCGCGTGCGAATCCAGCACGCCGATGCGGTGGCGCCCGCGCAACGCGTACCACCCGAGCCCCGAGCCAAGGATCACGCCGATGTACACGAAGGCGCCCCAGGTGTTGTACCAGGGCGAGCCGTACACGGCCTCGCGCGGCCACGCCAGGTTGATGGCCATCAGAGCGCCCCAGGCAACGGCCACGATGTTCACCACAAGGCCGAAGCGCCCCATCGTGAAGTAGCCCCCGCTCGCCAGTTCCGGCGGCGGCCAGTTTCCCTGCAGCCGGCGGCGCAACATCGGTGCTGTGACCATCAGGTAGGCGAGATAGATCATGATGATCGCGATGGAGGTGAGCACCGTGAAGATCTTGGGCTGACCAACATTCACGAGCAGTATCGCCGCAGCGATCACGCCGATCAGCACTGCGGGCAGGATGGGCGTTTGCGTCCTGGGGTTCACCCGTGCGAGCAACTCGCCGAAAGGCAGCGCGTTGTCGCGTGCCATCGCGAAGCTCAGCCGGATGGCGGCCGTGTGCACGGCAAGCGAGCAGACGGACACCGCCACCACGATGCAGGCCAGGAAGATCTTGCCGAAGGGCCCCCACATCACCTGCTCGACGATGAACTGCAGTCCGCCTGCGCTTTGGCCGATGCGCGGATCCGAGAGATCGGGCGCGGCCAGCACGGCGCCCACGAGGATCGCTCCGCCGATCACGAAGGAGGCGAGGATCGCGTGCAGTATCGCCTTGGGCGCGGTGCGTCGCGGGTCGTGCGTTTCCTCGCCCAGCGAACTCGCGGTATCAAAGCCGTACATCACGTATCCGGACGCCAGCGCTGCGATGAGGAATGCGCCGAAATAGCCGCCGGGTGCGTCCGCGCCGAAGCCGTTGGTCGAGAAGAACACCTCCGGTCCCCGCTCCGTGTTCATCAACAGCACTGCGCCGATCAGGCAGGCAGCGGTGAGTTCAATCACGACGCCCGCGCTGTTGATCATCGCCATCAGCCGTACGCCGAGCGCGTTGATCAGCGTGGTGAGCACGATGAGCGCGGTGCCGAGGACAACGGCGTTGCTCGCGTAATCGTAGGGGCCGCTGCCGTCCCCGATCATCTGGAATCCGCTCCAGAGGCGGGGCAGGTTCAGTTGCAGTGCGAGCACCGTGGCAGAGAGCGAGACGATCGACGCCGTCAGCATCAACCAGCCGGAGGCCCAGCCGACGAAGCGGCTGCCGAGCACCTTGGACCAGTTGTAGACGGAGCCGGCGATGGGGTACATCGCGGCGAGTTCCATGAAGCACAGTGCAACGGCGAGTTGCCCGACCAGCACCAGCGGCCAGGACCAGAGATAGGCGGGGCCGGCGGTGCCGAAGCCGAAGTAGAAGAGCTGGAAAGTGCCCGTGAGTATCGAGATGTAGCTCACGCCGGCGGCAAAGCTGCCGAACGCGCCGATGCTGCGCTGCAGTGATTGCCGGTAACCGAAGTGGCCCATGCCGTGGTCGGCGCCGTTCTCGTTGCCGCGTTTGGTCATGAGGGCTCCGCTGGCGTTCCTGGGATTCCCGGGGATTCTAGCCGCGCGAGCGGACCGCGGTCACGGACCGGAGCGTTCGTGGATGCAGGAGCGGGCTATGCCCGCCACAAGGGCAGCGCACCAGCGCCGTGGCGAGGGCGTGGCCCGCGCCTACGGGAGGTGTGGCGGGCGTGGCCTGCGCCTACGGGGGATGTCGCGGGCGTGGTCCGCGCCTACGGGAGGTGTCGCGGGCGTGGCCCGCTCCTACGGGGGATGTCTCGGGCGTGGCCCGCTCCTACGGGGACTCCGTGTAGGAGCGGGCCATGCCCGCGACCTCGGCTCAGCTCAGCTCAGTGTGAACTCCACCACGGCGGCGCCGCTTCCGTAGGTCGG
>CAIYPF010000173.1 GCA_903928015.1 uncultured Gammaproteobacteria bacterium | reverse complement strand
GCCTCCGAGATCCTCGAGGACAAGAGCAAGCGCTTCACCGAACAGAACCAGGTGAGCCTCGGTCTGTTGCTCGATCCGCTGCGCACCCGCATCACCGAGTTCCAGGCAAAGGTCGATGAGGTGTACCTGACCGAGGGCAAGGAGCGGGCGGCTCTGTCAGAGAATCTCAAAAACCTTATTTCGCTGAATCAGCAGGTTAGCAAGGAAACAAACGATCTTACGCGAGCTTTGAAAGGCTCCACCAAGACCCAAGGGAACTGGGGCGAGATGGTGCTGGAGCGCGTGCTGGAGGCCGCGGGGCTGCGCAAAGGGCAGGAGTACGACACCCAGGAGAGCCACCAGCGCGAGGACGGGAGCCGCGCCCAGCCCGACGTGATCATCCGCCTGCCCGAGGAGCGGAACCTCGTGATCGACGCCAAGGTCTCCCTCACGGCCTATGAGGACTACGCCTCGGCCGAGGAGGGGCCGGCCCGCGAAGCAGCGCTCAAACGTCACCTCGATTCCGTGCGCAACCACGTCAAGGGGCTCTCGGATCGCAACTACCAACAGTTGCATGGCCTCGACTCCTTCGACTTCGTGCTGATGTTCGTGGCGGTGGAGCCTGCCTTCATGCTGGCTGTGACGGAGGATCGGGACCTGTTCCAGCAGGCCTGGTCCAGGAACGTGATGCTGGTGAGTCCGTCCACCTTGCTCTTCGTGCTGCGCACCGTAGCTCACCTCTGGCGGCAGGACGCGCAGAACCGCAACGCCCTCGAGATTGCCAAGCGCGGCGCAGAGCTCTACGACAAACTCGTGGGATTTGTGGAAAGCCTTGATTCCATTGGCAACAGGCTCTCGCAGGCGCAGAAGGATTTCGACACGGCCAAGAGTCGGCTGAGCGGCAAGGGCGGCGCTGTGCGGCAGGCAGAGATGCTGCGGGACTTGGGGGTGAAGCCAGCCAAGACTCTGCCGGCGGCCTTGTTGGCCATGCCGGTGGAAGAGGATTCCGACGAAGGGGGCTGATGGTTTTGCGTCGGCCTCGCCGTGTGTACCTTGGTACAGGTGCGCCTTGTCAGGTCGGGAACCTAGACTCCGTCATGTATGAGCTTCATGCTCCGTCTCAGGCAGCCGGTATCCGGCGTAAGGGAGGCTTCAGACATGTCCACACCTCGCAGAGTCCGCTTGGCAGCTGCCGTGCTCCTGGGTCTCGGAGCGGCGCAGGCAGTTCTGGCCTCGCAGATTTCTTTCACGGCGTCCGAGGCCGCTGATCGCGGCATCGCCGAGACCTACGTCCCGGGTGCCTTGGCAGATGGTGGGGCCATCGGATCCTCTCTCACGGGTTTCGGAGTGGATTTCAGCTACGGCCGCTCTGAAGGCTATTACTCCGATATCGATCCCAACTCCCCGAATTCCGAAAGTTTCTTTGCCTTCTGTGGTGTGAACGATTCCGGTGAATGCGATCTGGGCACGGGTATTGACGGGCGCATTGTGCGTACCGGTACTTCCGTTGGCGGGGCCACCCGCTTCCTCGAACTCGAGGCCGGCTTCTTCGACGAAGACAGCAATCCGCTTCTGCGGGTCTTCGGTCGGGATGGCAGCTTGCTCGATTCTGTTTCCGGGGTCCGGGGCACGTCGCCCACTGGCCAGCAGGAGTACGCACCGCTGTTGTTCACCGTCCTGCGCGACGGCGCCGATATCGCATTCTTCGACTTCGGCCTCGAAGATGGCGACGACTATCAGGGTTTCGGCGTCAACCGCATCACCATCGAGACGCCTACTGCCGTGCCCGTGCCGGGTACCTTGGGGCTGATGGGCCTGGGCCTGCTTGCGCTGGGTGCCATTCGGCGCCGCACGACCGCCTGAACTGCCGCGCCCTGACGCCCGCGGGCTTGGCCGCTTGATCCTTTTCAGCCGATCTTGCGGATGCTCACGGGGATGGCGCTCTGCCTGGCTTGGCCTGTGATCGGGTCGAAGTAACGCTCGTCGCTCACCAGCCGGTTTGTGGATGAGCCTTGCTGTCTCACATTCCCCCTGTCGCTGTCGGTGTCACCGAAGGCGTGCGCCATGGACACCACGCCAGGCTTGATGTCATCTGCCGCCATCACCACGCCCACGATGGCGCCCGTGTCTGCCGAGAGTTCCACCAAGTCCTCGTTTTCCAGCCCCAGCGCGGCCATGTCGCCCGGGTGCAGGTAGGCGTGGTTGGTGCTGCCTTTGTCACGCAGATTCGGGAAGTTGTGGCCCGTGGAGTTGAAGAACTGCCGGATACGGCGTGAGGCGAGGAGGTGGGTGGCGCCGTGTTCGCGGATATGGGCGGGGCGACCGTCGGCGTCCAGCGGCTCTGCCGCGAGTTCTGCGAGCTGTGCGGCGATGTCGGGCGGCAGCAGGCGGAAGCGGTTCTGGTTGTCGGGGCTGCGCGGGGCAACCGCCGTGCGCAGTTCCGGGTAGAGCTTGCCGCCGGTCGCTGCGGTGTCGATGCGTACCTGTTCCAGCGGCACGCGCGAGCCGTGGGTCAGCAGGGCAGTGAGGCTGTGCTTGTCGGGGCGGGTGTCCATGGTGAGCGGGTTGCCGTTTATCTCCAGGGGAACGTCGAGCCGCTTCGCGAGTTCCCAGTAGAGCTCCCACTCCTCGAGCATGTCGGGCCCCGGCTCCAGCACGCGCTCGGTGTAGTGGGCATAGGCCTCTTCGAAGTAGAGCTCGCCGAGCAGCGTGGCATCCGCGCGCTCGAGTTGCAGCACGGGCGGGATGATGTAGTGCGCGCGTTTGGCGGTGGCCGACATCCACGGGTCCACGGCGACGAGGAGCTCGAGATCCTCGAGCGCGGAGGCCATCTTCAGCTGGTTCGGGAAGGCGACCATCGGATTGCCGCCCAGCACGAACAGCGCGCGTATGCGGCCCTCGCCGGGCGTGAGGATCTCGTCGGCCATCACGTTGCACGGGAACTCGTCACCCAGTTGGCCGAGCCCGCGCACGCGCGACTGCAGCATCTGCACACCCCAGGGCTCCGGCGGGAAGAACACCTCGGCACGCTGCGTCTGTGGGGGGCTCAGCGGCGGGGCCGTGCGTGGCGTTTCGCCCTCGCGGTAGTAGCGCCCGCAGAAGGTGTTCAGCGCGAGCACCAGCCACTCGCCCAGCCAGCCGCGCGGTGACATCTCGGGGCCGGTACCGGTCACGGCGGCACCTTTGCTCCCTTGGGCGAACAGCCTTGCGGCTGCCACGATCTGCTCGGCAGGAACGCCCGCGCGGCGGGCGCAGTACTCGGCCGTGAAGGGTTCCAGCGCGGCGCGGAAGGCGGCGAGGTTGTCGACGTAGTCTGTGCAGAAGGCCTCGTCGTGCAGGTTTTCGTCGATGATGACCCGCAGCATGCCCGCGAGGATCACCGGGTCTTCGCCCGGATAGGGCTGCAGGTGCAGCGCGGCGCGATTGGCCACTTCGGTGCGGCGCGGGTCGATCACCAGCAATTGCAGCCCGTTGTTGATCGCGTCCTGCAGGCGCCGCCAGGGGTTGTACACCGGCAACCCGCTCTTTGCGGCGTACTGCGAGACCAGCGGGTTGTTGCCGATGAACAGCGCCACGTCGGCATCGCTGAAGGTGTGCATGCCACCGCTCCAGATGCCGAAGCGGAAGGGCACGAAGGCCTTGGCGGGTTGGTCGAGCGACATGGGCGAATAAAGCGAGGGCGAGCCGATCGCGCGATGGAAGGCTTTTGATGCCGCAAGCGTCGGGAAATTCGAGTAAGCCCAGGAGCCGTTGTAGGTGGCGATGGCGCGCCCACCGTCACGGGCGATCAGCGCGCCCACGGTGGCGGCGATTTCGTCGAGCGCCTGCGAAAGGGGGATCTGCTCGAAGCCGTTTTCCGTGCGCTTCAACGCGTGCCGGATGCGCTCCGGGTGCGTGTGCATGGTGATGAGTTCGCGACCGCGCAGGCAGGTGTAGCCGCCGGTGAGCGGGTTGGACGGGTCGCCGCGCAGTGCCACCGGCTGGCCCTCCTGCACATCCACCTCGATGCCGCAGCAGCCGAGGCAAAAGCGGCAGTAGGTTTTGTGCGTGTGTCGGGTCGTCATGCGCGTTGTTGTCCGGTTGTCAGGCGTGCGGGGAATGCTGTGCCGAATGCGGGTCGCGGGCATGGCCCGCTCCTACCTGGGACAGGTCGCGGGCATGGCCCGCTCCTACCTGGGACAGGTCGCGGGCATGGCCCACCATTTCCATG
>CAIYPF010000172.1 GCA_903928015.1 uncultured Gammaproteobacteria bacterium | reverse complement strand
GCCTCTGCGATCTGGGACAGTGTGGCCTCGCCGATATCGCGGATCACCGGGGTGAGCAGCGTCTCGCCGGTATCCACCGCCAGCGCCACATCCATCGAATGGAGCGTCTCGACGCTGCCGCCGCGCACGTTCAGGTTGAGTGCCGGGTGTTTGCCCAGCGCGCGCGCCACTGCCTGCAGCAGCAGGTGATTGACGGTGATTCCTGCCTGGCCGCTCTCACGCAGTTGCGCGAGCCTTCCGAGCGCGGCGTCCATAGGGCAATCGCGGTGCAGGTGGAAGTGCGGGATCGTCTGCTTCGCCATCACCATGCGCTCGGCGATGACCTTCTGCGCGCCAGTGAGGTTGCGTACCGCTCCGGAGCCTGCGCGCTGTGCAGCGGCCCGCTCGACGTCATCGCGGAGGATCCTGCTGTAGAGCCCGGTGGCCGGAACCGTCCTGACGTCGATGCCGAGCCGCTCGGCCTTCCTGCGCAGGGCAGGGGTGATGCGCGCGTTTGCGCCTGCGACTGCGGGCGAGGCGGCAGCCGCGGCCACGGCGGCAGGGGAGGCCGCAGGACCGTTGGCTGAGCGTGCGGGCGCCGCAGCGGGAGCCGCCGGCGCAGGGGCAGAGCGTGCCGCCGCCGCGGCGATGAACGCATCGACCTCCGCGTCTGTCACCGGCCCCGTCGCCATCACGCCGATCAGGGTGCCGACCTTCAGCTCATCGCCCTCCTGGGCAATGATCCGAACCAGCGTTCCGGGCTCGGTGGCCTCGAAGCTGTTCACGATCTTGTCGGTTTCGATGTCGACGAGCGGGTCGCCCTTGGCGACGCTCTCGCCCGGCGCCACGCGCCATTCAGAGATGGTGCCACGCTCCATCTCGATGCCCCACTTGGGGATGGTGATCGCAAGTATCTTTGCCACGGCTACCTCGTTTCCCCGACCGCGTTGCCTTGCCCCTGTTCGGTGCTGAAGGCGAGAAGAACGTTCCCGGGCATCCTCGATCCGAACAGGTACCCCGAGTTCACCAGAACATATCCGTTGGCCACCACGGGCCCCGCGGATTCGATGGATCCGCCGTGAGCCTTGCGGCCCGAGACAGACGTGAATTCACGGTTGGTTGCGTAGGTCCACAACACCTTGCCCGACTGGCTGTCGAAGGCGCGCAATTGCCCGTCGAAGGCCCCGGCGAAGACCAGCCCAGGTACCGCCGTGGCGGGCGCCGAGAAGCCAGGATCGCAGGCGGGTTTGTCTTCTGGCTTGCAGCCATCGACGGCCGGCGTGAACCACTTCTGCGCGCCAGTCGCCACGTCGAGGGCGAAGAGGCCCGGAAAGCGCGGTGTGTCCGTGGGTCCGCCGAAATAGGTGTCTGCGTTGGGCGCGAATACGGTCTCGCCCGCAACCGCCATGCCCCAGTGCACGCCACCGGCATAGCCGCCGTGCCCTATCTTGCGCTGCCAGAGCACCGCGCCCTTCGCCTGCGGGTCGAGGGCATGGACCATGCCGCTCTTCTGGCCGACCACGAGCACATCTTTGCCATTGGCCAGGCTGACGAGGATGGGTGGCGCGCCGATGTCGAGGTCAGGCCCGTTCTGCTCGGGGCAGTTCACGCTCGAGCCGATGAAGCAGCTCATGTTCCAGGCATCGCCCGCGAGCAGTTGCCGGCTCCACACGAGCTTGCCCGTGTCCAGCGCGAAGGCGAGCACGGAATCGCTGGTGTCGGCGGCGGGAGATGTGTAGGCCTCGCCGGTGCCCACGTAGAGCAGGCGGCGTTTTGCGTCGATGGTCGGAGAGTTCCAGACCGGCGCACCCGCGGGGCCCACGATGGGAACGCCGATGCCGTTCTTCTTGCCCGTCTCGCGCGGCTCCTGCGGAATCGAATAGCTCTTCCACAGCATCTTGCCGGTGGCTGCGTCGAAGGCCGCCACGCCGCCGCGGAAGGTGCAGCAGCGGTAGTTCGGGTCTGCCGCCACCGCCCATTCGCGCGATGACATCGGCACGAAGAGCTTGCCCTCGAAGAGCTTGGGCGAGCCGGTGATGGTGGCGTCTTTGTGGTCGGCAAGGCTCGAGCGCCAGCGCAGGCTCCCGTCGTTTGCGTTCAGCGCATACAGGTTGCCGTTGGTGTCGCCCACATAGAGAACGGTGGCCGCGCCCGCTGTGCCGTGACCGATACTGACCGCCGCGCGCACCTCGGTGTCGGCCTTGAAGGCCCAGTGCAGGCAACCGCTGTGGAGATCTATCGCATGGACCGTGCCGCTCTGCGAGCCCACGTAGACGGTGTCTCCGTCGACGGTGGGTTGCGAGCGTGCGCGGGTCGCGCCGGGATAGTCGAATACCCATTTCAGTTGCAGGCCACCGACGGTCTGGGGCGTGATGCCCGCCGTGCCGGCGTCCACGAAGCGGCTGTTGCGCTCGTCCATGCCCCAGCTGCCGACGGTGGCACCGCCACGCTTCTGCGCGCCGCCTGCGGGGCAGGCCTTCATTTTCGTGTCGGCCACCTGAGAGGGTGCCGATCCGGCGAGGTAGGTCGCGACCGCGAGGCGCTCCTCGGCCGACAGCGCCGCGCCCTGTCCCTTCATCACGCCGTTGTCCAGCGCCTCGAGGATCCGCTCGGGCGGACTCATGCGGAACACGATGTTGTGCGGCGCGCGCGGCACATTGCCTTCGTGGCAGCTGCTGCAGTGCTTCTGGTACACCGCCTCGCCCGAGACCTCGGCCAGCGCTGCGCCGGCTACGAGCATCGCTGGCGCGAGGAGCGCGGCGCAGGCGAGGCGCAGAGCGGGGCTTCGCACGCTCATCAGTAGTTGACCGTCGCGCGGATGGCCGCTTCGATCTCGGCGAGCGAGGGCAGGTAGGCGCGCTCCAGGATCGGGCTTGCAGGCACCGGTGTATGCGGAGCGGTCACCTTGCGTATCGGTGCGTCGAGGTAGTCGAAGCCTTTCTCGGCAATGATGCTCGAGACCTCGGAGGCCATGCTGCAGTAGGGGTTCGCTTCGTCGAGCACCACCAGGCGGCCGGTCTTCTGCACGCTGGCGAGGATTGCCTCGTCATCGAGCGGCGAGAGCGTGCGCGGGTCGATCACTTCCACCGAAATGCCCTGCGAACGCAGGCTGTCTGCGACGTCGCGGGCCAGCAGCACCATGCGCGAGAAGGCCACGACCGTGACGTCCGTTCCCTCGCGCACCGTGCGTGCCTTGCCGAAGGGGATGGTGTAGGGCTCGTCTGGAACCTCGCACTTCTCGGTGTAGATCGCCTTGTGCTCGCAGAACACCACCGGGTCGTCGTCGCGGATCGCCTGCGCGAGCAGGCCCTTGGCGTCGTAGGCGTTGCTCGGCGCCACCACCTTGATGCCGGGAATGGCCACCAGCAGCGGGTAGAGGATCGCGGAGTGCTGCGGGCCCGTGCCCATGCCCGAGCCGATCATCGTGCGGATGGTCACCGGGGTGCTGGCGCGGCCGCCGAACATGTAACGGAACTTCGCGATCTGGTTCATCAACTGATCGAGGCACACGCCCAGGAAGTCGATGAACATGAGCTCCGCCACCGGCCGCAGGCCCGTGAGCGCGGCGCCGCCTGCGGCGCCGATGATCGCGGACTCGGTGATCGGGGTGTCGATCACACGGAGCTTGCCGAAGGCCTCGGCAAGGCCGATCGAGACGCCATAGGCGCCGCCGCCTTCGCTGGCGACGTCCTCGCCGATCAGTATCACGCGCTCGTCGCGCGCCATTTCCTCGTGCAGGGTCTTGTTGATGGCCTCGCGGATGCTGAGATTGCTCACGCTGTTTCTCCCCGGTAGCTCAGATAGACGTCGGCATACAACTGGTCGGGCGTCGGATCGTCTGCCGCGAGGGCACGCTCCACTGCCGCGTCGAGAATGGACTGGATTTCGGCGTCGATCGCTGCGATCTGCGCGGGATCGAGGTCCTTGCAACGGTGATCCTGCAGGAACTTCTCGATGGGATCGGCGTTGGCGCGCGCGGCAGCGATTTCAGCGGCGTCGCGGTATTGCTGCGGGTCACCCTCGAAGTGGCCGTAGTAGCGCGTGGCGATGGCCTCCACCGCCGTGGGGCCGCCGCCCGTGCGACCGCGCTCCACTGCTTCGGCCAGTGTCTCGTAGACGGTGAAGAAATCGCTGCCGTCGATGGTCACCGCCGGCATGCCGTAGGCGCCTGCCCGTGCGGCGATGCGCCCATCGGGCTTCGGGCTCTTCGTGAACTCGGCGTAGTGGTTGTTCTCGTAGAGGAAGATCATCGGCAGTTGCAGAACGGTGGCGAGGTTCAGCGATTCCGCCACCGTGCCCTGGTCCGACGCGCCATCACCGATGAACGCCACCGACACCTTGCCGTTGCGAAGGGTTTTTGCCGTCAGCGCCGCGCCGGCTGCGATGGGCGGCCCGCCGCCCACGATGGCGTTGGCGCCGAGCATGCCTTTCTTCATGTCGGCGATGTGCATCGAGCCGCCCTTGCCCTTGCAGATGCCGTCCTGCTTGCAGGCGAGTTCGAGCAGCATGTCCTCGATGTCGCAGCCCTTGGCGATGCAGTGGCCGTGGCCGCGGTGGGTGCTGGCGATGTAGTCCTCGTCACTGAGGTGCATGCACACGCCCACGGCGATCGCCTCCTGGCCGCGATAGACGTGAATGAAGCCCGGCAGCTTGCCCTGCTGGTACTCCGCCCGGATGCGCTCCTCGAACTCGCGGATGAGTTTCATCGAGCGGTAGGCGCGATAAAGGGTCTCGGGGGTGTATTCCACAGGCTGCTCCATTCAGTCGGTTTCGATGAGGTCGAGCGGATAGCTGTAAATGCTCTCCGTCTTTTCCTCGCCAATGATGAACACGTTTTCCATGTGCGAGGGGCCGTGCCGGCTCCCGAAATACAGGGCGTCGAAGCTGAGTACCATCGATGGCTGGATGGTGAAGCCCTCTACCGCGGCGTGCAGCCCCGTCCCGGGGTAGCGAACCGGGCTCTCGAGCGGCACGCGGCCGATCGAGTGGACGATCATCAGCAATTTACCCGGCGCGTCGAGCTCCCGGGCAAGCCCGTCACGCACGCTCTCGCAGATCTGCGCCGAGTTCGCACCGGGCCGAAGTTTGGCGGCCACTTCTGCGAAGCAGCGCTGCACCAGCGCATGCTGCTCGCGGTAGGCGCTGGGGGCGCGGCCGAGATGCGCCGTGCGGTTGATGTCGATCCACAGGCTGCGGTACTTGCCCTGTGTCTCGAGGATCGCGATCTCTCCGCCCTTGAAGGGTGTGTCGTAGCGGGTGCGGAAGAGGTCGGGCTTGAAGATCGTGTCGTAGCTGCCGCCAAAGAGCATGGGGCTGCTGGGCAGCGGATCGATGCCCTCGTCGATCATGAAATGCGCCACGGATTTCTCCACGGCGGCCCATGAATTGCCGATACGCAGTGCGCCGACCGTGTGCGCCATCACGCGGTCTGCCTTGATGCCGCTCTCGCGGAACAGGGCGATTTCTTCGGGCGTCTTGATGGCGCGAGCGGCCATGACCAGATCGATGGCGTCGTGGCAGTGCATCCCTGACAGACGGTGGACCTCGGTGGCCACGCGCATGTCATCGAACAGGATGGCCTGGCCCGCAAGCCCGGCAGTCTGCTGAAGGCAGCGGGCAATGCCGCGGATGATGTCCGGGGCGCAGACATCATCGACCCGCGCGGTGATCTTGCCCAGATCCGCGAGCAGCTCGGCGGGAAGCGCCAGATGCGCGTCTTCTGCGCGAGCGGTCGCGCAGAAATTGAGCAGGTCGAAGCAGCGCAGCCGGTCGAAGAACACCGGCTGCCCCTGCCGCTCGGCCACGACCAGCCCGATCAGGCTGGCCTCGGGCAGGAACAGCGTTACCGGTGCAGCGGAGTCGGCAGGAATGAAGACCGCCGAAATGGGCTCCGGCAGTCTCCATCCGTCCATTACCGAATCGAAGCCGGAGCTGTAAGCCACGTTTTCGGACGTGGACAGCAACAGCCCTGCGGCACCTGCCGCTGAAAGGCGTTCCCGCAAGCGGGCCACTTTCACTTCATGCATGGAAGACACCCCCAAAATCTAAAAAGCCGGCGCGAGCCGGCTTTCCAGAAACCCCATGGGATTCGATATCAGAACTTGTAACCGACCTGGAGGCCCAGTTCACGCGGCGGCGCGTGACGGGTGAAGTTCCAGAGGGTTGCAACGGGGTTTGCGCCGACCCGGTAGGTCTGGTCGGTGAGGTTTTTGCCGTAGGCCGTCACCTCGACTTTCTCGTTGCAGCTCTCCCAGGTCACGAAGGCGTTGAGCAGCGTGCGCTCCTCGCCTTGCGTGTTCGCCTTGGCGATCACGATGGGGTTGCCCGAGGCGTCCGCACCCTGCGCGTTGGCCGGGAAGGGGTTGGTCTCGAACTCGTCCATGTAGCTCATGTTGAGGTTGTAGGTGAGGGAGGAGCCGTTGCTCAGGTCGTGGAAGTAGGTGAGCGTGAGGCCCGCCGTCCACTCCGGCGAGAACGGTACGTCCAGTGCCGAGAAGTCGAAGGGACGCGGATCGCCCGTGAGACCGAGGTCTGCCGGGTTCACGCCGGGCTCGTAGGAGTCGTACTCGTGGTTCAGCCAGCCGACGAAGGCGTCGATACGGAAGCTCTCGACGGGCACGAAGGACATTTCCAGTTCGGCGCCGGTTGCCGTGCTCTCGCCTTCGTTGACCGCGCGGGTCTCCTGGAAGGTGTTGCCTGCGGCGTCCTTGATGGTGACGACGGTGTCGCGCTGGAGGTTCTGGTACTTGGTCTGGAACAGGGCGGCGTTCATACGCAGCATGCCGTCCATCGCGTCAGCCTTCACGCCCAGCTCGAGGTTCTTGTTCTCCTCGCTCTTGTAGGGTGCGCAAGCGGAGGGCGATCCGCAGGTCTCGGAGAAGCCGCCCGCCACGAAGCCCGTCGCATAGCTGACGTAGGTCATCAGGTTGTCGGTCCAGTGGTAGTCGAGCACCACGCGGTAGGTGTCGGCACTGAAGGTCTTGTTGGCCGAGATGTTGTTGCCGAAGGCCGACTCGGGCAGCGGGTTGGTGAAGGGGCCGCGCCACTGGGAGGCGTCGATGAAGTTGCTCACCGGGTTGGCTGCGGTGCCGAGGCTCAGACGCTGGAAGTCTTTTTCGTCCTCGGTGTGACGCGCGCCGATGGTCAGTTTCATCTGGTCGGTGATGTCGTAGGAGCCGTCTGCATACAGCGCCCAGCCCTTGCGGTCCTGAGTGGTGTTCTGCACCTCGAAGCGATCGCGGTAGAACTCGGCTGCAGGGCCGACCAGCGGCAGGAAGAAGCCGAGGCTGCCGAAGACCACGAAATCAACGTTGTCCTCGTAGTAGCCCGCGCCGGTGGTCACGTTGAAGGGGCCGTCGAACTGCGTGGTCAGGCGGAATTCCTGTTGCAGCTGGTCGCGCTTGGAGTTGCGGCTGGCGTCATACAGCGAGGTGTAAGCCTCACCGGTGTAGGTGCTGGCGAGGATTTCTTCCTGCTTGCGCACGCCGGTGATCGACTTGAACTCGTACTTGCCAAGCGTGAGGGCCTGGGTCAGGTACACGCCCTTGCCATCGACCTGGTGGCCGCCGGGGAGGTCGATCACCTTGTTGTCGGTGTAGGACTGGCCGGTGGAGAAGGGATCGCCGCCGCCGATGCCGGGGAAGCCGATGATCGGCCAGATGTAGCCTTCGCCTTCCGGCGTTTCGTTGGCCGCTACCTGGGTGTCACCACGATCCTTCACGTATTCGAAGGTCAGGTCTGCCATGTAGGCGTCGGTGGGCTGCCAGCGGAACTTCAATTTGCCGGCCAGGACATCGGTGCCGCCGATCTTGGAGCCATCGCCCACCAAGGGGTACTTGGAGATCACGGAATCGATGCAGTCCTGATCGACGCCCGTGGGCGTGATGCAACCGAAGCTGAGGAAGTCGCCGCCCGGCGGCTTGTCGTTGGTGTAGAAGCCCTGGCTGGTGTCCTTGATGACGGACAGACGTGCCGCGAGGGTGTCGCCCATGGGCACGTTCAGTGCGAACTTCAGTTTGTTGGCGGTCGAATCGTTCGAGCTGAACTGGCTGTAGTTGCCTTCGACGTTGCCGAAGAACTCGCCGAGCACCGGCTTCTTGGTGGTGAAGGCGATGGCGCCGCCGGTGGTGTTCTTGCCAAACAGCGTGCCCTGCGGGCCGCGGAAGATTTCGACCTGCTCGAGGTCGAACATCTCGACGAACTGCGACTGCACGTGGTTGAAGGCGAAGTCATCGACCGTGATGCCGACCGAGGGGTCTTTGGTCACCAGGATGGAGATGAAGCCCGTACCGCGCATACCGCCGCCGATGGCGTTGAAGCCTACCTGCGGGGTCAGGATGACGTTTGGCGCCATCTGGCCGAGGGCCGAGACGTCGTGCTGGAAGCTGTTCTCGATCTGCTTGGCGGTCAGGGTGGTGACGGCGATCGAGAGATCCTGCTGGGCCACGCTGCGCTTGGTGCCGGTGACGACGATCTCTTCGATGCCGAGTTTGCCCGCTTCTTCCTGGGCCCATGCGAGCGAAGCGCTGAAGAGCGCCGGAGCCAGCATGCAGGTAGCGAGGACATTCAGGCGGAATGGGGGCTTGTGGGTCACGGCGTTCTCCTGGTCAGTTTGGACTTATAAAGCAGTTATGCACGGGCGCACTCTGCGGTGGCCCGAATTCAAAGCGGACAGACTCTAACCCCGCTTGCAATGAATGGCAACGCTGCCCCGGCAATGTCAGGGGTAGCCCCCACATCAGGGGCTGCGGTGCCTGAACGCCAGCGGTAGCTGGTCGAGATTGCGGCCGAAAAAACTCGGCAGGTAGCGGGGTTCCGGTGCGCCGGGCGGCAGCCGGAAATCATCCAGCCGCGCTAACAGCGCCTTGAAGGCACTTACCAGCTCCTGACGGGCCAGCGCCGCGCCGACACAGACGTGCCGGCCCACGCCGAATGCCAGATGGTTGCCGGGCTTGCGACGGTGCAGATCGATGCGATCCGGGGCCGGGAATTGCCCGGGGTCACGGTTGGCCGCGCCGAAGCGGATGCTGAGCAGATCTCCCTCGCTCAGCGCTACCCCGCCCAACTGTGCGCTGGCCGCGCAGCGACGGAACATGCCCTGTGCGGGTGACTCGAGACGCAGGATTTCCTCTGCCAGGTTCTCCAGCAGTTTGGGGTTGCGGCGCACTTCCTCGATGGGGGCCGGGTCTTCCAGCAGCAGCTTCATGCCAGAAGAGATGGCCGCCGTCGTGGTTTCGTTGCCCGACGCCAGCAGGTCGATGGTGAGGATCGTGATCAGCTCCTGCATGTCGAAGGCGCTGCCGTCCGTATCGCGATACTGGATCGCCTCGGTGAGCATGTCGTCGCGCGGCTCACGACGGCGCTCGGCGATCATCTCGGCAAAATACTGCTGCATCTCGACCACGAGCCGCGCGCATTCGATACGCCGCTCGCGGGTCACCATCATGCTGAAGGGCTCGACGATGGCGTCGGACCAGGCCTTGAAGCGGTTGATGTCGCTGCGGGGCACGCCGATCAGGTCCGCGATGATGTACATCGGCATCGGGTGCGCGAAATCGCGGACGAACTCCACCTCGGTGCGGCCCCCGAAACCGTCGATCAGCTCCTGTGCCACGCTGTCGATCAGCGGGGTCGCCCGGCGCACCCGTTCGGCGGTGAACAGGCCCTCCAGAAAGCGCCGGATCCGGGTGTGTCGCGGCGGATCCGACGTGGAGCAGGAGGCAAGCGGCAGCCAGCCGCCCGACTGGTAGATATCGATGATCTCCTGCGGGATCCCGTCGTCGGCGAGCGCCATCGGGCTCACGCCGCTCAGGAACAGGTCGGGCTGACGGATGGCTTCGCGGGCCACATCGAAGCCCGTTACCAGATGGAACCCGGTCTGCGGCATACGGTAGACCGGAGCCTCTGCACGCAGGCGCGCGTAGTAGCCGTAGGGACACTCCTGTACGGCGGGGTCCATCAGGTCGGTATCGTCGATTTTCTGCATGCTGCGATTTACCTCGTCGTGTGACAGCGGCTACTGCTGCCGCGGCAATGCGAAGGCCACGATCTCGTCGCCCCGTGTCGAGTCGAACCAGAGGTGATGGCCGGTGACCATGGCCACGAATTGCCTGCCGTCTGCCTCGTAAGTCATGGGCGCTGCCTGCGTGCCGGCAGGCATTTGCTCCCGCCAGAGCATTTCTCCGGAATCGATGTCGAAGGCCCGTAGGTAGCCGTCCATGGTTGCCCCGATGAAGACCAGGCCTCCGGCGGTGACGATCGGGCCGCCCAGATTGGGCGTGCCGAGATTCCATTCGATGGGGAGCGGCAGTTGTTTCTCGATCGACCCCAGCGGCACGCGCCACTTGATGGAGCCATCTCCCAGATCCACTGCCACCAGTTCTCCCCAGGGCGGAGCGGTGCAGGGAGCGCCGAGCGGCGAGAGCAGCCAGTCGCGATGCGTGCCATAGGGCGTGCCCGTTGCCGCCGCGACATCCGTGCCGTTGGCAAGGCTGATGCCCTCCACGCCGGGGATCTCCGCGCGGGGAATCATCTGCACGGCCTGCGCCACGCGGTTCACGTTCACGATCATGAGTTGGCGGTCCGGGTCGAAGGCCGCACCGCCCCAGTTGGCACCACCGGCCGAGCCCGGGGTGAGCAGCGTGCCTTTGCCCTCGGAGGGCGGAGTGAAGATGCCTTCGGAGCGGTACGAGGCGATCAGCTTCCGGCACTGCGCCTTGTCCCAGAAGGTGAAGCCCCAGGCGTCATCGGGTGTGACCGAAATCGGGACCAGCGGCTCGGGCTTGACCGGGAAGGGTTGCGTGGGGGAGAGCCACTCGCCCGGCAGGCCGCCCTGCGGCACGGGGCGCTCTTCGATGGGGAACAGAGGCTTGCCTGTCACGCGGTCGAACACAAACACGAAACCCTGTTTGGTGTTCTGCACCACGGCCGGCACGCTCGCGCCGCCATGCCGGAGCTCAGCGAGCAGGGGCGGGGCCGACACGTCGTAGTCCCAGATGTCGTGGTGCACCGTCTGGAAATGCCAGATCGGCTTGCCGGTGGCGGCGTCCAGCGCGACCAGTGAGCTGGAGTAGAGGTTGTTGCCCTTGCGCATCCCGCCGTAGAAGTCCGGCGAGGCGGAGCCGACGGGCGCGTAGATGATCCCGCGCGCCTCATCGGCCACCATCGTGGACCAGACATTCGCCGCCCCGGTGTGCTTTGCGCTGTCTTCCAGCCAGGTGCTGTAGGCGGGGTCTGCGGGGTTGCGCGGGATCGGATCGAAACTCCAGCGCGAGGCGCCGCTGCGCGCATCGAAAGCGAACACCGTGCCTGGCGGGGCATCGCTGCGGATGTTGTCTGTTATGGCCGAACCCAGCGCAACCACGCCGCCCACCACGACCGGTGCCGATGTGAGCTTGGCTTCGCCGGGGAATTTGTCGGGCCAGTCGCGCGTGATGCTCACCTCGCCATTGGCGCCGAAGCCCGGGCAGCGCTCTCCGCTGCGGGTGTCCAGCGCAATCAGGCGGGAGTCGGCCGTGCCCATGAAGACCCGGCTGGCGCAGACGCTGCCCGGTGCTGCTTCGGGATCATGCCAGGCGCTGACGCCACGGCAGTTGTACTGGAAGGGCAGGGTGTGATCGAGCGCCACCTTGGGATCGTGGGTCCAGCGCTCCTTGCCGGTGGCGGGGTCCAGTGCGATCACCCGGTTGAAGGGCGTGCAGAAAATCAGGTTGCCGTCGACCAGCACGGGTGTGGTCTGGGTGGAGCTGTTGGCGATCAGTTCCGGGGAGCGTCTGGCGAGTTCGCCGGTCGAGTAGCGCCACGCAACCTCGAGCTTCCCGACATTGCTGCGGTCGATCTGGCGTGCGCCCGAATAACGCGTGCCGCCGGAGGTGCCGCCGAAGTATCCCCAGCCCGCGGGTTCTTCGGCCCGCGCCGCGAGCGTGGCGCCCAGCAGGGCCAGGGTGATCCAGACCCTTGCCGTGGCGTTCGCGCGCAGTCTCACACTGCGGGCTCCATGAACTCGATCACGGGATCGCCGTCCAGGCAGGCCCATCCGGCCTCCGACATGGCGACGTGGTAGGGCTGGTACTGGTGCCGCTCCTGTGCTGCCTTGTCGGTGAAGCACTCGAAGAACACGAACTCGTTGGGCTGCGAGCTCTGGAGTAATTCGAAGGTGAGGGTGTCGGGCTCGTTCTGCAGCACCTGTCTGCGCAGTTCGGTGACAAGGGACACGAACTCGTCGCGCCTTTCGGGCTTGGTGCGTACGCGCATGTAGCAACAGTAGCCGGCGTGTCTGCTCATTGGGGGCCTCTTTGCTGGGCCGCACGGGGTTATGTGTTTGATCGTGCGGCGGCGCGAAGACTACTGCCTGCGCCGGCGTGGAGCCAAGTACTCAGCCCCCGGTCGCTCGCGGCGGGAACTCCAGGCTGAAACCGGGGCTCAGGTGCCGTTCGGGCCACAGGAACTGCAGGCTGCAGCGGGCAATCCTCCAGACGCCGTCTTCCTTGAGGTACGCCTCGTCATAGAGGCCCAGCCACAACAGGGGGTTCTCCCCGGCTGCGCGGGTGGTGAGCATGTCGAGGAGGTAGCGTCGACCCACGGCCTGCCCTGGGCCGGTCATTTCCACCCAGTGATGCGCGTTCGCGTGCAGCGCGGCAAAGGCCTGCCCGCCGAGGTCGATCTGCACCCGGGCATAGTTGGCGCGGATCGTCTCTCTGCCGTGCCACACACCGTAGGGGCCGAACTCGCAGACCGCATCGGCGGTGAAGAGCGCTGCCAGACGATCGAGCTGGCCGTGGTCCTGGAGTTGGGAGTAGAGGAGCCCGAGCTTGCGGATCTCCTCGATGTCCAGGAGCTCGCGCAGACGGCGGATTTCCTCGGGGGTGAATTCGCTCATGGCGTGCCCTGCTTTCCCGGAGTCGATGGTTTGTCGCGGCGGATTAGCGCTCCCGCTCCCTGCCCCAAGCATATAGCCCGTGCTGCCGGCGCGTCTGCGCCGGGCTCTGGACGATCCGGGTCGAGTGGAGCAGGCTGTGCCCCGTTTTGCGGGTAGTGGTATGAGCGGGAGGGTGCTGTGCAAGAGACGGTGAATGCGTTCGGTCGCCTGCTTCGGCGCGCTGCCGGGATCTGGCCTCATCGCGAGGCCGTGGTTTTCCCGGATCACAGCGAGAGCTTCGGGGGGCTGCATGCGCGGGCCATGTTGCGCGCCCGGCAACTTCTCGCGCTGGGCGTGCAGCCCGGCGAGCACGTGGGAGTGCTGTTGGGCACCAGCCCCGAGTTCCTCGAGGTGATGTTCGGCATTGCCTACGCCGGTGCCGTGGTTGTGCCGATCAACGCCCGTTACCGTGGTGACGAGATTGCCTACCTCGCGGGCAACGCCGATCTGGTGTCGATCGTGACCACCGGGCAGGTCACCGAAGGGCTCAACTTCGTTCAACGTCTGCTGGAAGGGCTGCCCGGTATCGCGCGCTGCCTTGACGCGCGAGCACTGGCGCTGGAAGACACGCCGCGGCTGCGCAATGTGCTGGTACTCGGTGCCGGCGCGGTCGCCGCGATGACGAGCGAACCGGACATTGCCGCTGCCGCTGCGCAGGTGGACGAGTCTGCCATCCTCAGCCGCATCGATGCGGTTGGTGACGACGACACGGCGCTGATTCTCTACACCTCGGGCACCACGTCCCGGCCCAAGGGCTGTCTGCTGAGTGGTCGCGCCATCATCGGCAACGGCCGCTCGCTTGCGCAGTCCTACCGGATGAGCGCCGAAGACCGGTTCTGGTCTCCGCTGCCGATGTTCCACATCGCAGCCACGCTCCCGATATGTGCCTGTCTGGATGTGGGCGCGGCCTACGTGACGCTTGGCTACTTCGACGCCGGCGTGGCGCTGCGGCAGTTGCATGCGGGCGGTGTCACCGTCGCCTATCCCTGCTTCGTGACCATCATTTCCGACCTGCTGGATCATCCCGATTTTGCGGCCACCGATCTGCGCGCCGTGCGTGTGATGAACAGCAACCTCGCCATGCAGCCTCCCGGTTTTGCCGCACGGCTGAAACAGGCGATGCCCGACTGCGTGCAGGTAGGCACCTACGGCATGAGCGAGGCATGCGGCACGGTGAGCACCTCGCCGCTCGACTCGCCCGAGGCCTTGCGCATCAGCCGCCTCGGCTCGCCCATGCCCGGACAGGAAGTGCGCATCGTCGACCCCGAGACCGGCCTCGAACTGCCCGCAGGCCAGCATGGCGAAGTGGTGGTGCGCGGCCCGAACCTGATGAAGGGCTATTACCGAGACCCGGAAAAAACCGCGCAAACCCTGCGCGATGGCTGGCTGCACACGGGCGACGTGGGCTCGCTCGACGAGCACGGCACGATCATGTTCCACAGCCGCCTCAAAGACATGATGAAGGTGGGCGGCGAGAACGTCGCAGCCGCTGAAATCGAATCGCTGCTGCAGCAGCACCCCGGCGTGAAACTCGCGCAGGTGGTGGGCGTGGCGGATCCGCGTCTGGTCGAGGTGCCGGCCGCGTTCATCGAGCGCGTTCCGGGCATCGACTCCACCGAAGAAGAGCTGATCGGGTTCTGCCGCGGCAAGATCGCCAGCTTCAAGGTTCCACGGCACGTGCGTTTTGTCACGGTCTGGCCGATGTCGACCAGCAAGATCCAGAAGTTCAGCCTCAGGAAATCGCTGGAAGCCGAGCTGGCAGCCGCCGCAGGGCCGGCCGCCTGAGAAAGTCCGGCGTATTGACGGCCATCAGGCCGGCGCCGACGATGCGTTATCAACACTGAAAAAGAGGCAAGCAGCCATGCTGTTCAATCACGCCCGTGCTCTTGCACGCATGGACGCTCTGGGCCTCGATGCATTGGTGGCGGGCGTTGCCCGCAACGTGCACTACGCCAGCGGTTTCTGGACGCGCAATTTCGAGTGGGGCAGCCAGGAGGCGCTGTCGGCCGTCATCATCCCGCGCGATCCGGCCAAACCGCCCACGCTGATCGTGCCGGAGTTCGCCATCGGCAACCTGCTCGAGACGCCCACCTGGATGCCGCAGGTGCGTGTCACCGAGTTCCTGAACACCTCGCTGCTCGCGCAGGTCCCCGAGCCGGTGCGGCTCGACCCCCTGCAGGCCGACATCGAGAAACTCTACGGCGAGAAGGTGGTGGGCGATCTTGCCCCGCATGTGGTGGCGGGCACGGTCGAGGCGCTGCGTGCGCTGGGCCTTGCCGATGCGCGTGTGGGCTTTGACGACCTGCGCCTTGCCATGCACGTCTCGCGCGAATTGCCCGGATTGCGCTGGAGCGATGGCCATGATGCCTGGCTCGATATCCGCAAGGTGAAGACGCCCGCGGAAATAGAGCTGCTTCGAACGGGCGCGCAGATCAACCAGGCCGGTCTGCTGGAGATCCTGCCGCTGATCACGCCCGGCGCCGTGTGGCGCGACGTGGCGGGGCGCTTCCGCGAGTACGTGCAGTCCCAGGGCGCCAATCTCATCGCGGCACGCAAGGCGCTGCAGTTCGGCGCGGAATACAACGGCGTGTACTTCCCTGACCTGATGTTCGCCGACAGCAGCTGGAAGGTGCGCGAGGGCCAGACGATCATCTTCGAGAGCTGGGGCGAGTACGGCAACTACGCCTTCGACATGTCGCGCACTGCCCACGTCGGCGCTCCCTCCGCGGAGTACGCCCGCATCTGCGAAACCATCTCGGCGGCGCAGGCCGAGGCGCAGAAGTGTCTGCGTGCCGGCATCACCACCCACCAGGCGTGGCAGGAGATCAGCCGCATTGCCTACGCCATGGATATTCCCACGCCGAAGAAAACCCTCGTCTTCCTGCATTCCATCGGCCTCGACATCATCGAGATGCCCTCCGGTTATCCCGCCTTCGGACGCGTGAAGGACTGGGAGATCGAAGAAAACACCGTGCTCAATTTCGAGTACCTGTACTTCGGCCACAGCGTGTCGCCGTACCACCTCGAAAGCACTTACCTGATCGGCAAGGACGGCGCGGAATGCCTGCATACCATGCCGAACCGTCTCTTCGAGGCCGGCTGAGCAGAGCGCCGTGTTCAGGGTCTATGCCACCACGCCGGAAACCATGGGCCCCGGCGAGATCGGCGCCCACGCGGCGCGCGCCGAGGCCATGGGTTTCGACGGGCTGCAGGTGCCCGACGCGGTGCACGACGGCCTGCTGCTGAGCGCGATGGCGCTGGCAGCCACGACGCGCTTGGTGGTGGGCACCTCGGTGCTGGTTGCCTTCCCGCGCAGCCCCATGACGGTGGCCATCGCGAGCTGGGATTTGCAGAAAATGTCGGGCGGCCGATTCGAGCTCGGGCTTGGCACACAGGTGAAGGCGAACATCGAGCAGCGCTACTCCGCGCGCTGGGGTTCGCCGGTCACGCATATGCGCGAATACGTGCAGTCGCTGCGCGCGATCTTCCACAGTTTCCAGACGGCGGCCCCGCTGAAATTCGAGGGCGAGTACTACCGCTTCACGCGGCTTCAGCCCTTTTTCAATCCGGGGCCTCTCGAGCATCCCGATATTCCGCTGCTCTGTGGCGCGGTGGGGCCGCTGATGACCTCGATGGTGGCGCAGCAGGCCGACGGCATGATCACCCACCCGACCAACACGCCGCCCGAATACATCGAGCAGGTGTGTCTGCCGCGGCTGCGCGCAGGCTTCGAACTCGCGGGGCGTGAGGAGCGGAGTTTCCGGCTGGTGCTCGGGCCGCTCACCGCTACCGGGCGCGACGAATCGGTGGTTGCGCGCGAGTGGGAAAAACAGCGCGCAATGCTGGGATTCCTGTATTCCACGCCCGCGTACTGGCCGAGCCTCGAGCTCTTCGGCTGGCAACACAAGGGCGAGCAGCTCCTGCAGATGACCCGCAACGCCGACTGGGCGCGCATGCCCGAGATCATCACCGACGAGATGCTCGCGACGTTCGTGCCGCGCGGCTCCTATGCGGATATCGCCGGCATCATGCGTGCGCGCTACGGTGCGCTGTGCTCGCACATCACGTTTCCGCTTCCCGATGACCCCGCAGACGACGCCCTCGCTGCCGCCGCCATCGCCGGACTGCAGGCGCCGTGATCCCCTGGGGCGATCCGGATTTCTGGCAGGACCCCCACCCTGTTCTTTCGGCGCTGCGCGAGCGCCAGCGCACGGCATTCACCGACACGGGGGTACTCGCCGTGTTGCGCTGGGACGACGCCGAGTGGGCGATCAAGGGCCACGATTTCATCAACGAGGGCATCGAACGACTCGAGTCCCGCGGTTTCAGGCCAGGGGACGCACTGCACACCTGGCGCAGCCACGCACTCGGCATCATGGAAGGCCCTGACCACACGCGCATCCGTCGCCTCGTGGGTGGCGCGATGTCCAAGCGCCACATGGAGAGGCTGCGGCCGCTGATCCGCGAGACCGCCGCGCGTCTGCTCGATGGGCTGCCCGCCGGAGAGGAGATCGACATACAGCGCGGATTCACGGCCGCGCTGCCGCGGATGGTGATGATGGAATTCCTCGGCATCGGTGCAGACGAGCTCATGGGCTCGATGGGGCCGCTCGCCGACGCGCGCATCGCGGACTGCTTCGGGCAGAACGTGACGCAGGACATGCGCGACACCGCGAACGCCGCAATCGCGAAAGTGATGGCCCATGTGGCGGCTCTCTACGAGGCGAGACGCCGCGCGCCGCGCGATGACCTGCTGACGAGTCTTCTGGACGCGCACGATGCGCAGGGCAGCCTCTCGGAGCCCGAGCTGGTGACGCTGTTCTCGACGATTTTCGGTTCGGGCGGCACTACCTCGAACACCCTCGCCGCCGGGCTGTACGAGCTGGCCCGCAACCCGGAGCAATTCGGATTGCTGCGCGCCGATACCGCGCGCTGGAAGCGCGGCGCCTGCGAAGAGACGCTGCGCATGCATCCCGGCATCGCCGAGATGCCGCAGAAGGCAGCGCACGACATGGAGGCCTTCGGGCACAGCTTCCGCGCGGGCGACACGATCATGATCCCGCTGCACGCGCCGAACCGTGACCCGCGTCGCTGGGAGGATCCGCAGGCATTCCGCATCACGCGCGATCCGGATGTGTGGCACCTGTCGTTCGGCATCGGCGCGCACTTCTGCCTCGGGCAGGCCATCGCACGCTGCACGCTGGAAGAAGGCCTCGCAGTTTTTGCCGAGCGCTTTGCGCAGGTGTCGCTCGCGGAGCAGCCCCTGTGGGCTCCCTGCGTGATGGAGAACCGCTTGCAGTCGTTGCGGTTGCGGGTGGTGGCGTAGCGCCCTTGCCGGCGATACCGCCTCAGGTGGCGGGTGTTGCGATCTTCGCCTCGGGCACCACTGTCAGCGTGTCGTAGCCAAAACGCTTCACGAGTTTGACGCGGGCGCCGGGGTAGTGCGCGGCCAGATAGTCCCGCACGGCCTTCAGGTAGCGCGCGTGGAAGGAGATGTTGCACAGCACCAGCTTGTTGCAACTGAAGAACAAGGGCACGAAGCGCGGCACCTGCCCGAAATACAGCCGCGCCACGCCCTCCTGCACACCCGGCCAGTTCGGGTTGTAGTAGTCGTCGACAAAGATGATGCCGTCGGGCCGGGTGAGTTCCATCGCGATATGGATATCGTTCACGGTGTGCTCGGCGAGGTGGCAGCCGTCCACGCTGAACATCGAGAAGCCACCTGTGTCCGCACGCAGGCGCCTGATGTCGCCGTCGTTAAGCCACATCGAGTCGGTCTTCAGGAATTCCACCGCTGCGTCGTCCACGCCCGCGCTGCGTAGGTTTGCGCGCAGCGCCTCGATGTTCCCTTCTCCGGCCTTGTCGAGGTTGAACTCCTGCAGATCGAAGACGTCGATGGCGTAGTTGTTCGTGGGCGCGCCCATCGTCTTCACGAGGCCGATGAAGAACTTGCCCTGATACACACCGATTTCCGCGACTGGCCCGGGATTGCCTCTGGCCACGATCTGCTCGTACAGGGGCTCGATGGATTGCCAGAGGTTCGGCAGGCACCAGCCCTTGATGATCTGGAAGGGGCCGTCGAGATAGGCCTTGGCGTCGGCGATGGGCATTGTTTTACCTGTACTGCTGCTGTGTGTTTCCGGGGCACACGCTAAGCCCCGGGCGTACGTCGCGCAAGCGCGCTATTTGCGCACCCACTGCTCCCACACGAAGGGGTAGTTCCATACCTCGCGGTGTGTGCGGCGCAGACGCTGACGGATGCGGAATCGCCGCCACGTGGCGCGGTCCAGCCACTCGTGGAACTGCACCATCAGGCAGTCGACGTCTTTCATGCGGTCGGCGTCCAGAAGGCGCTCCAGCACGTCGTATTCGCCGCCCTCGATGTTCAGCTTCAGAAGATCCACGTTGCGGAGCCCGAGTTCGTCGAAGACCGCGACGATGTCGCGTACCTCTACCTCGACGCTGCCGCTCGCCTGCGCGTTGTTTTCAAGATCGTCACCCGCCTCGGAGTACAGCGTGGAGCCCAGCCCCTTCTGCAACAGCCTGAGGCGCGCGTCTGCGCCGGCCAGGCCGTAATCGAAGCACCTCGCCGTGGGCTGCCCTGCGAAGCGCTGCTGCAGTTTGCGGAAGGAGTGCGGGTCGAGCTCGAAGCTGTAGAGCTGCGGCGCATAGCGATCGCAGATTTTCTGCGCCCACTCGCCGGTATAGCCGCCTACGTCCACCACCACAGCGCCCTGCGCAATCGGTGCATCGTGCAGGATGTCCGGGTTGACCATGGTCGCGCCGATGAACCTGAACATCGAGGGCCGGTAGTAGTGGAGTTCGAGCGCGGCCTTGCCGAATCCCGTGAGATGACGGAACTGGCGGCGCTTGTACCAGACGTACGGCGCGAGCAGGGTTCGTTTGATGCGGTACAGATTCATGTCGTGCACGCAGGACTGTGTGGGCGCAGTATCCCTCAGGCAGGGCTGTCTGATCGACCGCCCTGAGGGCCCTCGGCCAACTCGACGATATTCGCGGCAGTCGCATCAGGGGTTAAGCTCCGCTGGGCTGTGCAGGCGTTCTGGCTGCCGCAGCGCAAGGCAGGTCTGTTTTCAACGGGAGAAACACGATGGGCATCGAAAAGAAAATCCTGGTTTCCGCGGGAGTGCTGCTCCTTTCCATGGCAAGCGCAGCAGTGCGTGCCGAGTTCGCGCCCACATCCGAAGAGCGCGCCAACCTCAAGGTGGTGGCGGCCTTCATGTCGTCCTGGAACACGCCGGATGCGGCCGTTACCCATCTGTCCGAGACCGCCAGTGTTCGGATGGTGGAAGACCAGCCTGCCGCCGTGGGCCCGGCAGCGGTTGCGGGCGCGCTCAAGAGTTTTCTGGTGCCCGGTGTGACGGTGGACGTGGATGTGCTCGAGTCCACGGTGCACGGGCCAGTGGTGGTGAATACCCGCATCGACACGGTGAAGACCGCAGGCAAGCCCGACCAGATTTATCCGGTTACTGGCGTCTTCGTGGTGAAGAACGGCAAGATCGTGGAGTGGGCGGATTACCTTCTCAAGTAGGAGCGGGCAGCGCCCGCGTCCACGGCGGCACCGATCCGCCGCAGTTGATATCAGGAGGATAGCGGCATGGGCTTCAGGTTCAGGAAGAGTTTCAGGATTGCTCCGGGCATTCGCATCAATTTGTCGAAGAAGGGCCTGTCCAGCGTTTCGCTGGGCGGCAGAGGCGCCACGCTTAACGTGGGGTCGGACAGCGGATCCCGCGTGACGGTGGGAATTCCGGGCACGGGGCTGTCGTATTCGGAGCGGCTTGCCTCCGGTGACGCTGACCCTGATGCGGTTGCCGCAGATGAGACCGTGCGCTCCGGCCCCGGATTTATCGTTTCCCTGATTCTCTGGCTGGGCGCGATATCCATTCTCTATCTGTTTTTGCGCTGAGCTCCTGCAAGCGCTCGCCCGTACGGGCGGCAAAGCGGCGTCATGCGCGGTAAACACATGCTGAGGGCGACACTGCTGCTGGGGGCCATCCTCCTGCTTGCTGCTTGCCTGGTGATACCCACAGCTGTTTTTACCGAGAACCCCTACAGCAAGGAGAAATTGCGTCCGCTGTCAGCGCCAGGTGCGGATCGGAATCTTGTGCGGACAAAATTCGGGAATCCCGTATCGACCCGTGAAAACAAACGCTTCTGGTTTTACACAAACTCGCGGTCGGTCGTAGGCATCATCGGCGGCACGGGCGGTTTTGATTACACCGACGACGACTGGCTTGTGGTGGAGTTCGGGAGCACAGGGAAAGTCGTTTATTTCGAGACAGCGGACGTCGGAAGATGCTCCTCCAAGGGCATATGTCTGGAAGGCGACGATATCCATTTTTCGGCGGCCGCCACTTACACGTCGATCCCGTCCGCAAAAGAAAACGAATGCACCGTTTATCTCTTCCTCGAGAAACTGCCCTGGCCATTAAGCGCCGGATTTGCGGAGTACCTGGTTGACGGAAAAAAGATCGGAGTTGTAAACACGGGCAGCTTTCTTTCGATTCCTCATGCTTCCGGGAAGATCCGGGTATCGGCCTACGACATGTCCATATCCACCGAATGCACGGCACGCGAAAATCTCTACATCAAAGCGATCAAGAAGCGCGACTGGTCATGGAAGACAGCTGAAGATCTGGCGCCTGTGTCTGCCATGGAAGGCAGCGCTGAAATCGGCAAGAGGCGTCTTTCGCTTCCTTACTGAGAAGGAAGTTCATAACTGCCCGCCGAATCCATGCGCCCGTCGCCGGAGCCACGCCAGCGCCCCGGGAGCCACGACGCTCATTCAGGCCGCCACTCGCGAATCTTCTGCCGGATAAGCGCCGTGAACTCCGGGTAGAGCGCGGAGGATGGCTTGACGAAGCGCTGCGAGCCGTCCCGGTCGAGTTCATTCATGTCGAGCAGTTCTTCCAGCGGCCAGGCCTTCAGGAAGAAGTCCGTCAATTCGCCCAGCGTGAGGGGTTGCTTCGAAAAGCGCGTCGTCTTGCCGCTCAGCGTCTCGCCGTTGTACTCGTCGACCACGCGATAGCCGATGCCCTTTGGCGTGCGGTGCGCGTAGACGCTGGTCACGTCGCTGGTGGTGGATGCGATGTTGATGCGCGCCACTTCGATCTCGCCGTCTTCCAGATCTGGCAGGTATTCCCCGCCCATGAATGCCGGGTGCAAGCGTCCGAAGGCGGTGCGTTCGTCGTGGTCGAGCGCGGATTTGGTGATGAAGGCGTTCAGTGCTTCGAGGTCGCCGGCGTTCAGGATGCTCTCGACCATCGCGCGGCGCTCGGCGCCCTTGATGGTGGAGAGGAGGTGGGTTTCGGCGGAGAGGGGCCAGAACAGGGAGCGTGGACGGAAGTCGAGGTTGATAGTCATTGCAGGATCCTCTTTAGCGGCTTTGGCGTTATGCCCGGGGCGCAATTTGGTCAAATCGCCCGGAGGGTGTTGCGCTGCGCACTGCACCCTCGAGCAGCAGCTTCGCGGGTGCGGGCCTCAGGAGGTGAGGCTGAGAAGGGAGATTCCGCAAAGCCCCCTTGCGGCTCGCCCACTGCTGCGCGAAGGTATGCCCCGCCTGCCACGCATTTACAGGAGTTCATGCCATGCCCCGCGTATCCGGCCAGCCCCTTCTGCCCACCGCCTGCCGCGCGTTCGTAGCGGCTGCGGTACGCGGCTTTTTGCTGATGGCCGCTGCCACCACCGCCTTTGCGCAAGGCGATGTGATCCCCAAGGTCAACGGTTCCTGCCCCTCGGGATACAGCAACGGCCCCGGCGCCTACTGCTACCAGAACAGCTACGGCAACCAGCGCGACGCCATCGAAAAGATTGGCGGCAAATGCCCCAGCGGCTACAGCAACGGAGCCGGTGCGTATTGCTACGAGAACCGCAGTTCGCAACCGCAGGACGTGGTGGTGAAAGTGAACGGCCGCTGCCCTTCGGGCTACAGGGACGGCCCCGGGGCGTATTGCTACCGCTGAGCCATCTCGTGAGGGGTGCGCTGCGTGGGCTTCACGCGTTGATTTCCCCGTCCAGGTAGAACCAGCGGCCGTTCTCTCTCACAAAGCGGCTCTTTTCCTGCAGCCGATGAGCTTTTCCCTGAACCTTGTACCGGGCCACGAACTCGACGGTTGCGGTGTCTCCCGTCTGGTTGTGCTGTTTCACTGTCAGCCCCAGCCACTTCGTGTTTTGAAGTTCCAGGGAAGGCGGCCGCGTTGACGGGTGCCAGGTCGAGAGCAGGTATGCGCCAAGCTCCAGCACGTAGGCGGAGTAGCGGCTGCGCATCAGTGCTTCAGCGGTGGGTGCTGCGGCGCCATCGTGCAGGGGTTTGCAGCAGGTGCTGTAGGGGTTTGCGAGGGTGCAGGGGCATGGAGTGGGCATCAGAAATTTCAGACTGCAGTGAATCCAGGTGGATTATGTGACTCGTCATCGCGCACCGCGAAGCGGACGAGGACGTTCGTCTCGATCCACAGCGTCAGATCGATAACTGCTCTATTTCAACAGTTTTGCGCCCTTTCCTGTACGGCATCTCGCCGAGGTCGCTGACGCTTTTACTGTCATGCTGTTCGGGCACGGGCGAGCAGGTATCAGGCGCGGAATTGCTCGTACGAGAACGCCAGCGGTCCCGTCCGGGTTGATGCATGTTCGATTGTGATCGCAACAATGTCACCCTTTCTGTCCAGATCGGTCAGCTTGTCTTCGTCGAGGTCACGAGTCTCCGTGTCGGCGTAGTCCGAAGGGAGCAAGGCCACCGAGGATTCGTGCAGGTGGT
>CAIYPF010000171.1 GCA_903928015.1 uncultured Gammaproteobacteria bacterium | reverse complement strand
CTGCTGACACCTGAGACATGATGATGCCCTGTCGTGCTCTCAATACCTGCGCACCTGCATGAGCACTAGATGACAATTTTTTCCTACAGCTTTTCTTTTTATGGATTCGCAAGTATGTTCACCAGCGCCCAACCCCCTTTGAATATCCTCTTATCCCCCCTATTTCAACCAGACACACCGCTGGCCCGAGTATGTATAACTTAATATTATAAATGAATCTTTTTCCTCTTCCAGGATAGGATGGCTTGCGCAACTATTTGCAACAATGCTCGTCATATATGTTCGCCTCCTGCAACACTTGCGCAAGCGATCCGAAATATCAGACCGCAAGAAGCTGCTTATTGGACATCGCCCACGCCATCGCTGTTTGCACAGCCCGGGTGTCCGCACTGAACGGGTGTGTCGCCGTAGTAGAAGGGCTGTTGGTCAAGGAAGTGCGTATGTGCGTTAGCATTTGTGGCTTGTTTTTCGCGTGCCTTACGTAGTCAGTAGTATTCGGTTTTATCATGCAATATTAGATTTTATTTGCTATTGTCACTATAGTTTCCGTGCGTATTTGCTTTTGACATGAAGTAATTTTGTTCATTGGTAGTTCTGTTTACCTTGCCCCAGACGTCATAATGGTGGTCACGGTCCCACTGGCCAAGTCCGCCGCCCGCACGGCGCTGGCGTCGGCGGCTCGATGTCGCGAGGCCGCCTCCGACCGCGCGGGACTAGCTCCCACGCGGCTCACCAGTACCTGAGGAAAGATGGGATGGCAAGGCAACGGGGGAAAGACAGAAACTGGTGAGGGCGTTCACGAGGAAACGACGTCTGCGCGTGTCCCACGCGCAAAATTCTGCTCGATCGAAGGCGTCCAGGCGCTGAACCCTACGGCTTCACCGCTGAGGACTCTACTCGATCGTGCAACGCGATACCAGAAGATGCTAAACGTCGATCCCGAAGGCCGACCCGACTCGCCGCACGGCGCTGGCGTCGGCGGCTCGATGTCGCGAGGCCGCCTCCGCATCCTTCGTCGGTTAGCATCACACAATCAATTCGGACAAGTGCGCAAAGCTCAAACAGTTGAGTCGCAGGTAGAGCAGTTGGCTTTTCGGGTCTTTCCACCCGCCAAGTAGTCCGATCAAATTGAAGTCCCGAACCTCTCGGTAGAGATCCGTGTGGCCGCCGGCTCGAAACCCGCGCCCGGTGAATTGGTACGCGTTCACCACGCCCGCGGCCTGAAACACCTCGCGAATCTGCCTGGTCAGCGAGTCGTACGAGAGCCCGCCTCCGGTCGCCTTACCCGATCGTGCCCGCTCCACGAATAGGGGCTCCTCGGGCCTCAGCCTTGCCTTCGCGAGGTAGTCGTCGAGTGCCTGTACTGGGCATCGCGCCTCGTTGTCTCGCTTAACGATCATCGTGTAGGCGTCTCGGGGGTCGAAGGCGAGCTTGCGCTTCTTGCGCCACGCGAGTTCGAGGCGATAGCCGCCGCGGCCCTCTCTGTCTGACGCGTGAACGCGCTTTGCGTCTCGTACCAGCAGATGGCCGTCCGTGGTCTCCGAGCCCCGCAGCAGGCCGCCGTGCATGACCGTCATCACGGCCCGCATCATTCGCGTCCAATCGGTCGGGGGCTGCCGGGCGAGCCACGCGAGTGCCTGGTCAAGCTCCTCGTATGTGATTGCGGCTGCGGGCTTCACCGCGTAGGGGAAGTGTCCGACCAAGAACCGACTGTCACCGCGCATTCGCTCTTCGTCGTCAGCGCTCATTGACCAGACTCCCGTCGTAAGCGCGTACGCCTTCAGGCGCGTTACGAGGGCGCTCACTCCCTTTGCCTGGTTGCCCCGCCTTGCCACGTAGTCGACGGCCATCGCCAGAACCTTGGCAGCCGTCAGCGGGAGCGTGGCTTCGCCGCGCGCGCGGCAGACCGACTCGTAGTCGCGCCATGCCGTCGCGTACACGCCCGAGGTGGCGTGCTCTGCACGCAGCCGCTGCACCATCTGGCCGAGATCTGTGGCCGAGCCACCTCGGTCCATGGCGCCGAAGATCCGGTCGCGCACCGGGTCCGCCCATCCTCTCGCCACGAGGCTCGCTAGCGCTACGCCCGTTGACGACCGGTCGGGTGGTCGCACCTTCTTGCTAGGCGGCAGTGCGGTTGCTGGGCGCGGTCCGTACGGTGCTGCGGCGGGCGGCTTTAACGGCGCGGCCGGCTCGCGCCGAAGCGGGCCGCCGGTGGGGGTTCGTTCGATGGCTCGAGGCTGGTCCTCCTTTCGCGGTTTTCCAGGCACGAATCTCTGAATAATGATTCCTCCTACCATCACCGGTTCCCCCATCTGTGTGGTTTATAATCCTCCTTCATAAAGTGTGGTCTTTACAAATTCGAATTCGTTCTGGCTTCTTTCTGGCTGCACCAGCTGGGTTCAGCTTCCTTTGATGGGTGGCTACAAGTCCCCACCTTGCCGGCTCCGTCGGGGCGGTGCTGCCCGCCTGCGGCCACCCACGGCTGTCTGACCTCCGGAACTGCTGGGGGCACTTTCGGGAAGTCGCCCTCCTCCTCTCCAGTTCAGTAGCTGGCCACGTCCGTCTCATTCACGACAGCGCCGCACGCTACCGCGTTGCGCCGGGCCTCGCCGAGGCTCGTTGCCTTCGAGATGGCGTCGGCTCGGGTGTTGTGGCTGCGTGGCAGCCACACGGCCACCGGCTCGAAGTTGTATAGGTCGGCTAGCTCGTACAGTCGGCGGAGCAGCTCGAGCGCCGGGCCCGCGAGCGCTTTCGCGTTGTTGATGCCGTAGGCGTTTCCGAGGTTGTCTGTGTGGAACACCACAACCTTGCCGGTCCACTCGGCCCCCCAGCGCTCAGCGGCTGCCACCAATGGCGACAGCTCCTTGGCCTGGATCGACCACCCGACTTCGGCGCCCGTGAATTGGTGCCACAACCCGCGCCCGTCGTAGATGGCTCCTCCTCCTGCGCCGACGGCGCCCGAGGCGTCCGAGTACACTTGTCGCGCGCCTGCCCGCGTCAGGGCTCCGGGGCGGATGCGGCGCTCTCCCCGCAGGCGGCCAACCGCCGCCTGCTCGAGGAACCAAGACACGTCTCGAAGCAGTCCACGAACGCCGGCTACGCGCACCGTGCCGTCAGAGCTGTGCCCTGCCCGCGTTGCCGCGTACCACAACGACCCCGTGCGCAGCCGGGCCGCAAACGAATTCTGCGCAACCCAACTGGCGCGCCCCGCCGTGCTGCGGAGCGAGTCAGTCGTAAATCGGGCTCGGTCGGGGGCCCGTTCAATCGCGGTCCGGATGAGCGCGAGGTCGACGAGGGTGGTGTAGAGCGACTTGGCGCCCACCGACACCTGTGGCTCGCCGTTCACATTCGAGTCGAAGCGTCGTCCAACGATCTCGTTCCTCTGCGCAGCAGGCACGTCTTTGTCGGCCTCCGTGCCCCACCGGAAGTCGGCGCGCGGTGCCTCGCGACGCACGTACTCTTGCGCGGCTGCTGCGCGGCCGCTCGGTCCGTCGCCCTTGAGCCCGAGGTCGTCCACGTAAAATCCGAACACGGCTCCTAGTCGCGCGTGCTCGCTGCGGTTGAAGTGCCGTTCCAGCTCGGCCGTGACAGCGCTGAAGATCGCGGGAGCGAGCTTGAAGCCCATGGGCAGCCGCGCGTATCGCAGGACGGTCCTGCCCGTTGCGTCGCCCGGGTCGCGGATGCATAAGTACTTCCGCTCGTGTTCGGCCACATTCACGGCGTAGAACCCTTTCACGAGGTCGTTCTTGCCCACGTGATCTGACGTCGTCCACGTAGGTCCGAACAACTCCCCGAAGTCCACGTATCGGAAGTCCCAGTCCTCGACCAGTTCGTTGAGTGTCAGGTTCATGCTGACCACCAGGCGCCACTTGATGGGCCCGTGGCGGTGTGCGGCCTGTGCCGCGGCGAACGCCGCCGGCGTCCAGCGGCGGCCACCCGCTTCAACTTCCGTGCCGGTGTAGATGCTATCGGCTCGTCCGTGGGCTAACGCGGCCATCTGCTTCTGATCTCCATCCTCAATCGCGGCCTTCTCCGGCGTCTCGAGCTTGATGCCCTGTTTCGGTGTTGTGTGCGACGGCGTGATCACCAGGCACTCGTCCGGGTCCAAGGGATCCCGGCAAGGCAGGAGCACGCCGGCCCGGAGGAGGTCTCGGACCTGCTCGATGTGCGCGCGCCCCGCCTCGGTCCCTGCGTCGGCCGGCCGCCACGAGTGCGCCTCGGGGTCAACTCGCTCAACCGGTCGCCGCTCCGGGATGAAGGGCAGACGGAGCCCGTGCAAATGGCTGCGCAGCGACCAAATGTAGCATTCCGCCCCGGCTTCGCACTCCTCGCATCTGTCGGCCTGGTGCCACGCGAGTAGGACGTCCCCGTTGCCCGCCGGATGGATGTTCGGGTCCGTTGAGCGCGGCGGCGCCATCTCGCGCCGCCCGTCGGCGCGTGACACTCGCATTGCGTCGGGTGCGGCTGCCCAGAGTGCCTTCGTGTCGCTGGTCAGCGGGTTGGGCTCGCGGCCGGTTGGCCCTGTGACCGCTGCCAACGTCTGACGGTTGACGGTCTTGCGCAGCTCGCCCATCGAGGCTGATCCCCTCTCTAACCCGTCAAGCAGCGAGTACAGCCCCTCCAGCGCAAAGCTGCTCCCGCGCTCTATCCGTGCCCGACTGGCTTCGTCGCCTTCGTGCAACGCGGCCCTGAGCGCTGCGTGCGCTACGTCGGGCGTGCGGGACCGCGGGCTAAGGCTGCGGTTGCGGGCTGCCGGCGGCACGTGCCGCCGGGCGGGCTCGACGTCCAGTGCCGGCCTCACGAAGGTGACATGTGGTTCGTGTAGCGGGCCGAGCGCGGGAAGGAGTAGAATCTCGTTAGGTTCAACTTCCCCCTCCTCTAGCTCTTCGGCCCCGCCCCGTCACTTCCCGCCGGCAGCACTGCCCTTGTCACTGGTCCCCGTCGCCGCGCCCGCCCCGCTGCCGGCGCGGGACGCCGCGTCGGCCCCTGGGCGGCTGCGGCTGCGGCTGCGGCTGCGCCCGCGTTGCACGGGGTTCGCCGGCAGCGTGCACTCGGCCTGGAGGTGGCCCGACCGGCCACAATTGTGGCACGCGCGGTTGTCGGGGCGGGGACGACCTCCGCTGTTGCTGGCGGCATGGCGCTCGCCCTCGCCGCCCCAGCGACCGTGGCCTCCGCCGCCGCCGCCCCGGCGACTCCCGCCGTGGGCGCTGCCCGGGCCTCCGCCGTGATCGCTGCGGGCACCGTGGACGCTGCCGCGGGCGCCTGCCTGGTGGCCCGGGCCTGGGCGGCTGATGCTCGAGCCGCCGGTAAAGCTGGTCGCATCATCGCCCCAGCCGCCGCCGTGGCCGCGGTCCCGGCCGTCACCCTGGCTGCGGTTGTAGCGCTCGCGCTCGGCCTGCGCGTCGCGCGTCCGGTTGCGCCGCTCTTCGGCCTCGTCCTCGTCGCGGATGCGGCCGCGAAACCCCTCCACCGTCTCGCCCGGTCGTATGTGCCGGTTGTCGGGCAGCGTGTAGTAGTCAAACGGGGCCACGCGAAGCCCGCGCTGCCGGGCCACCTCGATGGCGGCGACGTAATGCTGCACCTGCGGGCAGTCCCGGAGCCACTTGGCCGTGCAGAGCGTGCTGGCACACCCGTTGCACTTGTCCTTCGTGTAGGACCCGCCGAGTTCGAGCTGCGGCACCGAACCGCGCACGTGGCGGAGTAGCGCGGCGTCGTCCAGCGTCGACAAGTCGGGTAACGCGTAGCGGGATACCGGAGGACTCGACCCTGCCATGGACGCGGCCCGGGGCGCTGACTTGGCCGGGGCGGCCGGGGGCGTCCCTCCGAACTCGAGCTTGTCCTGGGCGAAGGCTGCCTCGTAGGCCGCCTTGAGGGCCGGCTTGGCCGCGTACGCCGGAAGCAGCGACAGCGGCCCGTGCCCCATCCCCGAAGCCGCCGACTCGAGGCGCCGGATGCGTTCGATAGCCTCGTCGGCCAGAGCCTGCGTGAACGGGAACTGAGCCGTGATGGCGCTGAATGCGGCCATCTTCACCAGCAAGTTTGTCTGCTGCATCTGGTTCCTAGGCGCCGCTTTCTCCACGTAAGTCAGCAGGCCGCTGATCGCGCCCATGTACACCTTCTCGCTCACGTTTCCCTCGATCGCTTTGCCGACCGTGCCGGCTCCGCTGCCGTCCGGCATGTGGAGCTCGTGCGCGATCGCCAGCATCTTGCGACGGACCGTCTGGATGATGCCCCTCGGGGCGTTTCCGTCCAGGAACTCCGCTCGCATCAGCGGCACGCCAATGGCGCACACCTCGCTGAACGAGCTGTAGATGCGCTCTCCTCCCACGATGCGCACCACTCCGAGGCGGGCGTGAAACTCTTGCATGTAGGGATTGTTGTCCGTTCCGACAATCAGATGTGCCGTGCGCACGGCAGTCTCGGCCTGGCTCGCGTCTCGCGCGCCCCCGCGAGCCAGCGCCATCCATATCGGCTGCACTGCCCGCTGCCCCGCCGAGCTGGTCACCGTGACGAGCGCCGCGGCCGACTGCGAGCCGATTCCGCCCGGCGGCGCCCGCCACCATTCCGATTCGCTGAGTGCTTCCATGCTGTGGTGCATCGTGTCGAACTTCAGCGTTTGAATGTACGTGTCGGCCAGGACGACCGCCCCCTCGGCGGCCGGGTGCGCTGTCCCCGGCGGTGGGAGCCCCGCGCACAGCGCAGCCGTGAAGTGTGGCGCCGCTGCGTGCACCTTGGCCGGGATGGCGGCCGCCTGGAGCGGCTTGTGCACTTTGAGCCATTCCTTCGCCGCATCCACCATGGCCAGGCCCGTATTGTCGAGTGGCACCATGCCCGACTCGGCGACCAGGTCCTCGATCGCCATGGGTGCGCGTTCCGGCGCCGGGGGTGGCTCGCGCGGCGGCTGCTTCGTCGCGAGTTGCTCCGAAATGTTCGTGAGCACGCGCTGCATGACGTAGCACTCGGCCATGCCGTCCACTGCCGCCTTGCCGTCGACGCGCTCCTCAAAGGCCAGGATGACGGCATCGACGACTTGAGCTGCGCTCAACTCCTTCCGGACGGCCGCCT
>CAIYPF010000170.1 GCA_903928015.1 uncultured Gammaproteobacteria bacterium | reverse complement strand
CCTGCCCTGCGCGCATCCATCGCCGAGCGCCTTGCGGCCTTCGAGCACAGCAACGACCCGCGCGAGGGCCTGCGTCCCGCCTCCGTGGTGCTGGCGCTGGTGCCTTGCCCGAAGACCGGCGAGACCTGTTTCCTGCTGACAGAGCGCCCGGCCACGATGAACCGCCACGCGGGGCAGTTCGCGCTGCCGGGCGGGCGTCTGGATGCGGGCGAGACCGATCTCGAGGCGGCGCTGCGGGAGCTGCGCGAGGAACTCGGCCTCGACCCCGGCACGGGGAGCATTCTCGGACGCCTCGATGACTTCCCCACCCGCTCGGGTTTCCGCATGCGGCCCTTCGTGGCCTGGATCGACGATGACTCCTCACTCTCGCCCGCCCCCGACGAGGTGGCGCACTGCTTCCGCGTGCCACTCGCAGACCTGATGCAGCCGCACGTGCCTGCGCTGCGCAAGGCGCCTTACGGCGAGCACCCGGTGCTGTCGATACACATGCAGAGCCTGGACGACGAGGTGCACGCACCCACTGCCGCGGTGATCTACCAGTTCCGCGAGGTGGCACTGGCTGGTCGTGCCACACGGGTGAGCCACTTCGAGCAGCCGCGCTTCGCGTGGTGCTGAGGACTCAGGGAGTCGCGATACGCTGCTCTGCCAGCATTCGCGACATCAGCTCCTGCCCGCCGCGCCGGCGGATGTGCACGACTTCTCCGGTATAGATCCCCGGCAGCCAGCCCTCCGCAGGGCGCTTCATCCCCGAAAATCCGTAACGCCGCGCCTGCGTGCGATCCACCGCCTGCTCGCGGCGATGCAGAACCTTTCCGCCGGGATCGCGGATGGAGAACACAATGACGTCGCCGGCCTGCACGCCGAGCGCGTCTGCCCACAAGACCAGCGAGGCCGCATCGGGCGGCAGCACATCCGCAGAACGCTCGCCACGCCGGATCGCCGCGATGTCCGGCGGCCCGATGCTGAAGCCCGCGTTGTAGAGCGCCACGTCCTCGTAATCGATGCCCGCATCAGCGCGCCAGAGCGGCGCCGCCGCCGCACCGCAGCCTTCCTGCGAGGGCAAGCCGTTGAAGGGATCGATCTGCAGCGTGCCGAGCCGCACGGTGAAGTGCAGATGCGGAAACTCGGTGCGCCCGGAAAGCCCCACCAGCGCGATCGTGGCACCTGCTGCCACCGCCTGGCCGGGCTTCACGCTGACGCTGCCACGGCGAAGGTGGCAGTACTGCGTCTGCCAGCCCCCGGGGTGGTCGATCACCACGCCGTTGCCGCAGTCGCGCCCGCCAAGGGCTTTGACGGCCGCATCGTCAGCGGCGATGGCATCGGGCATCGCGTCGCGCACATTGCGAACCGTACCTGCCGCCGCCGCGAGCACCGCCACGCCGCGCCGCATGACGCCCTCGTCGCGCAGCGCGAAATCGGTGCCGTCGTGGCCTTCGTAGGAGCGCGCGTGGCAGCGGAAATCCCGCGCCACGGCGGTGGATGCGTCGATGTCGAAGTAGTTCGCCACCCAGCAGTCGTGGCCGAGGGTGCAGGCGATGGGGAGCGCGAAGGCGGGGCGCGGCGCGGGCTGCACCGCGGGGCGTGCGGTGGCCTCAGCCTGAACAGGCGGTTTCGCCCTGACACCAAGTGGTGAGAGGGCGATCAGCAACACAAAGGCGGCGCGGAAAAATCGGTGCACGGTCGGGGAACCTCCAGCGCGGGAGTATGCAACGGCGCAGGGCCGTTGAGGTGCCGGGGGGAAGCGGGTCGCGGGCGTGGCCTGTTCCTGCTGTGTGTTCAGGTCGCGGGCATGGCCCGCTCCTACGGGGGGG
>CAIYPF010000169.1 GCA_903928015.1 uncultured Gammaproteobacteria bacterium | reverse complement strand
TCCCCCGTAGTACGCAGGTACCCGCACGCACGCGCACACTGCACAGCACACACACACACACACCCACAGCACACAGCATGCACGCACACAGCACACAGCACGCACGCACGCACAGAAATAAACACACACACGCACGCACACACAGACACAAACACGCACACACGCACAAACGCACACACGGACGAAGGGACGCGACCTGCATCCGCTTGAGTGCAGTAGCCAGGGCCGACCGTCCGAGCTTTCCCATCGCGGTCCAGCACATCCACCGTGAGGGGGCGCCCGTCCTCGCCTATGCCGGCCTTAGCGCGCGCATCCGCAATCTTCCTGCTGCTCGCCGTGCGCTCGTCCCCTCGGGCCTGATGTCCGCTCCGACTCGCCGCGCAGCACGTTGGCGTGGCCATTCCACCGCAGGAGACGCACCGCACACCTGCACCGCGCGCCGCTGCCGCGCGGCCCAAGCGACGAGCGCACAGGTGCAACGGGCCCCTCACCGCTCGCCTCGGCAGGATTGATCCACAGTGCACGCAGCTCCTGACTCGTGACCTCCGTAGGCGGCACGGCCACGGCGACCGCATCGAGCAGCCACGGGCACGGCGCCGTCGCCGAGCCTTTGAGCCGCCGATCGCGCAAGACCGCGAGAGCGGCGGCCCACCGACGGAGAGCCGCGAGATGGTCGACCACCCTCTGCTTCGCCAGCGCGCGGTCGACCTCCCGCTGCTCATCGCCACCCGCTCCCATCGCGACCGCCACCTTCCTTTGGAGCCCCGCTGGATGCCAGAGCCCGACCGTCACCTCGACCGCTCCTGCGCCGGTCTCCGAGAGCGTCACGCTCCCCGTCGGCACCGCCATGGCTAGGCCCGTCGTGGCGGGGTCGGCGTGGCCCGCGTAGGCGCTCATGACGGCCGTGGGCACGTCGGGACCGAGGAACGCGTCCACTAGCGCTTGCTGGAATTCCATAAACCTCCTCATCGCGGCGGTCTGCTCGCCGCGCTTCGGAACCGCGCACCCGCAGCTACTCTCGGCATCACGCTCGCACACCGGCGTGCCGTTGAACGCGATCACCACTACTTTCACGTCCGCTCCGAAGCCGCCTTCGGCGTACACCATCTGGAGCTGCTGAGCCGTGCTCTCCGTCGACAAGCAGCAGCCGGTCCCGCACGTGTTCAGGTCGCCGATGGCCTGTCCACCCTTGGCGCAGTGGTTCATCGAGAGCACCACCAGCAGCGAGCGGCGCAGCGCCTCGTCCCGCAGGTCGAGACTCTTAAGCAGCTCATACCCGAGCGCGCGGCGGAGGGTGATTGCCGCGAGGTCGTGGCCCTCGCCCATCCAAAACGACTCCACGCTGCTCAGGATCGAGTCGAAGAGGACTAGGTCCCCTCGGCCCATCCCCGCGAGCCGGCGCTCCAAGTCCTCTTGCTGCTTGCGCCAGCGCTCGCTCGCTAAAGTCTGGTACACGCTCTCAAGACCGCTCGCAGGATCTGCCAACTTGGCCGCCCTCGCTTCGAACAGCGCCATGTTCTCGGGCGGCGCGACTATGTCGGGCCTCCGCCACGGGAAGAGGCTCCGGCCCGCATTCGCCAGCTTGTTCGCCGCAAGCAGCGCTCTGATAGCGGCTGCCTCGGCCTTGATCTGCGCCTGCGGAACCGACGCGCTGTGCCCGCGTGTGCCCCCGCGCGCGAGCGGCTGTGCGGTGCTATCTACCATCACCACGCGACGGACCCTCCGTGCGCGAAGGCCGCCACAGGCACCGGCACGCCCGCAGCGCGCGGGCCCGACTTCACATGGGACGGGGGGGTTGCCTGGCGCTGCGGCGTCGCCTCAGGCTGCTCTGCACGACCCGCGCTCGATGTCGGCCCAATACGCTGCAGATCAGACGGCAGAGCGTGTGCGCGCGCAGCGAGATCCGGCACACGGGACAAGTACAGCGAGCGGCGTACCTGGAACGGGCCCCACGGGGCCGTTGTGAACAGACCGCTTCCCTCGATGACCCACGCCGCGCCCGCAACGGACAGGCCCCTTGGTATTGTGGCCGGATGGTCGTCGAGTCGCGGACAGGCGCCCGCCGTTGCCGCCGCCGCACGTGCGGCTGCCTCGCACGCGATGGCGGCGGTGGTGGCGCCTCCGCCCATTAGCTGGAGGAGCGCGCTCACTTGAAGCGCAAGCATCGGGTGCGGGATGAAGTGGAGAGCCGGCGCACCGGCCGGCGCATCGAAGGCCGACCGCAGGCCGCCGTGGGCGGCGAGCCAATCGCGGACTGCCAGCGCTTGGCCCGGGCCGCCTCGGCTGAGGTACGGGTCACTCTCGGACGGGCCGCACGGGCTCACGTTCACGAACGGGTTGCCGGAGATCTGGTCAGCACCGAGGAGCTCGGCGAGCAGCAGCTCGCCGGGCTCACTGTTGCCCGGTGGCCCCACGGCGACGTACTGCTGCGCATAATCCTCGACAGCGCCCGCGATCGTGGACCACCGTTTGAAGAGGAGCGCGTCTGACCGTTTGTCGAGCTCCCAGTCTGAGCCATTCCAACCGAACGAGCTCTCGTTGACTCGCTTGCCCGCCGCGTGCGGGTTTTCCGTGCTCGACTTGCCGACGCGATACACTTGCAGCTCCGAGTTTGGATCCCCAGCCCCACGGAGCCGCGCTCGGTCGACGTTCATGACGTGGTTGGACCACACAAGCGTCGCGCCGTTGGGCTTGCCGAGCGCTAGCCACGCCGGGCCCAGCGACGCCGCGAGTTGCTCGACAACGCCAGCTGACAGGCTAACCGTTTGCAGGTACACAAAGCCCGGGTTGGGCACGAACTTCACTAGCCGCATGCCGCTAGCACCGTTCTTCGCACAGCCGACGGCCGTGCGGTACTCATCGTGCGTGGGCGCAGGGAGCGCTGCTGCCGTGATCCGCTTCATCGCTGCGTTCAAGGCCCGAGCACGCTCGGCGTCGGTCGCTGCGTCGGCACGTGCGGCGACGTAATCCGCGAGCGCCTCCGGCACGCCGGGCACGAGCGCCGCCGCATACGCGGCAGCCTGGTTGCCCTGCTTGCCCATCGCCTTGGAGTAAAAGCGGTCGTGCGTCGAGCCACCTGGCGCTGGTGCCCCAAGCGCGCTCTGCACTGCGGCGATGGCGTCAGCGCGGCCAGGCGACCCACCACGCTGCTCCATCAGCACGCCGACCTGGGCCATCGTCAGGCTCGCAGTGCCTGGCTGCTTGCCGTCGATCCTTATCGCGAGCTCGGCGAGCAGCGCCAGTTTCTGATCGGCCTGCGACGCAGCGCGATGTCGCCGGAGCGGCATGCTCGTGCGTGGGTGCGCGTGTGGGTGGGTTGGGTGCGGGTGAGCCGGTGTGTGTGATTCCGTCGGTGACTGCGACGCGTGCGTGGCTCAGGTGCGCGCTCTGGCTTGCGCGCGCGTGTGCGTGTGCGTGCTCGTGTCTGGCTGTGCGTGTGAGTGTGTGTGTGTGTGTGTGTTTGCGTGTGTGTGTGGGCGTGTGAGTGTGTGTGGGAGTGTGTGTGTGTGTGTGTGTGTGTGTGTGC
>CAIYPF010000168.1 GCA_903928015.1 uncultured Gammaproteobacteria bacterium | reverse complement strand
GCCGACCTTGAAATGCGTGGCATCGTGGTGAAGGTGCGGCACCTCCACCGTGAGCACGGTCGATCTGCCTTTCACACGGAGCGCTCCGCGATCGAGCGGCACGCGGCGATAACGTAGGCGCGGCGACTGAAGCGAGTCTTTGGCATCGACGTGGAGAGCTGCGTGCGCTGCGGCAAGGCGGTGAAGGTCATCGCCTGCATCGAGGAGCCGGCGCTGATCGAGCGGATCCTGGCGCATGTGCGGGGGAAGGCCGGGAGCGACACCGCCGCGCGCGGCCCGCCGTCGACGGGGCCACCGCTGAGTGCGTGAGCGGCGCACACGGAGCGCGCGCCAATCGGGAGCAGGGAGGCTGCGATCAGGGATCGGCAGGGAGCGGTGCTGCGCGCAGGCGAGGTGCGAAGGGAACCAGGGGACTGTTCGCGCTGCGAAGGACGCTACGCGACCCCGGCAGGAGGCGGACGGCAGGGGCGATTCGCGGGTCCGTCACCCTCCAGGCGCCCTGAAGGCAGGGGATGGCAAGGCTGGCAGGTGCGAAGGGAACCAGCGGACTCGGTCTGGGAGGGGCTTTATCCTTCCTATACTTGCAAAAGCAGATTATAAGTACTTCTGTGCATGACCGCTTTTGGCTTCATTTCCGTCCCGCACTCGGTGCGCTCAGATAACCTCTGACGACATTTTTACGGGCGATCCGCCCTTGCCGAAATCCTGACAATCCTCCTGTTCGCGGTCCTTCTGAAGGTCGCCCTCAAGGTGGCGCTGGTGTTTCATTCCTTGCTGGTCTGACCTTCCGGACCCAAGAGACAATCGGCTTCATCGTGACCCTCGCTATCGTACATCCAGGCCTCTGGCTCTGCTCTCCCGATTGCGGAAGGGTCCATTACAGTGAGCCAATCCTGCTTCTGCCGGGGGAATGAGCCTGACGTCCGTTCCCCCAGGCAAAGCTATGCGAAGATCTGCAGGTCCCCGTACACCAGTGCCGGGTGGGTTGAAGCACCGAGCAACGCGATCTGGACGGCTGCAGTGCCGCCAAGCCCATCTGCGTCGTAGTAGAGCACCCCAGTGGTGGTGTTATAGATCACCCGATCGGTGGCATCCTGCGCTTTGGTGGCTCCGGCCGCGGCATAGAAGTCTTCTGCATGCAGCGCGCCGGTGTAGGCGAAGCCTGTGAACACCGCCTTGCTCAGCTGGATCTTGTCACCATCTGTGCGGTTGAAGTCGGTGATGGTGTCCCGGCTGGCAGGCGAAGTGTCGAAGACGAAGGCGTCCTTGCCCGCACCGCCTGAAAGTGTGTCCTTGCCAGCGCCACCGAGGAGGGTGTCATTGCCGGCGCCGCCTTTCAGGGTGTCATCACCCACCAGCCCTTTGAGAATGTTCGCACCGCTGTTTCCCAAGAGTGCGTTCCCAAGACCATTCCCAGTGCCGGCAAGGTTTGCCGTACCAGTCAGCGTGAGGTTCTCCAGGAACCGGCCCAGCTTGTAATCGATCGAACTGGCGACCGTATCGGTTCCGCCGAGATCGGTCGTGTCGGAGGCCGCTGCCGTGGCCGTTTCGTACACACGATCACCGACGCTTTCCACGTAGTAGGTGTCGTTGCCCGCTCCGCCGAACATCTTGTCAGCCCCGACGCCGCCGTCGAGCTTGTCATTGCCGGCTCCCCCTTCGATGCGGTTGTTGGCCCTGCTGCCGACGATGTTATCTGCAAAGTTAGAGCCGATGACGTTTTCGATTCCGACTAGAGTGTCGCGGCCGTCTCCGGTCGCGGTCCCGCCACTCAGCGATATGACGACGCCTTTTGTGGAACGTGCAAAATAGGCTGTGTCGACCCCCGCGCCGCCATTCAGCCGATCATTCCCTCCAAGGCCGGCCAACAGATCGTCCCCGTCGCCGCCGTTGATCCTGTCGTTGCCTGAACTGCCAATGACCCAGTCACGGTAAGCCGTCCCGGCATGCAAGCCTGCGGCATCGACGCGGGCATAGCGCGGTGCCATGGCATAGGGCGTGCCGAACAGGACCGGCGAGATGTAAGGGAGGGCAGACTTGTCGATCGCGTAACCAAAG
>CAIYPF010000167.1 GCA_903928015.1 uncultured Gammaproteobacteria bacterium | reverse complement strand
GCCAGTGATTTCCTGCGCGACAAGAACGATTTCCTCGAGCAGGAGGTGGAAAAGCGCACCCGCGAGGTGCAGGCGATCCAGGACGTGACCACGATGGCCATGGCCTCGCTCGCCGAGACGCGCGACAGTGACACAGGCAATCACATCCGCCGCACGCAGTATTACGTGAAGGTGCTGGCGGAGCGCCTGTGTGAGCACCCGCGCTTCCGGATGTTTCTCGACGAACAGACCATCAGCAAGCTGTTCAAATCGGCGCCGCTTCACGACATCGGCAAGGTCGGCATACCCGACCGGATCCTGCTGAAGCCGGGCCGGCTCACGCCTGAAGAATTCGACATCATGAAGACCCACACGACGCTGGGGCGCGATGCCATCGTTGCTGCCGAGCGGCAGTTGGGCATGGAGGTCGATTTCCTCACGTACGCGAAGCAGATCGCCTACAGCCACCAGGAAAAATGGGACGGCAGCGGCTACCCCGAGGGGCTTGCCGGGGATGCCATCCCGGTATCCGCCCGTTTGATGGCGGTTGCCGATGTCTATGACGCCCTGATCAGCCGGCGTGTGTACAAGCCCGGCATGACACACGAGCAGGCCGTGGGGATCATCCTTGAAGGGCGCGGTTCCCACTTCGACCCTGACATGGTCGATGCCTTCGCGCAGGTGGCGGGCGAATTCCGCGAGATCGCCAAGCGCTTTGCCGACACGGACGAGGACATCGAACGCAAGGCTGACAGCCTCTCGCAGTTCCAGCAGTGAGCCTGCCCGTTCTGGCGGGGCATCCTGCCCACGAGACAATTGCCGGATGCTGTTCGCACGGGGGAAGACCATGACGTTGACACAGCGGCAGGCCGGGTGGCTGGCGACCGCGCTCATGTGTGGCGTGGCGGCGCTGGCTGTATCCACGTATCTGCCTTTCCAGAGCCTGGGCTTTGCCGCCACACCGTATCTGATCGAGACGTGGTCGGAGCCGCTGACGCACTTCCTGCTGCTGGCGGCGGCTGTCATGGCCGCACTGCGCAGCCTTGATCACGAGCAACGGCGCTTCTGGGTCTGGACGGCTGCCACGCTTGCCCTGTTTCTGACGGGCAACGTCTTCGAGACCATCGACTGGATCGAGGGAAGATCCGAGATCCTTTCCTCGAACGATGGCTATTTCTACGCTGCCTACGCGTTGATGATCGGCTACCAGTGGCGCGTCCTTGCGTCCGAGTCGAGAAGCCTTGGTGTCACCCGGATGCTCGTCGACTACGTCACGACGATCCTGGCCGGTGCCCTCGTCATCTGGTTCCTGCTGAAGGGAGACGTGAGCCACAACCTTCACGTCTTCACGCTGACAGAACGCTTCGGCCTGATCTCCTTTGCCGCGCTGGACGTGCTGGTTGCGTTCACTTTTTTCACGATGCTGTTCAAGACCGCCGATGACTCCCCCGTGGATCACCGGGTCTACGCGCTCGCGTGCATCGGATGGGCCCTCTACCTCGCGGCGGATCTGGTGTGGAACGCCAATACCCTGCGCGGCGATCCCGGTTACTCCGCGTCCGTGGCCCTGCTGACCAACGCGGGCAGGTTCCTCCAGTGTGCTGCGGTGTGGTGGTTCATCAGGTCCCCCGAGCGCGTGCCGCTGTCGGGCGATGCCCGCGAGTCCCTGTCGGCTGCGTCTTCCTTTGCCACCTACGTGCTGGTCTACGTGACCGTGCTGGCGTTCGGGCACAACGGTGCCGTAAAGACCTCGGACTACCCCCTGCTCGTGTTTCTCGGCCTCGCGATCCTCGGGATCATGTTCCGCCAGTTCTATGCCTCCCGCGAGATCCGCCGTGAGCGCCAGCGCACCGAAGCGCTGCTCGCTTACCAGCAGAGAATCTTTTCCCAGACACCGGTCGGCATGGTGCTCGCGGATGAGTCGGGTGCGATCTTGCAGGTCAATCCTGCCTTCGAGACTCTGGTGGGCTACAGCCTGAGCGAACTGCAAGAGCAGGGCAGTGGCTTGTTCCTCGTCGATGCCTCGCCCAAAGAGGTATTCGGCGGAACGCTGCCCGAACTCTTCTACGACGGCGATGTGCGGTTGCACGCCGATTTCCGCCGCAGGAACGGCAGCGCGTTCAAGGCCGAGATCACGGGCCGCATGCTGCCCGAGTTCGCCCTCACCGGGGCTACCCGCGCGCATATCTGGATCGTCGAGGACATCACGCTGCGGGAGTCCATTGCCGAGCAGCAATCCGCCTTGCAGAGCATTCTCGAGAACAGCCCCCTCGGCGTGGTGTTCGCGGTCGACGGCATCGTGCGGTACGCGAATTCCGCCTACCAGACGATGTTCGGGATTCCCGTTGGCGGCGAGGCGGGGCGCGTGTTCCCGACCACCGAACTGCGCGACAACCTCAGCCGCATGCTGATGCGCGCCGGCCATATCCGTGACATCGAGACGCGCCTGCGCGCAGCCGACGGGGAGGAACGGGACTACCTCACGACGGCCATGCTCTTCTCGCTGCACGGCGAGAAAGGCGTGATGGTCTGGCTGCTGGATATCACGGCGCGCAGGCAGGCCGAGCGCGAGAGCGTCCTCGCGAAGGAAGCGGCCGAGGAAGCGACGCGAGCGAAGAGCGATTTCCTAGCGAACATGAGCCACGAGATCCGCACGCCGATGAACGCGATCATCGGCATGTCCAATCTCGCCCTGCGCACGGACCTCGACAAGAAGCAGCGCGCTTACATCGAGAAAGTGAACCGCGCGGCCGAGAACCTGCTGGGAGTAATCAACGACATCCTCGACTTCTCGAAGATCGAGGCCGGCAAGCTCACCATGGAGAGCGTGGATTTCCGGCTCGAAGACGTGATGGAGAACCTCGCGAACCTGGTCGGCATCAAGGCCGAGGAACAAGGCGTCGAGTTGCTCTTCGACCTGCGGGCCGATGTCCCCATGGCGCTGAACGGAGACCCGCTGCGCCTCGGTCAGGTGCTGGTGAATCTCGGCAACAACGCGGTGAAGTTCACGGAAAAGGGCGAGATCGTGGTGGGCGTCGAGACCGTCACCCTCGACGAAACTTCCGCTGTCCTGCATTTCTGCGTCCGGGACACGGGTATCGGGATGACGCCCGAGCAGTGCGGCAAGCTGTTCCAGTCCTTCAGTCAGGCCGATACATCCACCACGCGCCGGTATGGGGGCTCCGGGCTGGGGCTCGTGATCTGCAAGCGTATGGTCGAGATGATGAACGGCCGCATCTGGGTAGAGAGCGAGCAGGGCAAGGGCTCGACTTTCCACTTCGAGGCTACCTTCGGCAGGCAGAGCGAGTCCTCGGCGCGCAGCGTCCGTCGCGCGGGGGAGCTTGCCGGAGTCCGGGTGCTGGTCGTTGACGACAACCAGACGGCGCGCGAGATCCTGATCGAGATGTGCGCCTCTTTCGGCCTCGTGGTGGAGTCTGCTGCCGACGGGGAGGAGGCGGTGGCGCGCGTGGTGGAGCAGGAGCGTGCCTTCAATCCGTTTGATCTCGTGCTGATGGACTGGCGAATGCCGCGGCTCGACGGTGTGGAAGCCGCACGGCGCATGCGCGCGGAACTGGGTGACGCGGCCCCGCCCGTCGTGATGGTGACGGCCTTCGGCCGGGAGGAAGCGATAGAGTCGGCCCAAGAGCGGGGCATCGCGCTGCGTACGGTACTGACCAAGCCCGTGACGGCCAGCACGCTTGTCGAGTCCATCGCGGTGGCGCTGGGCCGTGAGGCCTTGCCGCGGACGCGGACGCGCGAGAAGTCCGAGGAAAACGCCGGGACGATGGCGCAACTGCGCGGCGCGCGGGTGCTGCTGGTGGAGGACAACGAGATGAACCAGGAGCTCGCGATGGAGCTCCTGGCCAACGCAGGCCTGGAGGTCGTGCTGGCGAACAACGGGCAGGAGGCGCTCGACCGGCTGGCCATCGACGACGACTTCGACGGTGTGCTCATGGACTGCCAGATGCCCGTGATGGATGGCTACACCGCCACGCGCGCCATCCGGGCGAACCCCAAGTGGAAAGACTTGCCCGTGATCGCGATGACCGCCAATGCGATGGCAGGTGACCGGGAAAAGGTGCTTGCGGCGGGCATGTTCGACCACATCCCGAAGCCTCTCAACGTCGCGGAAATGTTCGCGACGATGGCGCGGTGGATCCGCTCCCCGGGCCGTGAGCCAGGCCTCAGGGTTGCCGTGGAAACCGACGCTGCACCGCTCCCGCCGCTGCCCGTGCTGCCGGGCATCGATACCGCTGCGGGCCTCGAGCGTACGATGGGCGATGAAGGTCTCTATCGCCGCCTGCTGCTGAAATTCCGCGATTCCTCCGGTAACTTCAGCTCCACGTTCGCGCGGGCGCTCCACGATGCGGATCCCGAGGCGGCGACACGTCTCGCGCACACATTGAAGGGCACGGCTGGCAACATCGGTGCCGCTGCCGTGCAGTCTGCGGCAGGCGAACTCGAGCGCGGCTGCTTGCGTGGCGCGGCACCTGAGGAGCTTGCTGCGCTGACACAACAGCTCGACCTGGCGCTGTCGCCCGTGCTGGCAGGTTTGCGCGAACTGGCGGCGGCGCCAGCGGCGGCCGTTGCGGTCGCGGAACCCGGACAGATCGATGCTGGCGTCAGCAGGCTGCGTGCGCTGGTAGAGGGCAACGATCCGGATGCGGTGCAACTCGCGGCAGATCTCGCGGCACTGGGGCGCGGCAGCCCTGCGGGTGAGATGCTGGAGGAACTCGCGCGTGCGCTGGAAGCTTTCGATTTCGAGGCGGCGACGGGCCTGCTCGATCGTCTTGGGGCTGTCCCGTCCTAGACCAGCGCGCGACTGCGCAACTCGTCCTTCAGGTAGGCGTAGAAGATCGGCGCGGCAATCAGTCCGGTGATGCCGAAGGCCGCCTCCATCACCAGCATCGCCAGCAACAGTTCGGCGGCGCGGGCGCGGATCTGGCTGCCCACGATCCTGGCGTTCAGGAAGTACTCGAGCTTGTGTATCACGATCAGGTAGAGCAGCGCGCCCAGCGCCACGGTGAGTGACTGGCTGAGGCCCACCACGAAGATCACCGTGTTCGAGATCAGGTTGCCGAGAATCGGGATCAATCCGGCCACGAAGGTGACCAGGATCAGCGTTTTGGTGAAGGGCAGTTGCACGCCCAGCACAGGCAGCACGCCGGCCAGGAAAACGCCGGTGAAGAAGGTGTTCAGCGCCGAAATCCAGAACTGCGCAAAGACCACGCGGCGGAAGGCACCTGCCAGACGGTGTCCGCGCTCGCCGATGGCGGCGGTGAGCGGTGCTTCCCGGGTGTGCTCCAGCGCCGCGTCCAGCGACAGCAGCCCCCCGACCACCATGCCTATCAGGATGTGCGCCAGCGCGCGCCCCAGGCCCGTTCCCGCCACCTGGAAGGTGCTGGCGTGCCCCTTCAGCCACCCCACGATCGCAAGCCGCAGTTCATCGGTGTCTTGCGGGATGCTCTCGAGCAGCCACTCGGGCAGTTTGCTGCGCGATCCCTCGATGATCTCGGCCATCCGGGTGATGAGTTGCGGAATGCTCTCGCCGCTGTTGCGCAGCAAGGACGCGAGCGCCGTACCGCCTATTGCCACGAGCGCGATCACCACCGCAGCGATCATCCACACGGCCAGCAGGCGTGATGACTGATGGTCCAGCAACTGCGCGTGCAGCAGCGGCACCATCGCATGGACAAGCGAATAGACAAGGAGGCCTGCGATCAGCGCGGGAAGCAGTTGCAGGTGCAGGCACAGGAACAGGCCCGTAGCGAAGAGCAGGGCGGTGACGATCTCGAGCGAGGCAGGGATGCGCGGATTCATGCAGGCAATGTCGCGTCCGCGCGATGCCGCGTCAAGCCACGCCGCGCTTGGCCTCGGCTGTCGCCGCATCCACCGGGCCTTCGAAGTCCAGCTTTGCCATCAGGATGCCGCGCCGGAAGTCCCGCATGTGTTTCTCGGCCCATTCGGCGGCAGTGTCCGGGTCATTGCGGCGGATGGCCTCGAAGATTTTCTGGTGCGATTCGAGGATGCGCTTGCCGGGCTTGAGTCGCTCGATCACCGGACGATAGGCCGGGTAGAAGAGCAGGTTGAGCGGTTGCCGGGCCAGCAGCAGCGCGTGGTTGCGCGTGGCGCGTGCGACCAGGTCGTGGAATTCGATCTCGGCTTCGAGCATTTCCTCGTCGTTGTCGAAGGCGGCTCGCGTGCGCTGCAGGTTGGCTTCGAGCAGAGCGATGTGCGCGGCATCGATGGTCGCGCAGGCGAGGCGAGCCGCGAGCGGCTCCAGCCCCATGGAGATCTCCCACAGGTCCTTGAAGGTCACGCGGTGCATCTGCATCGCGGCGCTGATCGAGCGCGAGGCGGATTCGAGCGAGGGCAACCTCACCGCGAGGCGCTTGCGGTCCGCGCGCCCGATCAGCCCGCCTTGTTCGAGCAGGCGTATCGCCTCGCGCACGGTGGAGCGCGTCACGCCGAACTGCGTGGCGAGTTCGGTTTCCGTCGGAAGAAGTCCATCGGCGGGGATGCGTCCCGAGAGGATCGCCTCGCGGATTTTCTCGCTGACCACCTGGTAGGCGGGCGGTCGCTTCAGCGTGCTGAAGCTGTGTGCGGGGGCAGGGCTCGAGGGCATCTTCTCCGGCATGTGAGCGCCGTTGGAGGGGAGGTTGAGCCCATGTTGACCCATTGTCGGACAATAGGTCAACATACCTCCCGAATACCTGAGCGAACCCGGAGATCACCATGTCGACCGCAACCTCGATGCAGCAGCAGGAAGCCACCCGTGACGGCGAGAAGCCGCTGCGCTTCGTCACCGCCGCCTCGCTCTTCGACGGCCACGACGCCGCGATCAACGTGATGCGCCGCCTGATCCAGGCACAAGGCGCCGAAGTCGTGCATCTGGGTCACAACCGCGGCGTGCGCGAAATCGTACGTGCCGCGCTGCAGGAGGACGCCGACGGCATCGCCATCAGTTCCTACCAGGGCGGGCACAACGAATTCTTCCGCTACATGGTCGACATGCTGAAGGAACTGAACGCGCCGCATATCCGCGTTTTCGGCGGCGGTGGCGGCACCATCACGCCCGAGGAGATCGACGAACTCCAGGCCTACGGCGTGGAGCGCATCTACCACCCGCGTGACGGCATGACGATGGGCCTGATCGGCATGATCGAGGATCTGGTGCAGCGCACCGCTGCCGTGCGCAAGCCCTCGGCGCGTCCCGACGACACCGGCATCGACGATGAGATCGCCGTCGCGCAGATGGTTTCCGCGATCGAAGAGGGCCTCTTCAGCGAGCAGGAACTCGCGCGGCTTCGCAAGGAATGGACGCTGCGCGCCGGCCAGGTGCCGGTGGTGGGCATCACGGGTACCGGTGGCGCTGGCAAGAGCTCGGTGACGGATGAGATCCTCTCGCGGCTGCTGCGTTTCTTCCCCGACCGCCGCATCGCCGTGCTGGCCGTGGACCCGACGCGCCGTCGCACCGGTGGCGCGCTGCTCGGTGACCGCATCCGCATGAACAGCCTGATTTCCGAGCGCCTGTACATGCGCTCCATGGCCACGCGCCGTCAGCACCTCGCCACCAACGAGATGCTGGGCGATGTGATCCTGTTCCTCAAATCGCTCGGCTTCGACATGGTGATCGTCGAGACCGCGGGCATCGGGCAGAGCGATTCCGAGATCGTGGACCTGGTGGATTTTTCGGTCTACGTGATGACCAGCGAGTATGGCGCCGCGAGCCAGCTCGAGAAGATCGACATGCTCGACTTCGCCGACATGATCATCCTGAACAAGTTCGACAAGCGTGGTGCCGAAGACGCGCTGCGCGACGTGCGCAAGCAGTGGCGCCGCAACCACAACGCCTTCGATGTGGCGGAAGCGGATATTCCCGTGTTCCCGACCATCGCCAGCCAGTTCAACGATCCGGGCGTGAACTGGGCGTTCCGCAGCCTCTGCCTGCGCATGTCCACCAAGCTGAAACTGCCCGCTGACCGCTGGGAGCCCGCGATCAACACGGATCTGCGCGAGCCGAAGTCCGTGGCACTGATCCCCGGCAACCGCCAGCGCTACCTTGCGGAAATCGCCGAGGGCGGGCGTGGCGAGAACGCGCGCGCCGAATCACAGGCCGAGATTGCGGACCGCGCGCAGCACCTCTACGAGACGCTGCGCGAGCTGGGTGATGTGGCGCTGCCTGCTGCACTCACGGGATTTGCGGCCGAACTGCTCGTCGACAAGAGCGTCGACAACAGCCTGCGCACCATCCGCCAGCGCTATCAGGCGGCCATCGACGCGCTGGGCGCGGACTCTCTGGCGCTGCTGCGCGAGTGGCCCGAGCGCCTCGCCGGTATCCGCAGCGAACAGTACAGCTACACCGTGCGCGGCAAGGAAATCCGCGGCGACAACTACAAGGAAAGCCTCTCGCACCTGCAGATTCCCAAGATCGGCGCGCCCGGCTACAAGAGCTGGGGCGAGCAACTGCGCTTCCTGCTGAAGCACAACCTTCCGGGCTTCTACCCCTACACGGCCGGCGTGTTTCCGTATCGCCGTGACGGCGAGGATCCCGCCCGCATGTTTGCGGGCGAGGGCACGCCGGAGCGCACCAACCGCCGTTTCCATTTCGTTGCGCGCGGGCAGCCGGCGAACCGCCTGTCCACTGCTTTTGATTCCGTGACGCTGTACGGCGAAGACCCTGCCGTGCGCCCGGACATCTACGGCAAGGTGGGCAACTCCGGTGTGTCCATCGCCACCGTCGACGACATGAAGAAGCTCTACTCGGGCTTCGATCTCTGCGACCCCGCCACCTCGGTGTCGATGACAATCAACGGACCTGCGCCGATCATCCTCTCGTTCTTCATGAACGCCGCTATCGACCAGCAGGTGGAAAAGCACCTGAAGTCATCAGGGCAGTGGGAGGCCACGCAGAAGAGCATCGATGCCCTGTTCGAGGGACGGCCCCGCCCGGCCTACCAGGGCGAACTGCCTGAAGGCAGCGACGGCCTCGGCCTCGGCTTGCTCGGTGTTTCGGGCGATCAGGTGGTCGATGCAGATACCTACGCGCGCATCCGCAAGGACACGCTCTCGAAAGTGCGCGGCACCGTGCAGGCCGACATCCTGAAAGAAGACCAGGCGCAGAACACCTGCATCTTCAGCACCGGCTTTGCCATGAAGATGATGGGCGATGTGCAGCAGTTCTTCATCGACAACAACGTGCGCAATTACTACTCGATATCGATCAGCGGCTACCACATCGCGGAAGCCGGTGCGAACCCCATCTCGCAACTTGCCTTCACGCTGTCGAATGGCTTCACGATCGTCGAGTACTACCTTGCGCGCGGGATGAGCATCGATGATTTCGCGCCGAACCTCTCGTTCTTCTTCTCGAACGGCATGGACCCGGAATACACCGTGATCGGCCGCGTGGCGCGCCGCATCTGGGCCCGCGCCATGAAAGAGCGCTACGGCGCAGCCGCGCGCAGCCAGATGCTGAAGTACCACATCCAGACGAGCGGCCGCAGCCTCCACGCGCAGGAGATGAGCTTCAACGACATCCGCACCACGCTGCAGGCGCTCTGTGCGATCTTCGACAACTGCAACAGCCTGCACACCAACGCCTACGACGAGGCGATCACCACGCCGACCGAAGAGAGCGTGCGCCGCGCGCTGGCGATACAACTCGTGATCAACCGCGAGTTCGGCCTGAACTTCTGCGAGAACCCGCTGCAGGGCTCGTTCATCGTGGACGAACTCACCGATCTGGTGGAGGAGGCGGTGTACGCGGAGTTCGAGCGCATCTCGGAGCGCGGTGGCGTGCTGGGTGCGATGGACACGATGTACCAGCGCTCGAAGATCCAGGACGAGAGCCTGCACTACGAGAGCAAGAAGCACGACGGCTCGCTGCCGCTGATCGGTGTGAACACCTTCCTGCCGCCCGCAGGTCAGGAGGAGACCATCGAAGGCCGCGAACTCATGCGCTCCTCCGACGACGAGAAAGACGTGCAGATCGGCAACCTTGCAGCCTTCCACGCGCGCCACGCGGCAGAGGCACAGACGGCCATCGCAGGGCTGCAGCACACCGCGGAGGAACGCGGCAACATCTTCAACGAGCTGATGAGTGCCGGGAAGGTGTGCTCGCTGGGGCAGATCTCGGGCGCGTTGTACGAAGTGGGTGGCATCTACCGCCGCAACATGTGAGCTGTCGCGGGCATGGCCCGAGCCCACTGGGGAGTCGAGGGCATGGCCCGCTCCTGCGGGGCGGGCATCCGGTCGTGGAGTCGCGGGCCAATCCCGCGATTTCTTCTGTAGGAGCGGGCCATGCCCGCGACCTGCTGCGCTTTGCCGTTGCGGCTAACCCTTAGCAAGCGGTGTTCTCGAGCGGGTCTTTCAAGGCGTCGTCCACGCGGATCGGCTGCACCGCAGTGCAGCCCGGGTTCCCGCGACGCTACGGCCGCGGGAACATCGGGCTGAACGGCTATCCGGCCAGCGGTTCGAACTCGACCTCCGGAAATCCGGCCTCGGCAGACTGGCGGAGCTTGTCGTAGTAGACGTTGGCGCCGCCGAAATAAATCAGCACCCGCGGACTCCGGTTCGCGAGATTCGCGCCCATCATCCACGAGTGCACCTTGTCGCCCTGTGCCATCAGCGTCTGGCGGTGGATATCCGCCGTCTCGGCCACCCATGCTTCTTCTGCAGCAGCCTTCGGCACACACAGATCGTGGCCCTCGGCTTTCATCTTCTTGATGCAGTTGACGATGTAAATCGCGTTCTCCTCGATGGATACCGGGAGATTTGCGAACGGCGCCTGCGGCCCGGTGATCATGAAGAAGTTCGGGAAACCCGCCGCGAACACGCCCATGATCGAGCCGGAGACGTCTTCCCACTTGTCCCGCAGCAGCAGGCCGTTGCTGCCACGGATCGGCAGCGCTTCCTGTCCGCCGGTATAGGCCTGGAATCCGGTGGCCAGCACGATGATGTCGAACTCGTAGTGCTGCTTCGTGGTGCGGATGCCGGTTTCCGTGATCTCGACGATCGGCTCGCGATTGCCGATATCCACCAGCTTGACGTTCTCCCGGTTGAAGGTCGGGAAGAAGCCGTGATCGAGCGGAGGCCGTTTGGCGAAGAAGGGGTAGCCCTTCGGCGTCAGCATCTCGCGCACGTCAGGGTCGTTCACCTGCTCCAGCGTCTTGCGGAGCACGAATTCGCCGACGATCCGGTTGGACTCCGGATTGGTCAGGAGGTCATCGAAGGTTTCGAAGACGAAGCGGAAGCTGCCGCGCGGCCAGTGCTCCTCGAGGATGCGTTGCACTTCATCGGGGGGCGTGTCGGCGATCGTGCGACCCACCGGGCTGTCGAAGGCCATGCCGAAGACGTGATTGCGGCACTTGGCGATGATCGCGTCGTAGTTGGCCTTGATTTCCTTTTCCCACTCCGGCGTCATCTGCTTCTGCACCGCCGGCATGATGAAGTTCGCGGTGCGCTGGAAAACCGTCACGTTGCCCGCGGTCTGCGCCACCACCGGCAGCATCTGCACGGTTGTAGCACCGCTGCCAGTGATGGCGATGCGCTTGCCCGCGTAGTCGAGGCCTTCAGACGGCCAGCGGGCGGAGTGGAACAGCGGCCCCTTGAAGGTGTCCATGCCTTTGAACTCGGGGATGACCGGCTCCGAGATCATGCCCATCGCGCTGATGAAGTAGCGGCAGGTGAATTCCCCGCCTGCCGTCCGGATGCGCCAGAGCCCGGTGTCTTCCTGGAAGTCGGCTGCCAGCACCTGCGTGTTGAGCTGGATGTGCGGCCACATGTTGCAGCGGTCCGCTACGAAGTGCATGTAGCGATGGTTCTCTTCCCAGCCGGGGTAGCGGACCGACCAGGACCAGTCCTGCAGCAGCTCTTTTGAGAACGTCAGACAGTAGTAGTAGCACTCGCTGTCGCTGGCCGCGCCCGGATAACGGTTCCAGGTCCAGGTGCCACCGATATCGGAGGCCTTGTCGAAGACGCGGATCGACAAACCCGCTTCACGCGCGTAATGGATGAGGGACAGACCTGCAAACCCCGCACCTACCGCAATCACATCAAAGTCAGCCTGTTGCTCGCTACTCATCGCACCCCTCCCGTTGTGAAGCCGCTAGGCTAACAGCAAATTTCCGACACCATAAGCATCCGAACGGATGATCGTGCGGCTACCCCGCGTGCGGGCCTTTCTCGAGCGTCATATCAGCCACCGGGCAGCGCTGGGATCGGCCTCGTCTGACCGTTGATCCTCTGGCCGCGGAACGCGGCAATATCCTCGATGAGCTGATGAGCTGATGAGCTGATGAGCTGATGAGCTGATGAGCTGATGAGCGTGGGGAAGGTGTGTTGTATGGCGCAGATGTCGGGGGCGCTCCAGGAGGTGTGCGGCATATTCCGTCGCCACAGGTCAGCTGTCGCGGGCATGGCCCGGTCCTGCGGGGTGGAATTTCGGTGGTGGGGTCG
>CAIYPF010000166.1 GCA_903928015.1 uncultured Gammaproteobacteria bacterium | reverse complement strand
GCACGCGTGCGCAGCGCCGTCAGCAGGATCAGCCGGAATAGACGCACGCTCTCGCGCGCTTCGGCCGCACCCTCGCCACCCAGGGATGCTGCCTGATGCACCACCTGGCCACGCATGTCCACCAGCGAAATGTCGCGCGCCGCAAAGGCCTGACTCGGTGCCTCATCGCAGATGCGCTGCAGCCGCGCCTCGGCGTGTTCTTCACTGACACCGGACACAACCTCGTTCAGGTCAACATCGATCGTGTTCGGGTTCGCTGGCGGCCGGCGGCTGGCCCCACCCGGCAACGCCACACGCGGCGGCGCTGCGCGCTTGGGCTCACGCGGGGCCTTCTCCAGCGGAATCGGCTCGAGCGGATCATCGTCATCTGCCGCCGGTTCCTGCCGTTCCGCCCCGCCACCAGGCCCCGGCTTTCGCAATGCCTCCTCCGGATCCACGAACCGAAGCTCGAAGCGACCGACACGCACCACATCGCCATGACGGAGCGACTGCACCGCCACGCGCTTGCCGTTGACCCCGGTTCCGTTGCGACTGCCAAGGTCCCGAACCTGCCACATTCCCTCTGGGGACAGCTCGAACTGACAGTGCCGCCGCGACACGCCATCGGCGGGCAGCACGATGTCGCATTCCGGCAGACGACCCACCGTCAAGGAGGTCACCAGATCCGTTCGAGAGTTCAGGTTCGTGCCACGGACCTCGAGAAACGGCATGCCGCAATGCTATTCGATCCAGGCGTTGCCTCCGCGAACGCGATCAAAAACACCAAGGGCCCCGCTTGCGCGAGGCCCTTGGGAATTGGCAAGTCAATGCGTGCGTGACTTAGTCGCCGTAGCCGCCGCCACGACCGCCGCGGAAACCACCGCCGCCGCCGCCGCCGCCACGACCACCACGGAAACCACCGCCACCGCCGCCACCGCCGCCGCCGAAGCCGCCGGTCTTGGGCGGACGGGGCTGCGCCTCGTTCACCACGATGGCGCGGCCATCGAGCTGGCTGCCGTTCAGGCCGGCGATTGCCGCCTCACCGTGGGCCTTCTCGCCCATGGTCACGAAGCCGAAGCCGCGCGAGCGACCGGTGTCGCGATCGGTTCCGATGTACACCTCAGTCACGGGGCCAAAGGCCTCGAAAGCCGCCCGCAGGGCGTCGTCAGTCGTGCGAAAGTTCAAGTTGCCGACGTAGATCCGAAACATGTCCAGTTCGTCCTTCAGTATCAGTGCAGGCCAGCGCGGCCGCGTACGTGACGCAAGAGCGGATCTGAACGCCAGTTCCGAACCCGAGTCTGCGAGGAAGCATACCACAATCCGCCCGGAACCCAAACCTCTATCTGCACAGCCTTTCCGAACGGGATGAAACGGGGGCTACCCCCGCGCATCAATCCTCGTCTTCGGGACGCGCCTTGGGAGGACCGCCTGCTGGTGGACGCGTTCCACCCGTTCCACCCAGTGGAGGACGGCCCGCGGGACCCGTGGGACCAGCGGGTGGTCGTGGCGCACCGCCCAGGCCCCTTGGAGAGCCACCACTCGCGCTGCCGCGACGCGGATTGCGGCTGAATCCGCTGCTGCCACCCGCGCTGCCACGGCGCTCGGATCCGCCGGCGGCACCGCGGCTGAAGCCGCCAGGCCGCGAAGCTGAACCAGCTCGACCGCCAACACCACCGCCACCTCCGAACTTCGGGCCAAACGGACCACGGGGCTTCTCGGTCTCGGCAGGCTTCTTCTTGCCCTTCTTCATCGCCTCGTTGATCACGATCTCGCGACCCAGGATCTTGCGACCGGTCAGCGTCTCGATGGCCAACTGGCCCTTCATGGAGTCCTTGTACAGCACGATCGCGAAGCCACGACTCTTGCCGTCCTCGTCCTTGGCCACGATCACTTCATCAAGTTCACCAAATGCGGCAAACATCGGCGTGAGCATCTCGACCGTCACCTTGGGATCGAGGTTCCCCACAAAGATCTTGAACATCGGCATCCGTCGACTCCTTCAATCGGTCACGTCAAGAGCACCACTCACGCGAGTGGCCTCAAAGACCCGGAAAGGTCGCAGGCACAATTCACTTCCAGACAGTGCAAGTCTACAGCATCAAGATCGCCGCGTTATAACGCGACACTCCGCTCGCACTGCGCCTTTGAACCAACACTCAAACTGCGGTTCAAAGACGGATACCAACACAAAAAGAGAAGGGCCCCGGTGGTTTCCCACCAGGGCCCATCAAGTCGGCGATCACCTACTTTCCCGCAGAGCAGTATCATTGGCCGCAAGGTCTTGACTTCTGAGTTCGGGATGGGATCAGGTATTTCCCCTTGCGTAAATTCACCGACAAATCCGTGCGGGGGCTTTCGCCCACGCACGGGTTTGAGACACGATGGCTGCCGGTCGAGCCGGCAGGGCAAGCATCGCGACGCTTGCGCGTCATCGAGATGCTTTCGATGCGTGTGGGCGGCACCAGCCATAACAGCTGGCACCACCCGTATTTTGGGGTCATGTTCGATGGATCCGGTCCACTGCGCTGGTTGCCCAGGTCAGGTGACGGAATCCGGTCGACATGGCCAAGCGATCGACCGTTCGTACCGCTTCGCTGAACGGATTTCTCCGCTTACACGTGCGGCCGATCAACCTCGTGGTCTACGAGGGGTCTTTCGTCTTGCGACATGGAATGCTTATCTTGAGGGGGGCTTCTCGCTTAGATGCTTTCAGCGATTATCCCTGCCGTACTTAGCTACCCAGCTATGGACCGAGCGGTCCAACTGGCACACCAGGGGTACGTCCTTCCCAATCCTCTCGTACTAAGGAAGTCTCCTCTCAACATTCCTACGCCCACAGCAGATAGGGACCGACCTGGCTCACGCCGGTCTGAACCCAGCTCGCGTTCCGCTTTAATGGGCGAACAGCCCAACCCTTGGG
>CAIYPF010000165.1 GCA_903928015.1 uncultured Gammaproteobacteria bacterium | reverse complement strand
GTGTTGTGGATGGCGCGCAATTTCCGATCACGTACACTCCCGTCGCGCGCAACCTATTGTTTTTAATGTTTTTTATAAGGATATCAGCCTGTAAAAATCGCTCTTCAGAGTCAGAAAAGGGCGAACTGTCCTGGCGTTTTTCGAGACGCGGCGGCTGCGCCCCTCTGAAAACTGAGGATGTTTTCGTACTGCTTGTCCGTGAAGCAAAGGATGTCGACCCTCCCGCCATCAGGCAGGGCCCGCTCCACCTTGCGGACCACCGCGTCCACATGATCTTTGCCCCGGCAGCACCGCAGATACACCGAGTACTGCGCCATCTCGAAGCCGAAGTCCAGCAAGTCGAAACGGAAGCCCGCGGCCGCCTTTCGCTCAGGCGCTGTCATCACGGGCAGATCAAACATCACCATGAGCCACATGAACCGGTACCCGCTCAGATGGCTCATCGCTCACGCCGGCGGAGCCCAATCAGGCGTGGGCAACTCCAGTTCTTCACGCTCTCCCAGATAGACGGCAGCCAACGATGAGGCGAGCCGTTGGGCACACTGGTCCAGCGGGCTTTTGACCTGCCCGAAGGGAAGGTCCCTCGACAGCACGCGCACGAGCTCGGCCTTGCTTGCGGGATCAACCTCGACAACACCCGCCTCATGCAAAGTTGCCACGGTGAGATCCACGACGGGCCTGAAGGGCTCCATCAGATCGTCGCACAGGCGCTGTGCATTGAACTGGTTGCTGTGGTGAATCGGTATGCCGGGATGCAGCCCCGCGGCAATAACAGCGCGCCCCACACAGGCGCGCAGCACCGCGTAACCGTAGTTCAGCAGGGCGTTCACATCCGGCAGATCCCTGTCCCGCACAAAGCCCTTGCCCAGCAGTAATGGCCAGTACCGCCGGGCACCCTGCGCTTCGACATTGCCCGTATCGCCAGAGCGCACGCGCGCCACCAGCGCTGTCAGCGGGACATGCGGCCGCCCCCGCTGCTGGAGGCACCAACCCTGCCACAGCAATTTGCTGCGGACGATGTCGCGCCAGAGGCGTTTCTTTAGAGGGAGCGTGGCGGCCAATTGCGCATCCATGCGGGCAGCCTGCAAGTGATGCGACTCTACCGGCCAGACCATGCCCACCGGCTTGAAGTTGCTCGCACACAGCACGAAGGGGACGCCGCGCTCGGCAAGTGCAACAAGGATGTTGTTGGAGTAGGTGAGCGCGCGGGCATTCGCGATCACCCCGATGATGTCATCAAGGGGCACACGCCCGAGCAGTTCACCGCCCGCCTTTACCTGAAGGAAGCCCCGGTACAGCTCCAGATGCCTGCCGTCTTCTGCAATCTCTACGATACGTCCTGGCATTGCGTGGCCTTCCGTGGGATCACGTAGCCTAGGATATCGACCGATATCGATTCTGCCTTTAGGTTAATCAGCGCCGCTGGTGATTTAACGAGGTATCTAAATGGGTCTGCCGGATCGGCGTCTCTTGCCTTCAAACTCCCCGACTCGCTATGTCCTGCCAGATAAATTCGTCCTGTCGAAATCTTCACAACTCGAAGAACTTGGCGCTCCCCCATTTCTTCAATACCAAGCATGTCATCTACACAAAGCCGCATCACCAACGGCGCGCCACAAAAGGCCCTGTGTGCGTAAGCCACGCTTTTACGGAACTCTTGGTACGGTCGCTGGTTCGCCTCAAATGTGGCAATCACCTCACCACCCCATTTCCCGCCTTCGGCCTCGAATATTTCGTAACAGTAATTGCTGTCGCCCTTGTATCCCTTGTAGATGCGGCCGTCGCGATCCTTGATGGGGATCACCCGCATCTGCTCGATGACCCGCACCCTGCGTATACCGGTCTCCTCGCTGAATTTCTGCAGTTCAGCCTTGATCTGCTTCTTGTCGGCGAGCCCGGACATGCGGCTCTCCAGCAGCCTGCGCAGTTCGGGGTCCGCGATCTTTTCCAGCTCTTTCGGGTTCTCGAAGTTCGTCACCGGAACACGGTGGCGGACCACCGACTGATCTTTTGCCCCTGCAGCGCCGACGATGCCGTAGGCCGTGTCGTTATGGAGCGCCGCCTCGGGGCCGTGATCGGGCTTGAAAGACACCACGACGCGGTCGATGACGCTTTCGATCTCCTGATAGAAACCGGCCCACGGTTCGGGCATGTCCTCAAGGATCCTGTCGAGCTGACGCTGCTCGGCACGCGCGGCCGCAGAACTCACTCTCTGCAGCATCCCCCGGTCTGTGAGCGCCACCACCACCGCATCAACCGCATGGTGGCGATGATCGTCACGGTTTTTCGCATTTCCCTCACCGAGGATCCTGTTCAGCCCCCATTTGCTCCGGATCAACGCCGTCAGGCGACCAGGGCTGGTGCGTATGCAGTTCGGCGGGCAGACCCCACACAGATATTCCCGTGCGACGCGCGCCATGTATGCGGTGTCGGTGAGTTGCCGGGCTTCGAAGCTCTTCTCGCTGGCATAACGCTCCATGGCGTCTTCAGCAAAGCGCCCGCGCTTGTTCTGCGGAAGAGCATTCGCCCGCCCCAGAATCTCCTCCCATGAATAGTTCGGTGCAGTGCCAAATGCTTCCCACGGCCCTCGGTTGGCCTTGAACCTGTTGTGCTCGCGGAAGCACAGCACCTTGTTCGCGATGCTGTCGTCGAGGGTGCGGGAGAACGGGAGTATGTGGTCGATGTGGACCCGGTCAGGGTCGAAGAGTTGGGACATCGAAATTGGCTTGCCGCTGTATACGCAGGTGCGTCGGTGGGGGTCTGCGTTGGTTTCCTCCCACAACCTGAGCCGCAGCCTGTTCTCGTAGTTGGAGGGCAGCCCGAGTTCGGAAAGAGTTCTCGCGTGGCCCTCGTTGCGCCGCTGGTTCTCCGACTGCTCCCTCCGGAGGTCTTCTTTGGCTTTTGCGCTCATCTTCAGATCGCGGGCCAGTTCGATCGCGATTTCTGTGGGTCTTCCGTAACGCTTGATGACGGCATTGACCAGTTTGCGGAGCTGGTTCAAGCCAACATGGACCGTAGGATTCGCGATACGGCCGTAGCGGGCTTCATCGTTGTCGCGTGGGTCATTGGTCCCGGGGGTGACGTATCTCTGCAACACCGCACCGTAGTACGGGAGCTGCCGGCGGATTTCTCCGGTGTACTGGTCCGAGTGGTTGTAGCCTGCCCTTTTTGCTGCATCGGCATAAGTCACAACGTCACGCTTGAGTTCGGCCACGATTGCGGAGAGCGCCTTCACACTGAGGCGGCCGTAGCCATCCGGCATTACTGCTGCACTGAGGCGGAGGGCGTCGTCGGTTGAAAATCCGAACTCGCCTTTCAGGCGGTCGAGCAGCTTGGCCTCGTCGGTCTCGGCCAGCAGCAACTCGACGATCGTGGTCTGCTGTTCCTGAGGCAGGGCAATCCATCGACCGCCAATCCCGCGTTTGCCCGCCAGCTTTGCGGCAACCTCATCGCCCTTCAGTTTGTCCCTGCGCTCGGACTCCAGATTGAAGCGTGTATCACGCGGCAACCCGATGAGTTTCGCCATCGAAGAGAACTTCAATTCGGAACCGGCCAGGAGCTTCGCCGCAAGGGTATCGCGTTCATGGAGCGTGAGAGGCCGCTCCGTCATATGTGCGTCGATGACGCGGAGGTTGTTGAGTTCCTGATAAATCCGGAATTGTTGCGACAGCGGGTGCGCAATCGGCGCCCTGTCGTCGGCCGGCTCGAAATAGCATTTGCCCGGCTTTACCGCGCGCAAAGGCCGCTGAAAGAACATGCAGTCACGGATGGCCGTGCAGGCCTCCGATGTCAGGAGACCGGGCCGGTAAGCACTCTGGACAGACCAGAGCACGTCGAACTCCTCAGCGACCATGGCCCGGTGTACATAGAGGAGATAACTCGCCTTGGCACCTGAGCCGATGAGCCTCGCACGGACGGGTTCCTTTCGGCTGTGGCGGTCTGCAAGGTATTGCCCGATCGTCGCGAATTGCCCACCACCCGATCGGAGGTGCTGTGCCATCCGCTCTATGGCAGAGCTGATCTTGCCCTTCTCGTTTTCGTCGGCGTTGTCGGCCTTGCGGTTGCTCTGGAAACCTCTGCGCTGGTTCATATGGAACAGCGCACGTCCCAACTCGTGCGGCGCAAGCTCCCGGTTGAGACCTTCCGCGCGAAGTGTCCAAGGGTCGAGATTCTCGATCTTCTTTCGCTCGCCAATATCTGTCGGCATCAGTCCGTGCTTGACGAGTAGCGACATCAGCTTGCCGCGACGGCTCAGGTACCGATCCCTGCGTCTGCGCATTTGACGAGGCAGGCGCCGTGCACTGGCAAGTGATGAGCCGTCCTTCGGGTTGCGGCTGTCAGAAAAGATCCTGGCGCCAGCGCGCACCAGGCCGCAGGGCTGCCCCGCTGGGTCGAGCCTCAGAACGGCCCATCCGAGCGAATTGGTGCCCAAATCGATGCCGAGCCTGTATTTCATGGTGCCCTTCCTTGTCGCTGCTGCTGTTCGAGTATTGCAACGTGCGGGAACCGCGGCTAACCTCCGACCCGTACATGATCGGAAATTGCGCTCCTTCCGCTAACAAGCTGAAAGATTGCACCAAATGAGAGGGCCCGCGAAAGCGGGCTTTCTGTTTTTTGCGTATGCGAAAACAAAACGCATACAAGGCTCGCAGCCGTAGGGCACTCGGAGCGCAGGGATGCCGAGGTGTGACTTGGGATCAAGGATGGGAAATTGGTCGGAGTGAAAGGATTCGAACCTTCGACCCCCGCCTCCCGAAGGCGGTGCTCTACCAGACTGAGCTACACTCCGAAAACCGTTGGCAGGGACCTGCCAAGGCGGCGCGATTGTAATCAAATTTCCCCGTCAGGGGATATACATCTTCTCGATCACGATGGCGACCACGCTGAGCAGTAAGGTCACAACCGTGAGCATCAGCATCATGTAGAACGGCCGGAAAGGCTTGCGCTCCACCGAGTGGATGCCGCTCGTCGTGACCTTGTTCACGCGCGCGCGGTCTTCTTCGCTGATCTCGTCTTCACGTCGCATGGTGCACCTCAGGCGGCAAAGTGGTTCTGGGGAATGGCGGTGATGGAAGCGCCGCCGGCCTCCACGCAGATCGCCAGGCTCTCGGTGCGGGGCAGCACGCGCTGGAAGTAGAAACGCGCAGTCTCGATCTTGGCGGCGTAGAACTCTGTCTCGGTGCTGCCGGCGGCAAGCGCATCGGCCGCAACGCGCGCCATCCATGCCCACATGTGCGCCAGCACCAGATAGCCGAGGATCATCAGGTACTCGAAGGCCGCGGCGTCGGCTTCTTCGGCGTTCTTCATGGCGGATTCCGCGATCTTCCAGGTGAGGCCTTCGAGCCGTGCGCCCGTGGCGCGCAGCGCCTGCACGAAAGCGGCCATGTCCTCGCGGCCATCCTGCGCCACGCAGAACGCCTCGATGTGTTCCTGGTAGGACTTGAGGAGCGCACCGCCGGTGCCCATCACCTTGCGGCCCAACAGGTCGAGCGCCTGTATGGCGCTGGTGCCCTCGTAGAGCAGTGCGATGCGCGTGTCACGCACGATCTGCTCCATGCCGTTGGCGCGCACATAGCCGTGACCGCCCAGCACCTGCATGCCGAGGTTCGCGGCCTCGTAGCCCACCTCGGTGACAAAGGCCTTGCCCACCGGCGTGAGCAGCGCCATCAGGTCTTCGGCCTGCTTGCGCGCCGCGGCATCGGGCGAGCGGTCCATGGTGTCGACCTGCCGGCAGAGCCAGTACAGGAAGGCGCGGCTGCCCTCGGCAAAGGCGCGCTGCGTGAGCAGCAGCTTCCGGATGTTGGGGTGCACGATCAGAGGATCCGCAGGGCCCGAAGGGTTCTTGGCTCCCGCGAGCGAGCGGCCCTGCAGCCGCTCGAAGGCGTAGTCGCGCGCGCCCTGCCACGAGAGTTCGCAGGCCGCGAGGCCTTGCATCGCGGTGCCGAGTCGCGCGGCGTTCATGAAAGTGAACATGTGGTGCAGGCCGCGGTTGGGCTCGCCGATGATGAATCCCGTAGCGCCGTCGAAATTCATCACGCAGGTGGCCGAGCCGTTGATCCCCATCTTGTGCTCGATGGCGCCGCAGGCGAGCGTGTTCGCGAGGAGGGTGCCATCGGGCTGCGGGAGTTTTTTGGGCACCAGGAAAAGCGAGATGCCCTTGGTGCCAGGCGGCGCGTCGGGGAGCCTCGCCAGCACGATGTGGATGATGTTCTCGGCGAGGTCGTGATCGCCGGAGGAGATGAAGATCTTGGTGCCGGTGATGGCGTAGCTGCCGTCGGCGCGCGGCTCGGCACGCGTGCGCAGCTGGCCGAGGTCGCTGCCGCAGTGGGACTCGGTGAGGCACATGGTGCCGGTCCACTCTCCGCTCACCAGCTTGCCCAGATAGGTGGCTTTTTCTTCGGCGCTGCCATGCGTCTTCAGGGTGCGCACCGCGCCATGCGAGAGCCCCGGGTACATGGCCCAGGCCCAGTTCGCCGTGCCCATCATGTCTTCGAGGAACAAGCCCACCGAGGCGGGCAAGCCCTGTCCGCCGTCATCCTGCGAAGAACTGAGTGCGGCCCAGCCACCGTCCACATACTTGCGGTAGGCCTCGGCGAATCCTGCGGGAGTCTTGACGCCCTCGGGAGTCCAGGTGCAGCCTTCCTCGTCGCCGCTGCGGTAAAGCGGCGCGAGCACGTCCTCGCAAAAGCGCGCGGCCTCTCCCAACACCTGGTTGATCAGTTCCGGCGTGAACTCCTCGTAGCCCGGCAGGCTCGCGTAGAGGCCCGGGAAGTCGAGGAGCTCCTCGCGTACGAAACGCATGTCCCGCAGAGGGGCCTTGTAAGACAACATCGGGGGTCCTCCTGGACTTCTCGTGGGGCACGGAGGGAAGGATACGCGTTCGCGGGGGTTTCGGAGCTCAGCCGGTCTCAGGCGTAGCTGTCGATGATGCTTCCCGGGCCGTCGTCGTCATCGCCGGGTTCGCGCGGCTTGCGCCGGGGCTGGCCCTCACGGCGCCGGTCAGCCAGACGCTCCTTGGCGTCGGTTTGCTCGACGGGGTGCGAGGGCAGTTCCTGCAGGCGGGATTTCTGATCCTCGGTCATGGCACGGCCGAGCGGGTCGTAGACCGGGGTGTGGGGAAGCGGCGGCACGATATTGACGCCCGACACGGCGGCGACCTCCGGGGACTCAGGCAAGGGTGTCGATCAGGGTGCCGACCATCTGGTCCCCTGCATCGACCACGCGCGCTGCGACCCGCGCATCGAGCTTGGCCTGCTGCAGTTCGACCAAGGACTCGATGATGCCCGACTTGCCATCGGGCTCGCCGGCCTGGGCGACTTTGTTGGCGGCGTCCTGTGCACGCACCACGCTGTCGCGCAGCGCGGCCAAGCCGGAGAGGGATATCGAGTTGATCGCCACTTCAAGCCCTCCGTTCGCAGAGGATATGACGGTTCGAGGATAGCACGGCCTCAGGCGCCGAACAGGCGCTCCAGATCGAGGCTTTGAGCTGCGTCACGAAAGCCGATGTCTGCACGGTACGGCAGGAAGCCCAGACAGGGCGCGGCAATACGGTCTTCCAGCGTGCGCAGGTTCTGCTCGACGCGTGACATCTGCGGGTCCGTCTGGGAGCCCACCCAGCCCGCGAGCTGCAATCCATTGGCGGCAATGGCCTCGGCGCTGAGCATCGCGTGGTTCACGCAGCCGAGCCGCATCCCCACCACCAGGACAACCGGCAGGCCGAGCAGGCGGGCGAGGTCCGCCAGTGTCTCGCTCTCGTTCAAGGGCACGCGCCATCCACCCGCGCCCTCCACCAGCAACAGATCGTGGCCGTGGACCATCTGCCGGCGGCAATGGTCCGCGAGCTCGCGCGCGGAAAGCCGCAACCCGCACTCCCGGGCCGCCAGATGCGGTGCGATCGCGGGCTCCAGCGAGAGCGCGTTAACGGCCGCGTAGGGGAGTTTTATGCTGGCGGCCTGCTGCAGCGCGAGCGCGTCTTCGTTCAGCAGCCTGCCGTCTTCGGCGCGCTCCGAGCCGCTCGCCAGAGGCTTGAGGCCCAGCGAGCGCAGGCCGCGCGCGGCAGCGGCGTGAAGCAGCGCTGCGGTGACGAGGGTCTTGCCCACGCCGGTGTCGGTACCTGTCACGAAAAACGCATCAGCCATGCGGCCTCCCCAGCACTATTCGCAGCAATTCCCAGGTTGCAGGCAGCCCTTCGCCGCCGTCTGCGAGATCGGCGTAACAGGCCTCGAGCCGCGTCCACGCCGCGCGCCCGCCGAGTCCTTCGCTGCGACCGGCATCGAGACTGTTGGCGCCTATCGCGCGCAGACCACGTGCTACCGAACGGGTGTCTGCATGACGCTCGATGCGCTCCTCGCGCTCGATGCGCCCGGGCCTGAGGCCTGCTGCGCGCGCAGCCGCAAGCACCGTGTGCAGTGACAGGAAACGGTTCACATGCTCGCGTCCGTCAGCCGCCTGCCACGCGGCACGCAGCTCCCAGAGTGTGGCGGGGCCCGGCAACGCGATCAGCGCAACACCACCCGGACGCAACACCCGTGCGATGCCGGCGAAGGCGCGTTCGATGTTCCCGCACCACTGCAAGGCGAGGCTGGAAAAAACCAGATCCACGCTGGCGTCAGCAAAGGGCAACTGCTCGGCATCTGCCGCGACACAGGCGGCAGCGGGCACACGCGATCGCGCGGCAAGCAGCATGGGATAGGCGATGTCAGCCGCCAGTAATTGCGCGTCATCGAAGCGCTCGCGCAAGGCAGGCAAGGTGGCGCCGGTGCCACAACCCAGATCCAGCACCCGCGCGGGGCGCATATCCGGTGCCAGCGCGAGCAGTGCGGCGGCGCAGTCGCGCTGCAGCGCCGCGCCCGTGTCGTAGCGCGCGGCGGCGCGTCCAAAGGCACGGGCCACGCCTGCAGAACGACGGCGCAAGGACGGCCTGAGCGAGGCGATGAAATCCCGCAGCCGCGCCGCCACCGCACGCGGCCGGGAAAGAAAAGGCGCGTGCGCGCTGCCTGCTGCCACCCAGATGCCTGTGGCCGGCGAGAACGCGGGAAGGCACTGTGCGAGCGAGGCAGGCACCAAAGGGTCGTTCTCACCCAGTACGTGCAGCACGGGCACCTCGATGGCCGCCAGATCAGAGCGCACATCGAGTGCGGCGAGCAGATCCAGTGCGGGGCCGAGCCGTGCGCTGCGCGAAGCATCGGGGCGGGCATCACGGAGCGCGCGTCGCACCGCGCCGGCAGAGGCATCGCCCGTGGCCTGCAGCGCCGCGAAGCGGCCGAGCTGCGCGGTAGCGTCTTCGTGATACGCCGCACGGAATGCCGCGAAATCCTGCTCCGGCATACCGAATTTCCAGTCCGCTCGCGCACAGAAACAGGGGTTGGTGGCAATGCACACCACCGCTGCCAGCCGACCGGGATGCCGCGCTGCAAAGCGCAAGGCTAGCGCGCCACCCAATGACCAGCCCACGAGCACGGCGCCGGGGGGCACCTCCAACGCCAGCGCCCCGAGCGCCCACTCGAGCACGGCATCGGGATCGGCATCCGGCGGCGCCTCTGCCATGTCCAGCGTGGCCGTTCGCAGGGCGGGTTCCGGCCCCAAGGCCTCGACCAAGACATCGAACACGCGCGCAGTGCTGCCCCAGCCGGTGAGCAGCACCACGGGCGGCGAACGGGTGGCCAGAACGGCCTCGGCGGGGGCGCTCAGGGTCATGCGCGGGCGACCTCGGCAAGCGCCTCGAGCAGGCGGTCGACGTCGGCATTTTCGTGTGCGGCAGAGAGTGTGATACGCAGGCGGGCGCTGCCCCTCGGCACCGTGGGCGGACGTATCGCGGGCACCAGGATGCCGCGCTTGCGCAGGGCCTGCGCCCACGCCAGAGCTCGGCCTGCATCGCCCAGCACCAACGGTTGTATCGGCGAGCGCGAGGGCAGCAGCGAAAGCCCCAGCGCCTCCGCGCCTGCGCGCAAACGCAGTACGAGGGATCCGAGCCGCTCACGACGCCAGCCCTCCTCCTGCACGATGCGCAGGGATTCGAGCGCGGCGGCTGCCACTGCCGGCGGCAGCGCCGTGGTGTAGATGTAGGTGCGCGCGTGCTGCACCAGCGTCTCGATGAACGTGGCATCTCCAGCCACGAAGGCGCCGGCAGTGCCCAGCGCCTTGCCGAGAGTGCCCATGAGGAGTTCGACGCGCGCGCCCACGCCCTGGGCCTCGAGGCTTCCGGCACCGCTCGCGCCCAGCACGCCAAAGCCATGTGCGTCATCCACCAGCAGCAGCGTGTCGTGGCGATCGCAGGCATCGGCCAGCGCTGCCAGCGGCGCCTCGTCTCCGTCCATGCTGAACACGCCATCAACCGCCACCATGCGGCGACGCCCGCCGATGCGCGCGGCGTGGGTATCGAGCGAACTCACGTCGTTGTGCAGGAAACGCTGCAGCCTGGCGCCCGACAGTTGTGCGGCATCAATCAGCGAGGCGTGATTCAGGCGATCCTCGAAAACCACGTCGCCCTTGTCGAGCAGCGCGCCCACCACACCCAGATTGGCAGCGTATCCGCTGGAAAAAAGCAGCGCTCTCTCGCGCCCCGTGAAGGCGGCCAGCGCCTCTTCCAGCGCGTGATGCACGCCCATGTGACCGCTCACCAGATGAGAGGCACCGCTGCCTGCGCCCCAGCGTGCCGCGCCCTCGCGGAAGGCCGCCACTACGCGCGGATCATTGGCGAGACCAAGGTAATCGTTGCTGCAGAAAGAAAGGAGCTCCACGCCGTCGAGGCGCACACGCGGGCCCTGCGCGGACTCGAGCACGCCACGGTTGCGATAGAGCCCCTCCGCGCGACGCGACGCGAGCGCATCGGGCAGCGCCCCGAATCCACCGCGCAACGCCGTCTCCTCAGACGCGCGCGGCGTCGTAGAAAAGCGCGGTATCGGCGGGGGCTGCGGGCTGAGGCGCCGCGACATGCTCCGATTGCAGCGGCAGCGCGGCCGGACGGATGCCCAACCGGCGGAAGAGCGCGGTGTCGCGGGAGCAGGCGGGGTTCGGCGTGGTGAGCAGGCGCTCGCCGTAGAAAATGGAGTTCGCGCCCGCGAGGAAAGTCAGCGATTGCAGTTCGTCGGACATCGACTCGCGACCCGCCGAAAGGCGCACGTGCGAGGCGGGCATGAGAATGCGGGCCACCGCGATGGTACGCACGAACTCGAACGGGTCGAGGTCGTCCTGTCCCGCAAGCGGCGTGCCTTCGACGCGCACCAGCAGGTTGATGGGCACACTCTCGGGGTGTTCCGGAAGGTTGGCGAGCGTGAGCAGCATGCCAACGCGGTCGTTGCGCTCCTCGCCCATGCCCACGATGCCGCCACAGCAGACCTTGATGCCCGCCTCGCGCACGTTGGCGAGGGTGTCGAGCCGCTGCTGGAAGGTACGGGTCGTGATGACCTCGCCGTAGAACTCGGGCGAGGTGTCGATGTTGTGGTTGTAGTAATCGAGCCCGGCCTCGGCGAGTGCGCGCGCCTGGTTGGGCTCGAGCATGCCGAGCGTCATGCAGGTCTCCATGCCGAGTTCCTTCACGCCGCGAACCATGGCCGTGATGACGCCGAGGTCACGGTCCTTGGGCGAGCGCCAGGCCGCGCCCATGCAGAAGCGGGTCGAGCCCGTATCGCGCGCTGCACGGGCGGATTCCAGAACCCGCTCCACCTCCATCAGCTGTTCGGCCTCGAGGCCGGTGTCGTAGCGCACGCTCTGCGGGCAGTACTTGCAGTCCTCGGGGCAGGTGCCGGTCTTGATCGAAAGAAGGGTGCTCACCTGCACCTCGTTCGGATCGAAGAAGCGCCGGTGCACGGTCTGGGCACGGAACATGAGATCAGCGAAGGGCAGTGCGAAGAGAGCCTCGACCTCGCTGCGGCTCCAGTCGTGGCGCAGAGGGAGTGGAGCGGTTGCCTGATTCATCGCTGAGGTCCTATCTTTGTCGAGCCGGGCGGAGTCTCGGCAGCGCACTGCACCGTTGTCAACCTGAAAGGACTCTCGTGGTTTACAAGCCCCGCCTTATCGACCGACTGTTTCCATCCAATTGCCTGCTCTGCGGGACCGGCACCAGCAGCGGCCTCAATGCCTGCGAAGGCTGTATCGAGGACCTCCCGCGCAACGGCGAGGCGTGCCCGCACTGCGCCATGCCCTTGCCCGTGGCCGCGGCCTGCGGTCATTGCCTGCAGGAACCTCCCTTGGTAAGCGGCGCCCTGTGCGGATTCCGTTACGACTATCCCGTGCGGGAGCTGCTGCTTCGCTTCAAATCGGGCGGAGATCTGGCGGCAGGGCGCCTGCTCGCCGAGTTGATGGCACGCCAGATCGATGCCCTGCAGGCCGTGCCAGCGGGGGATTGGACGCTGGTGCCCGTGCCTCTGGCGCCGCGGCGCATCGGCGAGCGTGGTTTCAACCAGGCCGAGCGTATCGCAAGGGTTCTCGGTGGGCGTCTGGGGCTGCGCGTGGAACCACGGCTCGCGCGTCGTGTGCGCAGCAGCCCGGATCAGAAGAGCCTTTCGGCAGTGCAACGGCGGCGCAATCTGGCGCAGGCCTTCCACGCGCGCCCCTGCCCCGGCAGACGGTTGATCCTTGTCGACGATATCCTCACCACCGGCGCGACCACCCGGGCACTTGCGCAGAGCCTGCTCAATGCGGGCGCGGCTGAAATCCGCCTGTGGTGCCTGGCTCGGGCGGTCTGAGGCCGGGGCGGGGCTGTTGTCGCGGGCATGGCCCGCTCCTGCGGGGCAGGGGCACTGTCATTCAAAACAGGATACCCAAGGGGCAGCGGATGTTCGAAGCCGGGAGAAGGCAGGTCAGGAAGGCGGTAGCGCGGGAGCGGGCCATGCCCGCGACTCCACCTCCGCCGCGGGGCCACGGCATGCCCGCGAGAATTGCATCGCTGGGGACGGCGATGGCAAGCGTACTTCTGGCAGGCTGCCTCGCCACGTCGGCGCCTGAGCCATCGTCCGAGCCGGCCCCTCAGGCCAAAGCCGCAGGCCTGGCCAACCCGGCCTCGGTGCACTGCGTGGAAAGTGGAGGCAGGCTGCGCATGGAGCGCGACGCAAGCGGCGGCGAATACGGGCTCTGCGCATTGCCAGACGGCAGCACCTGCGAGGAGTGGGCGCTGTTCCGCGGCGAGTGCGGGCCGGCGCGGGACGTGAAGCGCTGATTCCCTTGCGGTTATGCCGTCAGCGGCTTTCCACAGGCGCCCCGCAGGCGCTATCTAATCGAGCGGACCGGGAAAGAGCACCGAGCGGATCCAGTTGAAAAAACTGTTCCCGGCAAGGAATCGGCGGTCGAGTTCATCGGCCTCGGAGGCGGGCGAACGCGGATCGGCGAAGTAATCCCCCCGCGTCACGAAGGGCCCTGCAGGGTCCAGCTCCTTCACGATACGCGCCGGGTTGCCGGCCACCACCACGTTGGCGGGAACATCCCGCGTCACCACGGCACCGGCGCCCACAATGCTGTTGTCACCGATTGTCACGCCCTTCAGCACCAGCGCGTGGTCGCCGATCCAGACGTTGTTGCCAATGCGGATCGGGGCCGGCACGACATTGCGCTCGATGCGGTCGTAGACGCCGTGCCAGTCGGAGTCCGTGATGTAGGCGCCGCTCGCGATCATGCAGTTGTCGCCGATCTCGATTGCATCGCTCGCACTGATGCGCACGCCGGGCGTGATGAGAGCGAAATCGCCGATCGTGATGCGTCCCTGCCCGGGCCCTCTGCCCCACACGGCAATCGAGACCCGCTTGTGGGTGTCTCCGATCACCGTTGCGTAATTGCCGAGCGAGATGTTTGGCCCGTTCACCTGCACGTACCAGGGCTTCATGTAGGTGCCGCCCGAGCCCAGATGGTCGAAATGCGGGCGCAGGAAATGCTCCGCATACCATGCGCGGAACAGCAGGTAGATGCGTTTTACCCAGTAGGGTCTGAGATCGCGGCGCATGGTGGCTCCAGGAGTGGCCGGGCGTTCCCGTGCCGTCGGCGCTCAGCGCCGGTGGTAAGCAGGCGAAAGCTCTCGCACCGATTCGACCAGCGCGCGGACGTTCTCCGGGTCGATGTCGGGCGTGATGCCGTGGCCGAGGTTGAACACATGGCCGCTGCCCTGCCCGTAGGCGTCGAGGATCGCCGCCACCTCCTGCCGGATGCGTCCCGGCGAGGCCCGCAGGATGCCGGGATCCATGTTGCCCTGCAGCGCTACGCGCCCGCCTGTCTGGCGTCGCGCGTGGCCAAGGTCGGTGGTCCAGTCCAGACCAAGGGCATCGCAGCCGGTAGCGGCGATGGACTCGATCCACTGCCCGCCGCCCTTGGTGAAGAGAATCACCGGCTCCTCGTGACCCAGGGCGCGCAGCCCCTGCACGATGCGACCCATGTACGCGAGCGAGAATTCGCGATAGGCGGCATGGCCCAGCGCACCGCCCCAGGTATCGAAGATCTGCACCGCAGAAGCCCCGGCGCGGATCTGCCCAGACAGGTAGGCCGTCACGGCGTCTGCCAGCAATCCGAGCAGGCGGTGCATCAGAGCAGGCTCCGCGAAAGCCATGGTCTTCACGCGCGCGAACTCGCGGGTGGAGCGGCCCTCGACCATGTAAGTGGCAAGCGTCCAGGGGCTGCCCGAGAAGCCGATCAGGGGCACGCGCCCGTCCAGTTCACGCACGATGGTGCGCACCGCGTCCATCACGTAGCCGAGATCCTGTCCGGGATCGGGAATGTGGAGCGCGTCCACATCGGCCTCGCTGCGTACCGAGCGACGGAAGCAGGGGCCCTCGCCGGTCTCGAAATAGAGGCCGAGGCCCATGGCGTCGGGGATGGTGAGGATGTCGGAGAACAGGATCGCTGCGTCGAGGTCGAAGCGATCGATCGGCTGGAGGGTAACCTCGCAGCACATGTCGGGATTGCGCATCAACTCGATGAAACCGCCGGCACGCTCGCGGGTTGCGCGGTACTCGGGCAGGTAGCGGCCCGCCTGACGCATGATCCAGACCGGCGTGCGGTCAAGGGGTTCCCGGCGCAGGGCGCGGAGCAGGCGGTCGTTCTTCAATGTGCTCATCGCGGTCCTATGGTCCGGGGTCTCGGGCTGCGTCCGGAGTGTGTATTCACAGTGCCCGCGCGGCGCGGATTTCCTTCTGCACGGCGTCTAGACGTCGTACCCAGGGGCGCGCGCTGCCCAGACCTTTGGGAAGGTTCTTCTGCGCCTTGTCGGCGGCGGCACGCGAGGGGAAGTTGCCGTAGACCACGGAGTACCACTCCTTGCCGTTGTTCAGCTTGCGGTAAACCCGCAAGGGCACGCCGGCGCGGGCGATGAAGGAACGTACCCGGGCCTGATCGTCCGAGCCCATGATCTGCAGCACGAAGTTCCCGGCATCCTGCCCGATGAGGTACTGCTCATCGGCAGTAAGCGCGCCGCCGGCGCGAGCACCGCCCCGGTATACGTAGTCACCGGATCCGGTCACAGGTTTAGGTGCCGGCTTGGGCGCGGCCTTGGGTGCCGACTTGGCGGCGGAAGACGTCCCGGCTACCGCCCTCGCAGCGGGGGCTGGTTCGGGCGCAGAGGGCCGCTCCGCGACGGATGGTGCAGCGGCGGAGGCATCGGGCGGCGGCATGGCGGCGCGCAGTTCGGCCTCCAGAGCTTCTGCTTCCGACAAGCCCGACGCGGGCGCCTTGGGCGCGGGCGCAGCAGTTGGAGGTTTGGGTGCCGCCGCCACGACAGGAGCCGCCACCTTGGACGCTGGCACGGGTGCGGGTTTGGGCGCCTGGAGCTTCTGCGGAGCGGGACGGGCCTCAGGCGCAACCGGTGTTTCGGCGACGGCGGTAACAACCGGGGCGACGGGCTTCCCGGCCTCGCGGGCCACGGCAGAGTCCACAGCGGTGGCCTGCTGCTCCGGCGCCGGTTCCGCGGGCATGGCCGGGCTAGCGTCCGGCTGCTCACCCTCGGTAGAGGCCGGAGCGAGTTCGGTGGCTGCGGCCGGGGCCTCGGCGGACTCAAGATCCGTGACCGACGCAAGCCCGGGGATGGGTACAGGTGGGGATGCCTTGTCCTGGTTCATCCCGTTCCAGGCGTACAGGAGCAGCAGGGCAAGCAGCGTCGCGGCGATGACGCCGAAATGCCACAAGGGCAAAGATGTGAGCGGCTGCTGCACCACCTTGATGCCGCTCAGCAGCGTCTCGCGTGCCTCGGCGTTGATCTCGGCAGGAATGCCGCCGGAGTTGCGGTGGATCTGCTCGAGTTCGGGCGCGTTGAACGGGGCCTCTCCCTCGAGACCTGCCGTATTCAGCCGGTAGTGGATGTAAGCGTAGGTCTCGCCGCGCTCCAGCGGTTGCAGTTCGATGGTGTGCAGCGGCACACCCGAAGGCATGACCGACTGCAGTTGCTCGCGCCAGTCGGGCTCGGCAAAGAGCACCACGCGCAGGTTGCGGCCTGCGGCCTGCAGGACACGGGGCAGGAACTGCAGCACGTCCTCGTGCATGTGCTGGGCGTCGTCAATCACCAGCCACGACTGCGAGCCCGCGGCCAGGCGATCGGCGCAGAACTGCACCAGTTGCTGCAGGTCGGACTCGATGCCGGCGCGTGCTTGTGGACGAAGGCCGAATCCCGCGAGCAGCCGCCGCAGCCAGGGTTCAGGGCCTTCGAGCAACGCAGCTTCGAGTACACAGCAACGGATATCCGAGGCGCTCTGCGCAACGAAGTGCCGCCGCGTGGCGGTCTTGCCCATGCCGGCGATCCCGGTAACCAGCAGCACGCAATCGGAGAAGCGGGACAGGTGCTGGAGTTGCTCGACGGTTTCCTGCCGCGCGCCGCCCGGATAGAAAAGCCCCTGCACGCCGCCCTCTGCGAAGGGGTCGCGATCGAGATTGTAGTGGCGGTACCAGTCGTCTTCGGAAGAGAGAGTGGGTTCGACGCGCCTCATGCCGTTGCTGCCTCCGACATTCGCGTAAATGCTTCGAGTAGTGCCACCAGTGCAGGCTCGGGAAAGTCCCGACTGAGCACTGCCTCTCCGATCTGCCGCAACAACACCAGGCGGATCCTGCCGGCGTTGGATTTCTTGTCGCCGCGCATGAGCGAGAGCAACTCCTGCGCGTCGAGGCCTGAGGGCGGTGCGACGGGAAGACCGAAGCCTGCGAGGAGCGCAGTGATCTCGCGGACATCATCCGCCCCGATCCAGCCCAACTCGCAGGAGAATCGTGCTGCCATCACCATGCCGATCGCCACCGCTTCGCCGTGCAACAGAGTGCGGTAGCCCGTGGCGGTCTCGATGGCGTGACCAAAGGTATGTCCGAAATTGAGCAGCGCGCGCGAGCCACCTTCTTCCTCGCGCTCGTCGGCGGCAACCACGCGGGCCTTGTTCTCGCATGAGCGCCGCACGATCTCGATCAGGCTGGCCGGGTCGCGGGCCGCGATGGCGGCCGCGTTGGCGCCGATCCAGCGGTGGAAGGGTGCATCGCCCATGAGCCCGTACTTGAGTACCTCGGCAAGCCCTGCGGCATACTCGCGCGCGGGCAGGGTGGAGAGAGTGTCGATGTCGGCTATCACAGCGCGAGGCTGGTGGAAGGCACCGATCATGTTCTTGCCACGGGGATGGTTGACGGCGGTCTTGCCCCCTACGGACGAGTCGACCTGCGCAAGCAGCGTGGTGGGCACCTGTACGAACGACACCCCGCGCTGGTAGGTGGCGGCAGCGAAGCCCGTGATGTCGCCGATCACACCGCCGCCGAGCGCGACCAGTGTGCAGCTTCGCTCGCAACGAGCTTCGAGCAGCGCGTCATAAAGCCCGGAGAGCACAGCGAGATTCTTGTGTTCCTCGCCGTCGGGAAGGATTTTAACCAGCGCCACGCGCTCACCCAGAGCAGCACGCAGGCGCTCGAGGTACAGGGGCGCGATCGTGGTGTTGGTGACGATGGCCGCTCGCGATTCACCAACGTGGCGAGCGAAGAGCGAAGCGTCGTCCAGCAGCCCGCTCCCGATGTGGATCGGGTAGCTGCGGGAGCCGAGTTGGACGTCCAGAGATGCGGCTTGCATCCGATCCTTTCCTGACGCCGCCCTGAGTCCGGGCGGGAGGTGGAATCTTAGCCAGCTTCGGGCATGCCGGCCAGTTCCGGAAGCTCAGTCTTCGGTGGTGCCGGTGAGTCGTTCGACAATTTCACCGGCCACGCTGCCAGCACTTCGACGGTCGGTGTGGACGACGATATCCGCCACCTCGAGATACAGCGGGTGGCGCAAGGCGAGGAGCTCGGTGAGCACCTTCTCCCGGTCAGGGGTCTGCAGTAACGGACGCTTGCGATCACGCTTGGTACGGGAAAGCTGTTCGCGAACGGAGGTCTCGAGGTAGACCACGCTGCCCATGCCGGCGAGCAGACGGCGGTTTTCTTCGCGCATCACGGCGCCACCGCCCGTGGCGAGCACCATTCCCGTGCCCGCCGCCATCTCGTCGATGATCGCGGTCTCCCGCTCGCGGAAACCCGACTCACCCTCGACATCGAATATCCAAGTGATGGAGGCGCCAGTGCGCTCCTCGACCAGAGTGTCGGAATCACGAAACACGAAACCGAGCCGCCCGGCCAGCAGGCGGCCTATGGTGCTCTTGCCCGATCCCATCGGGCCTACGAGCACGACGTTGCGCGCCTGCGGCATGCGACTCCGTGCGTCAGTTGAGCAGGCGGTCGCCGATGATCTTCGGTGTAATGAAGATCAGCGTCTCGTTCTTGCTCGACTCCTTGCTGTCCTTGCGGAAGAGGCGGCCAAGATAAGGAATGTCTCCCAGCACGGGGGTCTTGGTCTCGCTCAGGATTTCCTCGGTCTTGAAGACACCGCCCAGCACCACGGTCTGGCCGTTGTCGACCAGCACCTGCGTGTCGAGGGCAGTGGTGTCGATGGTCGGGATCTGCGAGCCGAACTCGCCCGTGATGAACTCGCCCACCGAATCCTGGTTGATGGTGAGCTTCATCATGATGCGGTCATCAGGCGTGATGTGCGGGGTGACATCGAGCTTCAGCACCGCATCCTTGAATTCCACCGTGGTCTCGCCCGAGGCGGAGGCCTTCTGGTAGGGAATCTCGGTACCCTGCGAGATAGTGGCTTTCTGCTTGTCGCCGGTAATGACCTTCGGCTGCGAGACGATCTCGCCGTGACCGGAGGCCTCGAGGGCCGAGAGTTCTGCCTGCAGCAGAACGTCCTTGTTGGTGAAGCCCACCGCGATCGAACTGGTGCCGGCGCCCGTGGCGCCCAGATCCACGGCAAGGGAATCCGGGAACGTGGCGGCGCTCGGGCCGTTGGTACCGCCCAGGGTGTCGAGGCCTTCGCGACGACCGGAGAGGGTCCAGTTGTTGTTCTCGCCCAGTACCGCCGCTCCGCCCCACTGTACGCCCAGCTGGCGGGAGAAGTCGGTGGAAGCGATGACGATCCTCGCCTCGATCATCACCTGACGGACCGGGATGTCGATGGATTTGATGAGGCGCCGCAACTCATCGAGCTTGTCTGCTGTCTCGGTGACCATCAGCGAGTTGGTACGCTCGTCGACGATCACTGCCCCGCGCGAGGAGAGGATAGTGGCTTCCCTCGGGCCAGTGGCACCCGTGGTTCCTCCTCCCTGCGAAGATCCTGTGGCGACGCTCTGACTGCCTCCGGCGCGTCCGAAGAGCTTGAAGATCTCCTTGGCGTCGGCGTACTTGACCTGGATGAACTCGGTCTGAAGCGGAGCGAGTTCCTCGAGCTGGCGGTTGGTTTCGAGTTCCTGGCGCTCGCGCTCGGCGATTTCCGCCGCGGGGGCAACCATCAACACGTTGCCGGTCTGGCGCTTGTCGAGGCCCTTGGTCTTCAGGATCAGGCTCAAGGCCTGATCCCAGGGCACGTTCTGCAGACGCAGGGTGATGCGGCCGGAGACCGTGTCGCTCGCCACCAGGTTGAGGTCGGTGAAATCAGCGATCAGCTGCAGTACGGCGCGCACCTCGATGTCCTGGAAGTTGAGCGAGAGTTTCTCGCCGGTGAACTCGAAGTCACGCTTCTTGCGATCCACCTCCTGCTTGGTGAGTGGCTTGACCGCGACCACGTAGGTGTTGTCTGCCTGATACGCGAGGTAGTCGTATTCGCCGGTCACCTTGATCGCGACGCGCGCCTGGCCGCCGCTCTGGTTGACGTCCACCGACTGCACAGGCGTGGCGAAATCGACCACGTCGTAGCGACGGCGAAGCTCGTCCGGAACACCCGTCTCGAAGAAACCGACGTTGATGGTGTTGCCCTCGAGGCGGACATCGACGTCTGCGCCCGGGTCGCTCAGCGAGAGTTCGATGCGGCCTTCGCCGTTCTCGCCGCGACGGAAGTTGAAATCGGTGATGCCGTGGCCCGACGAGGGGGCAGGTGCCGACGAGGACATGGACGTCGAATCATTCGCCTTGAGGTACTCCTGAACCCCGCCGCTTCCCACTGCCACGACCAGTTCGTCGCCGTTGATGGTGGACTGGTAGGGCGCGACCTCGACGAGATTGACGATAACGCGCGTACGGCCACCGGATTCGACCACCACCACGCTCTGGGCGTTGTCGAAGGCGAGGGTGTGTTTTTTCTGCGCGAGCTTGCTGGAAACGCCTGGCAGATCGAGCGCAATCCGTGCGGGCTTGTCGATGGTGTAGCCCTGCGGTGTTGGCGGGGGGCCATCAAACTTCATGCGGATTTCGAACTTGCCCCCGGGCAGCGCGTTGAAGCCGATGTCGGTCATCGACACGCCCTGCGCCAGCGCCAGCGCTGCCGGGAACAGCCAGGCGGCAAGCCCGACCAGAGCCACACGGAGCACACCGCGCGTCGCGGCAAGGATCTGAGGAATCATGATGGCCACCCTGTCCATACTGTCTCCACGCACTACTTTTCTTCCTTCAATTTGATCGTGCGGGGCTTGCGTATCCATCCCCCCACCCCGTTAGGCACGATTTCCTCGACAGCGATGCCGGTCTCGGTCGTTTCCACGATCTTGCCGTGATCCTTGCCCAGATAATTGCCTACGCGAACCCGGTGCACACCGCCCGCGCCATCGGCCACCAGCGCCCACATCGTGTCCTGCTGCGCGAGCGTCCCTACCATCGAAAGCTGTTCGAAATTGAATCGCTCAAGGAATTCCTTCGGACGCAGGAGATCAGGCTTGACCTCGGAACCCGGCGTGAGCGCGGCGGTTTCCTTGGCGCTGAGCGGCACGTCGAAGGGTGCGCGCAGCGACTGCGCCGAATAGGTGAAGGACTCATAGGGCTTGAACACGGGGATGGGCTCGATAGTGCCCTTCGGCCGTGCCCGAACCTCCGACATCCATGTGTCGAGATCGGAAAAGTCTCCGCCGCAACCACCCAGCAGGGCGGCGCAGACAAGAACGCTTGCCGCGCGCTTCATGCCCATCACTCCTCGCCCTTGTAGCGGTAGGTCTTCGCCGTTATCTGCATCGAGAGCTCGCCCGAACCCTGGCCCGGGGCAATCTTGAAGTCGTGCAGCGTGACGATGCGTGGCAGCCCCGCGACACCGCTCGCGAAGGCGCCGAGGTCGTGGTAGGTGCCAGTAAGGTTGATGTCGATCGGAAGCTCGACGTAGAACTCCGCGACCTGCTCGCCCTGGAGCGCGATGCTGGAGAACTTGAGGCCCGAATCCACGCCCTTCTCGGTGATGTCCTCGAGCAGGCCCGGCACCTCGGTGTCCTTGGGCAGCTGGCCCAGGAGCGCTCCGAACTGTTCTTCCATTTCCTTCAACTGCGCTCGCAGCGCGTCGAGATTGGCGACCTGGAAGGCCTTTGCCTCGAACTGTGATCGCAACTGCACCTCCGAGGCCCGTGCCTCGTCGAGTCCGAGTTGCAGGTCTTGCAGGTGCTGGTTGTAGCCGAGGAAGCAGGCCGCACCGAAAGCCGCCACCCAGGCGACAGCCTTCACCGGCATCGGCCAGGAGCCGATATTGTCGACCGTGAGGTCGGAGAGCTGGACTTCCTGAAGGGATTTGGCGATGTCCGCGAGTGCCATCGGCTATTTCTCCTCGCCCGCAGCGTCGGTCTTGCCGGGCATCGTGACATTCACCGTCATGTCGAAGTCGTTGCCCTGGTCACCGAAAGAGGGGTTTGCCTTGACGCTCTTCAGGAGCGGATCGGCGAACCACTCGGAGGCCTCGAGCTTGCGCATCAGGCTCGATACCCGGTTGTTGGACTCGGCCGTACCCTGGATGGTGATGACGGTGCCGGAACGCTGGATGCCCCGGTAATACACGCCGTCGGGCAGCGTACGGACGATTTCGTCGAAGATGCGGACGATCACCGGACGGGTGCCCTGGAGGTCGCCGATGACCTTCATGCGGTCGACTAGCTGGTTGCGGCGGGTCTGGAGATCCTTGATCTCGGCAACCTGCCGGTCGAGCTTGGCGATCTCGCCTCGCAGGTAATCATTGCGCTGGGTCTGGCCGTCTATCTGCCCGGAAATCACCACGTGGGCGGCCACGATGACAATCAGGGCGGCGACAACCACGGCCCCGAGCACGGCCAGGAATTCCTTGCGCAGTTGCTCCCTGCGCTGCTCCCGCCAGGGAAGTAGGTTGATGTTGGCCATCAGTCGAAGCTCCTCATGGCGAGGCCGCAGGCGATCATCAGCGCGGGCGCGTCATTGGCGAGCGCCTGTGCATTGACCCGCGATGAAACCCCCATCTCCTTGAAGGGATTTGCCACGATGGTGGGCGTGCCGAGCCTCTCTTCCACCGCTTCTGCAAGGCCCGCGAGCGACGCTACTCCCCCGGCCAACACCACGTGGTCAACATCGTTGTACTGGGTGGAGGAGAAGAAGAACTGCAGCGAGCGCGTGACCTGCTGTATGACAGCGTCCCGGAAGGGCTGGAGGACTTCCTGCTCGTAATCGTCGGGCAGACCGCCCTCTTTCTTTGCCAGCCCGGCCTCCTGGACACTCAGGCCGTAGCGTCGCTGGATCTCCTCGGTGAGCTGCCGGCCCCCGAAGAGCTGTTCGCGCGTGTAGATGGTGTTGCCCGCGGCAAGGACACTCAGCGTGGTCATCGTCGAACCGATGTCGACGATGGCCACCGTGTAATCGTCGTCGAGAGAGAGTTGGGGCAGGATCAGGCCGAAGGCACGCTCCATCGCGTAAACCTCGACATCCACTACACGTGGCACCAGACTCGCGGCCTCAAGGACCTCTACCCGGGTGTCGACGTTCTCCCTGCGGCACGCAGCCAGCAGCACCTCGACCTGGTCGGGGCCCCTGTCTGAAGGACCCTGTATCTCGAAGTCGATGGCTACTTCATCAAGCGGGTAAGGGATGTACTGGTCCGCCTCGACGTTGATCTGGGCTTCCATTGCGTCATCGCTAAGCCCTGAGGACATGTCGATGATCTTGGTAATGACGGCTGAACCCGCCACAGCGACGGCAACATCCTTGACCTTGGTCTTGGCGCGGGAGACCACATCAGCGAGGGTCCTGGCGACCGCGTCGACGTCGGCGATGTTCTTTTCCACCACCGAATTCGGTGGCATGGGCTGGACGCCGTAGCTCTCAACGGTGAACTTGTCACCGTTGCGGCTCAATTCGAGCAGCTTCACGGAGGTCGAACTGATGTCGACACCCAGAACCGGAGGAGTCTTTCGTTTGAAGAGCCCTAACACGTTGTATTTCCTGGTGAATCCTTGGTTTTTCAACCCTACACCGCAAGAGCCGATGATGAGGCAATGTTAAGAGTAGTCCAAAACCTTCTGGCGGGAAGGAAAACTTTGTGATGCCATCCGGTTTGTGAACCCCTCCTCGTTATCGGCCAATATGCGACCAAGTGTAGTGATGCTGAGACGGCTTGCCGTAGTCGCCTTTCCTCTCGTTGCCCTGGGGCTTATGGCCATGACGGGGACTTACCTCTACCTGTCCCCGAGGTTGCCATCGGTGGACGTTCTGAGAGACGTCCGCGATCAGGAGCCGCTGCGCGTCTACAGCAACGATGGCCTGCTGATGGGCGAGTTCGGCGAGATGCGCCGCACCCCCGTGCGATTCGATCAGGTTCCAGAGCGGATGATCCAGGCGTTTCTGGCGGCGGAAGACGACCGATTCCTCGTACACGGAGGCATCGACATACCCGGACTCATACGTGCTGCCTGGGAGCTTGCAACCACCCACAGCATCCAGTCGGGCGGCAGCACCATCACCATGCAGGTGGCCCGGAACTACTTCCTCACCCGCGAACAGTCGTTCATGCGGAAGTTCACCGAGATCCTCCTCGCGCTGCGCATAGAGCGGGAACTCGACAAGCACCAGATTCTCGAGCTCTACCTCAACAAGATCTTCCTGGGATACCGGGCTTACGGCGTTGAGGCTGCCGCTCAGGTGTATTACGGACGCTCGATCCGGGAGCTGAGCCTCTCGGAGTCGGCAATGATCGCCGGCCTGCCCAAGGCGCCATCCACGGGCAATCCGCTCGAAAATCCGGCAAGAGCGCTCGAGAGACGGAACTGGATCCTGGGGCGAATGCTGGATCTGGGCTACATCCCGGAGCCCGAGTACAGGCAGGCGCTGGCCGAACCGCTAACGGTGAGTTATCACGGATCGCATATCGAACTCGACGCCGATTACGCCGCCGAGATGGTCCGCGCAGAGATGATCCACCGCTACGGCACCGATGCCTACACGGGCGGCTTCGTCGTCCAGACCACCATCGAGGGCAAGATACAGCGCCAGGCGCAGGCCGCAGTGATCGGAGGACTGCTGGCCTACGACCAGCGCCATGGCTGGAGGGGTGCAGAGCGCCATCTCGAGGAACCTGCCTCAGCATGGCCGGCAGTCTTGGCGGGCATGCCCCCGGTCGCGGGGCTGGAGGCCGCGATCGTCACTGAAGTCGGGGACAAATCCATCAGCCTGCAACTGGCCAACGGCAGCCCGGTCAGCCTTGGCTGGGAGCAGGGCTTGTCGACCGCACGACCCTATATCAGCAGCGACTACCGCGGGCCACTCCCCAAAACGGCGGCAGAGGTGGTGCGTCGTGGAGATGTAGTGCGCCTGCAAACCAAAGAAGACGGCAGCCGACGACTGGCGCAGGTGCCCGCGGTGCAGGGGGCGATGGTGTCTCTGGACGGCAAGGACGGCGGAATACTCGCTCTGGTGGGCGGGCTCGATTTCAGGCAGAGCAAGTTCAACCGGGCAGCGCAGGCCTTGCGGCAACCGGGCTCCAATATCAAGCCTTTCATCTACGCGGCTGCGATGGAGCATGGCTTCACGCCGGCATCGATGATCAACGACGCACCCGTGGTCTTCCAGGATCCCGGCCTCGAAAAAGTCTGGCGACCGGAAAATGACAGCGGGAAGTTCTACGGGCCAACCAGCCTGCGCAATGCCCTCGTGAACTCCCGCAACCTGGTCTCCATCAGGCTGCTTCAGCAACTGGGCATCCCGATTGCCGTCGACTACCTCGCGGCGCTCGGATTCCAGCGGGACTCCATTCCGCCCAACCTTTCGCTGGCGCTTGGCACTCTGGTGACCACGCCGCTGCAGGTGGCATCGGCCTACGCCGCGCTCGCGAACGGCGGCTACCGCGTTCAAGCACATCTGGTACGGGAGATCCGGCGCGTCAGCGGGGAAGTGCTGGAGCGTCCCGAGCCTTTGCGTGCCTGTCCGGAGTGCACCTCGATGGCACAACCGTCCCCGGCCGAACCCGAATCCATCGAAAAACTGGTTGCCCAGGGCGCCGTCCCCAGCCCCGCGCCACCGGTAGCGCTGGCGCCCCGGGTGATGGATCCGCGGGCGGCCTACATGATCGACAGCATCCTCAAGGAAGCGGTCAAGCGCGGCACCGGTCGCCGGGCCATGGAGTTGAAGCGCGATGACATCGCGGGCAAGACGGGCACCACCAACGGCCCGATGGATGCGTGGTTCTCGGGCTACGTGGGCACACTTGTAACGACAGCGTGGCTTGGCTTCGACCAGAACACGCCGCTCGGAAAGAACGAGTTCGGGGGCTCGGCTGCGGTCCCGGTCTGGGTGGCATTCATGCGGGAGGTGGTACGCGACCTGCCGCATCAGGAGCGGCCAAGGCCAGAGGGCCTGGTAAGCGTGCGAGTCGATCCTCAGACCGGCCTGCTCGCTGCGCCCGGCCAGGGAAACGCGATCTTCGAGCTCTTCCCCCTGGAGAACGTGCCGTCGGTCACGCCCGACGGCGACGAGTACCAGGACCCGTACACCCCGGACGAGTACAACACGCACGAGATTTTCTGAGCCGGGGCGCCCCCTCAGGGCGGGGTGCGAACTGACAGGGCAAGCGGGTGGCGGATCCTGAGGCTCCACGGCGGATGCGGATCCTGCTGCTGCGCCGTCTCGCGTCGCCACGTCAGCCAGCCGCGCGCCTCCAGCATCTGCCCTCGCAGTGACTCGGGCATTCCCGGGCCGAAGTACTTCCAATCCGACCGATCCACACGCAGTGATACACGGCCATCGATCTCTATCCACCAGCTCGAGCGCGCTCGGGCCACGCGGGTCACGCGTCCCTGCAGCAGGCGAAAGCCCTGCTCGCCCCCCCGCAACCGGGAAACCGCAAGCGGGCCCTCGTGCCAGAGCCCGCGCCCTGCCGCTCTCGCACGCTCCTCGGCCGCATGGAAGCAGGCCGCGAGGCTGACGTTGGGCGGGAATACGATCTGCAGCGCCAGACCCGCATCGAGGAGAGCCTCTTCCAGACTGCGTCCGTCGGCGCGGAACACATGCGCCAGCGTGCGTTTGTAGTGATCTTGTGGCTCCTGCCCGATACCGATGCGCAGCTGGCCGTTACCGAGAAATCGCGTGACGAAACCCGTGGCTTGCGCGGCTCCCGCTTCCTCGCGGCGGCCGTAGTGGGCGCGCTCGGGTGTGTTCACGCCGATCAGGCGTACATGGCGACCATCCGCGAGGGTGATGGTGTCGCCGTCGAGGACCTTGGCCAGCCTCACGGGCTCCAGTTGCTCGGGCGGCGAGCAGTCTGCAGCCTTGGCAACTGATGGGGGACAAAAAAAGAAAACCGCGAAAAGGAAAACGGCCGCGATGGCGGCCGTTTTCAGCTGGTGCATGCCCGATGGCGGCGCAGACGCGCCGCTCCAGACAACTATCAGCGGCGGGAGCCGACGGCGCCGAAGCGCTTCTTGAAGCGGTCGATGCGGCCGCCGGTGTCGAGGACTTTCTGTTTGCCCGAGTAGAAGGGGTGGCACTTGGAGCACACGTCCAAGCTGACATCGCGGGCGAGAGTGGAGCGCGTCTGGATGACGTTGCCGCAGCTGCAGGAAGCGGTGAGGGCGCCATACTTCGGGTGGATATCGGCTTTCATGCTGGAACCTCCGGGGGCGCCCCTGATGCTCGGCGGGGCTGGCCGTCGCGACTACGACGGCCGCTAAAAATGAGGGCGGCATACTAGGTCGCTAGCCAAAGCATGGCAAGCCCGCTCTGGTCGACTGTGGAAAAAGGCACGGGAACCGATGATAGACTCGCCTGCCCGCGACCGGACGTCCAGCCCGCGCATGCCCGAAGCCCAGATTCTCCGCGTGGCCGTCGCCGCCCCCCTGCGCTACCCGCTCGACTACCTGCCGCCGCAAGACGCGCAGACTCCGGCACGTCCCGGGATGCGCGTGATAGTGCCGCTTGGTACCCGACGGGTAGTGGGCATCGTGGCAGAGGTCGTATCGGGCAGTTCGCTGGCGGGCGGGCGACTTAAAGAAGCGCTCTCATACCCGGACCAGGAACCGGTGTTGCCGCCAGACATCCTTGATCTCTGCCTGTTCGCCGCCCGTTACTACCATGCCACTCCCGGCGAGGCGCTGCTCAACACATTGCCCGCGGGGCTGCGAAGTCTGCCCAAAGCCCGATTGAAACCGGCATTCCAATGGCGTGCGACGGAGACAAGCGAGGCACTGCCCACATCGGCCTTGGCACGCGCCCCTCGACTCGCGGCTGCACTCGGATTCCTCCGCGAGCAGGGTCCGG
>CAIYPF010000164.1 GCA_903928015.1 uncultured Gammaproteobacteria bacterium | reverse complement strand
GTTTTGCCCGAGTCCATGCGCGGGCATCTGGCTGCTGCGGGCGCGGTCACCGTGCTCGAACTCGCAATGCCTGCGCTCAAGCGACTGGACGCCGATGCCAGCAAGTCCCTGATCGATGCCGCCGCCGCGCTTGCGGCGCAGGACGGCAGGCTCGATATGCGCGAATTCGCCGTGGCTGCGCTGCTGGAGCATCACCTGGGTTCCACTGCCGGCCATGCGTCTTCGGCGCGCGCGCGCTTCCCGCGTGTCGAGCAGGTGGCGGCACCGCTCAGCGTGATCCTTGCCGTGTTGTCGCAAGGCGATGCACCGCGCTTTGCCGCTGCCGCCGCCGAGGCGGGGCTGCCGCAGTTGCGTGCGGTGCCCGTGGCGGCCGTCGACTGGCTCTCCGTGCGTGCGGCGCTTGCCACGCTGCGCGGCCTCTACCCGTTGCAGAAGCCGCGCGTGCTCAAGGCGTTCCGCGTGGCGCTGGGCCACGGCGAGGTGCAGGCCGATCCGCTTGCGCCGCTTGCGCTCGCGCTCGATTGCGCGGCGGCGCAATCCGGGTGAAGAGCGCGTAACTTGCCGGCCGGGCGGCCGCGTCCGATAGTGCAGTTCACCGCATACCGGAGCGCGACATGATCACTTCCTTCGATGATTACTGCATCCACCAGACCCACGAGCCCGTCGCGCAGCCCTCGCAGAGCGACCGCAATTTCTACGACCGCTACTGGTTCAACGGCTTCGATCGCGAGGGTGCATTCCTCTTCGAAGCCGGCTTCGGGCTCTACCCGAACAGGCGTGTGATGGATGGCCATTTCAGCGTGGTGGCCGACGGCGTGCAGCACAGCTTCCATGCATCGCGCCGCGCCCCGCGCGATCGCGCCGAGACCAGCGTCGGTCCCCTGAGTGTCCAGATCATCGAGCCGCTGCGCCGCGTGCGCTTGCGCATCGAACCCAACGAGACCGGTATCGAGTGCGATCTGTTGTTCTCGGCCCGCTCCGTTGCTGCCGAGGAGCCGCGCAGCGTGCTCCACGACGACGGCCGTCTCATCATGCACACGAGCCGATTCACGCAATTCGGTTGCTGGGACGGGTACTTCAGCGTCAATGGCCGGCGTCAGGAAGTGAAGGGTGCGCGCACCGCAGGTGCCCGGGACAAGTCCTGGGGTGTGCGGCCCGTGGGCGAGCCAGAGGGTGGCGCGCCGGGGATGACCAACGGCGAGCCCGGCGTTTACTGGGTCTGGGCTCCCATCGACTTCGGCGATGTATGCACGCAGTTCAATACCTTCCAGGGCCGCAATGGCGAGACCCAGCAGCTCGGGGCCTGCCTGATGCCTGCCTATGACGACCCCGCGCATATTCCCGCGGTGGACGCGGGCCTCAAGGAAATCCACGAGGCACGCCACCGCATCATCTGGAAAAGCGGCACGCGCCGTGCCGCGGGTGCGGAGATCGAGTTGGTGGAGCCGGGTGGCGCCCTCCACACCATCACGCTCGAACCCGTGCTCGATTTCCTGATGAAGGGAATCGGTTACAGCCATCCCCAGTGGGGCCATGGATTCTGGAAGGGCGAACTTCTTATCGGCGCGGAATCATGGCGTGTGTCGGAGCAACATCCGCTGGATCCCTCGCACATCCACGCCCACCAGTTGGTGCGCGCCCGGATGGGCGATCGCATCGGCGTGGGCACACTGGAGACAATCTGTTTCGGGCGACATGCGCCCAGCGGCTTTGCGGGAATCCTGGACGGAGCGGCCTGAGCAGTTTTGGGCTGCGCGTGGACCGCTGCATGCGTGGAAGCGGATAATCCGCGAGTGATTTCGCAGCCAACATGCCGGGAGCCCGCCCCATGAGCACCACTTTGCCCGTTCCGGATTTCCGTTTCCGCCGCCTGCGTCGCACCGCGGGTCTGCGTGAAATGGTCCGTGAGTCCCGGCTCGCCGCAACCGACCTCATCCTCCCGATCTTCGTTGAAGAAGGCATCGCCTCTGCGGTGCCTATCGCCAGCATGCCCGGAGTGGTGCGTCATACCGAGGACGGCCTGGGCGATGCGGTCGCCCGCGCGTGGGAGTCAGGCATCCGTTCGGTGATCCTCTTCGGAGTTTCGCGGAACAAGGACGATGTGGGCAGCGACACGTGGAACCCGGACGGGCTGCTGGCGCGCATGGTGCGCAGCGCGCGTGCTGCGGCACCCGACATGGTGGTCATCAGCGACAACTGCTTTTGCGAGTACACCGACCACGGCCATTGCGGAGTGGTGCACGGCGACGATGTCCTGAACGACGCCACGCTTGCCAACCTGCAGCGGCAGGCCGTCACGGCCGCGCGTGCCGGCGTCGACATGCTCGCTCCTTCGGGGATGATGGACGGCATGATCGGCGCCATGCGCGCGGGGCTCGACGCGGAGGGCTACTCGCACATCCCGATCATGTCCTACTCGACCAAGTTCGCCTCGGCCTTCTACGGGCCTTTCCGGGACGCGGTCGACAGCAGTTTCAAGGGCACCCGCTCGGCCTATCAGATGGATTTCTGCAACGGCCGCGAGGCCCTCGCCGAATCCATGCAGGACGAGATGGAAGGCGCCGACATCCTGATGGTCAAACCGGGCATCGCCTATCTCGACGTGATCGCCGACATCCGCGCGCACAGCCAGAGGCCGCTCGCCGTTTACCAGGTGAGCGGTGAGTACGCCATGATGAAAGCCGCTGTAGCGGCGGGCGTGATGGAAGAACGCGCGCTGGTGATGGAAACCATGATGGCGTTCCGCCGTGCGGGCGCCGATCTGATACTCACCTATTTCGCCGAGGACGTGGCGCGCTGGCTACGGGAAGGGTGATTCGCCCCGGCCCTTGAGCGGGCCGAGGCGCACCGGTCTCAGCGGCTGCGGATCCGCTCTTGCAGGAAGGCGAGCGCCTCGCCGGCAGGAACCTCACCCCGCTCGGCGCCTGCGCGGTGCTTGTATTCGAGCATCCCGTTGGCGAGCGAGCGGTCCCCGATCACGATGTGGTGGGGGATGCCGAGGAGTTCCATATCGGCGAATTTCACGCCCGGGCGCTCGTCACGATCATCCAGCAGCACATCGATGCCTGCGGCCTGCAGGCTCGCGTAGAGCGTGTCGGCAGCGTCCCGCACGGCAGCGGATTTCTGGTAGTTGAGCGGCACGATCGCCACGGCGAAAGGCGCGATGGCATCGGGAAAAATGATGCCGCGCTCGTCGTGATTCTGCTCGATGGCCGCCGCCACGATGCGCGACACACCGATGCCATAGCAGCCCATCACCATCACGCGTTCGGCACCGGCTTCGTCCAGCACGGTGGCTTTCATGGCCGAGCTGTACTTGGTGCCCAGTTTGAAGATGTGGCCCACCTCGATGCCGCGACGCACTACTAGCGCGCCGGTGCCGTCAGGGCTGGGGTCACCATCGACGACATTGCGCAGATCGCAGATCTCCGAGGGCTTGCAGTCGGGGCCCCAGTTCACGTTCAGCAGGTGGTGGTCGTCCTGGTTGGCGCCGCAGACGAAGTCAGCGAGTGCCGCAGCCGCACGATCGACGAGCACCGGTATGGACAGGCCCACCGGTCCGAGCGAGCCCGGTCGCGCGCCGAGTGCCGCGGTGATCTCCGCGTCCGTCGCCATGCGCAGCGGGTCTGCTACCAGCGGGTGCGACTGTGCCTTGATCGCGTTCAGCTGGTGATCCCCGCGAACCACCAGCGCGACCAGGCCTTGCGTGCCGGCCACTACAAGTGTCTTCACGACGCGCGAGGCATCGACGCCGAGGAACTCCGCGACGGCGGCGATGGTGTGCTTGCCGGGCGTTGCGACCAGGCTTTGCGCGGCGCCCGATGGCGTCTCGTGCGTGGCGGGCGCCAGCGCCTCGGCTTTCTCAACGTTGGCCGCGTAGCTGCTCCCGGTGCTGAATGCGATAGCGTCCTCACCGGAATCCGCGAGCACGTGGAATTCGTGAGAGGCGCTGCCGCCGATGCTGCCGGTGTCGGCGATGACGGCCCGGTAGTCGAGGCCCACGCGGTCGAAGACGCGGGAGTACGCGCGGTACATCTCCTGGTAAGTCCCGTCGAGAGACTCGGCGTCGAGGTGGAAGGAGTAGGCATCCTTCATGATGAATTCCCGCGCACGCATCACGCCGAAGCGGGGGCGTATCTCATCGCGGAATTTGGTCTGGATCTGGTAGAAATTGACGGGCAACTGGCGGTAGCTGCGCAGTTCGTTCCGGGCGATGTCGGTGATGACTTCCTCGTGCGTGGGCCCGAGGCAGAAGGGGCGGTCGTGACGGTCGGCGATGCGAAGGAGTTCGGGGCCGTACTGCTCCCAGCGCGTGGATTCCTGCCAGAGCTCGGCGGGCTGCACCACCGGCATCAGCACCTCCTGCGCGCCGCTGCGGTTCATCTCCTCGCGGACGATGCCCTCGATCTTGCGCAGCACGCGCAGCCCCAGCGGCAGCCAGGTGTACAGCCCTGACGCGAGGCGCCGTATCAGTCCGGCACGCAGCATCAGCTGGTGGCTGATGACCTCCGCATCGGCGGGCGTCTGCTTGAGGGTTGCGATGAGAATCTGGCTGGCGCGCATGCTGCTTGTGTCCGCCGGTGTTCGGGCCTAATGTCCCCGGGATTCTACGTTCCCGCCCGCGCGGGCGTACAGGAAATACCCCTCCGGAGAGCGTGACGATGTCGCAGGCAGGCAACGGTTTCGAACTGCACCCGCAACTCGCTAAGGATTGTTTCGTCGTGGGCGATCTCGCGCTCGACCGCGTGCTGCTGATGAACGACGCCAACTACCCGTGGCTGGTTCTGGTGCCGCGCCGTACGGACTTGCGCGAACTCTACGAACTGGGCGAGGCAGACCTTGCGCTCTTCTGGCGGGAGTCTGCGGAGGTCGGGCGCAGGATCATGGCCCGTTTCGGCGGTGGAAAACTCAACGTCGCGGCGCTGGGCAACCAGGTTGCGCAACTGCATGTGCACCATGTTGTGCGCCATGTCGGCGATGCGGCCTGGCCGCGGCCGATCTGGGGTGTGGTGCCTGGCAAGCCCTACGGTTCAGAAGAGGCTGCTACAGCGATTGAGGGGCTGCGCCAGTTGCTCGCTGACACCGGACTTGTCGTCGCGACAGACTGAGCCCCAAACAAAAACCCCCCGGATTTCTCGCGGGGGGTGTGTGTGCCAGAGGAGGCGAGTGATCTCAGTTGGCGAGATCCTTCAGCTTCTTCAGTGCGCGCACGCGAACGGTGACCGACGCGGGCTTGGCTTTGCCCTGGATCATCTCGCCCGTGATCGGGTGCTTGCGAAGACCGGCTTTAACTGCGGGCTTCTTCTTGGTGCTGATTTTCAGCATGCCAGGCAGCACGAACATGCCGGGGCCGTTCTTGCCGATGTGGCGGCCGATGATTCCGCCCAGTTCCTCTACTACCGAGGAAGCCTGCTTGCGGGTAATGCCGGCGCGGGTGGAGAGTTCGTTCAGGATCTGCGACTTGCCCCAGCGCTCTTTGACTGCCGTTGGCTTGGGTGCTGCTGCGGCCTTTTTGGGGGCGGCTTTTGCTGCGGCCTTGGGAGCTGCCTTGGGAGCTGCCTTCGCGGCGGCTTTCTTGGGTGCAGCCTTCTTGGGCGCTGCCTTCGCGGCGGGTTTCTTGGCCATGTGTGTTCCTTCTCTGTTTTGGGGGTTTGACGAGAGGGCCTCTGCGGGTACGAAACCCGTTTTAGTGCCGTAAATGCCGCCGTTTCTCGCGTCTCCGGTAGCGGCGGGCACATATATAATCGATTCAATACAGCGCGGCAACACACATTGCGCGAATTCTTGCGCGATACCCTGCCCGCCCTCGCGAGTACGCGAGGTGCGGGTGGTTGAGTCGCTGGCGGCGGGTATAATCCGCCGCTTTTTGACGGTTCGCTGTTTTGGCGCGCATGTCGTCCAGCAGATCTGTGGAAAGGCCGTGTCGGTCCCGGAGTAGAAGCAATGCCCATCTACGAATACCAGTGCCAGTCGTGCAGTCATGAGCTCGAGAAGCTGCAGAAACTCTCCGATGCTCCGCTGAGTCTGTGCCCGCAGTGCGGAAAAGACGCGCTCTTGCGCAAGATCAGCGCAGCCGGATTCCGCCTGAAGGGCGGTGGCTGGTACGAGACCGATTTCAAGCAAGGTGGCAAGAAGAACCTCGCTGGGGACTCGGGCGGCAGTTCGGACTCGTCATCTTCGTCTTCTTCTGCCGCCAGTTCGCCGGCGCCGGCATCCACGACCGGCACTGCCTGACACCCACCCGCCCAACGGAACACGCTCACCATGCGCACTCACTACTGCGGCGACATTCGCGCCGCCCACGCCGGTCAGGAAATCACGCTCTGTGGCTGGGCAGATCGCCGGCGTGACCACGGCGGTGTGATCTTCATCGACCTGCGTGACCGCGAGGGTATCGTGCAGGTGGTCTTCGACCCCGACTGTGGTGACCACTTCCAGATGGCCGATCGCGTGCGCAGCGAGTACGTCTTGCGCGTCCGCGGTCGTGTGCGCGCCCGCTCGCCCGGAACCGTAAATCCCGGCATGGCCACGGGTGAGATCGAGGTTTACGGGCTCGAACTGGAGATTCTCAACGCCTCCGACACGCCGCCCTTCCAGCTCGACGAGCACGCGAAAGTGGGCGAGGAAACGCGACTGCGCTACCGCTATCTGGACCTTCGCCGCCCCGAGATGCTGAACAACCTGCGCCTGCGCTCGGAAGTGACGCTCGCGATCCGCAATTTCCTCGGCGAGAACGGCTTCATGGAGGTCGAGACGCCCATCCTCACGCGCGCTACACCCGAGGGTGCGCGCGATTATCTCGTGCCCAGTCGTACCCAGCCGGGCCGCTTCTTCGCGCTGCCGCAGTCGCCGCAGCTCTTCAAGCAGCTGCTCATGGTTGCCGGCGTGGATCGGTACTACCAGATCGCGAAATGTTTCCGCGACGAGGACCTGCGCGCCGACCGCCAGCCCGAGTTCACGCAGGTGGACATCGAGTTTTCCTTTGCCGACCAGCAGACGATCACCTCCACTGCCGAAGAAATGATCCGCCGGCTTTTCGCCTCGGTGCTGCAGGTCGATCTGGGCGACTTCCCGCGGCTCACCTGGGCCGAGGCCATGGACCGCTATGGCAGCGACAAGCCTGACCTCCGCATTCCGCTCGAGCTTGTCGAACTCCGTGACGTGATGGGAGACGTGGAATTCAAGGTCTTCTCGGGCCCTGCAAAAGATCCCGAAGGCCGTATCGCCGCGCTGCGGGTCCCGAACGGTGGCAGCCTGCTCAGCCGCAAGCAGATCGACGATTACACGCAGTTCGTCGCCATCTACGGTGCTCGCGGCCTTGCCTACATCAAGGTGAACGACGTCAACGATCTGGAAGAAGGGCTGCAGTCCCCGATCGTGAAATTCCTGCCCCTCCCTGTACGCCGTGCCGTGCTCGAACGCACCGGCGCTCAAAACGGGGACCTCGTGTTCTTCGGCGCCGACAAGGCAAAGGTGGTGAACGAGGCCCTCGGCGCGCTGCGTTGCCGGCTCGGTGCCGACCTTGATCTCTACACGTGTCGCTGGGCGCCGTTGTGGGTTGTCGATTTCCCGATGTTCGAGAAAGACGACAAGGGCCGCTGGACGCCGCTCCACCACCCTTTCACGCGCCCGGCCTGCTCGCCGGAGGATCTCGCGGCCAAGCCCGGCGAGGCTGTCTCGCTTGCCTACGACATGGTGCTGAACGGCACCGAGCTCGGCGGCGGCTCCATCCGTATCCACACCCGTGACATGCAACAGCAGGTGTTCCGGATTCTCGGCATCGGCGAAGACGAGGCGCGCGAGAAATTCGGCTTCCTGCTCGATGCCCTGCGCTTCGGCGCCCCGCCGCACGGCGGCCTTGCGTTCGGTCTCGACCGTCTGGTGATGCTGATGACAGGTTCGGATTCCATCCGCGACGTCATCGCCTTCCCGAAGACACAGACTGCAAGCTGCCTGCTTACCGAGGCGCCTGGCGTGGTCGAGGATGGCCAATTGAAGGACCTGCACATACGCTTGCGCGGTGCCTGAGATGCGCGTGATCCTGGGCATTGATCCGGGATCGCGACTGACCGGTTTCGGCGTCGTTCGCGCCGGGGCCGGCAGAATGAGCTACCTCGCCAGCGGTTGCATCCGCCTGTCCCCGGCAGAGCCGCTCGCAACGCGCTTGCAGAAAATCTACGAGGGCGTCTCTTCCATCATCGAGGAGCACGCGCCGACCGAACTCGCCATCGAAGAGGTTTTCATGTCGAAGAGCGCAGGTTCGGCGCTCAAGCTGGGTCAGGCGCGCGGTGCGGCGATCGTTGCCGCGGCCGTGCGCGGGCTTGCCGTGTTCGAGTACTCGCCCAGCAGCATCAAGCAGGCCGTGGTTGGCACCGGCAAAGCCGAGAAACTCCAGGTCCAGCACATGGTGCGCACACTGCTCGGACTTTCCGCCTCGCCGCAGGCCGATGCCGCCGATGCGTTGGCTGCGGCCCTGTGCCATGCTCACACCGCAGAGAGCATGGCGCGTATCCCTCTTGTGCGTCCCGCGCGCCGGGCCGGGACGCGCTGGCGCAGCATCGGGAGGGTCAAGGCATGATCGGACGCCTGCGCGGAATCCTGCTCGAGAAGCAGGCACCTGACTTGCTGCTCGATGTCCACGGCGTCGGCTATGAACTCCAGGCGCCGCTCGGCACTGTCGTACGCTTGCCTGCCATCGGGCAGGAAGTAGTGCTGCATACCCATTTCGCCGTCCGCGAGGACGCCCAGCAACTGTTCGGATTCTGGACCCGCGAGGAGCGTGAGCTCTTCCGCACCCTCGTCAAGGTGAGCGGCGTGGGTCCGAAGCTGGCGCTGGCCATACTGTCCGGCATGGATGCCGACGAATTCGTACTGTGCGTACAACGCAATGACACCAGCGCGCTGGTGCGCATTCCCGGCGTGGGCAAGAAGACGGCCGAGCGCCTGATCGTGGAGATGCGCGACCGCCTCCGCGAATGGCGTCCTGACCTTGCCGCCGTGCGCGGGCTCACTGCAACGCCGGACGTGGCTGCCGCGGGCCGGAATCGCATGCTTGCCGATGCCGAGAGTGCATTGATAGCGCTCGGCTACAAGCCCCAGGAGGCCGCGCGCGCCATTTCTGCGGCGCAGGCCGATGGGGTCGATACCAGCGAAGAGCTGATCCGCCGTGCGCTGAAGGGAATGGGCTCGAAGTGAGGACGTGCCGATGATCGAGAGCGACCGTCTGGTCGCGCCGCAGGGTGCAGGCAGCGAGGACGCGCTGGATCGCGCGATCCGTCCGCGTCTGCTCGCCGACTATGTCGGACAGCCTGCGGTCCGGGAACAGATGGAGATTTTCGTGGCCGCTGCCCGCGGGCGCCGCGAGGCGCTGGACCACACCCTGATCTTCGGCCCGCCCGGTCTCGGCAAGACGACGCTCGCGCACATCATTGCCAACGAGATGGGCGTTGCGGTGAAGAGCACCTCCGGGCCTGTGCTCGAGCGTGCCGGCGATCTTGCGGCGCTGCTCACCAATCTCGAGCCGCGCGACGTGCTGTTCATCGACGAGATCCATCGCCTGAGTCCCAACGTCGAGGAAGTTCTCTATCCGGCGATGGAGGACTTCCAGCTCGACATCATGATCGGCGAGGGCCCTGCGGCACGCTCCATCAAGCTCGACCTCCCGCCCTTCACGCTGGTGGGTGCCACCACCCGGGCCGGCCTGCTCACCTCGCCGCTGCGCGACCGCTTCGGCATCGTGCAGCGTCTGGAGTTCTACTCGGTGGAAGACCTGACGACCATCGTGGCGCGCTCCGGCCGGATCTTCGGCATCGAGATGGAGGATGCGGGCGCGCGCGAGATCGCCCGCCGTGCGCGCGGCACCCCGCGTATCGCCAACCGGCTGCTGCGCCGGGTGCGTGATTTCGCGCAGGTGCGCCATGCTGGCAGCATCAGCCTCGCCATTGCCGACGAGGCGCTCAACCTCCTGTCGGTCGACCAGCAGGGTTTCGATCACATGGATCGTCGCCTGCTGCTCGCAATGATCGAGAAATTCGATGGCGGTCCGGTTGGCGTCGAGAGCCTTGCCGCCGCCATCGGCGAGGAGCGAGGCACCATCGAAGACGTTCTCGAGCCCTACCTCATCCAGCAGGGCTACATGCTGCGCACGCCCCGCGGACGCATGGCGACGCGGGCGGCCTGGCTGCATTTCGGGCTGCAGCCGCTGCGTAACCCTGCCAATCTGGACCTGCTTGGCCAGCCTGAAGGCGAGCCCTGATGCAGCAACCCGTGGCAGCGCCATCCATCGGACTCGACCTGCGCGTGTACATCGAAGACACCGACGCGGGCGGGATCGTTTATTACGTGAACTACCTGAAGTACTTCGAACGTGCCCGAACCGAACTCATGCGCGCGCTCGGCTTCGCGCGTGCCGCGCTTCCCGAGTCCGGCTGCCAGTTCGTGGTGCACTCGATGGAGATCGAGTACCTGCGACCCGCGCTGCTCGATGATGCCCTGGTCGCGGAGGCGAGCATCTCCGCAGCCGGTCGAGCCCGCATCGATTTCGCGCAGAGAATCCTGCGCGGCGCCGAGGAACTCTGTCGCGGTCGTGTGCGTATCGCCTGCATCGATCCCGCAACGCGCCGTCCGCGTGCCTTGCCATCAGCACTCAGAGATCGCCTCGCTGGCATTCCTGCCTGCGCCGGCCAACCCACAACCCGCATGGAGAACCCCCAGTGAACCAGGACATGTCGCTCTGGTCCCTCGTCGCCAACGCCAGCATCGTCGTGCAGCTGGTGATGCTGCTGCTGTTCCTGGTGTCGGTTGTGTCGTGGGGGATGATCATCCAGCGCGCACTGCTGCTCAGCCGGGCCAAGAAGCAGTTCCTCGCCTTCGAGCAGACCTTCTGGTCGGGAATAGACCTCGGGCAACTCTACCGCGATGGTTCCGTGCGGCTGGAGCAGAGCGGCATGGTCGAGGGCGTCGAGAACCTTTTCCGCGCCGGCTTCAAGGAATTCACGCGGCTGCGCCAGCAGGCGGGTATCGAGTCCGACGCGATCATGGAAGGCGCGCTGCGCGCCATGCGCGTTGCGCTCTCGCGAGAGGAGGAGTACCTCGAGAAGCACCTGCCTTTCCTCGCCACCGTAGGCTCCACCAGCCCTTACGTGGGGCTCTTCGGTACGGTCTGGGGGATCATGCACTCCTTCCGTGGCCTTGCCACGATGCACCAGGCCACGCTTGCCACCGTGGCGCCCGGCATCTCGGAGGCGCTGGTTGCTACCGCCATGGGGCTCTTCGCTGCCATACCCGCCGTCATCGCCTATAACCGCTTCTCGTCTCGCGTCGACAGCCTGGTGAGCAACTACGACACCTTCTCGGAGGAGTTCTCCAGCATCCTGCATCGTCAAGCGCACGCCGTGCGCAAGACCGGCTGATCCCCTCGGCGGCGGAGGAAGCCCACCACGATGCGCAAGCAGAAAAGAAAACCCGTCTCCGAGATCAACGTCGTCCCCTACATCGACGTGATGCTGGTGCTGCTGATCATTTTCATGATCACGGCGCCCATGCTTCGGCAGGGTGTGGAGGTCGAACTCCCCGAGGCACCCTCCGATCCGATCGAGAACCAGGACGAAGAACCTCTCATCGTTTCCGTGAAAGCCGACGGCAGTTATTTCATCAATCTGGGCGGTACCCCCGAGGAGCCCGAGAAGCTCGAGGTCATCAAGGACAAGGTGGGCAAGATCCTCAAGCAGAAACCCAAGACACCGGTGCTCGTCTGGGGTGACCAGAAAGTTCCCTACGGCACGGTGGTGGTCCTGATGGCCAACCTGCAGGAGGCCGGCGCGAAGAACGTCGGCCTGGTCACCGAGAACCCCTGAGCGATGATCCGCAGGTTCGAGGGCTTCATCCTTCCGGCGGCCGTGAGCGTGGTACTCCACGCCCTGCTGCTGTACGTGCTGACGGCCAACTGGGAGCCGGAGCACGATCGCACCATCCGCAAGGTGCCGCGGCACGTGAACGCCAAGCTCGTAACCCTCGACAAGACCGCAGCCAAGCCCAAGCAGGCAAAGCCGCGACCGCCAGAACCGAAGCCTGTGCCTCCGAAGCCCAAGCCCGAACCGCCCAAGCCTGAGCCGCCGAAGCCCGAGCCTCCAAAACCCGCGCCCAAGCCCACGCCGAAGCCGACTCCGAAACCTGCTCCGAAGAAAGAGCAGCCCAAGCCGGATCCGAAAAAACTCGAAGAGGCCCGCAAGCGCGAGCAGCAGAAAAAGTTGGAAGAAGAGCGCCGGGAGCGGCAGCGTGAAATGGAACTCACCATGGCCATGGAAGAGGAAACCCAGCAGGCCGAGAGCGATACCGACCTTGCGATGGCCTATACGGATGCGATCCGCTCCGCCATCGAAGACAACTGGAGTCGGCCTCCCAGCGCGCGCCGCGATATGGAAGTCGTGTTGCGTCTACAATTGATCCCGACCGGTGAGGTGGTGTCGGTGAGCGTGGTGAAGAGCAGCGGTAACGAGGCCTTCGATACCTCTGCCATCAACGCGGTCAAGAAAGCCGAGCGATTCCCCGAGGTGGCTGACGCCCCCCAGCAGGTGTTCGAGCGTAACCTGCGCAGCTTCCAGCTCGTATTCAGACCGGAGGACCTCCGACTGTGATGATCCGCGCCCTGTTCCTGATGTGCTGCCTTCTGTCAGGTGCCGCCGTGCAGGCGGCCGAGTTGATGATCGAGATCACTCAAGGCAGCGACGATCCGACCAAGATTGCCGTGGTGCCCTTTGGCGCGACCCCGGGGTTGCTGCCGCCTGATGCCGTCGATGGCATCGTATCGGCGGATCTCCAGCGCAGCGGGCTCTTCGAGGCGATGGCGGTCTCCGACATGATCGCCCAGCCCCACGAGAAGTCGCAGGTCTTCTTCACCGACTGGCGCCAGCAGGGAGCCGACTACGTCGCAGTGGGCCGCATGACCCGGGACCCTGCCGGGCTTTACCGCGTCACCTACGAACTCCACGACGTGCTGCGCCAGAGCCAGGTGCTGCAGGAGACGGTGAACGGGTCCGAGGCGCAGTTGCGTGATATCGCCCACTACATTTCCGACAAGATCTACGAGAAGGTCACGGGCATCAAAGGTGCGTTCAGCACGAAGATCGCGTATGTCTCGACAAGTTCCGACCGTCGCAGTTTCCGCCTGATCAAGGCCGACGCTGACGGAGAGCGGGCCCTGACCATCCTCGATTCCAACGAGCCCATCCTCTCTCCCACCTGGGCACCGGATGGCAAGCAACTCGCGTATGTGTCCTTCGAGGATCGCCGCCCGCGCATCTGGAGGCAGGTGATTGCCACCGGTCAGCGCGAGGCGCTCACGAACTTCCCGGGTCTGAACAGTGCGCCGGCATGGTCCCCGGACGGGCGCCGCATGGCCATGGTCCTGTCGAAGGACGGCAACCCGGAGATTTATGTGCTCGATCTGGCCACGCGCCAGTTCACGCGACTCACCAACCACTTCGCGATCGACACGGAGCCTACCTGGATGCCGGACGGGCGCTCGGTCATCTTCACCTCGGACCGCGGCGGAAAGCCCCAGATCTATCAGGCCGATGCCACGACGGGCGCCCTTACAAGGCTTACCTTCGAGGGCGCCTACAACGCGCGTGCCCGGCCGATGCCCGACGGATCAGGCATCGTGTACACGCATCGCGCCGAGCCTGGCGGGCCTTTCCATATCGCGCTGCAAAACTTCAAACGCAACACGGTGCGCATACTCACCGAGACGATTTACGATGAGTCGCCCAGCATCGCGCCCAATGGCAGCATGATTATTTATGCCACCAAGCGTATGGGCAAAGGTATACTTGCGGTCGTCTCGGTGGATGCAAACGTCAAGTACTTCCTGCCCGCAGCGGCCAGGGAAGTACGTGAACCCGCATGGTCACCGTACGTCCGTTGAACACTTTTTTTCTCCACACTCCTGAGAGGATCGCGCGGTGAGCACAAAGAGCGGCAAGTGGGTGCGTCTGGCAGCGGTTGCGGTGCTGGTGACGTTGGTCGCAGCCTGCAGCGGCAACAAGAACAAGAACGGTGGCGCCGGCGCAGACGGCGCTGATGGCGCAGGTATCGGCACAGACGGTGCCTCGGCAGTCGGCACCGGCTCCGACGGTGGCCTGTCCCCGGAAGAAATGGCGGCCCGTACCGGCCTCCAGTATGTCTTCTACTTCGACTTCGATCAGTCGCAACTGAACCCGGAAACCCGCGCTGCTCTCGACGCGCAGGCTGCGGTGATGCGCAATCAGGCTGGCCCGGTCCGCCTCGAGGGCCACTGCGACGAACGCGGCACGCCCGAGTACAACCTGGCGCTGGGTGAGCGTCGCGCCAAGGCGATCGCCAATTACCTCATCCTTCAGGGCATCGACCGTGGTCGCATCGAGACGGTGAGCTATGGCGAGGAGCATCCGGCCGCTCTTGGTCAGGACGAAGACTCCTACCAGCGCAACCGTCGCGTTGAACTGAAGCCCTGATTCTGTTCATGCGCAGACTCTCCCTGGCGATCGCGGCGGTGCTTATGGCACTGCCCGCGGCCGCTCAGGTAGAGGTGATGGAGCCCGGGGGTTATTCCCCGGAGCGCCAGCAGTCCTCCTACCGCGGCAGCGAGCCTGCGCCCAGACAGGCGCAGTCGGGCGATGCAGATCTCTTCAACCAGGTGCTGCAGCTTCAGGACGAGGTCATGAAGCTGAACGGTATCGTGGAAGAGCAGGCTGAGCAGATCCGGCAACTCAAGCAGCAGCGTCTGGACGACTACGTCAGCCTCGACAAGCGATTGACCGCATTGGGTGGCGGTGCAGCCCCGCCCGCGGCTCCTGCGCAAGCCCAGGACGTGGGTGGCAACGCGAACGGCCTCACACCCGACGAGCAGGCGCCAACTGCGCGCCCCATTCGCGCAGACGTGATGCCACAGGCCCCTGTGGCCACTGCGCCGATGGCGGGCGAGCAGCCCGCGTATCAGGCGGCCTTCGACTTGCTCAAGACCAAGCAGTATCCGGAGGCAGAGGCCGCGTTCAAGGCCTTTCTCGACCAGTACCCCGCGGGCTCGCTGGCAGGAAATGCGCACTTCTGGTTGGGCGAGTTCTACGCCGTTGTGAATGGCGATAACGGATCCGCCAAGCCGCACTACGAGGCCTTGGTCTACCAGTATCCTGGCAGCACCAAAATGCCCGACGCCCTCTTCAAGCTCGGCAGGATCTACGTGCAGGAGGGCGATGCCCAGCGCGGGCGCGAGTTGCTGCAGCGGGTGCAGGACGAGTATCCCAAGTCCGATAGTGCAGCCAAGGCTCGCGATTACCTGCAACAGAACCCGTAGTCCTGCATTTTGGCCTTGTCTTTTGGAGATCAATCCGTACCATACGCGGCTTCTCTCGGGTCGTTAGCTCAGTCGGTAGAGCAGTTGGCTTTTAACCAATTGGTCGCTGGTTCGAATCCAGCACGACCCACCACTTCCAAAGGCCACCACGCGGTGGCCTTTCTCGTTTCTGCGGCTCTTGACCGATGACATGGCATGTCTATCTGCTGCGCTGCGCCGACGGCTCGCTCTATGCGGGCATTACCACAGATGTGACTCGCCGCCTCGCTGAACACAACCTCGGAAAGGCCGGCGCAAAGTACACGCGCAGCCGCCGCCCGGTCGTATTGGCATGGAGCGAGGGTGCGGAGAACAGGTCGGCTGCCAGCCGTCGTGAGCACGCCCTGAAGCGGCTCAGCAGGGAGGCAAAGGAACGTCTCGTGAAAACGGGAAGGCAGGCTTCCCCGGAAGTTTAATCCGCAGAATCCCGTTGGCTCTTCTCGAGGATGCGGAGCATCTGGACTGCGAGGGGGCGGTTGGTTTCGCTCAAGCGGTAGAACACCTTCAGCAAGGAATCTGCCTGCCGGTCTCCTCCGCGAGGTACAGGCTCCGCGCCCCCGTGCTGGCGGGAACTGGCGGCGTCCTCGAAGAGCTCTCCCAGAGTTACGTGCAGCGCATCGGCGATCCGCCATGCGCAACCCGCAGAGGGCTCCTGGAGATCGCGCTCGATGCGCGACAGATTGCTCGCATCGAGCCCGGCCTTGTGGGCGAGCTCCTCGAGCGTGGACCCTGAGGCCAAACGCAATTCACGGATGGTGCGACCTATTCTCATGGGAGTATTCTGTGCCTATCTCGAGACGAGATACAGACACATTGGTCAGTGATTGCTATCTAATTGCATAAGTGCAAACACTGACCCGGGGCCGCCGGAAAACCCCGAAAAACACCACGCTACAAGCTGCCAAGGACGCCAGCATGATCAAAAACCAACCCCAGCCGACGCAAGACGCAGCCGCGCTTCCCGATGACGAGACAGCCCTTGCGGCTGCACAGTTCAAGGCGGCGCAGAGAGCCCTTCCCTTTGTCTCCGATGCCGCCGACGGCAGCATGCGTTTTTGGCCGGAGCAATCCTCGCTTCCTGATGGCCACTGCGCTGCGCAGCGTGTCGAGGGTGAGCGCTGGGCACTGGAGCTGCTGCGCTTTTACCGTGACTTCGGACACGAGCCACGTGCCCGCATTCTGCGGCAGATGCTTTCCCATGGGGGTGCGGGTACCCCAGCGGGATCGGAGCACTTCTCCGGGCTCGTGCGGGTGCTGGATGCAATGCTGGCCTTCGCAGCCCGCCAGTCGGATCTGGATGGATACGCCGCCTCACTGCATGCCGAGCACAAACGTACGCTCTCTGCATGGGCGGCTCTCGAAGCAACGGCTGACTGAGCGCAAATCACCCGGACCGGGATCAAGGCGGTCCCCCGAGGGCTGTTGGACCACGCATGCATTCGGCCAGAATGCAGTGACGCCGCAGCCGCACACCTGAACGATGAATCCGGATCCTCCGCTACAGCTCCTTCTCGAAGACGGACGAAGCGTTCCATACAGGATCCGCATCTCTCGTCGAAGCAGACGCGTGCGTCTGACCCTCACCCCGCGTGAGGGTCTGGTGATGGTCACGCCGCCCGGTGTCGCGCAGGACTGGCTGGTGAGTCTTGCGAACGAGTGGCGCGGTTGGGTGTCGCGACAGATGGAACATCTGGGGATCGACGATCCCGGGCAATTGCGCAACCCCGAACCCTCTCTACCCGAGCAGATATTCCTGCCAGCACTCGGTGAAACCTGGCATCTGCTGCAACGGTATGCCCCCGGGAGCAGCACCCGTGTCCGCGAATCAGGCAGTCGCACGCTGGTGCTTAGCGGCGACTGTCGGGATCTCGAGTCGAGCCGCAAGGCCCTTGCCCGCTGGCTGATGCGACGGGCCCGGGAAGCGCTGCCGCCCATGCTCGAAGCGCTCTCGCGCGAAACCGGACTCGCCTTCCGCGAGTTGAATATCCGCGCCCAGCGCACACGTTGGGGCAGTTGCTCGTCACACGGTGATATCTGCCTCAACTACCAGATCCTGTTTCTTACGCCCGAACTCGCCAGACACGTGCTTCTGCACGAACTCTGTCACACCGTGCGGATGGACCACTCGCCCCGCTTCTGGAACACGGTGGCGCGTTTCGAACCGGAGCTGCCAAAGCTGCGTGCCGAGATGCGGCGCTCCTGGTCACATATACCGTCATGGTTGCAGGCAGGGCGCTGAACCGGAGCCTGGCGGGCTGCGTGCTATGATCCGCCGCCCTTCACCGCGCAGGGAGTTATCGCAGATGAGCAGTACCGATCCCATGCAACTCGGCCACATGGCGGCAGAGGCGGAACTGGTGAAAGCCTTCCTGCGCAACAAGCAGCCCGTGGACATGGACGATGCCGAGGTGGCGAGCTACAAGGCCCGCATAACGGCCCGCCTGAAGGAGCAGAACGCGGTCCTTGTCGCCCACTACTACACCTCGCCACACATCCAGTCCCTTGCAGAGGAGTCCGGTGGATTCGTCTCTGATTCCCTGCAGATGGCGCGCTTCGGCCATGACCACCCTGCAAGCACTCTGGTGGTGGCAGGGGTGCGATTCATGGGTGAGACGGCCAAGATCCTCACGCCCTCCAAGCGGGTATTGATGCCCACCCTCGAAGCCACCTGCTCGCTCGACGTCGGCTGCCCGGTGGATCTGTTCTCGGCCTTCTGCGACCAGCACCCGGACAGAACGGTTGTGGTCTATGCCAATACCTCGGCTGCGGTGAAGGCGCGGGCCGACTGGGTCGTGACCTCCAGCATCGCGCTCGAGGTGGTCGAGCACCTGAGTGCCCGCGGAGAGAAAATCCTCTGGGCGCCCGACAAGTACCTGGGCTCCTGGGTGCAGCGCGAGACCGGCGCCGACATGCTGCTCTGGGACGGCTCCTGCATCGTGCACGAGGAATTCAAGGCCAAGGGCATAGAAGACATGAAGCGGGTGCACCCCGGTGCGGCCGTGCTGGTGCACCCGGAGTCGCCCCAGGCTGTTATCGAGTTGGCCGATGCGGTGGGCAGCACTACCCAGATCATCGACGCAGCGCGCAATCTGCCGAACCGGCAGTTCGTGGTGGCCACCGACCAGGGGATTTTCTACCAGCTGAAAAAGCAGGTGCCCGACAAGGAATTCATCATCGCGCCTACGGCAGGGGAGGGGGCAACCTGTCGCAGTTGCTCGCACTGTCCCTGGATGGCGATGAACGACCTGCAGAGTCTGCTCTACTGCCTGGAGCACGGCAGCGGAGAGATTCACGTAGAGCCGGAGCTTTGTGTGAAAGCGCTTCTGCCGTTGCAGCGGATGGTCAATTTCTCGAAGGAACGCGCGCTGTCGGTGAAGGGCAACGCCTGAACGCGGGCGCGCCTCAGAGGTCTTTCATTTCCTGCCGCATGTCGCGGATGTCAGTGATGCGCGCCTGTATGCCTGCCGTGGCGTGAAAATCCCCGCGCGCCAGATTGAGCGCATAGCCAAGCTGTTTCTCTGCCTGGTCGAGCCCACCGTTCAGGATGAAGTACTCGGCCCGGGCGCGGTGCACGTCGAGGATATTGCCGGCAAGGCCATGTGTTTCTGCCAGTGCGTACCACACCTGCGGATCGTCGGGATGCTGCTCTGCATGCTCCGACAGCAGCTTCTCGGCTTCTTTCGGCTTGCCCGCGCGAAGCAGTGCGTCGGCATAGAGCATGGTGAGCGGGTGGTTTCCCGGATTGAGTGCGAGTTGTTTCTGCAAGCTGTCGACCGCGTCACCAATGTGCCCGGATGCGAGGTCCAGGTCGGCTGCAGCAAGCAGCACCGGAATGCTGGTGGGGTAGTTTTTCAGTAGCGGAGCCAGTTCCTGACGCGCCTCCTCGAATTCGCTGGTGCGCGTCAGCGCCAGCACCAGGCCGTAACGGTTGCCTGGCGAGAGTCCCTCGTCGCTTGCTATCTCGGCGCGGAAACGTTTGATCGCGTAGCCGGGGGTTTCCTCGAAGCCGAGTTGTACCCGCGCCTGCATGAAGCTGAAGTCCGCGCTGTCCTGCTTGCCGTCCTGCGGATGGTTGCGGGCGCGGTTCTTGGAGTCGGCAACGCGGCTCTCGGTGACCGGGTGCGAGAGCAGGAACTCTGGCGGGCGGCGCGTGTTGTAGCGCATCGATTCGAGCATGCGCGAGAACATCCGCGGCATGCCGTTGGGATCGTAGCCCGCGTTGACCAGGGTGAGCATGCCCAGACGGTCGGCCTCGCGCTCGTTGTCGCGGCTGAAACGCAACTGCTGCTGCTGTATGGCCGATTGTCCTGCCGCAATGGCGGCCATGCTGCTTTGCGAGCCTCCCCCTGCGGTGGCGGCCAGTACCAGCGAACTCAGCAGGATCAGCGTGTTCGGGATGGCGTTGCGCTTGGCCTCCTCGACACTGCGGGCGTAGTGCCGCTGGCTGAGGTGGGCGAGTTCGTGCGCTATCACGGAGGCGAGTTCGTCCTCGTGCTGCGCGGAAAGCAGAAGTCCGTTGTTCAACCCCACCACCCCGCCCGGAACGGCGAAGGCGTTGATCGTCTCGTTGTCGACGATCACGACGTGCAGCCGTGCATCGGTGAGTTCGCTGTGCGTGGCGAGATCGAAAACCACCTGCTCGAGGTAGTCCTGCAGTAGCGCGTCCTCGACCGTCTTCACCTGCCCGCGGAACATCCGCAGCCATGCGTTGCCGAGCTTTCGCTCGACCACCGGCGACACCGCCGCCGAGGACGCATCGCCCAGCGAAGGCAGCTCGATTTCATCCGCCGGAGCCCGGGCGGCGCACAGAGCGAAGGCCGCCACCAGCAGTGTGTGGCGCAAGCCCGACGGCAGTATGTGACGGCGCGGGGAATGCAATGCGGTGTGATCCTGGGAAGGAGAGGAAGAGGTTCCGGTGCCTGCTTGGAGTGCAGCTACGGAAAATAATTCCATTCCCGTGAAAGTCGGGGCAAGCCCCTGTGCTTCGCGGGTCGAGGGCTATACTAGCACGCGTTTTCCGCGGCTTGAGCGAAGGCAATGTACGAGTCCATCGACGAGGTAGATGCGCGTGGACTCAACTGTCCGTTGCCGCTCCTGAAGGCCAAGAAGGGGCTGAATGCCCTGCCTGCGGGTGCGCTTCTACGTGTACTTTCCACCGATACCGGCTCGGTCCGCGACTTCCGTGTCTTCTGCGAACAGAGTGGCAACACGCTGCTCGAATCCGGCGAACGCGATGGCGAGTATGTTTTCATCATCCGCAAGCGCGCGCCTTGATCCCATTCCCCAGCGGAGCACTCATGCACGCCCTGATATCACGCCTGTTTCCCTTCATCGCCGCGCTGCTGCTCGCAGCCTGTGCTTCGGCGCCGCAAACGCCGGACACCGTTGTGCACGGCGAACTGGACCTTCGCGAGTACCGCTATCTCGAGTTGCAGAACCACTTGCGCGTGCTGCTGGTCTCGGACCCCTCTACCGACAAGTCTGCTGCCAGCATTCGAGTGAGCGCGGGCAGTGCCGATGATCCTGCAGATCGCCAGGGCCTTGCGCACTTCCTCGAGCACATGCTGTTCCTGGGTACCGCCAGGTATCCCGATTCTGCCGAGTACCAGGAGTTCATCAACGCGCACGGCGGCTCTCACAACGCCTACACGGCGATGGACCACACGAACTACTTCTTCGACATCGAGCCCGACAGTCTCGAGCCTGCGCTGGATCGTTTCGCGCAGTTCTTCGTCGCACCGCTGTTCACGCCCGAATACGTGCAACGCGAGGCGAATGCGGTGGACTCCGAGTACCGGATGGGCCTGAAAGACGATGCCCGGCGCGAGTACGACGTGCTGCGCGAACTGGTGCAGCCCGGCCATCCGCTGGGCAAGCTCGCGGTGGGGAACCTGCAGACCCTGCGACCCGCCGAGGGGGATATCCGTGCCGAATTGTTGGCGTTCCACCAGCGCCACTACTCCTCCAACCTGATGACGCTGGTGGTGTTGGGCAAGCAGCCTCTGGATACTCTCGAAGCGATGGTGCGTCCGCGTTTCGACCCCATCGAGAACCGCAAGGCCACCGCTCTTTCCAGTGTTCCCGAGCTGTTCTCGCCGGGCCAACTGCCGATGGAGATTCGCATCCGGCCGGAGAAAGAGACCCGCGAACTCGCGATGCTCTTCCCCGTGCCTTCCAGCCGCGAGCGGCCCGCCGCCAAACCGCTCGACTACATCGGCAACCTGCTCGGGCACGAGGGCCCCGGCGGGCTGCTGTCGGTGCTGAAGGCGCGTGGCCTCGCAGAAGGGCTCGGCGCTGGCGCGGGCTTCGATCTCTTCGGCCAGGACGCTTTCCAGGTCTCGGTGCAGCTCACCGAAAAAGGTCTCGTGGAGCGCGACACCGTGGTGGCAATGGTGTTCAGGGCCATCGACCAGTTGCGCGCGGATGGCGTCGAGGAGTGGCGTTACCGCGAGCAGGCTGCGCTCGGCGAACTCGGGTTCCGGTTCCGCGAGAAGGGCAGTGCAAGCGCCAGCGTGATCGGTATCGCGAACGGGCTCGCGGACTATCCGGTGGCGGAGGTGCTGCGTGGCCCGTACCTCTATGCCGACTATGACAAAGCTCTGATCGACGCTTACCTCGATCGCATGAAGCCCGGAAACCTGCTGCTTACCGTCTCCGACCGCAACGTCGAGACCGATCGCAAGAGCCGCTGGTTCGGCACCCCGTATGCAACCCGGGCGCTGGACGCTGCCACGCTCGCGGCGGCGGCCGAAAGCGCGGGGCCCTTGCGCTTGCCCGCGCCGAACGAGTTCCTGCCCGATCGCGTGGCGACCAAGCCGCTTGCTGCCGACGCGCCGACGCGGCCCGTGGCGCTTGCCGAGGAGGCCGGTTACCGGCTGTGGCATCTTCAGGACGGCGAATTCCCCGGCCCCAAGGCATCGCTCTACCTGCAGCTGCTTTCCGAAAAGGCCAGAGCCACGCCGCGTGATGCCGCACTGGCATCTCTGCTGGCCTTGCTCGTGGAAGACGACCTCAACGAGTTTGCCTACCCGGCGACGCTGGCAGGCCTGCAGTACGGCATCACCCCTTCTTCGCGCGGCTTGTCGGTAAAACTGAGCGGCTACGACCAGCGCATGGGCGTACTGCTCGGCAAAATCCTTCACGCGCTGCAAAAAAGCGAGTTCCCCGAGGAGCGATTCCGTAGCCTGAAGACCGAGCTGATACGTGAGCTTGGCAACAGCGAACGCGACAAGCCCTACACGCAGCTGATTGACCGCATGGCCAACACACTCGTGCTGCACAGTTATTCCGACGATGAGCTGCGCACTGCGTTGGCGGATGTAACGCCTGCCGACCTTGCGGCGTTTTCGGTTGCACTGCGTGCCGGCGCGTCGGTCGAGGTCATGGCCCACGGGAACCTGCGTCCCGACGAGGCAATTGCGCTGGGTGCCAAGGTGCGTGATGCGCTGCGTGGTGGCGCGGGTGCTGCCCCCCCTGCCGTCGAGATTCTTGCGCTGCCTTCCGGAAACTCTGTCCGCGGCGTGAAGATCGAGCATCCGGATTCTGCGCTTCTCATGTACCTCCAGGGCGCATCCGCGGACACGGCGGAACGCGCCCGTGTGGCGCTTGCCGGGCAGATCCTCGGACCGTCCTTCTTCAACGAGCTGCGAACCGAGCGGCAACTGGGTTATGTGGTGTTTGCCCAGCCTTATCCCTTCGCGCGGGTGCCGGGTCTGCTTTTGGGTGCGCAGTCGCCCGTTGCGGGGCCTGCCGCGCTCGCGAAGGAGTTCGATGCCTATCTGGCCCGTCAGGTCGAGGCCCTCGGGCACATGAGCGACGAGGCGTTCAACGTGCAACGCGACACTCTGGCAGCACGCCTGCGCGAGAAACCCAGATCGCTCGCCGAGAAGACCGAGAGGCTCTGGTCGGATCTGGGGCTCGGCTCTGACAGTTTTGATGATCGCGAGCAGGTTGCGCGAGCCGTCGACTCCCTCGTTCGTGAGGAGTGGATTGCGTATTTCCGCAGCAGGCTTGCGGGCAGCGGCGTACATGCCCTGCTCGTCTCCAGCACAGGTCAGGCGCATCGCGGCAAGGACTCGGGCATGCCGTCGGGGCGCACCGTCGACGCCGCCGGACGCTGGAAAACCGATGCCAAATACTACCGCTTTGAATGGGCCCGTCCGGTGCAGGATCCGGGGCGGGCACTACACTCACAAACGCCATAGCCACCAGCCAGCCACCCGCATGCAGAACAAGACGGCGCTGATCGTTGACGACTCCCGCACCGCCTGCCAGATGCTCAGGCTGATGCTCGAGCGCGAGGAATTCCAGGTCGACGTGCTCGCCAACCCCGAGCAAGCGCTCGGCTATCTGCGCGATCACCGCCCCGGTGTGATCTTCATGGACCACCTGATGCCCGGCATGGAGGGTTTCAACGCGGTCAAGGAGATCAAGAACAACTCGCTCGCGGCCCAGATTCCCATCGTGATGTACACGGCCAAGTCCGGCGAACTCTACGTCGGTCAGGCACAGGCGCTGGGAGCTGTGGACATACTTCCGAAGCCTCCCACGAGGGATCTCTTGCGTGCCGTCTTTCACCGGATAGACCAGCGCAGCGGAGCGGCCAACGATCCGGTCGCAGCATCCGCAGAACCCGTGCCGAGCAGTGAACCCGCAGTGCCTGCCGATGGATTCATGTCGGCTACCCGCTCCGAGATCGATGAGAGCTCCAGCGAACTGCCGCCACGCAGTGCAGAAAAACCCGCGTTGCCCGCCGTCGCCCCTCCCGTTTTCATGGATCCCGTGGCCACGCCGGCCGAGGAGCGCAGCGGTCCGGGCTGGCCCATGGCCGTGGCGCTGACAGTGTTTGCGGCAGTGCTCGGTTTCCTCGGCGGCTCCAAGTCGGGCGGATCGGCCGAGGCAGCTGACGTATACCCCCAGACTCTGGCCTGGGCGCTCAGCCAGACCATGCAGTATCCCTACGGCGAAGCGCCGTTCGGCGGCGACCGTGTGGAACTGGTGCGCGGGCTTGTCGAGCGCCTGCAGGAAGCCGGCTTCACGGGCACTCTCAAGCTGCAGGGACACGCCGGGCAGTTCTGTCTTCTTGCCTCCAGTGGCGGCTGGCGTGTTGCGGACGCGACCGTTCCCATTGGCAGTTGCGATGTGAAAGGTTTCTTCAACAAGCAGGACGCGCGTATCGCGAGCGCGCGCCAGAGCCCTGAATTCCGTTTGCTGATCGGCTCGCCAGATGTCGTGAACTCGGGCATCCGCTTGCAAATCGAGGGTCTGGGAGACGAAGGCCGCAGCGTCGCCTACCCGACACCCGAGAAGGTATCCACCGCCGGCGAGTGGAACGCCGTCGCGGCACGCAACAACCGTATCTCGGTAACACTCGTACCGGACGCGTGACGCGCGCGGTCTGCGCGCAGTCTCGGCGTCGTTTTCAGGCCGGTGCCCGGCAGGGCGCCGATAGTTTTCGGTTAGGATGCAGCCCATAGTCGAAGCCTCGGGCGCAGCAGGGGAGTTTCATGCAGGAGGATATCGATTCCGCGGAAACGCAGGAGTGGCTCGACGCGCTCGAGGCGGTGGTAAGACACCGCGGCAAGGGCCGCGCCGCCTACCTGCTGAAGTGCCTTGCGGACCACGCCACCGACGCCGGTGTGAAGCTGCCGCCCGCGATCACGACGCCCTACCGCAATTCCATTTCTCCCGAGGCCGAGCGTCGCATGCCGGGCGATCTCTTCGTCGATCGTCGGATCCGTTCGCTGATCCGCTGGAACGCGCTTGCGATGGTGATGCGCGCCAACGACTCCGATGAAGGGCTGGGCGGCCACATCGCCACCTTCCTCTCCAGCGCAACGCTCTACGACGTCGGTTTCAACTACTTCTTCCGCGCGAACAGCCCCGGCAAGCCCGGCGACATCGTCATGTACCAGGGGCACAGCGCTCCCGGCATGTACGCGCGCTCCTACCTCGAGGGGCGGTTCTCCGAGGAGCAACTCGACAACTTCCGCCGCGAGGTCGATGGCCACGGGCTTTCCTCCTATCCGCACCCCTGGCTGATGCCCGAGTACTGGCAGTTCCCCACGGTGTCGATGGGCCTCGGGCCGATTCAGGCCATCTACCAGGCGCACGTGATGCGCTACCAGCAGAGCCGCGGTCTGGTCGACCACGGCGATCGCAAGGTCTGGGCCTTCCTCGGTGACGGTGAGTGCGACGAGCCGGAATCGCTGGGTGCAATCGGGCTCGCCGGGCGTGAGGGTCTCGACAACCTCGTGTTCGTGGTGAACTGCAACCTGCAGCGCCTCGATGGTCCGGTGCGTGGCAACGGCAAGATCATCCAGGAGTTGGAGGGCATCTTCCGCGGCGCGGGCTGGAACGTGATCAAGGTGATCTGGGGTCGCCTGTGGGACCCGCTGATCGCGCGCGACGAATCCGGGCTGCTGCAGCGGCGCATGGACGAGGTCTGCGACGGCGAATACCAGAACTACAAGTTCAACGGCGGCGCCTATACGCGCGAGCACTTCTTCGGCAAATACCCGGAGACGGCCGAACTGGTCAAAGACCTTTCCGACGACGACATCATGTATCTGAACCGTGGCGGCCATGACCCCTACAAGGTCTACGCCGCGTACTGGGAGGCCTTCAACCACAAGGGCCAGCCCACGGTGATCCTCGCCAAGACCGTGAAGGGCTATGGCATGGGCACATCCGGCGAGGCGGCCAACGAGACCCACTCCGTCAAGAAGATGGATCTCGAGAGCCTGAAGAAATTCCGCACCCGTTTCAGCATTCCGCTGACCGACGATGAACTGAAAACCGTTCCCTACTACCGCCCCGCGCCAGACAGTCCCGAGATCGTCTACATGCGCCAGCGCCGCGAAGCGCTGGGTGGCTTCATGCCCAACCGCGTGGTGACCGGGGAAAAACTCCCGCTGCCCGCGCTCGAGAGTTTTGCTGCGCAACTGAAGGGCAGCGGACATCGCGAGATCTCCACCACCATGGCGTTCGTGAGGCTCCTGTCCTCGCTGGTGAAGGAGCCGGGTTTCGGCGAGCGCGTTGTGCCCATCGTGCCGGACGAGGCGCGCACATTCGGCATGGAAGGGATGTTCCGGCAGCTCGGGATCTACTCCTCTGTCGGCCAGCGCTACACGCCGCACGATGCGGGCCAGATTCTCTATTACAAGGAAGACCGCAAGGGACAGATCCTCGAGGAAGGCATCAACGAGGCCGGCGCGATGTCGGCGTGGATCGCGGCGGCCACGTCATACGCCAACCACAACCTCACGATGGTGCCGTTCTATATCTACTACTCGATGTTCGGATTCCAGCGCATCGGCGACCTCGCCTGGGCCGCGGGAGACCAGCGCGCGCGCGGCTTCCTGATCGGAGCCACCTCGGGGCGCACCACGCTGAATGGCGAGGGTCTGCAGCACCAGGACGGCCACAGCCACGTGCTGGCCGCCACCATTCCCAACTGCGTGAGTTATGACCCGGCCTATGCGTACGAACTCGCGGTGATCGTCCACCATGGCCTCGATGTGATGTACGGCCGGGGCGAGAGCAAGTTCTTCTACATCACGACGATGAACGAGAACTACCAGCAGCCCGAGATGCCGGTTGGTGCGGAAGAAGGCATCGTGCGTGGGATGTACCGCGTGGAGTCCGCTGCGCCCAAAGCGAAGCTCGTGGTCCAGCTGATGGGTGCCGGCACGATCCTGCGCGAAGTGCGTGCTGCAGCGGCGATGCTGCGTGCCGACTACGGCGTCGATGCCGATGTCTGGAGCCTTACCAGCGTGAACGAGCTGCGCCGCGAAGGCATCGACTGCGAACGCTGGAACATGCTCCATCCGGGTGCCACGCCGCGCGTTCCCTGGATCTCGGCCGCACTCGAGGGTGCGACAGGTCCCGTGATCGCGGCGACGGACTACATCAAGTCCCACACCGACGGATTGCGGCAGTTCGTGAAGCAGCGTTTCTCAGTGCTGGGCACCGACGGCTTCGGTCGCAGCGATACCCGCGCGAAATTGCGGCACTTCTTCGAGGTGGATCGCAATTTCGTGGTGGTGGCTACGCTGAAGGCCCTCGCCGACGAAGGTCGCGTGAAGCCCAAGGTGGTGAGCGATGCAATCGCGAAGTACGGCATCGATCCGGAAAAACCCAACCCGACCACAGTGTAGGAGCGCGCCATGCGCGCGACATTGAGCGACGTGTGCGGGGATCCGCCCGCCACTGAACCGAACATCAGGAGCGCGCCCCGCGCGCGAGAGTGAACGTGAAACTGGAAACCGTCACCGTACCGGATCTCGGCGGCGCCGCCGACGTCGAAGTGATCGAAATCACCGTTGCCGTGGGAGACACGGTCGCGGCCGAGCAGCCATTGCTCACGCTGGAATCCGACAAGGCCTCGATGGAAATCCCGGCGCCCGTCGCCGGCACGGTCCGGGAGCTGCGTCTCAAGATCGGCGACAAGGTGAATCAGGGCGATCCGATCCTCGTACTCGAGGTGCTTGCGACTGCTGATGGTTCCGACTCGCCTGATGTTTCTACCCCTGCTGTTCCTGTGCCGCCCGCAGCCACTCCCGCACCCGAACCCGCATCTCCATCCGTCACCGAGCGTCGTGCGACGCCTGCGCCGGTGCCGGCTGCCGCCGATTCGGGTATCGACATGGATGTGCTTGTCCCCGATCTGGGCGGAGCAGCCAGTGTCGAGGTGATCGAGATCTCGGTGCGTGCCGGAGACCGTGTCAGCGAGGGCGCGCCGCTGCTCGTGATGGAGGGCGACAAGGCCTCGATGGAATTGCCCGCGCCAGCGGCCGGAGTGATTGTGTCAGTGGACGTGCGCGTCGGTGCACAGGTGGGCACGGGCCAACGGATCGCAGTGCTGCGTACGCAATCCGCTGCAGTCCATGCGAGCGCACCGGTGATGGTCAGTCCTGTCCCTGCGCTTCCCGCCGCTGCGCCGCCCGCAGCAGCGCCGCCTCCTGCAGCAGTGGCAGCGATCGAAGGCGATGCCGGTCTTGCCATCGCGCGTCTTCTCGAGAAAGAAAACCACCTCCCCGGCGGTGCCGCGCAACGACAGCGCCCGGTGCGGGATCTGCCCTATGCGGGCCCCGCGGTGCGGCAGCTCGCACGCGAACTCGGCGTGACATTGACGGAGCTTGCAGGCACCGGCCCCAAGGGGCGTGTGTTGAAGGAAGACCTGCAGGGCTACGTCAAAAAGCGCCTCGCAGAGCCCCCGCGCGCGAGTGGCAGCATCGGCCTGCCGGAAGTGCCGGCCATCGACTTCTCTGCATTCGGACCCGTCGAGACGGTTGCGCTCACAGGCATACAGAAAGTCACCGTGACCAGCATGTCGCGCAGTTGGCTGAACGTACCGCACGTGACGCAATTCGATTACGCCGACGTCACCGATCTGGAAGCGTTCCGGGAGAGCCTCAAGTCCGAGATGGACGCGCGCGGCAACAAACTCACGCCTTTGCCTTTCCTGCTCATGGCCTGCGCGCGAGGGCTGAAGGAGCATCCGCGCTTCAATGCCTCGCTGGCGCCTGGCGGGGCGGGGCTCTTCATGAAGAAATACGTGCATATCGGCGTCGCTGTCGACACGCCGCAGGGGCTGGTAGTGCCCGTGATCCGCGATGCAGACACCAAGAGCGTCTGGGATCTGGCGGCAGAGTCGCGTGATCTCGCCGAGCGCGCCCGCTCGCGCAAGCTCAAGCCCTCCGAGATGCAGGGTGGTTGCTTCACGATTTCGAGTCTGGGAAATATCGGAGGCGAGGGGTTCACGCCTATCGTCAATACGCCGGAAGTGGCGATCCTGGGCGTTTCGCGGATGGCGGTGCGGCCGATGTGGGATGGCAAGGCTTTCCAGCCGCGCAAGACGCTGCCGTTATCGTTGTCTTACGACCATAGGGTGATAAACGGAGCTGATGCCGGCACTTTCCTCACCTGGCTGGTGGGCGTACTGGCGGATCTGCGAAAGCTCGTGCTTTGAGGGCGTTAATGGCCCCGGGGACGGCGTGAAGGCCAGCCGGGCGATGCCCGGCTGGCTGGCAAGGCGAGGTTCTCAGTAGCGGCGAGCGCCGCCGCCACCACCACCGCCACCGCCGCTGCGCTCCTTGCGCGGTTCGGCCTGATTCACTTTGATGTTGCGTCCGTTGATCGCGCGGCCGTTCAGCGCCTTGATGGCCGCATCGGCCTCGGCGTTGTTGGGCATTTCGACGAAGCCAAAGCCTTTGGACTGACCCGTCTCGCGGTCCTTGATGACAGCCGAGGACGAAACTGCACCGAAGGCTTCAAAGGCCTCGCGCAGGTCGGACTCGTTCGTCTGGTAGGACAGATTTCCAGCGTAGATATTCATTCGTTCACCGTCTGATAGAAAAGTGCTGTGCGGTAGAAGAGACACTATCGAATATGCACTAGCACGTTCTATCGGATAGCGGTTGTGGAGCGGCCGAATGCCGTTCCGAACAGAGGGAGGGGGTGATGCTCCGGATGCGCAGGAGCCTGCGCCACCTGATCACCATAGGCTCTTCGCCACCCCCTGACCCGCTATCTTTGTGCGTGTTTGTTCCGGAAATAGTCCTTCGGTCGATGTCAACCCGTTCCTGCGGGCGAAGCATCGCGATGCTGTGCATGACTATAATCCTGACCTCGGCGTTCCCACGGCATCAGGACCCAACCCATGATCATCAAGCCCCGCGTCCGCGGATTCATGTGCATCACCTCGCACCCTGCTGGTTGCGCGGCATCCGTGCGCGAGCAGATCGCGCACGTGCGCGCGGGTGGCCCGATTGCGGGTCCCAAGCGCGTACTGGTGCTGGGAGCGTCCACGGGCTACGGGCTGGCCTCGCGCATAAGCGCGGCCTTCGGTTGCGGTGCAAGCACCATTGGCGTGTTCTTCGAGAAAGAAGGCGCGGAGGGCAAGCCGGGCACTGCAGGTTGGTACAACGCTGCCGCGTTCCACAAGGAGGCCGAGGCAGCAGGTCTCGGCGCATGGAGCATCAACGGAGACGCCTTCTCCACCGAGATCAAAGACCGCACGGTAGATCTGATCCGCAGCACGCTCGGGCAGGTGGATCTGGTCGTTTACAGTCTCGCGGCCCCGCGCCGGACGCATCCGGTCACCGGAGAAGTGCACAAGTCCACGCTGAAGCCCATCGGTCGCCGCGTCGAGGAGCGCACCCTCGATACCGACAAGAAGGAAATCAAGCACGTCGCGCTCGACGCGGCATCGGAAGAGGAAATCCGCGATACCGTCGCCGTGATGGGTGGCGAGGACTGGGAGATGTGGATGCGCCGCCTTGCGGACGAGGGCCTGCTCGCGAGCGGTTGCCGCACTACGGCCTACACCTATCTGGGCGATCGCATCACCTGGGCCATCTACTGGGAGGGCACCATCGGCGCGGCCAAGAAAGATCTCGACGCTACAGCCAAACGGCTCGATGCGTTGCTTGCACCGCTCGGCGGCAAGTCGTATGTCTCGGTGCTGAAAGCGGTGGTTACGCAGGCGAGTTCCGCGATCCCGATCATGCCGCTCTATCTCGCGCTGCTCTTCCGCGTGATGAAGGCGCGCGGCACACACGAGGGCTGCATCGAGCAGGTCGACGGGCTCTTCCGCACGCGGCTGCTTGCGGCCTCGCCCGAGGTGGACGAGGCCGGCCGGCTGCGCATGGACGGGCGGGAACTCGAAGCCGATGTGCAGCGCGAGGTCGAGCGGCGCTGGCCGCTGGTCCAGAACGACACCATTGACGAGCTCTCGGATTTCGCCGGTTACCAGCAGGAGTTTCTGCGGCTCTTCGGCTTCGGGCTTGCAGGCGTGGATTACGACGCGGACGTGGATCCGGTGGTCGACATAGCGGGACTCCGCTAGCGTGCTGACATCGGCACTGGCTATGCCAGCCCGCAGCCTCCTGTCGCGCGCATGGCGCGCTCCCGCATCGCCGTGCCCGTGGCTGTGCCATACCGCATCCCCGGGCCGGTGTCGCGCAAATGGCGCGCCGTAGGAGCGGGCCATGCCCGCGACTGCACGCCTTCCGCCCCTGCAGCCTGAGTGAGTGCGCATGATTACCCTCGAGCCCGGACAGACCAGCCAACTCTCGCCGCTCGTGCGCCGCATCATCGCGCCTAATCCCGGTGTGATGACGGGTCCCGGCACCAACACCTATCTGGTGGGAAATGACGAGGTCGCGGTGGTAGATCCGGGCCCCGACGAACCCTCCCACATCGAGGCCATCCTGCGCGAAGGCGCCGGCCGCATCCGCTGGATCCTGGTCACGCACACGCATGAGGACCACTCGCCCGCCGCGACACCGCTCGCCCGCGCCACCGGCGCACAGCTGCGCGGCGTGGCCGCACCGGACGACTTCTATCAGGACCTGATCTTCAAGCCAGACGTTGCGCTCTCCGACGAGCCGCTGCTCGAGACGCCCGAGTTCAGCTTGCGCGCCGTCCACACCCCCGGCCACGCCTGCAACCATTACTGCCTGCTGCTCGAGCAGGAGGGCATGCTCTTCACGGGCGATCACATCATGAACGGCTCCACGGTGGTGATCATTCCGCCGAGTGGCGACATGAAGGACTATCTCGATTCGCTGGAAAAACTGAAGTCCCTGCCGCTGCACTCGCTCGCGCCCGGACACGGCGAGCTCATGCCCGAGCCCTTCGCGGTGGTCGACGGCATCATCCGTCATCGCCTCGCGCGTGAGGCCAAGGTCGCGCACGTGCTCGCAGAGGCCGGCGGTACGCTGGACGAACTCGTGGAGCGCGCCTACGACGACGTGCCCCGCGCGATGTTCCCGATGGCGAAGTACTCGCTGTGGGCCCACCTGCTGAAGCTCGCGCGTGATGGGCGCGCGGTGGAGCGTGACGCGCGCTGGGACGCTACGGGCTGAGGCGCGCACGTGGAATCCGTCGTCTCTGCTCTCGATTACTTCCGGCTCCTGGTCCAGGAAGACGACGCGATCCCGCTCTTCGAAGCCGCTGCCTCCATTGCCACCGACGCGGAACCGGCGTTGGATCTGGAGGGCGTACAGACCACCTTTGACCTGCTCGCCGGCAAACTCGCCGCACGGGCCCGCGGCAAATCCACCGAGGCGGCGCGCCTGCAGTGCCTGCTGGGTTTTTTCTTCGTCGAAGAGGCTTTTGCGGGCAATGCGGAGAATTACTACGCGCCCGCCAACAGTTACCTCCACCGCGTGCTCGAGACCCGTCGCGGGATCCCGATATCGCTCGCGGTACTGTTCCTCGAATTCGCGAGGCACATCGGGATCGAGGCCCACGGCATCTCCTTTCCCGGGCACTTCCTGCTGCGAGTGACGCTGCGCGAGGGCTTCGCCGTCATCGATCCCTTCAGTGGTGACAGCCTCTCCCGCGAGGAAATGGAACGGCGTGCGACAGGCTTTGGCGCGCCGCTTGCGCAGTTGCTGAAACCTGCACCCCGGCGCGAAATCCTGGTCCGCATGCTGCGCAATCTGGAGGCGATCCACGCGCAATCCGGCGAGCGGGTCCTGCTGGTAAAGGTGAGGCAGCGACTCGAGGTTCTTGAGGAGGAGGCATGATCGGCACTGCTGCGCGATTCAATCCCGCAACCAGCATCCGGACGCAGGGGCTTCGGTGCGCCCTGCACGTCGCCGGGCTGTTTCTCTCGCTGTTGTGTGTGGCGTCGGCCGCGCGCGCTGCGGGGCAACTCGTGATAGGGGGCGGCGCGCTGAGTGACGACAGTCCCGCGCACAGTGCCTTCGTTGCGGCGCTTGCCGGTGATGGCCCCGTAGTGGTCATTCCCGCGGCCAGCGAGAGTCCCGCAGAGAGCGGCAGCTATGCCACAACGGTCCTTGTTGCGCATGGCGTTGCCGCAGAGCGTGTACGCGTCTTTCCCGTGGCCGAGATGGACGACAGTTCCACCACCGGAGTGGACGAGAGCCGCTGGTCCGGAAACGCCTCTGTTCCCGCGCTGCTCGATGGTCTGGAGCACATGTCGGGCGTCTGGTTCTCGGGCGGTGACCAGACACGCATCGTGCGCACGCTGCGCACGGCAGATGGCAATGACACGCCGCTATTGCGCCTTATCCGCGAGCGGCATGCGGCCGGCGCCGTAGTGGGCGGCAGCAGCGCGGGGGCCGCGATCATGAGTGAGTCCATGATCTGCGGGGGCGACGGTTTCCGCGGCCTGCTCGAGCCACCCACAACACGCTACGCAGAGACCGAGGCCGAAGACGATGGCCGGCTCTATCTGTGGAAGGGGCTGGGGTTTTTCGGCGCCGGCATCGTCGATCAGCATTTCGACCATCGCGCGCGGCTCGGCCGTCTGGTGCGGGCGCTGGGTGAGACCGGCGTGCGCCGTGGCTTCGGTATCGACGAGGATACGGCGCTCGTCGTCTCCGGTGACGCGCGTTCCGCGAAGGTCGTGGGTAGCGGGGGTGTGACGGTGCTGGATGCGGAGCAGGCGCGCTTTGATCTGGGTGGAAAGGCGCTTGCCTCAGGTCTGAGGCTCTCGCTGTTCCCTGCAGGTGCGGGCTTTGATCTGCAATCCCTGCAGCCTGTAGCGGGGGCGGGCGAGCCGGTGAAGGGCAAGGGCGGATCTGCCTTCAGGCCGCTCGCGGGTGGTGGAATGGCGTTCCCCAATCCGCGCCTGGAGCAGTTGCTGGCGGTGGAACTTCTGGATAACTCGGCGGCCGACAGCGTGTCCCGTTACAGCATCGATTCGCGCGGGCGTGTGCTGCAGTTCAGGTTTTTCGAGACCCCGCAGAGCCGGGGCTATTGGCGCACCGCTCCGGACGGAGACCGGTTTACCGCCACGGCAGTGGGCTTTGATGCGTTGCGATCTGATCAGGCCAAGTTGTAGGAGCGGGCCATGCCCGCGACAGCAGCAGCCTCCCTGCAGGAGCGGGCCATGCCCGCGACAAGAGGCCTCGAACAGGCACCGTCGCGGGCACGGCCCGCTCCTGCGGGGCAGGGCTTCAGGCCCCCACCATCATCAAGCCCCCGTCCACTGCAATCGTCTGCCCGGTGATGAACCGCGAGTCATCGCTCGCGAGGAAGAGCAACACGGGCGCGAGATCGCGCAGCGGATCGCCCAGCGTGCCGCCGAGCGGGATGCGTTGCTGCAGGTCGGCCGCAATGCCCGCGAGTACCTCCGGTGGCAGGCCTTCGCATTGGCGCCGGAAAATCTCGGTGGCCACCGCCGGCGCAACGCAATTGACGCGCACACCGTGACGCCCCCACTCGAGCGCCACGCTGCGCGTCCAGGCCATCACGGCTCCGCGTGATGCCGCATATACCGCGTTGCCCGCGAAGCCGCGCACGCCTTCCACCGAACCCATGTTCACGATCGAGCCGCCACTCGCGTGCATGTGCTTGAAGGCGGCCTGATTCGTCCAGCAGCTGCCTTTGACGTTCGCATCGAGCAGGCGGTCCCAGTCGGAATCCGTGATCGCATCAGCGGGCGTGCTGCCGTGCAGGCCGGCAGCGTGTACCAGTGCATCCAGCCCGCCCAACTCCGCCGCCATCGCATCGAAAGCGGCGTGTACCGACTCGCGGTCGGTGATGCTGCAGCGATGCGCGCTGACGCCTGCGGGCAGATCGGGCTCGCTGCCGTGCCAGGTGCAGGCCACGCGAGCGCCGGCTTCCGCGAAGAGGCGTAACGCCGCGTTGCCGATGCCACCGGCCCCGCCGGTGACGATGATGCGTTTGCCCTCGAGCCTGCCCATGTCTTCTGCCCTCACACCACGAAGATGTCGCTGGCCGCCAGCGCAGTACCTGCGCCGAAACTTGCCACCAACACAGCCTCACCCGCCCCACTGCCATCCGCGTCGTACAGCAGGCTGCCGGTGACGCTGTCGTAGATCAGCCGATCACCCGCATCCAGGGCTGCAGTGCCGCTGACGAAGGCGCTGGCGTCCAGCGCGCCTGCAGTGCGCAGCTCTGCGAAGGTCGATGCATTGAACTCGAGCTTGTCTGTCCCGCTCAGGAAATCGGTCACGGTGTCGTGGTTGGTGGTGCTGTCCGGTGCCGCAGCGGCGAAGACAAAGGCGTCTGCGCCCAGGCCGCCCGTGAGCGTGTCGTTGCCATCGTTGCCTTGCAGTTCGTTGGCTGCACTGTTGCCTGTGAGTGAATCGCCGAAATCGCTCCCCGAGAGATGTTCCACACCGACGAGAGTGTCGAAACCGTCTGAGGCGGAGTCCGAGACGCCGCTGGCCAGGTTCACGAACACGGCAGAGGCGCTAAGGCCGAATTCCGCCCAGTCGTTCGTGCCCGCACCGCCATCCAGAAGGTCATTGCCCGAGCCGCCGAGCAGCGTGTCGTCGCCGATACCTCCCCGGATGGTGTCATTGCCTGCGCCGCCGATCAGATTGAAGTCGTTGCCGCCGCCGCCCACGAGGGAGTCATCTCCCTCGTTTCCCGAGATCTGGTCTCCCTTCACGCCACCGGTGATGGTGTCGGCAAAGGACGTCCCGGTGAGGATGCCGTATTCGATGTTCAGCAGAGTGTCTGTGCCCCCGCGTCCGTCCGAGAGCGTCAGTGATGTGCTTGTGCCTATCGCCGAGCCATCGAACACCACCCCGGCGCTGAGTCCCATCTCGTCGAAGCGGTAGCCCACGCCGTCGTTGCCAAGGCCGCCGTCGATGCTGTCGTCACCCGCGTCCCCGCGCAGGTTGTCGTCACCGGGGCCGCCCAGCAGGGTGTCGTTGCCGGCGTTGCCGCGCAGCACATCGTTGCCATTGCCGCCGTTCAGTGAGTCGGCGCCGTCGGCGCCCAGCGGGCTCTCGCCGAAGTTGTTGATGTAGCCGGCCAGGAAATCGTTGCCGTCCCCGCCGGTCAAGGTGTCAGCGCCGCTGCGCCCCGACAGGTTGTTGTCGTTGGCATCGCCTCGCAGGTTGTCGCTGAACTCCGAGCCCATGAGGGCCTCGAAGCCGCTAAACCTGTCGATGCTGCCGTCTGCGGCGGTGGTGGCGAGTCCGGTTGTCAGGTTGGCCGTCACGCCGCCTGCGGAGGCGATGAAGCTCACGATGTCGAAGCCGAGGCCACCGTCCATTGTGTCGTTGCCCTGGAATCCGTCGACGTAGTCGTTGCCGTCGCCGCCCGCCACCTGGTCGTTGCCGAGCCCGCCCCAGAGGTTGTCGTTGCCGGCGCCGCCGTCGAGGTTGTCGTTGCCGGCCGATCCGTCGAGGAAATCGTTGCCGAGCAGCCCTGCGAGAGTGTCGTTGCCGCCGTTGCCGATCAGGGAGTTGTCACCGTCACTGCCGGTGAGCGCATCGGCAAAGGCGGCGCCGCGCAGGTCCTCGATGCCGATCAGCGTTGCCGAGTTCAGGCCGCTGGTGGCTGTACCGGCGAGAAGGCTGGCCGTGGCGCCCGCGCCCGTGCCGGTGAAATCCGCCGCGTCGTGCGCGCCTTCGCCGCCGTCGAGGGTGTCGATGCCGGTGCCGCCCGCAAGGACGTCGTCACCGATACCGCCGGAGAGAGAGTCGTCGCCGGTCGCGCCCTGCACGGTGTCGGCGCCATCTCCGCCGGAGAGCGTGTCGTTTCCGCCGCCGCCGTTCAGTAGATCGTTGCCCTCAATGCCGTCGAGGCTGTTTGCGAGCGCGTTGCCGGTGATCGTGTCGTCGTAGATGCTGCCGGAGACGTTTTCGATGTTGAGCACCACATCGTTGCCATCGACGCAGGTGGCCGTGCCAGTGACCAGACTGAGGGTGATGGCGCCCGTCACGTCGGAGTAGTCCGCCAGGTCAATCCCGGCGCCACCGTCCAGGCTGTCTGCGCCGGTTCCACCGCCCATCAGGTCATTACCCGCGCCGCCCAGAACGGTGTCGTTTCCGGCATCGCCCGAGAGTGCGAAATCGTTGCCTGCCCCGCCAGTGATCGAGTCGTTGCCCGCCCCGCCGACGATCTGGTCGTCCAGTCCGCTGCCGGTGAGGGTGTCGTTCAGCGAGGTGCCGTTGATGCCGAATGTTTCGATGGAGGTGAGCGAGTCCTGGCCGCCCTGCCCGTCGTCCACAAGCACGGTTGCGGCCGTGGTGACGGCGGCAAGGCTGAAGGAAACGCCGGCGCTGAGCCCCAGCTCGTCGAAGCGGTAGCTCGCGAAATCCCGGCCCGCGCCGCCGAGCAGCGTGTCGTTGCCGGCGTCGCCGCGCAGGTTGTCATCGCCCGCGCCGCCATTCAAGGTGTCGTTGCCGCTCGAGCCGCGCAAGATGTCGTTCCCGTTGCCGCCGTTCAGCGAGTCGGCGCCATCAATGCCGTTGGGGTCACGCCCCGAGCCGAAATCGGTCAATCCCGAGAGGAAATCATCGCCGTCTCCGCCCACCAGCGTGTCCGCGCCGCCGCCGCCGATCAGCACGTCAGCGCCCAGACCGCCCGTAAACCGGTCGTTGAAGATGCTGCCCAGTACGACCACGTACTCGATGCTGTCGAGCGTCTCGGTGCCCAGAGCGCCGGCGTTGATCGTGAGTGTGCCAACACCACCCGTTGTGGCGGCGCTGAACGTGACGCCAGAGGTGAGTTGGAGACGGTTGTAGCGGAAGGCGGCGCCATCGATTCCGTCGCCCCCGGAAAGGATGTCGTTGCCGATGTCGCCGAAGAGGCGGTCGTTGCCGGTATCGCCTGCCAGCGTGTCGTCACCGTCCAGGCCGATCAGTGTGTCGTCACCCGCTCCGCCGCTGATGATGTCGGCATCAGCGCCCCCGACAAATGATTCGCTGAAATCGCTACCGGTCAGATTGACCAGTGGCCGGATGGCAAGGGTGCTGGAGTTCATCGAGGTAATTTTTGCCACCACAAGGTTCCTTATTGAAGGAGTTTGCCAAACGTTATCGCAGTGTGATGGGGCGCGCTATCCCCCGACCTGAGCCCCGGTTGAGTGTCAAAACAGGCACGGGTAAAGGCCGCGGCCATTTCGTATTGATATGAAAAATTTCATAATGAAAAATCCATGGTATTGATCCAGCTCAGGGGCCGGTCAAGATCAGCGCCCGCGTTGGGATGGAATCACCCAAGGCTATGTTCTGAAAACGTTTTCAAGAACAGGTCTGGGAGTCGGAGCTTTCTGCGCCAACTGGCACGCAGCCTGCTAAGGGTTTTTGGACCGCACGCTCCGGAGATCCGCATGAACACCAAACCCCTGTCCGGGATCCGCGTCCTCGACCTCACCCATATGCTCTCCGGCCCCTACGGCACCATGATCCTGGCCGATCTGGGTGCTGAGACCATCAAGGTGGAACCGCTGACGGGGGAGGGCACCCGTGCCCTGCTGGCCAAGGACCCGAAGAACTCCCTCGGCGGGATGGGCGCCTACTTCCTTACCCTCAACCGCAACAAGCAGAGCGTCTGCGTGGATCTCAAGTCCACCCAGGGCCTGGAGCTCTTCTACCAGCTCGCCGAAACCGCTGATGTGGTGGTCGACAACTTCAGCGCCGGCGTCACGCAGAAGCTCGGCATCGATTACCCGCGGCTCGCTGCCCGCAACCCGCGCATCATCACGGCGACCATCTCGGGCTTCGGCGGCGACGGCCCGCGCTTCCAGCGCCCGGCCTTCGATCAGGTGGTACAGGCGATCGGTGGCGGCATGTCGATCACGGGTGCGGACCCCGAGCACCCGACGCGCGCGGGGATCCCGATCGGCGACCTTGGCGGCGGCATGTTCGCGGTGATGGGCATCCTCGCGGCGCTGGTCGAGCGCAATGTCAGCGGCCGCGGCCAGCACGTCGACATCTCCATGCTCGACTGCCAGATCTCGATGCTGAATTACATGGCCACCATGCATTTCCTCTCGGGCGAGGACCCGCACCCGATCGGCAACGCCCATTTCGTGCACGTGCCCTACAACACGTTCAAGACTGCCGATGGCTTCATCGTGATCGCCGTGATCTTCGACCAGTTCTGGGACAACCTGGCCGAGATGCTCGGTGACCCGGAACTGCAGCGCGAGGACTTCCGCGGACAGCCCGGCCGCCTCGCGGCCAAGGCCTTCATCGAGGAGCGCCTGAACGCGATTTTCGCCACCAACACCTCGGCCCACTGGCTGGCGGCACTGGAGCGTGCTCGCATACCCTGTGCACCGGTCAACCGTTTCAGTCAGGCGCTCTCGGATACGCAGGTGCTGCACCGCAACATGGTGGTGGAACTGCGTCACCCCAATGGTGAGAGCACCCGTGGCCCCGGCAACCCGATCAAGCTCTCGCGCACGCCCGGCGAGGACTTCAGCGCCCCGCCCTTGCTGGGGCAACACACGCGGCAGGTGCTGGGCAGCCTGCTTGGCCTGCCGGCAGAAGATCTGGACCGGCTGGCCTCGGACGGAGTGATTGCATGAGCCGCGAGAAAGTCATCGTCAACGAAGTGGGGCCGCGTGACGGCCTCCAGAACCAGGCGCGTAGCCTCTCGCCGGAGCAGCGCATTTCCCTGATCCGCGCGCTTTTCGCCGCAGGCCTCAGGCATATCGAGGCCGGCAGTTTTGTCTCGCCCAAGGCCGTGCCGCAGATGGCGGGCGCCGATCAGGTGCTGGCGGGGTTTGCCCCGCAGGAACTCGCGCAACTGAGCGTGCTGGTGCCGAACGAAAAAGGCTACGCGCTGGCGCGTGCCGCGGGTGCATCGAGAGTGGCTCTGGTGCTCTCGGCCACCGACACCATGAGCCTGAAGAACATCGGCATGGACGCGGCGAAGGTGCTGGACGTGGCGCGCGGCATCATCGCCCGAGCGCGCGAGGAAGGCGTGATCGTGCAGGGCTACATCTCGGTGGCCTTCGAGTGCCCCTTCGAGGGCGCTGTGGACCCTGCAGTCACGGAGCGCCTCACCGATGAGTTGCTGGTGGCGGGTGCCCATGAGGTGGCCATCGCAGATACCATCGGTGCAGCGAGCCCTGCGGCGGTGCAGGCATTGATGCGCCGGCTCGTGGCGCAGCACGGTGCGGCGGTGCTTTCGGGCCATTTCCATGACACCCGCGCGATGGCTGTCGCGAATTGCTACGCGGCGCTGGATGCCGGCATCCGGAAGTTCGACAGCTCGATTGCCGGGCTGGGCGGTTGCCCCTTCGCGCCGGGTGCCTCGGGCAATGTGGCCACCGAAGACGTGGTGCTGATGCTCGAGGCCTGTGGCATGGATACGGGTGTGGATATGCCGGCTCTGCTCGCGGCCTCAAGGCTTGCGCAGGAGCTTACCGGCAGCGCCCCGGGGCCGCGGGCGCAAGGGTGGTTCCGCAAGCGGTATGCGGCGTGATGTGGGTGGCGGGTTTGCGCGGTGCGGGCGCCGTCGCGGGCATGGCCCGCTCCTACGGAACTCCCCGCTCGCTGTGTGAGCGGGCCACGCCCGCGACCAGAACGGTGATGTACGAGCGGGCCACGCCCGCGACCAGAAGATTGATGTAGGAGCGGGCCAT
>CAIYPF010000163.1 GCA_903928015.1 uncultured Gammaproteobacteria bacterium | reverse complement strand
CGAGGAGCGACTGAAAAAGCTGGAGTCGGCGGTTGAGCATCTCGATCCTGCGTTCTTTCCTGGTCGCACCCAGGAGGAGCGTTACCGGAAGTACGCGCAGATCTGATAGGGGACGTTTGTCGCGGGCATGGCCCGCTCCTACCGATCCCGCAGGAGAGGGCCGCGCCCCCGACAGTGCCGATGTCGCGGGCATAGCCCGGTCCTACCGATCCCGTAGGAGGGGGCCATGCCCCCGACATTCCCGGGTATCCGGATTACTCCTCGAACATTTCCCGATAGCTGAGCAGCCACGAAATCAGCATCAGCGGAAAGAACACCAGCAGGCCGAGCCCGAGCGGGATCATCGACACCACCATCAACAGCAAACTGAGCACCCCGTATACCAGCAGTGGCATCGTGTTCGCGATCACCGCCGTCAGGCTCGTCTTCATGGCGTCCCACGGTTCGATACCACGGAACAGCACCAGCGGCACCGCAAACCAGTACATCGCCATCACCGGCGTAACGAGCAGCAACACGAACAGCACGCCCAACAGCGACGCACCCGCGATCGCGCTGCCGTCCCCGCCGAGCAGCGCCAGCCCGCCCGCACCCGCGCCGAACAGCATTCCACCCAGAATGCCCGCTGCAAAAATCAGGGCGAGGAAGATGAGGGCGGTGATCAGGAGCGGTTTCAATCGGGGGTCTGAGAGGATGTCGAAAAGAGCGCCGACTTCGGGCGTCTTGCCGTCCTGCTGCTTGCGCGCCACCTGCAGCAGCCCGGCCATGAGCAATGTGTTCACGAAGGTGGACATCAGGCTGCCCACAAGAGGCACAAGACCTGTCACGAACATCACGCCGAATGATACGAGGCTGATCAGCAGCCATTGTCCTGGCGCCTGCATGAAGAGTTTCCAGGCATCCGTGATCCAGCCCAGCCCCCGTTCCGAGGCAAGGCGTCGGGGTTCCAGCACCGGCTTCAGCGCGTCCATCTGCGACTCTCCTGAGTGAAAGGGCATGCCCGGGACGATAACACGCGATCCGGAGAGAAGGCTCCGGTGCAGGATGGCGAGGCGAGGGCGCGAGGCCTAGTCAGGAATGCCGAGCTGATCGGCCACGGAGTAGAGCCGCGCAAGGTTCAGCGCGGTAGGGGGCAGGTTGGCGAGCGACAGAGCGCCCTTGCTGGCGCGACGCAGTTCCAGCGCAAGTGCGATGGCGGCGGAATCGACCACCGTGGTGGCGGCGAAATCGAGGGTGTCGGCACCCTCGCGCACGGCAGAGAGTGCCCCGGGCAGCAGGCCGGGCACCGTGTCCATGGTCACGGCGCCTTCCAGCACTATGCGCGTGCCCTCGCGGCGCATCTCAGGTGTCCTGCGTCGCGAGTTGGGTGTTCTTGTCGGTGAGCATCTTCACGAGGCCGTCGATGCCGCCGGTTCGTACCTGCTCGGCGAAGCTGTCGCGGTAGGTGGTCACCAGGCTCACACCGTCGATGGCAACGTCGTAGATTTTCCATCCGCCGGGGGTGGTCGCCATCTTGTAGTCGATGGTGAGTACGGGCGCTCCGGGTTGCTTGAGCAGCGAGCGCACCAGGGCCTTGGAGCCGTCGTCGGATTTGCGCTCGGGCTGGAAGTCGAGCGTCTGGTTGGTGTAGCGGGTGAGGGCCGTGGAGTAGGTGCGCACGAGAAGGGTGCGGAACTGCTCCACCAGCAGGGATTGCTGCGAGGGAGTGGCGCTGCGCCAACCCACGCCTGTGGCAAGGGCCGTCATGCGGGCGAAGTCGAAGTGCGGCAGCACCTTCTGCTCGACCAGCGCCATGATGTCTTTTTTGCCCTTGGGCGCACCCTCGGTCTGCAGGGTTTTCAGCATATCGAGGCTGACGCGCTCGATCAGCTTGCCAGGGCTCTCGCTCTGGGCCATTGCCGGCAGCGCAAGGAACGCCGCGAGAAACCATACCGCCATCCGCATCATCGCCGGGTCTCCGTGCCGTTCGTCTTGTTTACTGGGGCTTGCTCTCGCCCTCTCCGGCAGCTTTGCCGTAGAGGAACTGGCCGATCAGCTTTTCGAGCACGATCGCGCCCTGCGTGAGTTCGATGGTGCCGCCGTCGGCGAGATTGTCCACCTCGGCACCGGGCGTGAGTCCCACGTACTGGTCTCCAAGCAGGCCCGAGGTGAGGATCTTGGCGGAACTGTCGGTCGGGAAGGTGTAGCGCTTGTCTATCGCCAGCGTGACCTCGGCCACGAAGGCATCGTTCACGAAGCGTATTCCCGTGACGCGGCCCACCAGTACGCCGGCGCTCTTTACCGGAGCCTGCACCTTGAGTCCGCCGAGGTCGTCGAAGCGTGCGCTCACGGTGTAGATGGAATTACGCGAGAAGGTGTTCTGCGTGGCTACCTGGAAGGACAGGAACACCAGTGCCGCGGCGCCCAGCGCCACGAAGATGCCCACCCACAAATCTATAGTCGTGCGTTTCATTACCTACCCTATGCCCCGGAACATGAAGGCCGTGAGGATGAAGTCGAGCGCCAGGATCACCAGCGCGGAGGTGACCACTGTGCGCGTGGTGGCCCGCGAGACGCCCTCGGCCGTGGGCGGCGCCTCGTAGCCTTCGAAGACGGCGATCCATGTCACGGCAAGCCCGAAGACTGCGCTCTTGATCACGCCGTTCACGATATCTGCACGGAAATCGACGGAGTTCTGCATCTGTGACCAGAACTGCCCCGAGTCCACGCCGATCAGCACCACGCCGACCAGGTAGCCACCCAGAATGCCCGTGGCGGAGAACATCGCCGCCAGCAGCGGCATCGAGAGCACACCGCCCCAGAACCGCGGCGCAACCACGCGCGCGACCGGATCTATGGCCATCATGTCCATGGCGTCGAGCTGCTCGGTGGCTTTCATCAGGCCGATCTCGGCCGTGATGGCGCTGCCCGCCCGGCTTGCGAAGAGCAGCGCCGCCACGACGGGGCCGAGCTCGCGCACCAGGGAGAGCGCGACCAGCACGCCGAGGGCTTCGGTGGCGCCGAAGCGCACCAGCGTGTCATAGCCCTGCAGTCCGAGAACCATGCCTACGAACAGGCCCGAGACGACGATGATCGTGAGGGAGAGCACGCCCGAGAAATAGACCTCGCGGACGGTGAGCGAGAGCCTGCGGAATGCAGACGGTGTGTGGCTCAGCGTGGCGAGCAGGAAGCGTGTGGCAAAACCGAGGCGCCATACCCCGTCTATGGCGCGGGCACCGATCGAGCGCAGGAGGTTGGCAATGGCGTTCACCGCTTGCTCCCTCCGCCCAGGTGGCTCGCGTAGTCGGGAGCGGGGTACTGGAAGGGCACCGGTCCGTCCCTCTCGCCCCACACGAACTGGTGCACGTAGGGCACCTGCGAGGAGCGGACTTCGTCTGCCGTACCCTGCGCGATGATGCGGCCGTCGGCGACGAAATAGATGTAATCAACGATCTTCAGCGACTCCTGCACATCGTGGGTCACGATGATCGAGGTGGCGCCGAGGGCGTCGTTCAACTCGCGTATCAGTTGCCCGATCACGCTGAGGGAGATGGGATCGAGACCCGCGAAGGGCTCGTCGTACATCACCAGTTCGGGGTCCAGGGCGATGGCCCGGGCGAGTGCCACACGGCGTGCCATGCCACCTGAGAGTTCGGAGGGCATCAGATGCGAGGCGCCCCGCAGCCCCACGGCGTGGAGTTTCATCAGCACCAGGTCGCGGATCATCGACTCGTCCATGCGGGTATGTTCCCACATCGGAAAGGCGACGTTGTCGAAGGTGGACATGTCGGTGAAGAGTGCACCGAACTGGAACAGCATGCTCATGCGCCGGCGCAGGCGGTAGATCTCGGCCTGCTTCTTGTGGACCAGGCTCTCGCCGAACACGCGGACATCACCGCTGCTCGGACGCAGCGCTCCGCCCATCATCCGCAGGAGGGTGGTCTTGCCGCAGCCGCTCTGGCCCATGATGGCCACGACCTTGCCGCGGGGGATGCGCATGTTGATGTCGGCGAGCACCTGCCGGCCACTGTTGTAGCCGAACGAAAGGCGATCGATCTCGACGACGTTCTCTGAGTTCACTGAATCCGGATCCCGGGCCTGCGACACGACGGGCGATGTTACTGGAAAGAGCCCCCTTTTTGGGCGGCGGTAAAAAATTTCTGTCTATCCACACCTCTGCCCCCGACGCCCCGGCTGCGGTGAGGGCACAATCCCCGGATCCACTACCGGGGCATTCCTCGCAATGAGCAAGCAACGCCGCGCTTACTGCCGCAAGTTACTGCTGGCCCACCTCGTGGCGAGCGAGAGACATGACCTGCGCTCGCTCGAGGCGGCCACCGCTATGCCCCGCCGCACGCTGCAGGACACCCTCGCCGATATGGGCGACATCGGCATTGCCTGCGTTTTCGTGCAGGACGGGCCAAAGAACAATCATGGTTTTTACCGGGTCGATGACTGGGGCGATCACGATCCCGCGTGGATCGCGCGCAACGCCGAGCGCCTGGCGCGGGAAATCTCGGAGGCGGAGGTCAGGCCGGCGTGAACGGCAGGTAAAGCTCGAAGCGGCTGCCCTTGCCGGCAGTGGAATTCACGCGGATATGCCCGCCCATGGCCTCCGAGAGATGGCGGCAGATGGCCAGACCTAGCCCGGTGCCTCCGTAGCGCCGGGCGGTAGAGGCTTCCGCTTGCGCAAAGCTCTGGAAGAGCTTGCCGAGTTTTTCTTCGGGTATGCCCACGCCGGTGTCGGTGACGCTGATCAGCGCCTCTATCCGGCCATCCGTGCGATGCGTGCTGCAGGCCAGCACGATCTCTCCGCTGCGGGTGAACTTGAGCGCGTTGGAGAGGAGGTTGGAGAGGATCTGCCGCAGTCTCAGGCTGTCGCCCTTCACGGCCCGCGCGTCGTCCGGCCCGAATTCCAGCCGGAACCCGAGGCCCCTGGCCTCCGCGAGCGGCCGGTAGATCGATGCCACGGACTCGAGTTCCTTGCCCAGGTCGATTTCGCGCGATTCCAGTTCGAGCCGGTCTGCCTCGAGCTTGGAGATGTCGAGTACGTTGTCGAGCAGTTGCCGAAGCGATGTTGCGCTCGTGCCCAGCGCCCGGACGTACTGTGTTTGCTCTTCATCGAGCGTGGTGAGCGACAGCAACTCGGAGAGCCCCAGCAGCCCGTTCAGCGGCGTGCGGATCTCGTGGCTCATCGCCGCAAGGAATTCGCTCCGCGCACGCGCGGCGCTGGTGGCCGTGCCCAGCATGGCGCTCAGTTCGCTGGTGCGCATTTCCACCTGCCGCTCGAGATCGTCTTTCACGAGCAGCAGGTTCTGGTTGGCGAGGTAGAGTTCGCGGCTTTTTTCTTCGAGCAGGCGCTCGGCCTGTTCACGGGCGGAGCGTTCCCTCGCCAGCCGGCGCTCGAGTCGAGCGACCTGCTCGTCCGCCAGATCGGTCACGTGGCGTTTTCCAGATTGAACTCGGTGCTGCCATCGGGCCGCGCGTGGCGCTCGATGTGCAGATCCTGCGAGAAGTGCTCCGCGCAGCCCCGGATCAGGCCTTCGGCCAGGTCTTCCATGCCGCGCGGCGAACTGTAGATCATCTGCAGGCGCTTGCCGTCGCGGGTGGTGTCAAAGCGCGGCAGCATCGCATCGGGATAGAGCTTGAGCACCTCGACGTGGATCACCTTGTCGACGCTCTCGAGGAAATCGAGCGCGTCCCCAACGCCAAGCAGGAACTCGGGGTGCAGCGCGGAGAGGCGGCCGAAGAGGTGATGGCCAAAGGCCTTCACCAGGTCCGGCACCGGCGCGCCCGTGCGGCCTGAGAGGGCGCCGACCAGAGAGACGATCTCGCTGTGGTCGTAGCGGCCCACGGACGTATAGGCGCCGCCGGAGGGCAGGTCGGCATCGTCGATGATGTCGTCCACCATCTCTTCGCTGAAACGTCCTGCGACCATGCCGAGGAACTCGGTGAAGATCACGCCCTTCATGCGGAGGCCTCTGTCTGGATCTGCGCGCCGATCGGCAGGCGGATGTGGAACGTGGTGCCCAGCCCCGGGGTGCTATCGAGGGTGATTTCGCCACGCATGCGATCGACCAGGTACTTGGCGAGCGCGAGCCCCAGACCCAGGCCGCCGAACTGCCGCGTGCGGCTGCCGTCTGCCTGGTGGAACGGGTTGAAGGCCTGCTCGACCTGATCCGGGTGCATGCCGATGCCCGTGTCCTTCAGCGTGATCCGGTACTCCTCGCCCGCGACTTCGCACTCCAGGCTGATGCTGCCTTCCACGGTGAACTTGACGGCGTTGTCGAGCAGCAAGCCCAGCAGCTGCGTGACCCGACGCGCATCACCCATGGCGATGCAGGGCGAGGGCGGCAGCGCGGGGGCCAGAAACTCAAGCCCCTTGGACTCTGCGGCCGGCTGCCAGCGTGCCGTTACCGCGCCGAGTGTCTCTACGAGGTCGAAGGGCGCGCTATCGAGGACAAGTTTGCCTGCCTCGGCCTGTGCGTAGTCGAGCATGGAGCCGGATATCGAGAGGAGACGGTTCCCGGCATCCCGGATCAGGCCGAAGAAGCGGTGCGCGCGGGTGATGTCCTGCGTGGCGATACCCACTTCCGAGAAACCCAGCACGGCATTGAGCGGGGTCTTCAATTCGTGACTCACGTTGTTCACGAACTGGGACTTGAGTTCTGCCAGATGCTCGGCAGCGCGCAGTGCCGCGGCCTGGGCCTGTTCCGCGCGCTTGCGCTCGGTCACATCGACGCAGATACCGAGAAGGGTGCGGCCCGCCGGGGTCTCGAACAGGGTCTCGTGGGATTCCAGTTCGATCACGTTTCCCTCCTGCGAGAGCGCGGGGAACTGGATCCTGCGGGTAGTGTTGTCGCCGCCGGTCCAGACGCTGAGCGACGCGCGCTGCGGCTCCTGGACCATGTGCAGCGGGTTGGCCATGGCGATCATCTCGGCGGGAGATGCATAGCCCATCATCCGGGCGAGGCCGGGGTTCACGTAGGTGAAGGTCTCGCCCAGCACCTGGTAGACACCGACCACCGACTGCTCCACCAGCCCGCGGTACATGGCCTCGGAGGCGGCGAGCTGTTCGGTTCGCTGCGCGACCAGCACCTCGAGGCGATCGCGGTGCGCTTCGACTTCCTTGCGCAGTTGCTCGCGGTCCAGGAGGTTGTGGATGCGTTGGCGCGCCAGTTCGACGTTGATGGGTTTGGAGAGGTAGTCGGATGCACCCAGAGTGAGCCCGGTGGACTCGAACTCCGGCTCCCCGAGCGCTGTGATGAAGATCACCGGAATATGCTTCAGGGCCGGATCTGCCTTGAGGATCCTGCAGGTTTCCAGTCCGTCGATGCCCGGCATCATGATGTCGAGCAGGATCAGGTCAGGCATCACTTCGGCGGCCAGGCGAAGCCCTTCCTCGCCCGATGTGGCGATGCGCAGGTCGTAGTCTTCCTCCAGCGCATTGCCGAGGAGGATCAGGTTGACCGGGGTGTCGTCTATCAGAAGGATCCGTGACCGGCTGCTCTGCATCTGTTACTCCTTGGTGCCGGTGGCGGGCTCGAGCGAGAGTGACTGGAGTTGCTCCAGGGCCTCGGGAAAGCGCATTTCCTCGATCAATTTGCCGATGGCCGCGATCGAAGCGGCCTCGGGGTGTTCCTTGAGCAATTGCTGCAGCGACCGGAACCTGCTCACCGAGGAAAAACTGTGCGAGCGCAGCAACAGCTGGACATCCGCCAGCAGCTTGCGCACCTGCTCGGTGTGCTCCGGTGAGCCTGCGATGGCTCCGCCCTGTGCAGTTGCCACGGCAATGGCTGCGGGCCGCGGGGTCTTTGCCTCGGCCGCTCCGGCGGGCGCGACAGGCGCGGGTTTGCCTGACGAAAGTTGCACGCCGGCGAGCAATGCCTCGTGGTTCTCGGGTGCGGGAATCTTCCCGCTCCGCGCCACCTCGATCACACGGTTCAGCAGTCCGAGCAGGCGCTTCGCGCTGCTGTGGATGTGCTCGACGAACTCGCGGTGCTCCGGGTCCAGGCGCTCGCGATCGAGTTCGAGCAATTGCGCGAAGCCGATGATGGCATTCATCGGGGTGCGCAGTTCGTGGGTCATCTGCGATATGAACGAGGAGCGGCTGCTGTTCGCCTGCTCGGCGGCATCGCGGGCCTCGCGCAGCGACTCGTTGCTCTGGCCCAGCACCTTGCCCATGTTCACGATCTCCTGCGCGGCGCGCTGGAGTTCGATCACCGGGGTTTCGGGAGGGCTCTGCTGGTAATTGCCCCTGCCGATGTCCTCTGCGATGTGCGTGAGTGCGGCAAGGGGTTCGCCGAGCACCCGGGCCATCGAGCGGGCGCGGGAATACAGGAAGAGAAAGAACGCGATGTAGAAGACCACCATGCCGGTGATCATCAGCAGCCCTATGTTGCGGAATCGCTTGGCGAGAAGGTCGCTCTCGGCGTAGATGTTTTTCTCGGAGACGATGGCGAGCAGTGTCCAGCCGGTCTGGGGAATGGTGCTCCAGGCGGCGAGTTGTTCGCCGGAAATCCTGACTTTGGACACGCCTGCCGCGCCGGATGCCGAGATCTCGCGCGAGAGGTCCTGCAGCAGGGGATGGCGTCGGATATTGAACGCGTCGGGCTTCAGCTCTTCCCTGAGGATGGCTTCGGAGTAGTGGTGCGAGGTCAGCTCCGAGAGGCCGAGTTCCATCTCCGCGGCAGCCGGCATCGCCATGATCCCGCCGTCCCGGTTCACGAGCAGCGCGTAGCCTCCCCACGGTATCTGCAGGTCCAGCACCTGCTTCACGAACGCCTCCACCGTCACATCAAGCCCCACTACGCCCTGCAGCACATCGCCCGTGTACACGGGTGCTATGCAGGAGGACATCCAGCCCTTGCCCGCAGGGTCGAGGTAGACCTCGGTCCAGACCACTTTGCGTTCCGGGTTGTGCTTGGCGTCGGCCTCGTAATAGAAGTTGAAGTCGGGGATCGAGAGTTTGGGAGGGTATTGCTTGAGTACGTCGAAGAACGGATAGATCCGGTTCATTGAATCGGCGGTGTTCAGGTAGATCTGCATCGCGAGCGGCGAGGCCGCCGCGATGTTGCGCATCAGTGGGTCGAGCGCTGCGCTTTGCACGGCCTTGCGCTGTTCTGCCTCCCCGATGGGGGTGGCGGCACTGTAATAAAGTGCGGCGCCGCCGTCGTCCTCGGGTTTGTAATACACGCCGGTGGGTGAGAGCGTGTAACGCGCCAATTCGGCAGGATCCGGCGCGCGCGGGCTGGCAAAAACGTCTTCCGCGCCACGTCGCAGGATCTCGGTGTGTGAGCCGACCACATCGAGTTTTTCGCCGATCATTGCGGCCTGGCCGTCGACGAGTTCGGCCAGACGGTTGCGCGCCTGTTCTCTCAGCAGCGTGATGTTTGTGTCGGCCATGTAGCTGTGTGTCAGCAGATAGGCGCCCACCAGCGCGAACTCCACCAGCACCAGCGGCACGAGAGCGGTTCTGGCATAGGAGCGCCAGAGCCAGCGGAAGATGTCTATATGGCCACGCCGGGCCAGGGTGACGTCTGGGTCTGTCATCGGACTACCCGTGTGCCGGGAAGGTTGGTTTCGAGTTTGCCGCGCAGTTCGTCCATGTGCACGGGCTTGCCGATGAAATCGTCCATGCCTGCCTTGATGCAGACATCGCGGTCACTGGCGAGCACGTTTGCCGTCATGGCCACGATGGGTACCCGGGATCCGGGCTCCTCGCGTTCGCGCCAGACTCGCGTTGCCTCTACTCCGTCCATGCCGGGCATCTGCATGTCCATCAGCACCAGTCCGTAGCGCTTGCTGCCGAGCTTTTCGAGGGCCGTCAGGCCGTCAGCCGCGATCTCGCTGGAATAGCCCAGACGCCGCAACATGCCCGTGGTGACCAGTTGGTTGACCTCGTTGTCTTCGACGATCAGCACGTCGGCGGCGTAGCCTGCACCGTTTTGCGCCGTCAGGCCCGCAGGTTTTGCGGGCGGCATGGTTGGCTGCTCCGGTCTCTCCGGGGCTTCAATGGTGGGTGGCGTGGCTGGCATGGCTGGCGTGGCTGCCGCTGGTGGTGTCTCTGACTCTCCTTCCAGAGCTTCTTCCAGCGGGAGCGTGAACCAGAAAATGCTGCCGATGCCCTCGGCGCTGTCCACGCCTATCTGGCCGCCCATCATCGTCACGAGGCGTTTGCAGATCGCGAGCCCCAGACCCGTTCCGCCGAAGCGACGCGAGGTGCTCTGGTCTCCCTGCGTGAAGGGTTCGAATATCAGGTGCTGATGCTCGCGCGGGACGCCGATGCCGCTGTCGCGCACCGAGAAACGCAGCAGCCCCTCAGGCGCGTTCTCCGTAGCGGGGTTGCGTTCCACCATCAGGCTGATGCCGCCCTCCTGGGTGAACTTCAGCGAATTGCTGATCAGGTTGTTCAGGACCTGCCGTAGCCGGTACGGATCGCAACGCACGAGCGGTGGTACATCGGGCGCTATGTGGATCGAGGTGGCCAGCCCCCGCGAACGGGCGATGGCGGTGTGGAGTCCGGTGATCTCGGTGACCAGCGTGCGCAGGTTGCAGTCGACGCTCTCGACGTGAAGCATTCCTGCCTCTGCCTTCGAGTAGTCGAGGATGTCGTTCAGTATCTGCAGCAGCGCCTTGCCGGACTCGAAGGCGGTGTCGATCAGCGAACGCTGGTCCGGGTTGAGCGGCGTGCCGCGCGCGAGTTCGAGCATCCCGAGCACGCCGTTCATGGGCGTACGGATTTCGTGGCTCATGCTGGCGAGGAAAGACCCCTTCGCCATGCTCGCCGCCTCGGCAGTCTCGCTGGCGGCCTGAAGCAGTTCTTTCAGGTGGCGCTCGCGGGCCACATCGGCCCTGGCCTCACGGGTGCTGCGGCCCACGCTGATGGCAACGGCCGTCAGCAGGGCGAAGAGGGTGGCCACCAGCAAGCGCTGCGCGAGGATCTGCTGCAGCCACTCCGAGGCGCGGTAGTCGACGCCGACCAGGATCGGCAGTCCCTGATGGTTCTTGCCCAGGTTCACGTAGGCGCTTACCCAGAAGCCCCACGCGTCCTCGTGCGGGTTTTCGCCGAAGAGGGCCTTGCCCGACAGTGCGTTGTGGAACTCGCCGAAGGTGTCCTCGAGTTCCGTGGTAATCGGGGATCGTTGCTCGTGGAGGTCGGAGAAATCGCCGTCGCGGTCGTAGTCGGTCTCGGAATCTGCGATCAGCAGTATGCGATCGTCTTCGGTGAGGATGGCGCTGTAGATGTCGCTCACGCCGGGGTTCACGGAGAGCCAGCGCTTCTGGGCCTCGAGTATCCGCAGGTACACGGGATCGTCCGCTCGGGTGTCGGTGCCCAGGGTGCGCAGGCCCATGGCGTCCATCTCGTTGGCGTAGGTCGGCGCGAGCCCCTGCAGCATGTCGCGCAGGTGGGAGCGCTCGGTTTCACCGGCGTAGTGCGTGGCAACCAAAGCGCCCAGCAGCAGGGCGGCAAGCGAGGGGAAATAGGCGCGCGGATACGGGATGTTCTCGAGGCTTGAGGGCGCTGATCTGTGCGCCCACCACACAGCAGCGAGCGCCAGCAGCACGAAGACCGCCAGGTCGAGGTGGAAATCGAGGACGAACGCTAGGAGCATCTGGCCGGCCGTAAACGTCGGACGTCCCGCGAGTATACCGGGGCCGGACGGTTTGGGCAGATTAAAGCAGCGACCCTTGATCCGTTCGGTGTGATGACGGGGCTCGTATGCCCGGTCTTCGCCCGCGGTAGAGGCGCGCACCAGCTGAGGGCTATACTCGCGCCCACAATCGCGGGGAAGAAACAGCATGGGTGCGCAGTGGAAGGCCAAGCCGAAAGCGGATGCGGCGGCAGCGAAAGGGAAACTCTTCACCAAGCTGGCCAAGGAAATCATGGTGGCGGCCCGCGGCGGCGCCGACCCCGACATGAACGCCCGCCTGCGCAAGGCCATAGATCAGGCCAAGCGCGCCTCCATGCCCAAGGACACCCTCGAACGGGCCATCAAGAAAGGCGCCGGCCTTCTGGACGGCGATGTCCACTACGAACACGTCACCTATGAGGGCTTTGCCCCGCACCGTGTGCCCGTGATCGTCGAATGCCTCACCGACAACAAGAACCGCACCGCGATGAGTGTGCGGATGCTGTTCCGCAAGGGCCAGCTCGCCAACTCGGGCTCCGTCAGCTGGGATTTCAAACACCTGGGGATGATCGAAGGCAAGGCCGAGACTCCCGGTGCAGACGCGGAGCTCGCCGCGATCGAGGCCGGCGCGCAGGATCTCGAGGATCACGGTGATGGCGTCACGCTCTTCTACACGGATCCCACCGATCTGGACGTCGTGAGCCAGGCTTTGCCCAATTTCGGCTTCACGGTGCTGTCGTCGAAGCTCGGCTACCTTGCCAACAATCCGGTAGCGCTCGATGACGCAGCCCGCGCGGAGGTCGAGGATTTCCTGACCGCGCTGGATGACGATGACGACGTGCAGCAGGTCTACGCGGGCATGGCCTGAGGGCCGGAGTCAGTCGCGGGCATGGCCCGTTTCTGCATGTCGCGGGCATGGCCCGCTTACGTGTCGCGGGCATGGCCCGCTCCTACGTGTCGCGGGCGTG
>CAIYPF010000162.1 GCA_903928015.1 uncultured Gammaproteobacteria bacterium | reverse complement strand
CGCGTGGAACGCATGATCAAGCTGCTGTAGGAGCGGGCCAGAGCAACCGTTCGAGCGCTTCGGGCCGCAGGCTCTCCCGGTGAGCGGCCTTCAGCCCGAAGCGCGGGTGGCAGAGCGTCAGAACGTCGCGGGCATGGCCCATCTTCCACGGGGGAAGCGGCATGCCCGCAAACGCGATGCTACCGATCAGAAGTTCATCTTGAGCTTCGCACCTGCCCAGCGCGGCGGACCGAACACCTGGATGGTGTACTTGCCGAACGAGGAGATGTCGTAAGAGTACGTGAGCGCCTCTTCGTCGGTGACGTTGTTCACGAAAACCGTGAGCTCCCACTTGTCGCTGGGCGCGTAGCTCACGCTGGCATCGACGAGCGTGTAATCACCGCCGCGGGTGGTATCGGCATTGATGATGTTGAAGTACTGCTCGCCCACGTGGTTCGCCGCCACCTGCGCGGCCAGCGTGCTGCCATTGCCGAGCTCCCACTGCTTGCGGACCATCGCGTTCCAGCTGAAGTCCGAAGACAGCGGCGCTTTCTGGTCCTTGACCGCTGCCGAGGCAGGACGACCGGGCACGTCGACGCTGGTGTCCACTGTGCTCACGCCCGCAAGTACGTCCCAACCATCGCCAGGCGAGTAGATCAGCTCCAGTTCGCCGCCTTTGAACTCGGCCTCGGAGTTGATCATCAGGCTGGTGGTGCCGGCGAAGTAGAAGGCCTGGAAGTTTTCGTAGTCGTAGAAGTAGACGCTGCCGTTCAGGCGCAGCGCGCCGTCCAGCCACTCGGTTTTCATGCCGATTTCGTAGGCGGTGAGGATTTCCGGGTCGAAGCCCACGGCTTTCTCGTGCGCGGCGTCGAGGCCATCAGACGGGGTATTGAATCCGCCGCCCTTGGTGCCACGGCTTACGCCGGCGTAGACCATGTGGTCGCCGAAGGAATACTCCAGCTGCACCTTGCCCGACCATTCCCTGTCTTCGCGCGAGAAGTCGTGCTTGTCGCCGTTCTCGAGCGAGGGCGTGTCGAGCGGTATGCCGGGTAGCGCGGCCGAGAGCGGCAGGCCGAAGGCGTTGGTCAGGATGCCCTCGTAGGTGCCGTAGAAATTGATGGCTTCCAGCCCGGGGCCGAAGGGCACCATCTGGTAGCTGAGGTCCTTGGTGTCCTGGGTCCAGCGCAGGCCGCCGGTCAGCAGCAGACTGTCGTTGATCTGGTAGTCGAGCTGACCGAATCCGGAGAAGGTCTCGGTGCTCGAATCCGCGGCGAACTTGGGCCAGTACTGATCGGAGGGGAACACGAAGGCGCCGGAGAAATCATCGTCGATCTTCAGGTAATAGACGCCCGTGATCCACTCGAGCTTGCCCACGCTGCCGTTGAGGCGAAGTTCCTCGGAGAACTGCGAGATCTTGGCGGTGGCGTCGTAGATCACCATGCCGTAGCCGTAGGGATCGCTCGCGTACTGCGAGGGCCCGGTGCTGTCGTCTTCCTCGCCGTAGGTCTTGTCGCTCTGCGAGTAGTCCGTGACCGACACCAGCTTGATGCCGTCGGTGATCTGGGACTCGAGGATGGCGGTGAAGTTGCTGGAATCGCGGTTCACGCCGCTCTTGTCGTAGTCGAAGGAGCCTTCCCAGACCGAGCCATCACCGTCGTCGATGGCCTTGGAGTTGTCGAAGAGGCTGCCGGCATCGCCGTAGAAACCGAAGAAGTCCTGGTTGCCGATTGGCTGGTCGCCACGATAGACACCACAGCCGCCCGGGTCGTTCAGGGTGCAGAAGTGGCCGAGTCCGTCATCGCCGATCTTGGACGCACGCGCGTGGTACACGCCGCCGCGGGTATCTATGGTGGTGTACTGGCCGATCAGGAGCAGGGATGTGTCTTCGCTGATGTCGAAGTTCAGCATGCCGCGAACGGACTGCGTATCGTCGGCGCGCATGTCCTGGCCGCTGTGGTTCTTGATGTAGCCGTCGTCCTTGTTGTGGTAGACCGCGATGCGGCCCTGCACGGAGTCGGAAAGCGGGCCGCTCACGGCGCCGGTCAGGCCGATCTGGCCGAACTCCGCGCCCGTGGCCGTGAAATTCCCCTCGAACTCCTCGGTGGGCTTGTTGCTGATCGCGTGCACCAGACCGCCCGTGGCGTTGCGGCCGTAGAGCGTTCCCTGCGGGCCGCGCAGCACCTCGATGCGTTCGATGTCGAAGGAGGGCACGCCGGAGGTACCAGGAGACGATACATAGGCCTGGTCGCGGTACTGCGCGATAGGCGCTTCCTGGCCCTCGGCGAAGTCGAGCTGGCTCACGCCGCGGATCGAGAACAGCGCGATGTTCCCGGTGTCGCCGGTATTGGAGGTGGCGATCAGGCCGGGCGTCTGCTTGGCGACGTCGAGCGAGTTGTCCCAGCCCAGCGTTTCCATCTGCCGGCCCGTGAAGGCCGACATGGAGACGCCGACGTCCTGCATGTTCTGCGCTTTCTTCTGCGCGGTGACGATGATTTCCTCTTCGAAGACCTGCGCCTGCACCGTGGCCGCGAATGAAGCGGCAATGGCAGTGAACAACACCTTTCTGAAGCTCGGCAGTGCGGATGCGGTCATGCGGTTTCTCCGTTGTGGCAATTGACGGGGGCTCTTGTCGGCTCCCCTGTGTGCTCGGCAGGCGTCGTGACCCGGGAGAGACGGCGCCACGCCGAGCGTATCACGGGTTCGGGGGGCGTGGGCCACACCTGCAGAAGCGGACTATGCCCGCGTGGCCCGGGCAGCTACTGGCGCGCTTGCCGCCGCTGCGCGAGCACCGGCGGCAGAACCAGCGCCCACGCGAAGAAGAACAATACGATCCCCAGTGTGACCACACTGCTGTAGTCGTCGGCCTGCACGACGGCGGCCGCGGCGGCCGGCCCGATGGCAAGGCCGAGCATCTGTGCGCCCACCGCGTGGACCACGAGCCGCCCGCCGCTGCCCTTCGGACGCGAGCATGCCGACATCCTTCTCGCCACCCTCGACGAATGCCTCGCCGCGTTGTGAGCGATACGCGCATGGATTTCTACGCGATGGACGCCGCCGGTCAGGCGCAATGCATGCGCGAACTCGCGAGTGCCGCGCTGGGGCACTGGGGCCTCGCCGCCACCGATATCCACCTGATCAAGTACCGCGAGAACGCGGTCTTCCGGGTGGAGCTTGCAGACGGGCAACGCGTGGCGCTGCGCATACACCGTTATGGGTACCACAGCGACGCCGAACTGCGCTCGGAGCTGCAGTGGCTGGATGCGTTGGCGGCCGCAGGCATCCCGGTGCCGCAGATCCTGCCCGCACCAGACGGAGCGCTCTTCCGGAACGTGCAAGTTCCCGCGGTTCCCGAAGCCCGGCAGGTGGATGTCTTCGCGTGGGTCGATGGACGGCAGCTCGGTTCGG
>CAIYPF010000161.1 GCA_903928015.1 uncultured Gammaproteobacteria bacterium | reverse complement strand
TCGGCCCGTGCACGGGCAACGCTCCCGTCGCTTGAGGCGGAATCCACATAAACAACCCTGCAACCCGCCATGCTGCGCAGACAGCGCAACAAGCGCTCTCCCTCATTGCGGCCGATCACGACGACTGCACGGAGTGCCTCCCCGGTGGAAGGCTCGTTTGTGTCCAGCGCGCCCATGGTGTGTGGCGCGCTCAGGTGGAACCCGCCCGACCGTAGCCATCCTCGAAGCGCACGATATCGTCCTCACCCAGATAACTCCCCGACTGCACCTCGATGATCTCGAGCGGGATCTTGCCGGGGTTCGCCAGGCGGTGCTTGCTGCCGATGGGGATGTAGGTGGACTGATCCTCGTGAAGGGTGAGTTCGTTGTCGCCGCAGGTGACGCGCGCGGTGCCCTTCACCACGATCCAGTGCTCGGCGCGGTGGTGGTGCATCTGCAGGCTCAGCTGCTGGCCGGGGTTCACCACGATGCGTTTGACCTGGAAGCGGTCGGACTCCACCAGGCTCTCGTAGGTGCCCCAGGGGCGATACACGCGAGTGTGGAGCAGCGCCTCGCCGCGGCCGGCTTTCTTGAGCGCATTGACGATGTGCTTCACGTCCTGGGCGGCGTCCTTGCTGCTCACGAGGACCGCGTCCGGGGTTTCGATCACCACCACGTCATTCAGGCCTATCACGGCCGCCAGCCGTGACTCGGCCCGCACATAGGAGTTGCCCACGTCACGGAGCATCACGTCACCACGCGTGACGTTGCCCGCGGCATCAGGAGAACCCGTCTGCCAGAGCGCCGGCCACGAGCCCACGTCGTTCCAACCGCAATCGAGCGGCACCACTGCGGCACGGGCGGTACGCTCCATTACGGCGTAGTCGATGGAGTCGCTGGGGCAAGTGGCAAAGATGTCCTTGGGTATGCGGATGAAATCGAGGTCTTCCTTGCCTGCCTCGTAGGCTTGCCTGCAGATTTCGAGCATCTGCGGCGCGTGCTGGCCAAGTTCTTCCAGATAGCGATCTGCACGGAACACGAACATGCCGCTGTTCCAGAGGTACTCACCGCTCTGGAGATAGCCTGTGGCAGTGGTGAGATCCGGCTTCTCGGCGAAATGGCTGACCGAACATGCACCTTCGCGCAGAGGCTCGCCCTTGCGGATGTAGCCATAACCGGTTTCCGCGTGACCCGGCACGATGCCGAACGTCACCAGATACCCCTCCCCTGCCAATGACTGTGCCGTGACGGCTGCGCGATGCAACGCGGCCCAGTCCCGGATCACGTGATCGGCCGGCAGCACCAGCAGGACAGCATCCTCGGTTTGCTGCAAGGCATCGATCGCTGCCAATGCGATGGCAGGAGCCGTATTCCGGCCGATCGGCTCCAGCAGGATGGAGCCACCGCTGTGGCCGTCTTCTCGAAGTTGCTGCGCCACGAGGAAACGGTGCTCGTTGTTGCAGACCACGATGGGCTCGCCAAGGCCGGCAAGCCCCTGAAGCCGCTCCAGCGTTTGCTGGAAGAGCGTGCGCTTGTCGTCTGCGAGGGGCAGGAACTGCTTGGGGTAAAGCTCGCGGGAAACGGGCCACAGACGGCTGCCAACACCGCCGGACAGAAGGACGGGGATCAGCATGGACGTTCCTTGTATCGGACGGGGGTTGTAACAGGCATAAACAGCTCGAGTGTCGCGGGTATGACCCGCTCCTACGCGGGCAGGGGCATGTTCGTACGCCCGATGCCGTAATAGCTGAAACCGAGATCGTTCATCAACTCGGGGTCGTACTGGTTGCGGCCATCGAATATCACCGGATGGCGGAGCAGATCTTTCATGGCGGCGAAATCGGGCTGCCGGAAGCGCTTCCACTCCGTGATCAGGATCATCGCATCGGCACCCTTCAGGGTGTCGTACTGGTACTCGGTCATCGTCACGCGCCCATCGGCGATCCAGGCCGGATCAAGCTCCGCCGCCGCCTCTTCCATCGCCACGGGATCATAGGCAGCCACGGTGGCACCCGCCTCGACCAGGCGCCGGATCATCATCAGCGAGGTGGCCTCGCGCACATCGTTGGTGTTGGGCTTGAACGAGAGCCCCCACATCGCGAAGTGGCGCCCGCGCAGGTCCGCACCGAAGTGCTGGCGGATCTTTTCGAGCAGCACCTGCTTCTGGGCCTCGTTGCGGGAATCCACCGCGCGGAGCAGCGTGGGGTCGAAGTCGATTTCCTTGCCCATCCGGATCAGCGCGCTGATGTCCTTCGGGAAACAGGAGCCGCCGTAGCCGCAGCCCGCGTAAAGGAACGAGTAACCGATGCGCTCGTCCGAGCCGATGCCCTTGCGCACGTTCTCGATGTCGGCGCCAAGGCGGTCGCAGAGGTTCGACATCTCGTTCATGAAGGAAATGCGCGTGGCGAGCATCGCGTTGGCGGCGTACTTGGTCATCTCGGCGTCGCGCACGCCCATGAGAAGCAGGCGGTCGTGATTCCGGAGGAATGGCTCATAGAGCTTGGCCATGAAACGGCCGGCCTTCTCTGAATCGGTACCCACCACCACGCGATCCGGGCGGCGGAAGTCGTTTACTGCCGCGCCTTCCTTGAGGAATTCGGGGTTGCTGACCACATCGAAGTCGACATCCACGCCGCGGGCCTCGAGCTCGGCACTGATGACCGCGCGGACCTTGTCGGCCGTCCCCACGGGCACGGTGGATTTGTCGATCACCACTGCGTACTTCTGCAGATGCCTGCCAATGTCGCGGGCCACCGCCAGCACGTAGCGGAGGTCGGCAGAACCGTCTTCGCCGGGCGGGGTGCCGACAGCGATGAAGATGTACTCGGATGCAGCAACGGCTTCTGCCACATCACCCGTAAAAGACAGGAGCCCTCCCTGGACCGCCTGCTCCACCAGGGGCTTGAGTCCGGGTTCGTAGATCGGAATGTCTCCTGCCTGCAGGCGCGCGAGCTTGGCCTGATCGTTGTCGACGCAGGCGACGTGATTGCCCATCTCTGCAAAACAGGCTCCCGTTACCAAGCCAACATATCCGGTGCCGATAACAGCAATGCGCACGGGCTGCCTTCCTTTGGGAGTGCTGGAGGCCCCGAGTGTAGTTCCAATTATCGGAACTGTGGTGACCGCCCGCCCCCGCGCTCCGAGGATGACGCTGGAGCCCAAACTCTCTAGAATCCGCGCTCCCTCCCACCCGGAGCATCCCCGGTTGAACATACCCGCCGCACGGCGAGAGCCCTCCGCGCAGAATGCCTTCACCCGGGACGAACTCCTCGCCTGCGGCCACGGCCAGATGTTCGGCCCCGGCAATGCGCAATTGCCTGTAGGCAACATGCTGATGGTCGACCGGATCACGCGTATCAGCGCGGACGGCGGGGAATCCGGAAAAGGCGAGATCATCGCCGAGCTCGATATCCGTCCGGACCTCTGGTTTTTCGACTGCCATTTCGTGGGAGACCCCGTGATGCCAGGCTGTCTGGGGCTCGACGCCATGTGGCAGCTGGTCGGGTTTTTCCTGGGCTGGAAAGGCAACCCCGGGCGCGGGCGTGCACTGGGCGCCGGGGAAATCGAATTCCGCGGACAAGTGCTGCCCACTGCCAGCAAGGTGGAGTACCACATCCAGCTGAAGCGGGTAATCGAGCGCAAACTCGTGATGGGCATCGCCGACGGCACCGTGGCGGTAGACGGCAGGGTCATTTACACAGCCAAAGACCTGCGCGTTGGCCTCTTCACCAAGGTTGAAGACCTGTAGCGCGGCCACTGCCGCGACACTCTGTTGTGATCGTGCAAAAGGGGGAAACATGAGGCGCGTCGTGGTCACCGGCATGGGCATCGTATCGTGCCTGGGCAACACCAAAGAAAGCGTGACCGAGGCCCTTCGCGAGGGCCGCTCGGGCATCCGCTTTGCCCCCGAATATGCCGAGCGCGGCTTCAGGAGCCGCGTGGCAGGCAGGCCGGAGGTCGACTTTGCCGCCCAGATAGACCGCAAGCAGCTTCGCTTCATGGGCGATGCTGCGGCTTACGCCTACATCGCGATGAAAAGCGCGATCGAAGACGCCGGCCTCAGCGAGGCAGAGGTAAGCAACGAGCGCACCGGCATCATTGCCGGCTCCGGGGGCGCATCCTCGTCGAACCAGATCGAGGCCATCGACCTGCTCCGTGAGAAGGGCATAAAGCGCGTCGGCCCCTATCGCGTCACCCAGACCATGGCCAGCACTGTATCTGCCTGTCTGGCAACGCCATTCCATATCAAGGGCGTCAATTACTCCATCGCCTCGGCCTGCTCCACCAGCGCGCATTGCATTGGCGCGGGCGTTGAGCAAATCCAGCTCGGCAAGCAGGATCGCATCTTCGCCGGCGGCGGCGAGGAAGAGCACTGGACCATGACCTGCCTCTTCGATGCCATGGGCGCGCTCTCGTCCAAGCGCAACGACACCCCCGAACTCGCCTCGCGCGCCTATGACGCCGACCGGGACGGCTTCGTGATCGCAGGCGGCGGCGGGATGCTGGTTCTGGAGGCGCTGGAAGTGGCGCAGGCCCGAGGCGCGAAAATCTACGCGGAAGTGGTCGGTTACGGCGCAACTTCCGACGGTTACGACATGGTCGCCCCGTCCGGAGAGGGCGCGGTGCGCTGCATGCGCCAAGCCATGTCCACCGTCAGTGGCCCCATCGATTACATCAACGCCCACGGCACCAGTACGCCGGTGGGCGATATCCAGGAGCTGAAGGCTGTCATCGAAGCCTTCGGTGGCGCGGCGCCACGCATCAGTTCGACCAAATCCCTGTCCGGGCACTCGCTGGGCGCAGCGGGCGTGCAGGAAGCAATTTATTGCCTGTTGATGATGCAGGGAGATTTCATCGCAGCGTCCGCCAATATCGAGAACGTCGACGATGCAGCGCAGTCGTTGCCTATCGTCAGGCAGCGCATCGATAACGCGGGCCTTCAGCGGGTGATGTCGAACAGCTTCGGTTTTGGCGGGACGAACGCGTCGCTGGTACTGCAGCGCATCTGAAAGGCCGGGCAGGGGGCGCTGTGTTCGCCCCCTGCCGGCACGCTCACTTGATGAGCAGATCGTCGATCTTCTTGCCCGCATCTACCCAGGACTTGACCCACGCCGGCGGGCGACCCCGGCCGGCCCAGACGAGTTTGGCGTTGTCGGGCGAGCGGTACTTCGGCTTGGCTTTGGACCGCGTGGCTTTGGCGGTTTTTGCGGCCGCCTTGGCGGGCTTTTCAGCCTTCGGTGGGCGCCCCGGTTTGCGGCCGGCCTTGGCGGCTTTGGGCGGACGTCCCGGCTTGCGACCGGGTACGGCAGCCTTGGCGGGGCGTCCCGGTTTGCGACCGGGCCGGGCACTGCCCAGATCAGCGAGGGAAATTCCATGCTCTTCCATGAGACTCTTGATCTGTTTCAAGACGCCTTTGATCCCAGCCTTCCTGACCTTTTCTGCCTCACGTTCGAGTTTGGCGATCTGCTGTTTGATCTGGGCGAGTTTCTTTGATTGCATGTATGAGAGCTCCGGTGCATGAAAAATGCGTGGCGACTTTTACATAAAAACGCATTCAGAAAAACCCCTTGGCATTTATCCGGTCGCTTGATGAATACCGGCTGACGGTTTATCGGGGAGTTTACCCGCCGCAATGAATAAGGAAGCCGCTGATGAAACTACCATCTGAGCCGCGGATTGCCGTAATCGGTCTGGGGTATGTCGGTTTGCCGCTCGCGATTGCATTCGCGCAAAAATTTCCCTGCACCGGCTTCGATATCGAAGAGCGGCGGATATCGGAACTCGCCTCCGGATACGATCGCACCGGAGAGATTGCGACGGAGGATTTGCGCTCGGCTTCAGTACATTTCAGCAGCGACGAAAGCAGCCTCGATACCTGCAATACCTTTGTCGTTGGTGTGCCCACGCCCATCGACCAGAACAATGTGCCGGACTTGGGCGCGCTGCTCGCAGCCAGCCATACAGTGGGCCGGCATCTGAAGCACGGCGATGTAGTGATTTTCGAATCGACGGTTTATCCCGGCGCAACCGAAGAGATATGCGTGCCGGCTCTGGAGGAAACCTCGGGGCTCGGCTTCAACACCGACTTTTCCTGCGGCTACAGCCCGGAACGCATCAACCCCGGCGATCGCGAGCACCGTCTCGCATCGATCATCAAGATCACCTCTGGCTCGAATCCGCAGGCGGCGGATTATGTCGATGCGCTCTACGGGCAGATCATCACTGCAGGCACGCATCGGGTGTCGTGCATCAAGAGCGCCGAAGCCGCAAAGGTCATCGAAAACGTGCAGCGTGACGTGAACATCGCGCTCATGAACGAACTGGCGCAGATTTTCCGGCATCTCGACATAGACACCGAGGAAGTATTGAAAGCCGCAGGCACCAAATGGAATTTCATTCCGATGCGTCCGGGACTGGTAGGAGGACATTGCATAGGCGTTGACCCTTATTACCTCGCCAACCGTGCTCAGAAAGCCGGGTATTTCCCGGAACTCATCGTGGCAAGCCGGCGAATAAACGATGGAATGGGAAAGGTTGTATCGGCGCAACTCATGCGGCTGATGACCCAGAAGCGCATTCATATCGTGGATGCCAACATCCTTGTGCTGGGCCTGGCATTCAAGGAGAACTGCCCCGATCTGCGCAACACAAAGGTGGCCGGTATCGTGCGGGACCTGCAGGCCTGCAACGCCAATGTCGATGTATTCGATCCTTGGGTGGATCCTGCGGAAGCAGAAGCGGAATTGGGTTTCGCGCTGACGGGGAGTTTGCGCGAAGCGCATTACGACGCCGTGGTGGTGGCGGTGGGCCATCAGCAGTTTCGCGAGATGGGCATCGGGCAGATTCGACGGTTCGCCAAAGGGAAGTCCGTGATCTTCGACGTGAAGTACGTCTTCGGACGGAATGAGGTGGACGGCCGCTTGTAGGTGCAGCGCCGGGCGTCCACCCGGCAAACACACAGCTGCCTTTCAAGGCATAAACAAAAAAGCCGGCCCTGAGGCCGGCTTTTTCTCGAACGTGTCCGGATCAGGACTTGCGGCGACGCATCGCGCCCAAGCCTGCCAATCCGAGGCCAAGAAGGCCCAGCGTGCCGGGAAGGGGCACTTCCGAGGGGTTGCAGTCAGTCGTGCAGCCTTCGCCGTTGAAGTAACGGGCGCTGGAAAAACCACCGACGTTATCCCCGCCTACCTGGGGCAGGTTGAAGACACCACCGAGTCCGTCAAGAAACCATGCGGACCACCAACCTCCGGGCGAGACGCCCTTGCCACCCGCCTTGCCCGCACCGAAGTGGAACACCACGTAGTCGTAGCCGTTGAGCGCGGTGTAGGAGCTGGTATCACCAATACTGTCGACGCCGAAGGCCAAGGCGGTAGGAACGGCCAGATCGGGATCGGATCCGTTCGAGCCGTTCCAATTGGCCAGTTCTGCCGTAAGGAACGCCAGGTTTGAACTCGGGTTGTTGTTCCCCTGCCCGTACTGCGTGTTATTGGCAACACCAGAGCCGTTCAGGAGATTCCCTGAGGAGTCGACCGTAACGTTGATCGCCGCGGCGCTGGCGCCTAGCGAGAAAAGGCAAAACGCAACGCCTGAAACCAGGGTTTTGAAAATATTCATGGGTACTCTCCGTAGTTTCTGAAGACATCTGATGTGGCTCGTCCGAGGCACATGCATGACATCTATGAATCAGTTGGCTTGCCCGAGGCTCCCGCATCGGGCGCAATGGGGCCGTAAAGGAGATCGACAAATAGGAAATCGGCCCGCCATTTATTTTTGCTGCGTGCCGGACCCTGAACTCAGGGAAACTCCCAGCCAAGTTCCAAGAAACTAGAGCAGCAAGACCCTGACGACCTCGCCCGCGTTCACGGTCTTCCCGACCGGCAGCACAACCAGGCAATTACCCCAAGCCACAGAGGCCAGCACACCGGAACTCTGGTTAGGGTACAAGCGCACCACCGCGCCGTCACCGTGGGTTTCCAGACGCCCCCGCAGGTACTCCTGCCGTTTGCCCGCTTTGGGCCAGTCAAAACCGGCCTCGGCCTGCACTTCCTGCAAGCGCAGATCCTGCGTCAGCCCCTGCATCCGCTGCAGGTAAGGGCGGGCTATCACAGTGAAAGTGACGAATACCGAGGAGGGATTCCCGGGAAGCCCGAAAAAGGGCTTGCCTGCCACGCGTCCATAGGCCAGCGGCTTGCCCGGCTTGATGGCGAGCTTCCAGAGCTGGAGTTCGCCCAGAGCCTCCACGGCACCTTTGACATGGTCTTCCTCTCCGACCGACACGCCCCCTGTAGTCAGCACCACATCGGCGGATTCCGCCGCCTCGGCAAGCAGGCGGCGGGTGCCTTCAGGCTCGTCGGGCACGATTCCCTTGTCGATCACGGCCATGCCCAGATCTTCGAGCATGGCGCTCAGCATGTAGCGGTTGGAGTTGTAGATCTGGCCCGGCGCAAGCGGCTGGCCGGGCTCCACCAACTCGTTTCCGGTGGAGAGGATCGCCACCCGGAGCCGGGGCAGTACGGGCACACCAGGCAAGCCAATGGATGCCAGAAGTCCGAGATGCCCCGCGGAAAGCCGAGTGCCCGCCTCGACAGCCAGGCTGCCCACGGAAATGTCCTGGCCGCGGGGCCGCACATTGGCGCCGGGCCGCAGGCCCTCACCGAACTCTACCGCCCCGTCCTGGGCGCGCGCCTCCTCCTGCATGACGACAGCATCCGCGCCCGCAGGCAGCTCCGCGCCGGTGAAGATGCGTGCTGCGGTTCCGGGCTCCAGAGGCAAGCCGACAGCGCCCGCGGCTACGCGCTGGGAAAGGACGAACCGGCGCTGGCCAGTGGCGTAGTCCTCGAATCGCAGCGCGTACCCGTCCATGGAACTGTTGTCGGCCGGCGGCACGTCGATGGCGGAATGGACGGCACTGGCGAGAACCCGGTTCCTGCACTCGGAGAGCGGCCGGAACTCTGCCCCCGATATCTGGCGGGCATCGGCAAGAATTCTGGCGAGCGCCTCTTCGACGGGCGTCAATCCGGCTGCCTGCTTGTGCATGGCGGACATCAACGCGGGTCCTGCACGCCCCGCAGCACGATGCTGGCGAAGTTGCAGGGCCGATAGGTGCTGTCGAGCTGATCCCGCACGATGCCCTCCCAGGCAGTGCGGCAGGCGCCGGTGGAGCCCGGCATGCAGAAAATCACTGTGCGGTTGGCAAGACCCGCAAAGGCGCGCGACTGCAGCGTGGAGCTGCCGATCTCCTGAAACGACAGGGCGCGGAATGTTTCGCCAAACCCCTCGATGTGTTTGTCGAAGAGCGGAGTGAGCGCCTCGGGAGTCGAGTCCCGGCCGCTGAACCCCGTGCCGCCCGTCACCAGAACGGCGTGCACATCCGGATCGGCGATCCACTGCGAGACAGCGGCTCGCAACTGGTAGATATCGTCCTTCACGATGGCGCGAGCGGCCAGCACGTGGCCCGCGGCGAGCAGGTTGTCGACCAGATATTGACCGGACGTGTCGGTGTCTGGCGTGCGCGTATCAGAGACCGTGAGCACGGCCAGCTTGAGGGCGATCTTGTCTGCGGAAGCGGTCATGCGGGTTTCCTTTCAGCGACAGTATTCGGCCACCACCGAGGGCAGGGCCGAGCGCCAGGCACGCTGTTTGATGCCAAAGGCACCCAGCAGCTGGTGGCAATTGAGTATCACGTTGCGCTCCTGCCCCGGCACGTCTCGCAACTGCACGGCCTCACGCCGGATGCGTCCGTACTGCGACGCGAGGGCCGTAACGGCCTCGGCGAAATTGTAGAGGCTCGACGCATCCGAACTGCAGTAGTGGTAAACCCCCCAAGGGGCGGCGCCACAGGCAAGCTGCAGGATGATCGCGACGATTACGCGGGCGAGATCCACCGCAGGGGTGGGGCAGAGCTTGTCATCGCCGCATTCGAAGGGCTCACCGCGCTCGAGTTGACGCATGACCCGGGTAAAGAGGTTGTCCCCCTGCGAAGCGATCAGCGGGCCGCTGCGCAGCACGATATGGCGCGGTGTGCGCTTGATGACGTGGCTCTCGGCATGCAGGACCCGCAAGGCGTGCTCGTCACGCCGGTCGGGGAGATCCTTCTCGCGGTAGGCGCCGCTGCGCCTCCCCGCGAACATGCTGTCGTCCGAGATGTGCAGCAAGGCCGCATTCCGGGCCCGGCAGGCATTGCTCAGGTTCTTGACCAGCAAAAGGCTCTTTTTGGCAAGGGCCGGGTCAGTCACCGCAAACCACTCACGGGACATCAGGTTCACGACCTGCGTAGCACCATGCACGGCAAAGGCGTGCTCGAGAAGCCTGGAGCTCTCGAGCACGGGGTCTTTGCTGGATATGGAGACGAAGGGCAGGTCACGCCCCTGCAGGCTTGCCGCCAGTTCGAGGCCAAGCCTGCAATCAGAACCGATAAGGACCGCTTTCACGCGTTAACTGCTGCTCGGCGGCTTCGGACGCCCCGTTCCTGATCAGAACGGGATGTCGTCCTCCATGGGCTCCATTTCGCGGACGGGAGCAGACTCGGGCCCACGACGGGGCGCCTGCTGACGGGCTTCGGGGTAGTTGTAGTCCCCGTCGCTGCCACCACCCATGCCGCCACCGCCGCCTTGTCGTCCGTCGAGCATTTGCATCTCGGCTGCGACGATCTCGGTGGTGTACTGGTCCTTGCCTTCCTTGTCTTGCCATTTGCGGGTGCGAATGGCTCCCTCTACGTAGACCTTGGAGCCCTTGCGCAGGTACTCGGCTGCAATCTCGGCAAGCCGGTTGAAGAACACCACGCGGTGCCACTCGGTACGCTCTTGCTGCTGACCGCTGGTCTTGTCTTTCCAGGTTTCGGACGTCGCAAGTCGCACGTTGGTGACAGCGCCACCGGATGGGAGGTAGCGCGTTTCGGGATCGGCACCGCAGTTGCCGATCAAAATGACCTTGTTGACTCCCTTTGCCATGATTTCCTCCTTGACGCCTCAGGCAGTGGATCGGACCCGGACTAGACCACGCGCGCAGCGGGCCTGTCAATCAGACGGTTCGTACGGGAAGCCCGAGCAGATGCGTGTCGTCAAACTGCGAGTCGACCTGCACGTAGGCGAGGCTTTCTCCCGACACGATCAGCACTTCGCGCACGCCGGCAAGAGCCTTCAGCGAAGCGGACAACTCCTCGGCCGAAGGGGCTTCGGGCAGGAGGCTCAAGGTGATGGAGCGCAGGTACTCCGGCCCCGACATGCCGAAGGCGAGCAGCAACCAGCCGCAGGCAAGCGCTGTGCAAATCCCGAACACCGCCGTGAGTCCGCCGTGCTGCAAGGCGTAGCCTCCCCCGGCTCCCCCCATGAAAGCTCCAAGGAACTGGCAGGTGGAATAAAGCCCTGATGCGGTACCCCGGTTATCGGGGCGTGTGGCTCGACTCATCAGCGAGGGCAGCGTGGCCTCGAGGTAGTTGAGGGCAAGGAAGAACATGGCAAGACCCGCGAAAGCAGCCACGGCACCGGGATGCCATCCACCGGGCAGCACATAGCCGGCGGCGGCTGCCGTCCACGCGCACAGCAACGCCATGGCTGCGGCTATCAACCCAACCACGGCAAGGAAGACGCTGCGTACCTTGCGCCTGCGCTCGGCAAAGACCAGCAGTGGAATCATCGCCACAAAGGAGCCGCCCAAGAGCCATCCGTAAATGGCGCCGTGGGATTCGCGCGGGATGCCAAGATCATCCACCAACACCCTGGGCACCGCCATGAACGAGGCCGTGAGGATGAAGTGCAGCACCAGCACACCGGCGTCGAGACGCAGCAACTGCGGGTCTCGAATGACCTGCCCCAGCACCTTGCGCGACGGTGCCGTCGCACGACGATCTGCGCCAACGGGATAGGGCACGACCCAGATCGCGAGCACCAGACCGAGCGCCGCCAGCAACGCAATGGCAAGGAACAAGCCCTTCAGCCCCGCCCATCCCGTCACGATCGGCCCGAGCACCAATGAAAGTGCGAAAGACACACCAATGCTCGCACCCACGCTGGCCATGGCTTTGCTGCGGTTCTGCTCGCGAGTCGCGTCGGCCAGCAAGGCCATCAATGTGCTGGCAACGGCACCGCCTCCTTGCAGGGCACGCCCCAGAATGATGCCCCAGATGCTGCCAGCGAAAGCCGCCACAAGGGTGCCCGCCAGGAACACCAACTGGCCGCCAATCACCACGGGCTTGCGCCCTACCCGGTCCGAGAGCATGCCGAGGGGCAACTGAAGGCAGGCCTGGGCAAGTCCGTAGATCCCGAGCGCGAGCCCGATCAGGAAGGGCGACGCCTGCGGGAAATCACGCGCGTACACCGACATCACCGGCAGCAGCATGAAGAGACCAAGCATGCGAACAAGGTACAGGCTGGCGAGCGAGGCTACGGCGCGCGACTCGGTAGGGGAAAAACCGGTGGGACTCAAAACATACCCTCAGGAAAACCGCGCCACGATGGCGAGGAGTTCATCACGCTTGGCTTCCGTGAGCGCGCGATCGCCACGGGACTCCACGTTCAGCCGCACCACTGGCTCGGTGTTCGACATGCGGATGTTGAAGCGCCACTCGGCGAAGGACATGCTGAGGCCATCGGTGAGATCCTTGCCAAGCGCCTGATCGCCATAGCTGCGCTCGACCTCGGCGATGAGTGCCCGGGGATCCGCGACGCGGGAGTTGATCTCTCCGCTGCACGGAAATGCCGCCTCACGCGCTTCGATGAGTGCCGAGAGGGGTTTGCCGCTGGCGCTGATGAGGCCCGCAACCAGCAGCCAGGGAATCATGCCGCTGTCGCAATAGGCGAAATCGCGGAAGTAATGGTGCGCACTCATCTCGCCGCCGTAGATGGCATTCTCCGAGCGCATGCGCTCCTTGATGAACGCGTGCCCGGTCTTGGTCTGCACTGCAGTTCCACCCAGCGACGCCACGATATCGACGGTGTTCCAGGTGAGTCGGGGGTCGTGAACGATGCGCTCGCCGGGGCTTTTCTTCAGGAAGGCCTCTGCAAGCAATCCGACGATGTAGTAACCCTCGATGAAGCCGCCATGCTCGTCGAACAGGAAACAGCGATCGAAATCCCCGTCCCAGGCCACGCCGAGGTCTGCCTTGTGAGCGAGCACGGCATCACGGGTGGGAGCGCGGTTTTCCTCGAGCAGAGGGTTCGGGACTCCGTTCGGGAAGTTGCCGTCGGCCTCGTGGTGGACGCGCACGAACTCGAAAGGCAGGTGCTCAGCCAGCGCATCCAGCGCCACGCCGGCACCGCCATTGCCCGCATTCACCACGATGCGCAGCGGCTTCAACGTGGCGACGTCCACGTAGCCAAGCAGGTGCTGCACGTAGCGGGCACGGGATTCTGCGCTCTTCAGGCTGCCGCGCGTGGTCGACGGCGAAAAGCTGTTTTCTTCGGCGAGGCGCTTGATGTCGAGCAGGCCGGTGTCACTGCTGATCGGGCGCGAGCCTTCGCGCACGAACTTCATGCCGTTGTAGTCCTTGGGGTTGTGACTGGCGGTGACGGCGATGCCACCGTCCACGCCCATGTCGAAGGTGGCGAAGTAGATTTCCTCGGTGCCGCATTGTCCGATGTCGAGAACGTCGACCCCGGATTCGAGGAGACCCTCGGTGAGGGCGTCGCAGATTTCGCGACTGCTCAGCCGGATGTCGTGCCCCACCACCACGGTGCGGGGCTTGACCACCTCGGCATAAGCGCGTCCGATACGCCGCGCGATGTCCGGGTTCAGCTCGTCGGGGATGCGGCCGCGGACGTCATAAGCCTTGAAGCAGCGGAGTTCGCCCATCGTGTGTTCCTTTGGATGCGCGTGAATGGCGGCAAACTATAGGCAGCGAATATGACCTTGTCATGCAGTCGCACCGGGGCAGATTGCAGGTGAGCGCGGACCCTAGACACCAGCCCGGCGCGTATACTCGGCTGCTTTGCCTGAACTCTCCGGATCGTCCATGGACAGCATCCAGTTACGCGGCGCTCGCACGCACAACCTGAAGAACATCGACCTCGATATCCCGAGGAACCGGCTGGTGGTGATCACCGGCCTGTCGGGGTCGGGGAAGTCCTCGCTCGCCTTCGACACACTCTATGCCGAGGGGCAGCGGCGCTACGTGGAGTCGCTGTCGACCTACGCGCGGCAGTTCCTGTCGGTGATGGAGAAGCCCGACGTCGATCACATCGAGGGCCTGTCTCCCGCCATCTCGATCGAGCAGAAATCCACCTCGCACAACCCGCGATCCACCGTGGGTACGATCACCGAGATCCACGACTACCTGCGCCTGCTTTTCGCGCGCGCCGGAGAACCCCGCTGCCCGCGCCACGGCCATCCGCTGATGGCGCAGACGGTAAGCCAGATGGTAGACACGGTGCTCGCCATGCCCGAGGGCGAGCGGCTGATGCTGCTTGCGCCCGTGATACGCGCTCGCAAGGGTGAACACCAGCAGGTGCTGGAGCAGCTGCGCGGCAGCGGATTCGTGCGCGTGCGTATAGACGGCCGTGTCTACGAGATCGACGACTGTCCCTCTCTCGACAAAGCGAAGAAACACGACATCGACGTGGTGGTCGACCGCTTCAAGGCGCGCGCGGACCTGGGGCTCAGGCTGGCGGAGTCCTTCGAGACGGCGCTCAGGCTTGCAGAAGGCCTGGCCGTGATCGCCTCGATGGAGGGGGAGGCGCAGGAGCAGGTCTTTTCCGCGCGATACGCCTGCCCCGAGTGCGGGCACAGCATCCCGGCGCTGGAGCCGCGGCTCTTCTCGTTCAACAACCCGGCGGGAGCCTGCCCCGGGTGCGACGGACTGGGCGTGCAGCAGTTCTTCGACGTGGCGCGAGTGGTGGAGCATCCGGAATCCAGCCTCGCGCAGGGCGCGATCCGGGGCTGGGACCGGCGCAACATGTATTACTTCCAGCTGCTCGCCGCAGTGGCCACGCATTACGGTTTCAGCCTCGACACGCCCTTTGAGGAACTGGAATCACATCACCGCGATCTCGTGCTTCGGGGTACCGGAGAGGAGAGCATTCCGGTGCGCTACGCCAACGATCGCGGCGACGTGATCGAGCGTCGCCAGCGTTTTGAAGGTGTACTGAACAACCTCGAGCGCAGGTACAAGGAAACCGAATCCGACAGCGTGCGGGAGGAGCTCTCGCGCTACATCGGATCACGACGCTGCACGGACTGCGGCGGCAGCAGGTTGCGGGCGGATGCGCGCCACGTGTTCGTCGATGGGCGCACCCTGCCGCAGATTTCCGCACTCCCGGTGGCGGAGGCACACCGCTATTTCTCGTCGCTGGCGCTGGACGGCCGCAAGGGCAAGATCGCCGACAAGATCCTGAAGGAGCTTCGCGAGCGGCTGGGTTTCCTGGTGAACGTGGGCCTCGAGTACCTCGCACTCGATCGCAGTGCGGACACGCTCTCCGGTGGCGAAGCCCAGCGCATCCGCCTCGCCAGCCAGATCGGGGCGGGGCTTGTCGGCGTGATGTACATCCTGGACGAGCCCTCGATCGGCCTGCACCAGCGCGACAATGCGCGCCTGTTGGCGACCCTCACGCATCTGCGCGACATCGGTAACTCCGTGATCGTGGTCGAGCACGATGAAGAGGCGATCCGGCTTGCCGATCACCTGATCGATATCGGCCCGGGCGCCGGCGCGCACGGCGGCGAAGTCGTGGCCGAGGGTTCTCTGGAAGACATTCTTGCGGAGCCGCGCTCGCTGACGGGGGCGTATCTCTCCGGGCGTCAGCGCATCCCTGTGCCGATGCTGCGTACTCCGCCCGATGCTCGCCGCGTGATCCGTATACGGGCCGCGTGCGGCAACAACCTGAAGTCAGTGGACGTCGCCATCCCCGTAGGACTTTTCACCTGCGTCACAGGGGTCTCGGGTTCAGGCAAATCCACGCTGGTGAACAACACCCTCTACCCGATGGCGGCCACGCGCCTGAACGGTGCAAGCACATTGGAGGTCGCAAGTTGCGCGGGGATCGACGGCCTCGAGCACTTTGACCGCTGCATCGATATCGATCAGAGCCCTATCGGCCGAACGCCCCGGTCCAATCCCGCAACCTACACCGGCCTGTTTACGCCACTGCGGGAACTCTTCGCCGGTACGCCGGAGTCACGCTCCCGCGGCTACGGGCCAGGACGATTCAGTTTCAACGTGAAAGGCGGACGTTGCGAGGCCTGTCAGGGCGATGGCGTAACGCGGGTGGAAATGCACTTCCTGCCGGATGTGTACGTCCCCTGCGACGTCTGCAAGGGCCAACGCTACAACCGCGAGACCCTCGATATCCGATTCAAGGGAAAGTCGATTCACGATGTCCTGGAAATGACAGTGGAGGAAGCGCTGGCCTTCTTCCACGCTGTACCGGTGATCGCGCGAAAGCTCGAGACACTGGCAGAGGTTGGTCTTTCCTATGTGCGGATCGGGCAAGCCGCGACCACTCTCTCGGGCGGCGAGGCGCAACGTGTGAAGCTATCGCGGGAGCTCTCGAAGCGGGACTCGGGAAACACGCTTTACATCCTCGACGAGCCCACTACGGGGCTGCATTTCCATGACGTCCAGCAGTTGCTGAACGTGCTGCATCGGCTACGGGATCACGGCAACACGGTGGTGGTGATCGAGCACAACCTCGATGTCATCAAAACCGCCGACTGGGTGATCGATCTTGGGCCGGAAGGTGGCGATGGTGGCGGCACTGTGGTGGCCGAGGGCACACCCGAGCAGGTGGCCACGACGGAGGCCTCGCATACCGGGCGCTTTCTTGCTCCGCTGCTAGGCTGACCATATGCCATCGTCGGCAGGAGGCGCGATGAATATTCTTGTGACCGGGGGCGCCGGATACATCGGCTCCCACACCTGCGTCGAGTTGTTGCAGGCGGGGCACGGCGTGACCGTGCTGGACAACCTCAGCAACAGTTCGCCCGTTGCGATCGAGAGGGTGCACCAGATCACGGGCAGCAGACCCAGATTCCAGCAGGTGGACCTGCTCGATGCGGACTCACTCGAAGGTGTATTCGAGGGCGCGGCCTTCGATGCCGTCATCCACTTCGCAGGGCTCAAGGCCGTTGGCGAGTCGGTAGCCGAGCCACTGCGGTACTACCAGAACAACGTCTCGGGCACGATTCGTTTGCTCGAGGCCATGGCCCGCGCGGGCGTGCGAAGACTCGTTTTCAGTTCCTCTGCGACCGTCTACGGCGATCCCGCGAGCGTTCCGATCCGCGAGGACTTCCCGCTGTCAGCGAGCAACCCCTACGGCCGGACCAAACTTTTCATAGAAGAGATCCTGCGCGACCTCAACAGAAGTGACCCACGCTGGGACATCACCTTACTGCGCTACTTCAACCCCGTCGGGGCGCACCCTAGCGGGCTTATCGGCGAAGATCCGGCCGGCATTCCGAACAATCTCATGCCCTATGTGAGTCAGGTTGCGGTCGGGCGACTCGAGCGACTGAACGTGTGGGGCAACGACTACCCGACCCCTGATGGGACCGGTGTGCGGGATTACATACATGTGGTGGACCTGGCGCGCGGGCATCTTGCCGCGCTTGGTGGCGTAGAAGCCCCCGGAGTGCGGGCGTACAACCTGGGCACAGGCCGCGGCTTTTCAGTGCTGGAAATGATCGCGGCCTTCGAGCGTGCCAGCGGGCGGAAAGTGCCTTACACGGTTGCTCCGCGAAGACCCGGCGATGTGGCGACCTGCTACGCCGATGCATCTCTCGCGGAGCGAGAACTCGGCTGGGTCGCCGAGTTGGGGGTCGACAGGATGTGTGTAGACGCGTGGCGGTGGCAGTCTGGCAATCCACGGGGATACCAAACCTGACTCCTCCTCAGAGC
>CAIYPF010000160.1 GCA_903928015.1 uncultured Gammaproteobacteria bacterium | reverse complement strand
GCGGGCCATGCCCGCGACAGATTTGCCGCACGGGCGGCCCATACCTGCGACCGATTTGCTGCACGAGCGGGCCATGCCCGCGACCAATCCCGGGCTGCGCCCCGGACCGGCATAGGCACTACACGCTCGAGGCCTCGACGTGTTCCTCACGCGGTCGGCGACGGTAATTCGCCAGCACGCATCCCGTCACGATCAGCACGGTTCCGGCAAGCGTCCACACCGTGATGGACTCGCCCCACCAGATCCAGCCCAGAATCGCGGCCCAGATGAAGGCGGTGTATTCCACGGGCAGAAGCACCTGCGCTTCGGCGCGTGCATACGCCCACGAGAGCAGGACCACGGAGAGCAGCGAAATCGCGGCCACCCTGACGATGGCAGGCACTTCTTCGACCGAAGGCACAACGCCGAGCCAGGGCGAGGCCAGCGCAAGCAAGGGCAGGGAAAACACGTTCTGGAAAAAACCCACCTCGATGGGTGTGGCCACCTGCGCGAGCTTGCGCTGCAACACGAGATTTCCCGCATACAGGACGGCTGAGCCGAAAAGGGAGCCCAGCCCCACCACCGCTTCCCTGCTGTAGCCCAGCTGGAATTTCCCGGCCACGATCACGGCCACACCGGCGATGCCGAGCACAGACGCCAGCACGGCGGAGCGGCCCACCTCCTCGCCAAGCCAGATCGCCGCGAGGTACAGCGCGATCAGCGGAGCAACGAAGGTGATGGCGATGCCCTCGGCGAGCGGAACCCGCACGATACCCCAGAAGAAAGCGAGTGCAACGCAGGTGGCGACCGCGCTGCGCAACATGTGGAGCTTGATAACCGCCAAGGACGGCCAACGCGAACGCATGCCGAAGAAAATCGCCCCGCCGATCAGCACGCCCGCGTGCATCCGCCAGAGCATCGCGTTGTAGACGCCGATGGCGAGCGAGAGGTCTTTCATTTCCGCGTCCATCAGCGTGAACGAGGCCACGCCCAGGCAGGCGACGAGAAAAGGAACGACCGAGAGCCTGTTCATGGAAGGGTCTGACCCGTTGGAGCAGCGTTGCAGAGCTCGCACTATACCCGTGGCGACCGAGCGCGGCTAAGATCGCCCGGGCACGCCACGGAGACTCCTCATGCATCGCCGCCTGCTCGCCGCGCTCCTGTTCGCCTGCGCCCATGTCCTTGCCGCCAGCCCTTCGGTAGAAATCGAATTGCCGCGCAGCTTCAAGGGCGGCGCGCAGGACGGCAGGCTGCTGTTCATCGCCGCACCCGCGGATCAGTCGCCAACGAAGGAGCCGCGGGATCTGGTGAACTGGGATGGCAGCGCCATACCGTTTTTCGGGCAGGACGTAGAGGGATGGAAGCCCGGCACGCGCCGTGCGGTGGACGACACGGCATTCGGCTTTCCGCTGCGCAGCCTGGGCTCGCTGCCCGCGGGCGAGTACCGCGTGCAAGCCTTCCTGAACCGCTACGAAACCTTCCGCATGGGCGATGGCCGCGTGCTGAAACTCGCGCCCGACAAGGGCGAGGGGCAGCAATGGCGCGCCAAGCCCGGCAACCTCTACTCCAGGCCCGTGACCGTGCGCTGGGACGGCCACGCGGTGGCCGGCAGCAAGGTCTTCACGCTGGTGCTGGATCAGGAGATCCCGCCGATCCCCGCATTCACCGAAACGCCCTGGGTGAAACAGGTGCGCATCAGGAGCGAGCGGCTCTCGACGTTCTGGGGGCGGGACATGTACCTCTCCGCCTTCGTCACGCTGCCGGCGGGTTTCCGCGAGCATCCTGACGCGCGCTATCCGCTGGTGATCAATCACGGGCATTTCCCTTCGGCACCCGCCGACTGGCGGGAGACCCCGCCCGACCCGAAGCTCGAGCCCGAGTACAGCGAGCGCTTCCATCTCGAGGGCTACAACCGCATCGAGCAACAGATGGCCTGGGATTTTTTCCAGCAGTGGCAGGGCAAGGGTTTCCCGCGCGTCTTGCTGGTCGAGATCCAGCACCCCACGCCCTTCTACGACGACTCCTACGCGGTCAACTCCGCGAACAACGGCCCCTACGGTGACGCGATCCGCTACGAACTCATCCCCGAGATCGAGCGCCGTTTCCGCGGCATCGGCCAGGGCTGGGCGCGCTTCGTCTACGGCGGCAGCACCGGCGGCTGGGAAGCGATGGCCGTGCAGATGTTCTACCCCGACGACTACAACGGCGCCTGGGTGGCCTGCCCGGACCCCATCGATTTCCGCCATTACATGACGGTGAATCTCTACGAGGACAAAAACGCCTATTTCATGCCCAACCGCTTCAAGCGCACGCCGCGTCCCGCGCATCGCAACTGGCTGGGGCACATCGACACCACCGTCGAAGAGAACAACCACTGGGAACTCGCACTCGGCACGCGCGGTCGCTCGGGCGACCAGTTCGACATCTGGGAGGCCGTGTATTCGCCGGTGGGTCCGGACGGCTACCCGCGCCGCGTCTGGGACAAGCTCACCGGCGAGATCGACCCGGTCACGGTGGCGTACTGGAAGGAAAACTACGACCTTTCGTACATCCTGCGCCGCGACTGGAAGACGCTCGGGCCGAAGCTCCGCGGGAAGCTCCGCATCTACGTGGGCGACATGGACAACTACTACCTGAACAACGCCGTCTATGCGGTGGAGGACTTCCTGCGTTCGGCCGAGCCGCCGGCCGATGCGGTGGTGGACTACGGCGATCGCGACGAGCACTGCTGGAACGGCGACCAGACGCGCAGCAACGCGTACTCACGTCTGCGCTATCCGCTGATGGTGCTGCCGTGGGCGGCGGAGCGCATGGTCATGACCGCACCGAAGGGAGCGGACGTCCGGAGCTGGCGCTATTGAGAACGAAGGACGCTGCGCGTATCAGCGCACCACCAGCCACACGCCGGCCATCATCGCCACGATGCCGCTTGCCCGGGTGAGGTCGAGCGGGCGCTGCGTGGCGCCCAGCAGTCCGTAGTGATCGATCAGTAGCGCCAGCAGGAACTGGAACGCCACGATCAGCGTGAAGCCCTTGGCAGCCCCCATGCGTGGCACCACATAGCCCGTGGCGCCCACGATCAGCAGCCCGAGCAGGCCGGCCGTGTATGCGTACCACGGCACCTCGGTGCGCTGCTGGAAATTGATGCCGCCCGCAAAGAGAGCGAGCATCGACGCCACCACGGCGCCTCCACCGTAGGTGATGAGGACACTGGTGCGCGTGCCCATGCTGCGATCCATCAGGCCCATCAACTGGCCCTGCAGGGTGATCGCGAAGCCGGAAACGGCCGTGAGCAGCAAAAGTGGCAAGGCATTCATTGCGTTTCCTCAAGGTCAAGAACGCAAGGCCATGCCTCGCGGTTATGCTTCGGACTGGAGCGATACTGCCCCGGGGCATTCATCCACAACACGAACGGAACCCTCCCATGATAAGAAGATTCACCTTCGTACGCCGCGCCGCCGGCCAGAGCCCCGAGTCATTCCATGCCGCGTGGCGCGACCGCCACCTCTCCCTGCTGGACGACCATCCGGCGCTGCGCTCGGGCGTGTTGCACTGGGAACTCCTGCACCGCATGGACGAGGACTATGCACGGAGCCGCGAGGCCACCGAGCTCGAGGGCCTGCAGTGGGACGGCGTCTCGGTGCAGAGCGTCAAGGACGAGGCTGCGCTGGCCGCGCTGGATGCCGCGCTCGCGGGTTCGGCACTTGCACCCGGCAAGGATGGCGATCTGCTCGCGGCGACGCGCAGCAGCGTGCTCACTGCCGCCCCCACCGTGATCGTCGAACGCCCCGGCGGCAAGGAACAGGCGGGGATGCGTCTGAGCGCCATCCTGCGGCATAACGCCGCGCTCGATTTGCCCGCATTCCACCAGCACTGGCGCGAAAACCACGGCGGGCTCTACCGCAACGTGCCCGCGCTCAGCGAACCCGTGCTGCACTATGACCAGAACCACGGCCTCGACCTGCCCGGCGCCGGATTC
>CAIYPF010000159.1 GCA_903928015.1 uncultured Gammaproteobacteria bacterium | reverse complement strand
TCCTACGGGGGAAATGGTCGCGGGCGTGGCCCGCTCCTACGGGGGAAACGGTCGCGGGCGTGGCCCGCTCCTGCGGGGAAATGGCTGTTGTAGGAGCGGGCCATGCCCGCGACACAGAGCCGGGCATACACAGCGACATCCCGACCAGGGACTCACAACGGGAGACACGCACACATGCAATCCGACTCCATCCGCTCGTCCCTGATCCTCGGCGCAAGCCTCGTGATCGGCCTCGGCTTGCTGGGCGCGCTGCTCGGGCACTCGGCCATCCGCGTCAAGGAATACGAGCGCACCGTGGCCGTGAAGGGCCTCTCCGAGCGCGAGTATCCCGCCGACACCGTGATCTGGCCGATCCAGTTCTCTGCCGCCAGCAACGAACTCCCCGACCTCTACGCCACCATCGAGCGCAACACCGGAGCCATCCGCGGTTACCTGCTGCAGCAGGGCGTGCAGGAGAGCGAGATCACGCTCACGCCGCCCGTGATCGTCGACAAGGCCGCGCAGCGCTTCGGTGAAGGACCGCGCGCGGAATTCCGCTACACCGCACTGCAGACGGTGACGGTGTACTCCGGTGCTGTGGAGAAAGTGCGAGGCATGATGACCGGGCTCGCCTCGCTGGGCCGCCAGGGCATTGCGATCACCGGCGGCGAGTACGACAACGCGCCCGAATATCTCTTCACGCGGCTGAACGAGGTGAAGCCCGAGATGATCCAGGAAGCCACCAACAAGGCACGCGAGGTGGCGCAGAAGTTCGCCACCGATTCCGCGAGCTCGCTCGGCAAGATCCGCTCCGCCTCGCAAGGCCAGTTCACCATCGAGCCGCGCGACAAGAACAATCCCCACATCAAGAAAGTGCGCGTGGTGTCCACCGTTGAGTACTACCTCTCAGACTGAGCCGCCACGGCGCGGCTTGCTCGCGCTGATCGGTCCCGGGCTGCTGATCGCCGCCACCGGCGTGGGCGCAGGCGATCTCGCCACAGCCGCGTTTGCCGGCAGCCAGCTCGGCACATCCATTCTCTGGGCCGCAGCGCTCGGAGCCTTCCTCAAATTTGTGATCAACGAGGGCCTCGCGCGATGGCAGCTCGCCACCGGCGAGACGCTGATCGAAGGCGCGGTGCGCCACGGCGGGCGCTGGCTTGCGTGGGTGTTCCTGCCCTATCTGTGGCTGTGGTCTTTCTTCGTGGGCTCTGCGCTCATGGCCGGCTGCGGTGTGGCGCTGCATGCGCTGCTGCCGCTGGTGGCCGATCCCGAACAGGGCAAGATCATCTGGGGCGTCATCAGCAGCATGCTGGGGCTCGCGCTGGTGTGGGGCGGCGGCTTCCGCAGCTTCGAGAAAGCCATGAGCGCCTGCGTGGTGCTGATGGTGGCAAGCATCATGGTGATGGCGGTGGTGCTGTGGCCGGGATGGGCCGCGGTGCTGCACGGCCTCCTTGTGCCGGCCATTCCTTCGGCCGAGGGCGGAGGGCTGCGCTGGACCGTGGCGATGATGGGCGGCGTTGGCGGTACGCTCACGATGCTCTGTTACGGCTACTGGATCCGCGAGGAAGGCCGCCGTTCGCTCGCGGATCTGAAGACCTGTCGCATCGATCTGGCCTTCGCCTACGGCATGACCGCACTTTTTGCGATGGCGATGGTGATCGTGGGCAGCGCAACACCGCTTGAAGGCAGCGGCGCGCGCCTTCTGCTGCAACTGGCCGAGCAGCTGGGCGCGGCCATGGGGCCTGCGGGACGTGCGCTCTTCTTGCTGGGTGTGCTGGGCGCGGTGGCGAGCAGCCTGCTCGGCGTGTGGCAGTCCGTGCCGTATCTGTTTGCCGATCTGTGGTCGCTCGCGCGCCACGGCATCCGGGGGCAGGACGCGCGCGATCCCGTCGATACCCGCGCCGCGCCGTATCGCGTGTATCTGCTTCTGCTGGCCACCGTGCCGATGATCGGCCTTCTGGTGAGCTTCAAGGAAATGCAGCGCCTTTACGCGACGGTCGGCTCCACCATCGTGCCGCTGCTCGCGCTTGCATTGCTTCTGCTGAACGGGCGCAAGGCCTGGGTGGGTGGTTCGGTCAACCGGCCTCTCACTGTGATCGTGCTGCTGGGTGCCTTGGCCTTTTTTGCGGCGCTGGGGTGGTCCGGCCTCGCTGACTGAGGCGTAACGCCTTACCGATGATTCACTTGCCCCCACCACTCGCGCGCCAATAATGACGCGAAGTGCAGGAGTTCTGGCTTATGGACCGCTACATCGTCATCTCCTCCGACTGCCACGCCGGCCTGCCGGGCCATATGTACCGCGACTACGTGGACCCGGCGCTGCGCGATACCTTCGACATTGCCTATCCGCTGCAGGCGCAGCGCATCAAGGCCGCGGAAAAAGCCTTCCTGATCCAGGAAATCAACGACCAGTGGCGCGAAGGCATCGAGCAGCAGCTCACCGGCGCATGGGATCACGAAGAGCGCACCCGCATGCTCGATGCCGACGGGATCGCGGGCGAGGTGATATTCGTTGACGGCGTCACCGAGATGAACACGCCGCCCTTCGGTGCGGGCTTGAGTCTGCCCACCAAAGACATCGTTCCTGATTTGCAGTGGGCCGGCGCGCGCGCCCATAACCGCTGGCTCGCCGAGCTCTGTTCGCGGGCGCCGGCGCGGCATTTCGGCGTCGCGGTCATGCCGCTTCTGTGGGATGTGGAGCTTGCCGTGAAGGAGCTGCGCATCGCGCACGCCTCGGGCCTGCGTGGCGCGATGATTCCCAACCTCACCGCGCCCTTCCCGCACTACCACCACCGCCGCTACGACCCCTTCTGGGAGGCGTGCGAGCAGCTGGGTGTGGTGGTGTGCTTCCACTCGGGTGCTGCGCCCAACGAAGAATTTTTCGGACCTGGCTGGCCGGATAGGGCTGATGCCGATTACCCCGGCGCGATGGGCATCTACGTTTCCGAAATCCTGTGGTGGACCTATCGCCCGCTCAGCTTCCTGATCTGGGGCGGCGTCTTCGAGCGCTTCCCCCGGCTGAAAGTGAGCTTCACCGAGACCGGCTGCGGCTGGATGCTGCCGCCGTATCTGCGGCTGCTGGATCACAACTACCACGACGTGCAGTTCTCCGCGAAGCTGGGTGATTTCCGCTCGCATCTCTCCATGTCACCGAGTGATTACTTCCGGCGCAACGTGGCGATAGGACAGTCGTGCATGCCGCGTTCGGATGCCGAGATGCGCCACGAGATCGGCCTGCCGCAACTCATGTGGGGCAGCGATTACCCGCACCCCGAGGGCTCGTGGCCGCACACGGCGCCGCATCTGCAGAAGACCTTCTCGGGCCTGCCCGATGCCGACATCGCCGCGATCCTCGGCGAGAACGCGATCCGTTTCTACGGCTTCGACCGCGACGCGCTCGCGGGCGTGGCTTCCCGCATCGGCCCGCGCCGAGTGGACTTCAACACCATCTGACAGAGGTATTCACATGGGCAAGAGATACGACTTCCCGATTCCCTTCGGCTGGTACGCCGTCAGCCTCGGGCGCGATCTCGCGGCGGGCGAGGTGAAACCGCTCCACTATTTCGGCCGCGAACTCGTGCTGTTCCGCACCGAGAGCGGCGAGGCAAAACTCCTCGATGCCTACTGCCCGCACCTCGGCGCGCATTTCGGCCACGGCGGCAAGGTGAAGGGCGAGCATCTGGCCTGCCCCTTCCACGGCTGGGAGTTCAGCGGCGAGGGTGTGTGCAAGCACATCCCCTACGCGAAGAACATGCCCCCGCGCGCCGACGGCAAGCAGACTGTCCACGCCTATCCGGTGCAGGAGAGCAGCGGCGTGGTGTGGGCCTGGTATCACCCGGACAATGCCGCGCCGAGCTTCGAACTCGAGACCGTGCCCGAGGTGGGTGATCCGGGCTGGACGGATTTCCGCGTCTACGAATGGACCATCAACACCGTGATCCAGGAGGCGGCCGAGAACGCTGCAGACGCCGCGCACTTCGTCTACGTCCACACCGCCCAGGACATCCCCCGCGGAGAAATCACGCACGAGGCCCACAAGCGATTTGCGCGCTACGTGGGCAAAACGGCCGACATGGACGAGAACGGCAACATCGACACCACGGGCACGCGCTGGCGCGACACCGTGCTCGAGACATCGAACTGCGGTCCGGGGATGACGCGTCAGCGTTTCATGGGACTGTGCGACACCATCCAGCTCGGGCTCGTAACGCCGATCGACGACCAGAGCATGCATCTGCGGTTCTGCTTCATACAGCCCCATGGCCTGAACCCGCTGCAGGAGTTCATCGCCCAGGCGCTCACCGACGAGATTTCGCGGCAGGTGGAGCAGGACATCCCGATCTGGAACAACAAGATCTTCCAGCCGAACCCGATCCTCTGCGACGGTGATGGCCCCATTGCGCAGTTCCGCCGCTGGTTCTCGCAGTTCTATGCCAAGCCCTCGGGCGAGGATGCGCTGAAGATCCGCGCTGTCTCCTGAGTGCGAGTCCTGCCGCTCCGGCGTTCAGCCGGGGCGGCTTTTCTGTCTTGAGCGCCTGCCTGCTGCAGGCGCTGCAGGCTTTCCTCCAGCCTTCTTTTTCTTTTTTTTCTTTTCCGGCTTCGCCTTGGCCTTGGCCGCGTCTTTGCCTTCGGGCCGCGCCGGTGGAGGCTTGTTCGGGCCGGTTGCGGGCACGCGGTGCTTCGGCTCGAAACCTTCCACCTCGCGCCGCGGCAACTGCTTGCCGATCAGCGTCTCGATGGCGGTGAGTTGCACGGCTTCATCCGCGCAGACCAGCGTGATCGCCTCGCCAACTTCGCCTGCACGTGCCGTGCGTCCGATGCGGTGCACGTAGCCTTCCGCGCTCACGGGCAGGTCGAGGTTCACCACCAGCGGAAGCGAGGTGATGTCGAGCCCGCGCGCTGCCACGTCGGTGGCCACCAGCACCCGCGTCTCGCCTGCATTGAAGCGCTTCAGCGCCGCAAGACGGGCGTGTTGCGGGATCTCTCCGTGGATCGCCTCGCTGGAGACGCCCGAATAACGCAGGCTGACGAGCACTTCGTCCACGCGCTTGCGCGTCTTGGCGAAGACCAGCAGCCGCTGCCAGCGCCGCGTGCGCAGCAGGTGGCAGAAGAGTTCGAGCTTGCGCTGCTTGTCGCAGGGGATCAGTGACTGCCGGATCGCGCTCACCGTGGTGTTGCGCGGAGTCGCGTCGATCTCCAGCGGGTAGTGCAGCATCGTCGCGGCGAGCGCGCGGATTTCGTCCGGGAAGGTCGCGGAGAAGAGCATGGTCTGCCGGCGCTTGGGCAGCAGCGCCAGGATCTCGCCGATATCGCGGCTGAAACCCATGTCGAGCATGCGGTCGGCCTCGTCGAGCACAAGAAGCCGGACGCCTCCGAGGCGCAGCGCGTTCTTGGCCTGCAGGTCGAGCAGTCGCCCGGGCGTGGCAACCAGGATGTCGGCCCCGCGGCGCAGCGCCATCATCTGCGGGTTGATGCTCACACCGCCGTAGGCCGCGAAGACACGCATGCGGATACTGGTCGTGTAGCTCCGGAGCGTGTCGGATACCTGCTGCGCCAGTTCACGCGTGGGCACCAGCACCAGCGCGTGGATGCTGTTCGGAGGTGCCTCCGGCGATTCGGAGAGCAGTTGGATCAGGGGCAGCGCGAAACCCGCGGTCTTGCCGGTCCCGGTCTGCGCGGCCGCAATGATGTCGCGCCCGCGCAACGCAGCGGGTATGGCCTGCGTCTGGATCGGCGTCGGGGTGTGTTGGCCGAGTTCGGCCAGCGCCTTCAGCAGTGGCTCGATCAGTCCGAGGTCCTTGAAACTCATCGCTCTGCCACCGTTTGCGTGTCAAAAAAAAGCCCGGACGGATCCGGGCTCTCTGTACGCCCCTGCGGAGGGGCGCTCGGGAGGCGCTCGCTTACCAGCGGCCGCCACCGCCGCCGTAGCCGCCACCGCCGCCGCCGGGACGGCCACCGCCGCCACCGCCGCCGCCGTAGCCACCGCGGCCACCGCCGCCACCGCCGCCGGGACGACCACCGCCACCGGTGCGCTCGCGCTCCATGGCCACGTTGACTTTGAGGGCACGGCCCCCGAGGTCACGGCCGTTAAGTTCCAACGCCTTTTCGGCCGCAGCCTGGGTGGCGAAGGTGACGAAGGCAAAGCCCTTCGGGCGACCGGTCTCGCGATCCATGATGAGGGCGAGGTCCGTGATGTCGCCGTATTGCGAGAACAGGTCGCGAAGTTGCGCCTCGTCCACGGAATAGGGGAAATTGCCGACGTAAAGTTTGTTCTGCTGCATGAGAGATCGCTCCGGTTTCAGGTTTCACCGGCTTCTTCGTCGGTACCGGCAGATGCCGGTACTGGGGACAACGAATCGGCCGTCGCATCATCCTGCGCAGAGGCGGGTTGAGCCTTGCGCTGGTTCTTCTCCTGCTGCCTTTCTTCTTTTTTCTTCTTCTTAGCGAGTTCGCGCTGCCGCTTCTGGAACGAGTAGTTGGGCTTGGCCACGAATCACCTGCGATAGGAATAAAGAGGTCCTGCGACGGGAGTGCCGGAATCGGGGGCTGGGGCCTGTTCGGACAGCCCGGGCGATACCCGGTTGAGGCCATGGTAACCCGGATCGCGACGGATAGCGCGTTTTCTGTGCGTCATCGTTTGGCGGGGCGCAGGCAGCCCGTTAGACTGCCCCCCCTCAAAGCCCCCGCAACTCATCCCAGGAAGCCCTCCCATGCCCGGCCTGCTGCCCGACGTAGACCCCGATGGACTCCTCGAATTCTCGGTTGTGTTCACCGACCGCTCCCTTAACCACATGTCGGGGCGCTTCCAGGGTGCCATGCGGGATATCTCCTCGCTGCTGAAGCAGGTCTACCACGCCGAGGCCGTGGCCGTGGTACCCGGCGGCGGCACCTATGCCATGGAGGCGGTGGCGCGCCAGTTCGCCACGGGCAAGAAGTGCCTGATCGTGCGCAATGGCTGGTTCAGCTTCCGTTGGACCCAGATTCTGGATGCGGGCGCGATTGCGTCTTCCTCAGTCGTGCTGAAGGCCCGGCCGATCGAAGCCGGCCCGCAGCCCGCCTGGGCGCCGGCGCCTATCGAGGAGATCGAGGCCGCCATCGCCGCCGAGCGGCCGGACATGGTCTTCGCCCCGCACGTCGAGACCTCCGCCGGCATGCTTCTGCCCGACGAATACCTGCGCCGCATTGCCGCGGCCGCACATGCTGTGGGCGCTCTCTTCGTGCTCGATTGCATCGCCTCGGGCACGCTCTGGGTGGATATGCAGGCCACCGGCGTCGATCTCCTGATCAGCGCGCCGCAAAAGGGCTGGAGCGCGTCGCCCTGCAGCGGGCTGGTCATGTTCAGCGCGGCCGCGCGTGAGCGCATCGAAGCCACCACGAGCTCGAGCTTTGCCGCAGACCTGAAGAAGTGGCTGCAGATCATGGCCGCCTACGAGAACGGCGGTCATGCTTACCACGCGACCATGCCCACCGACGCCCTGTTGCGCTTCCGCGACACCATGCAGGAAACCGCGGCTTACGGCTTCGACAAGGTGCGCGACGAACAACTCGAACTGGGTCGCCAGGTGCGCGCGATGCTCAAGTCGCGCGGATTCCGCAGTGTGGCGGCTGCCGGTTTCGAGGCGCCGGGCGTGGTCGTCTGCCACACCGAAGATCCCGAGATGCAGAACGGCAAGAAGATGCTCGCCAAAGGCCTGCAGATCGCCGCAGGCGTACCGCTGCAGTGCGATGAAGGCCCGGATTTCCGCACCTTCCGCATCGGCCTCTTCGGCCTCGACAAGCTGCACAACCCCGAGCGCTGCGTAGCGCAGCTGGAGTCGGCGCTGGGCTGATGGGCGGCGGTGCCCGCTGTGCGGCGGGATGTCGCGGGCGTGCGCCGGTCAAGCGACGGGATGTCGCGGGCGTGCGCCGGTCCTGAGGTGATGTGTCGCGGGCATTGCCCGCTCCTACGGCGTGAAACCTCGGGAGAGGTAGTCCCACAGAAATCGATCGAGCGATTCGGGTTGGGGGTGCTCCAGGAGAGCGGCCTTCAGCCGTGAAATCGTCGGGAACGATTTCAGGGATGCAGGCAGCCTCCGCACAGGGATGTGCGGAGGCGTGAGCGAGCGTGGAGCACCCCCAACCCGAAGCGCGGACGTTGCAATCTGACCCCGCGACCCCGCGACC
>CAIYPF010000158.1 GCA_903928015.1 uncultured Gammaproteobacteria bacterium | reverse complement strand
GCCGCTTCAAGCAGCTCCGAGCAAACGTGGCGCAGGGCGTGCAGCGGCAGATCGAGTTGGGCGAGTTGACCACGCTGCTCACACGCGACCCCGCCGCCTTCCGCGCCGCCGTGCGCGGCACGGGCGCACAAAAGCAGAAGACATACTCGCCCGAGGCCCTCTTCCTCCTCCTCGAGGCGATGGGGGGGACGTGGTGCATGTACCGCAAGAACGAGGATGACTTCGCAAAAATATCAGACAGCGACCCCGACTACCAAACGCACAAAGACAACTACAACAAACACAAAGACGTCCTCGTCCGCCAGCTCGTCTACGACATCACGGTGTGGGACTCCATCGCAAACCCCACGAAACACACGCGCTACGCGTCCAAGTATGTGAGGGGTTTTATTGACCACTTCAATCTCGAAAGCAACGACCTCACATCAGCCCGAAAGCAGCTCGAGTCCTCCGACGACGACGACGCGCCGGACGCGCCGGCCGCGCCCCACGCACCACCTCTCGACGAAGACGTCCCGTCAGACGACGAGCAGCCTGCTTTCGCAAACACGTACACCGCCCCGGAGCTCGATGCAGGCGCAGCCGACCCACACACCCCAACCGCAGCCGGCGCGTAGTCACGCCGCCAGCCGCTCGAACGCCGCCAGCCGCGGCGCAATAGCCTCACCCCGCGCCGCCTCACGGAAAAGCGCCGCCTGCGCCGCGAGCTCCCGCTCGCGCTCCCTTTTCTCCATGTGCGCCACCGCCGCGCGCAGCCGGTCGAGCTCCAAGCGCAGCTCGCCGACGTCGCTCTGCACGTTGCACACGTCCTGCCGCACCTCCTCGAGCCAGTACGCCAGGCGGCACACCATCTTCTCCACCGAAAACGCCATGCGTGAACAAAGTGCGGGCAAACAAGGCCAACTCTTTCTTTTTCTTTTATGCATAAAAAAACTTTTTTTTATAAACGTCCAGGCCCGTCCATGCCCACTCCCTAGCAAATGCAGCCCCGCTCACGCTCGCTCCTCTTCGGCCTCCAGGGGGCCCTCAGCCGCCACAACGGCTTCTTCTGCGAGCTCGGGCCCTTCGACCCCGTCGCGCAGACCGTCGCCGTGCGCCTCGCCGACGGCGGCGACGTGCGCGTCCCGAGGGCCAACGTCCTCATGCAGCAGGACATCCCGCGCGTCTTCGCGGCGCCCGTCGGGCAGCTCACGGACCTCGACGCCGTAACCGCCGTGGCACCTAGTGCGCACGGCCGCTGCGTCGTCGTCACCGCCCCGCTCGCCTCGGGCTCCGTGCTCCGCACCAGCATCGTGCAGGTCGAAATGACCGCCGACGACATCGAAATCGTCATGGCCAGGTTCAAGCGCTTCGCGCGCAACAACATGGCCAAGCTCCTGCGCATGCCCGAGCAGCGCGTGGACCTCGCCTTCGGCACGGCCTACAGCGACTACATGCTCTTCATGCGCGCCTTCCTCGCCGTCAGGGACCACCCCACCATCGCGAGCCTCATGGCCGTCGACTTCTTCGACGCCGACTTCCTCGCGCTGCACTGGCGCCGCACCGCCGCGGAGGACCTCATCTGGCTCCAGTTCTGGATCGACGAGCTCCGGGGCGAGCTCTCCCCCGAGGACGTCTTTCGCAACATGGCGTTCATGTCCGCGTACGCCTACCCGAACCCGTGCGCCACGCACACGCACGGCAGGCTCATCTTCGGCCGCATCTCCTTCGCGCAGTGCCACGACAAGCGCTGGAAGGACCTCCTCATGATCATGGACGGCGAGCTCAGCAACAAGGAGCCCAGGCACACCGGCCAGCACCTCGGCACCACGCTCATCCACGACGTGCAGGACACCTGCATGCAGCTGCTCGTCGTCGTCAACGTCAGCAAGGGCGACGAATTCACCCTCGACTATGGCGCCACCTACGCATGCGACAGGAAGGACACCGTGCTCAACATCCAAGACATGCCGTTCCCCGCCAACGTCTCCTGGACGCAGCTCTACGTCAACGTCGCGGGCAACGTCAACCAGACGCTCCAGCTCTCGCTCGCCGCGTACCTCATCAAGAGGGTTCCAAACATCCAGAGCGACCTCGACTTGCTCAAGCTCAATCGCCTCGAGGCCAGGGCCGGCGCCGGCCCCGGCCTCCCGCGCTGCGCCAACGCGGCCTGCGCCAGGCCCATGCAGGACCCGAAGCGCTGCAGCAAGTGCAAGGCCGCCATGTACTGCAACAAAGACTGCCAGACCGCCGCGTGGCCGGCGCACAAGCGCGAGTGCGTGCCCGCGGGCGTTCAGTAGAACACGTGCACGTAGGACTCATGCTTGTCTGATTTATTCAGTAAATCACAATTAACAAACACAAACACTTGTCTATGCCTATACGCCCTACGGGCCGCTGATGTTGTACGCGTGGATCACGATGACGCCCTCGAGCAGCTTGAGCTCCGCGATCACGTCCTTCAGACACATCTCCCTGTTCAGGAGGAAAATAGCGATTTTGTATTCTTTGGGAGTCTTGATGTACACAAAGTTGTACCGGTCAAAGACAGGCGCGATGAGCTCGCCAAACTTGT
>CAIYPF010000157.1 GCA_903928015.1 uncultured Gammaproteobacteria bacterium | reverse complement strand
TGCACCCACGCCGCCGATCAGCACGTTCGCAAGGTCCGAGCCGGTGAGGGTGTCGGCCAGGTTGCTGCCCGTGAGGTTGCTGATGCCCGAGAGTGTGTCGGAGCCTTCGCCTGTTGCCGCGCCCGTCAGGAGGCTGGCTGTAACTGCGCTTGTGGAGGTTGCGAAGCTCGCTGTGTCGGAGCCTCCTCCGCCGACGATCGAGTCGTTGCCAGCGCCCCCGGCCAGCGTGTCGTCGCCAAGGCCGCCGCCCAGCGTGTCATCGCCAGCGCCGCCGGAAACCGTATTCGCCAAGCCGTCGCCGGTCAGCTGATCCGAGAGCGCGCTGCCGATGATGTTTTCGATTGACCCCAGGGTGTCGCTGCCATCGCCGCTTGCGGTGCCGAGGCCAAGGTTCACGATCATGGCTGCTGCGGAAGATGCAAAGCTCGCGGTGTCGATGCCGTCGCCACCGGTGAGCGAGTCATTGCCGAGGCCACCAATCAGGGTGTCGTTGCCGAGCGCTCCCGACAGCGTGTCATTGCCTGCGCCGCCTTGCAGTGTATTGGCCAGGGCATCGCCGCCAAGGCTGTCGTCGCCACTGCCCCCGGTGAGGTTCTCGATCAGTGAGAGGACATCGTTGCCATCGCCTGATGCCGTGCCCAGGCCGAGATCTGCCGAGATGGCCGTTGCCGCCGCGGCATAGCTCGCGGTATCGATGCCACCGCCGCCGATCAGGGAGTCATCACCCGTGCCACCGATCAGGGCATCGTTACCCAGACCGCCTGTCAGGGTGTCGTTACCTGTGCCGCCGTTCAGGGTGTTGGCAACGTCGTTGCCAACCAGATTGTCCGAAAGCTGGCTGCCGATGAGATTCTCGATGCCGGAAAGGGTGTCCGAGCCATGGCCCGTAGCAAGCCCGGTGGCCAGGTTCACGGCTACCGCCAGTGTTGCCGTGGCAAAGGTGGCGGTATCGGTGCCGGTACCACCGATCAGCGTGTCGTTGCCCGCACCGCCGGTCAGTGTGTCGTTGCCGTCACCACCGTCCAGGCGGTCGGCGCCCAGACTCCCCGTGAGGGTGTTGGCAAGTGCGTCCCCCGTGAGTGTGTCTGCGTAGTAGCTGCCGGTGAGGTTCTCGATGCCCGAGAGGGTGTCGCTGCCTTCTCCGCTCGCTGTGCCGGTTGCGAGGTTGACGTTCACGCCCGCGCTCGAGCCCTGGTAAGAAGCTGTGTCGCTGCCTATGCCGCCTGCGAGAGCATCGTCTCCGGCGCCGCCAATCAGAACGTCGTTACCCGCACCACCGTCGAGCGTGTCGTTCCCGGCATCGCCGGAGAGGGTGTTCGCCAGAGTGTTTCCGGTCAGGGTGTCGCCGGCCAGGCCGCCAGAGAGATTCTCGATCCCCACAAAACTGTCGCTGCCGTCGCCGCTTGCGGTGCCGCTGGCAAGGCTGGCGGAGATGGCGCCGGTCGCTCCCGCATAACTCGCCGTGTCGATACTGCTGCCACCATTCAGGAGGTCGTCTCCGGCGCCACCGCTCAGGGTGTCGACGCCATCGCCACCGTTCAGGGTGTCGTTGCCTGCCGCGCCCGAAAGAAGGTTCGCGGCCGCATTGCCGGTCAGGTCATCGCCCAGGGCGCTACCGCTCAGGTTCTCGATCTGGGCGAGGGTGTCGGTGTCGGCGCCCGAAGAGGCGGTGCCTGTCAGCAGGCTGGCGGTCACGGACACGGTTTCGTTCGCGAAACTCGCAGTATCCGTACCGTCGCCACCCGTGAGTGCGTCGCTGCCTGATCCGCCATCGAGGATGTCGTTGCCACCGCCACCCGAGAGCGAATCGCCTGCCGCGCCGCCCCGGATGTCATCTCCGCCCGCGCCACCCGTCAGGGTGTCGGCGAGCGAGGTTCCGATAAGCAGCACGGACTCGATGCTGATCAGTGTGTCGGTGCCGCCACGGCCGTCGGCCTGAAGCACCTGGGCGGCCAGTCCCACGCCGGATGCATTGAAATCGATGCCCTGGGCGTCGCCCGAGAAAATGTAGCTCGCGCGGTCAGTGCCGGCCCCGCCATCGAGGGTGTCCGCTCCCGCATTGCCCTGCAGCGAGTCGTTGCCGTCGCCCCCGGAAATCGAGTCGTCTCCGTCCCGGCCGATGAAAATATCCGAGCCCACTCCGCCCGTGATGGTGTCGGCGCCGCTGCCGCCCACGACCACCAGATACTCGATACCGGTGAGGGTGTCCGTGCCCAGAGTGCCGGCGTTCAGGGTGAACTGTGCGCTGCCGAGGTGCCCGGAGGCGTCGAAACCGATGCCCGCGGCGCTGGAGGAGAAGTCGTAGACGGCGTCATCGATGCCGGTGGATCCACCGTCCAGCGAGTCGTTCCCGTTGCCGCCTTCGAGTTCGTCGTCGCCGCCGTCGCCGAACAGCGAATCGTCACCGTCGTCACCGAACAGCAGATCGATGGAACCCTCGCCGCCGTGTATCTCGTCGTTGCCCGTACCGCCCCCGATGACATCGCTGCCCGCACTTCCGCTCAGCGTGTCGTTGCCGCCGCCTCCGGAGATGGTGTCGTCCCCGGCCAGCCCGTCGATGATGTCGGCCAGAGAGGTGCCCACAAGGTCATCGTCCCCTGCGGTCGGCGTGCCCGCTATCGCGGGTGAAATCGAGCGGGAGGCGATGCTGACGGGAATGGAAGCTGCGTCCACTCGGTGCAGGCGGCGTGACATACAAGGCTCCTTCAGAGGATTTCCTGATCAGGGCCGCAGGCTAGTTGGCCGGGTTTGCCCCGGCCATTGTCCTAAGGTACAGACGGGCCCTCAGGCCTTTGGCAGGCTGCGGGTGCTGCGCCCCAGAGCCGGTCTGGACGGGGGCGCGAACCTCGCCGTGACCTCCGGCGATGGCGCGGCGAGCGCGGCGTTGCCGGCCTCGGTACTGGTCTTGAAGTAGCCCACGATCTTCAGCAGCGATTGCGCCTGGCCTTCCATCGACGAGCTCGCGGCGGCAAGTTCCTCGACGAGTGCGGCGTTCTGCTGCGTGCCGGAGTCCATGTGCGTTATTGCGCGGTTTATCTCGACCACGCCGGTAGCCTGCTCGCGGCTGGATGCGGCAACGTTCTCGACGAGTCCCGTGAGGTCTTCGATTGACTTCTCGGTGCCGGCGATGTTTTCGCCGGAGGCCTTTACCAGGTTGGTGCCCTGCTGGACCTTCTCCACGCTGTCACCGATCAGTGTCTTGATCTCTCGCGCGGCGGCGGCGCAGCGCTGCGCCAGGTTGCGCACCTCGGTGGCCACCACGGCGAATCCGCGTCCCTGCTCGCCTGCCCGGGCGGCTTCCACCGCAGCGTTCAGCGCGAGCAGATTGGTCTGGAAGGCGATGCTGTCGATCGTGCCAATGATCTCGGCGATGCGGTTGCTGGAGATGTTGATCTCCTGCATGGCGCCGGCGCTGCGCTCGACCACGCCGCGGCTGTCGCGGGCACGGCGCATTGCATCTTTGGCGATGTTGCCGGCCTGGCCTGCGAGCGACGCATTGCTGGCGACCATCCGGGCGATGTCTTCGGTTGTGCTGCTCGTTTCCTCGAGTGCCGCGGCCTGCTGTTCGACGCGCTGTGACAGATCGAGCGTTCCGGCAGCCACCTCCCGCGAGGAACTGGTCACCGACTCGGCGGCTTCCCGCACCTGTGAAACCACATCGGAAATGGTGCGGCTCATGCGCTGCATCGCTTCCAGGAGTTGGGCGGTCTCGTCGCTGCCGGTCACTTCGATGCGATGGTCGAGGTCTCCTGCGGCGATGCGCGAGGTGACTCCGAGTGCATGCTGCAGGGGTTTGACGATGGCGGCGGCGATGCGCGATGCCGTAACGAGGAGCAGCAATACGGCCGAGATTGCAATCAAGGCCACCGTAGTGAAGGCAGTCGAGGCCTCGTCCTCGGCATCGATGCGGGCAGCCTCGGCCCATTTCTCGATGCTCTGCGAGACGCTCTCCATCTGCGGTTCGAGCGTCTCGAAGAGACCGATGAACTCCGGCAAGGCTGCATCCGCTGCCGCGAGGTCGCGAAAGGCCAGGGACTCGATCTTCTCGGCGCCAAGGATGTACTCGCCAAGCACAGGCAGAAGGGCCTGGATCTCGCGAAGCGCAGAAGGATCCTTGATGAGCAACTTCTCGGCGTTGATGGAATCACGGAAGAGTTTCGCGTGATCCGCAATGTCGGCGGCAATCGCCTCGCTCCGGTCCATCTGGCCTTTCTGTGCGGCCAGAAGCGCCGCCAGCACGTCGGCACGCAAGGCGTCATGCATCATGTCGCCTTGCATGTGGGTGCGCAGTGCCTGCCCGCTGGCCCGCACCGCCTGCAGCCCTTCACGCATGTTGTCGACCGCCTTGAGGCCGGTGATTCCCACTGCGCCGATCAGCGCGGCCGCCGTCAGCGCGAGCGCCCAGAGCTTGGTGCCGATTGTCCACTTGATGCCCATCGCAAAACCTCTTGCGCCGCGCGCGGCCTTTTTCAGAAGCGAACCGAGTAGCCCACCGTAAGCGCCCACTCGGGGGTCTCGTCGGTCATGCCGAAGGATGCGGCCAGATCTATCTGGGAATTCTCTGACAGCAGATGCGCGGTGCCCACGTCGAAGGTCACCACGTCACCGCCGTGACTGTTTCCGGCGATCTGTTGGGCTGCCACCTCACCGAAAACCCGTGTTGTGTCGTTGATGGCGTAGCCCATCACGGCCCCCAGGATGCCGGCCGTGAAACGCTCGCCTTGATCGTCCTTGTCGGAAATGATCCCTGGCATCACACCAAGCGATACCCGCTCGCTCAGTTCCCATTCGGCGACTACGCGCAACGAGGGACGTACACCGTCGCCGCGGAAGTCGCTGGAGCCGCTGTCGAGATCTGCGTGGAGCAGCACACCGATGGACGGGCCGCTGTCCTCGCTGCCGGGTACGTGCCACTTGAGGCCGACAGCAGTGTCCGAATAGCCCGAATTGCTTTCGTCTACGCCGTTTCCGTCCAGGTCCTGCTGAAGCAGACCGTCGGTCTCGATGCGAGCCTCGAGGTACTCGCCCATGCCTATGCGAAGCAGCGTTGGCGTGGACCAGGTCTTGGCTTTCACGCCGCTCTGCTTGTCGCTTTCGTAGGCGATGCTGGTCTCGAGTTGCCAGCGGCCTGCGCCCACGGTGTTGCTGGACTCCACGAAGTCGGGGCGGTCGGTGGCGATGGGATCCCCGGCAGCGGTTGCGCTGGCGAGAAGAAGAGCGGGAATGATCGCGAATCGATGTGTCATGCGGGAGACTTCCTGAGGCTGGGAGAGGTACATCTGAGGGGAGAAATCCTGTCTTGGAGGAGGGTAGGCGTGCCTCGCTGTACGCGCAACGAGGAATGCCTTCATTTTTTTCTCACGCCTGCATGCATCCAGCGCCCCGAGCGGAATCGCCACAACAGCAGGGAGCTTTTCACCGAGTAGTCCGCGACCAGCGTGGCGTAAATCCACTCGATCGAAAACCCTGCGCGCGAGAGCAGCCAGGCGAGTCCGAAGCGCACGACGAACAATCCCGCCAGCACGTTCAGTAAGGGAAATCGCGTATCTCCCGCGCCGCGAAGTGCGCCACCGATGCAGAATTCCACCGCCAGCATCGGCAGCACTGCCGTGAAGGCGTAGATCGCCACCACCGTGAGCCGCGCGATCTCCGCATCGCCCGTGAGCCACAGGGCCACCGGTCCCGCGTTCAGTGCGAGCACTATCCCCGGCACGCCCAGCACCAGAACACAGAGCTTGAGTGCCCGCAGCGCCGCAAGCCTCGCGTTCTCCGGCGAGCCCGCGCCCAGTTGCTGCCCCACCAGCACGCTTACCGCCATCGAGAAGCCCACGCCTATGACCATCGCGAGCGAGAGCAGGCTGATGCCGGTGCCGTAGGCAGCGAAGGCTGCCGTGCCGTAGCGCCCCGTGATCCCGATGAATGCGATGACGCCGAATTGCAGCAGCGCCTGTTCCAGGGCCGAGGGATAGCCGGTGTAGAGGAGCGCGCGCAGCCTCCTGCCATCGTCCGTATCCCGCGCGACCGGCCCCAGCAGCAGGCGATTGCGTCTCCAGAGAAGGTAAGCGGCCAGAGCCCCTGGCACGTGCCCGAGCCCCATCCCGAGTGCTATCCAGCGCACGTGCGGTGCGAGGCCGAACGGGGGATGCGTCGACCAGCGCCATGCGAGCAGCAGCCATCCCGCGTTGATGAGCAGTGCGAGCAGCATCGGCGTGCGCACGTCACCGGCCGAGCGCAGACCCGAGGTGAGCACCAGGCAGAAGGCCATGGGCGCGAAGAACATCGATAGCCAGCGCGCGTAGCCCACGGCCTCGGCGCGTGCGGCGGAGGCCAGTCCGAAGGCATCGATCAGGGCCGGTACGCCAGCCACGGATATCAGGGAGAGCAGCGTCCCCAGCGCGAGCGCCAGCAGCAGGGACAGTTGCAGCAGCCTTGCAGCTTCCTCGCGCCGACCGGCACCCCATGCGTTCGACACCAGCGCCAGGGTGCCCGCGCTGATGCCCGCGCAGAGCGCGATGAACACGTTGTAGAGCCGGGAGCCGGCGTTCACTGCCGCCACGGCCTCCGGACCCAGCGCCGAGGCGAAGCGGATCATCAGCAGTCCCATGATGGTGGCCATCAGGAAGACCGCGCTGGAGGGCAGGGCGAGGCGCAGGATTGCCTGCACGGACACGGCCGACGCCGGGCCGCCAGCGGCGGAGGCGGGTGTCCGCATGGGCGGGACTCCGTGGGGGAAACGTCCCGGGAGCATACCCAGAGTCGGGGGCCGCCTGCAGTCGTGCGGCCCGGTATTCCTGCTGCCAGACGATCGCGTTTTGCGTAGCTCGCTACTGGTCCTGCTACGAATAATTGCCCTTGATGGTGGGGCTGCGTAGGATTTGCGTGATCCCCCAGCCGCCCACTCCGTGCCGGAGACCCTGATGTCCGACCAGATCCTGCCCCAGACCATGCCGCAGCTGCTGGCCCAGGCCGCCGCCGTGCACGGCGAGCGCCCCTACATACGCGACGGAGAGCGCTCCATCGACTTCCTGCAACTCGATGCCAGCCGTCGCCGCGTGGCGCGCGCCATGCTGGCCCACGGCCTGCGCCACGGCGACCGCGTCGCCATCTGGGCGCCCAATCGCCTCGAGTGGATCCTGGCTGCCACGGGTGCCCAGAGCATCGGCGCCATCATGGTGCCGCTCAACACCCGTCTGAAGGGCGCAGAGGCCGCCTACATCCTGAACCGCAGCGGCGCCCGCTTGCTGTTCACCGTGGGGAGCTTTGCCGGCAACGATTACCCCGCGATGCTCGCCGAACAGTCGCTCCCCGCGCTCGAGCGCACGGTGCTCCTCGGCGAAGCGGACTGGGATGATTTCCTTGCCGCGGCCGATACCGTGGAGCCCGCCGCGCTGGAGGCCGCCGAAGCCGCTGTGCGGCCCGATGACACGCTGGATCTGATGTTCACCTCCGGTACCACCGGAAAGCCCAAGGGCGTGATGACCTCGCACGCGCAGAACATCCGCGTCTTCGACACCTGGAGTCGCACAGTGGGGCTGCGCGCCGAGGACAATTACCTCGTCATCAACCCTTTCTTCCACACCTTCGGCTACAAGGCGGGCTGGCTCGCCTCGCTGATCCGCGGTGCGCGCATCTTCCCGGTGCCCGCCTTCGAGGTGCTGGAAGTGCTGCGCTGCATCCAGTTCGAGCGCATCACCATGCTTCCCGGGCCGCCCACCGTCTACCAGACGCTGCTCGCCCACCCCGATCGCGCAAGTTATGACCTTTCCTCCCTGCGGCTCGCCGTCACGGGCGCGGCCTCGGTGCCGGTGGAGCTGATTCGCCGCATGCGCAGCGAACTCGGCTTCAGCACCGTACTCACTGCCTACGGGCTCACGGAAACCTGCGGCGTGGTCACCATCACTGCGGCCTCTGACGAGCCCGAGCTGATCGCCACCACTGCGGGTCGCGCCATGCCCGGCGTGGAAGTGGAGTGCGTTTCCCCTTCCGGCGTGGTGGTGCCGCCCGGCGAGCCCGGCGAGGTGCGTGTGCGCGGCTACAACGTGATGCAGGGCTATTTCGACGATACCGCCGCCACCGCCGAAACCATCACGCCCGAGGGCTGGCTGATGACGGGCGACATCGGCGTGATGAACGAGGCGGGCTATCTGCGCATCACCGATCGCATCAAGGACATGTTCATCGTCGGCGGCTTCAACGTGTATCCCGCGGAAATCGAAAACCTGCTCTGCTCGCTGGGCGCAGTGGCGCAGGCTGCGGTGATCGGCGTCCCCGACGAGCGCATGGGCGAGATTGCCAAGGCCTTCATCGTGCGTCGGCCGGGCAGCGAGTTGAGCGCCGACGAGGTAATCGCCTGGTCAAGGCGCAACATGGCGAACTACAAGGTGCCGCGCAGCGTGGAGTTCCTTGATGCCTTGCCGCTGAACGCCGCCGGCAAGGTGCTGAAGACCGCGCTGCGCGAGCGCCCCGGCGCATGAACGAGGCCGCGCGTCGCGAGCGTTTCGGCGAGATGGCCGCGCTCGACGACACCGACTGGCGGCTGATAGAGCTGCTGCGTGAGGACGGCCGTATGCCGTTCCGCGCCCTGGCCGATGCGCTCGGCCTCGCGGAGGCCGCGGTGCGCGCCCGGGTGCGTGCGCTGGAGGCTTCGGGCTGCATGCGCGTGGTGGCGGTGGCTGATGCCGCAGCCTCGGGCTATGAGCTGCTGCTTGCGGTTGGCGTGGAGGTCGATGAGCGGCCCGCCCTCGAGGTGGCGCAGGCGCTGGCGGCCATTCCGGAGGTTTTCTCGGCCTGCGTGGTTGTGGGTACCTACGATATCGAGCTTCTGATCGTGGCGCGCGATCACGGCCATGTCTCGGAACTGGTCACCGCGACGCTCGTGCAGGTGCCCGGTGTGCGGAGGATCCACGCGGGCCTTGCGGTGGACGTGCTGAAGAACCAGCCCGACTGGGTGCCCTTCGATGACTGAGGCGCGCCTGCTCGATGATCTCGATCGCCGCATTCTCGATCGCCTGGCGCAGGACGCACGCACCAGCAATCGCCGCGTGGCCGAGGAGCTCGGCGTCACCGAAGGCACCGTGCGCGCACGCATCAAGCGCATGCAGGACGAGCGGCAGATCCGCATCACCGCGCTCACCAACATCCGCAAACTCGCCAACCCCTCGCTCGCCTTCATCTGGATCGAGGTCGAGCGCAGCCACCAGTGCCGCGAGGTGGCGGCCGCGCTGGCGGCGATCGCGCAGATCGGTTTCGTGGGGATCATGGTCGGCCGTTTCGATCTGCTGGCGATCACCATGGTCCGCAACGCCGAGGAACTGAGCACCTTCCTGCACCAGACCGTGCACCGCATCCCCGGGGTGCGGCATACCGAGTGCTCACTGGGGGCGCGATTCGTGAAACACGATTACCGGCTGAGCCGGATCGTGACCGCCCAGCGCCCGATTGAAGAGGGGGAGAGTGCGTAAAGGAAGGCATTTCTTTTCACGCATAGCGTGATTGAATGGCTTGATGAATATGCTTTGCGTAGAATGCAGGGCTTACAGATGCGATTAAATGGCGTTGCCAGTGCATGGCAATGCCGCTGCAGGAGGGCTGGCAGGCATGGACAAGACGATGAGCGCGGCCGCAGTGGTCGGGCGGCTCGAAAGCGGGATGACGATCGGGATCGGCGGCTGGGGCCCACGGCGCAAGCCCATGGCCCTGGTGCGCGAGATCCTGCGCTCGGACCTCAAGGATCTCACCGTGGTCGCCTACGGTGGCGCGGACGTGGGCATGCTCTGCGCGGCAGGCAAGATCCGCAAACTGGTCTTCGCCTTCGTCTCGCTCGATTTCATCCCGCTGGAACCCTACTTCCGCCTCGCGCGGCAGGCCGGCAGCATCGAGACCATGGAAATCGACGAAGGCATGTTCCTGCTCGGCCTGCGAGCCGCGGCGCAACGTCTGCCCTTCCTGCCCACGCGCGTGGGCCTCGGCACCGATGTGCTCGCCCGCAACCCGCAGATCAAGACCATCGTCTCCCCGTACGCAGACGGCCGCGAACTCGTGGCGATGCCGGCGCTGGATCTCGACGCTGCCCTGCTGCACGTGGAGCGCGCCGATGCGCGGGGCGTCTGCCAGGTGAGCGGTCCGGACCACTACATGGACGACGTCATGGCCCGCGCCGCGAAGCAGACCTTCGTGAGTTGCGACGAGCTTGTCGACAGCAGTTTCTTCGCCGATCCGGCGCGGGCGCGCGAAGTGTTCTGGGAGCGCTCGGAAACCACCGGCGTGGTCCACATCCCCGGCGGCGCGCACCCCTCGAGTTGCAGCCCGATGTACGGTTTCGATACCGCGCACTTCAAGACCTATGCGGCGTCCGCAGGCGAGGAGAACGGCTGGCAGGCCTACATGGAGACATTCGTGGCCGGCGGCGAGGCGCATTACCAGCAGCAGGTCGGTGGCCTCGATGCCATCCGCGCACTGCCGCTTCCCACCTACTGAGCAGGAGACCCGCCCATGAGCGACAGCGCATACACCCTGGCGGAACTGCTTGTCTGCGCCGGCTCCGAAGCCTGGCGCGGCGACGGCGAGGTGCTCGCCACCGGCATCGGCCTGCTCCCGAGGCTCGCGGCATCGCTCGCGATGCTGAGCTCGAGTCCCGATCTCATGATGACTGACTCCGAGGCCTACCTGCTTTCCGAGCCGAACCCTGTCGGTGGGCGCGGCGCGGACTTCCGGCCCAAGTTCGAAACCTGGATGGGTTTCTCGCGCATCTTCGACAACGTCTGGGGCGGCAAGCGCCACGCGATGGTTGGGCCCACGCAGATCGACCGCTTCGGGCAGGCCAACATCTCCTGCATCGGCGACCCGGCCAAGCCCAAGGCGCAGATGCTGGGTGTGCGCGGTTTCCCCGGAAATTCCATCAGCCACGCGAATTCCTTCTTCGTGCCCTCGCACAACACGCGCGTGTTCAAGGCGGGCGAGTGCGACATGGTCTGCTCCATCGGCTACAACCCGGCGCGGCTTCCCAAGGGCTATTCGCTGGACGAAGTGGACATCCGGCTTGTGGTAACAGATCTCTGCGTGATGGATTTCGGCGGCCCGGATCACCAGATCCGCCTGCGCTCGCTGCACCCGGGGATCACCGTGGAGAAAGTGCAGGAGAACACCTCCTTCCCTGTATTTGTTCCCGATGACGTTGTCACCACGCCCGCGCCCACCGAGGCGCAACTCGCGATCATTCGCCGCATGGACCCGCACAATCTCCGCGCGCGCGAGTTGAAGGACAACCCGCCGGGCGACCGGCGCTGAGGTAACAGGTCATGTCCGAACTGCTGCAGACACGCCTCACGGAATTGCTGGGCTGCCGCTTTCCCATCGTGCAGACGGCGATGGGCTGGGTCGCGGATCCGAAATTGGTTGCCGGCACCTGCAACGCGGGTGGTTTCGGATTCCTTGCCGGCGCGACCATTCCACCCGAGCAGATGGAACGCGACATCCTGCGCACGAAGGAACTGACCAGCGCACCCTTCGGCGTGAACTTCCACATGTACCAGCCCAATGCGGCTGCCATCGTCGATCTCGTCGTCAAACACGGCGTTCGTGCCGTGAGCTACAGCCGCTCGCCCGACAAGGCCACGGTGAAGAAACTGAAGGACGCGGGCGTGGTCTGCATGCCCACCGTCGGCGCCGTGAAACACGCGCTGAAGGCCGTGGAAATGGGCGCCGATGTGGTGACCGTGCAGGGCGGGGAAGGCGGCGGTCACACGGGCTCCGTGCCCACCACGCTGCTGCTGCCAGAGGTGGTGCGCCGCGTGAAGGTGCCGGTGGTTGGCGCCGGGGGTTTCAAGGATGGCCGTGGCCTGGTGGCTGCGATGGCCTTTGGCGCCTCCGGTATTGCCATGGGCACGCGCTTCCTGATGACGGCGGAGAGCCCCGTGCCTTCCGCCACCAAGGAGCGTTACGTGGCCTGCGGCAATCCCGCAGACATCATCATCTCCCGCGCCATCGACGGCATGCCGCAGCGCATGGTGATGAACGAGATGCTGGGCCAACTGGAGCGCGCTGGCCCGCTGCGCAAACTGGTTCTCGCGATACAGAGTGGCCTTGCCTACAGCACGTACACGGGCGCGAGCCTCTTCAGCCTGCTGCAGAGCGGGCTGCGCATGCGAGCCGAAGACGGCCTCACGCTGGCGCAGGCGATCATGTCGGCGAACGCGCCGATGGTGATACAGCGCGCGATGGTGGATGGCCATCCTTCGGAAGGCGTGCTGCCCGGTGGGCAGGTGGCTGGCGTGATCGACGATCTGCCCACCTGCGCCGAGTTGGTGGCCCGCATCGCGCTGGAGGCCGAGGAGTGCCTGCGCGAGTTGGCCGCGCGGGGCAGGGCGTAGGAGCGGGGCACGCCCGCGCCACAGCTAGAACAGTGATGTAGGAGCGGGCCATGCCCGCGACAAACCCGGGCGTCATCCGCGCTCGCTACAGAGGACGCCAGAGGTCATGAGCAAACCCTTCACCGTCACCATCGAAGACGGCATCGCCGAGATGGTCTTCAACCATCCGCCCGTCAATGCCTTCAACAGCGCCGGTTGGGCCGCCATCGCGGCCGAACTCGATGCACTCGGCCAAAACGACGATGCCCGCGTGATCATCATCACGGCCGAGGGCCGCGGATTCTGTGCCGGCGTCGACATCAAGGAACTTGCCGGCGACCGCTCGCTGATCGTGGGCGTGAACAAGGGCAACTACGACACCTTCCGTGCGGTGCACCTGAATCCCAAGCCGGTGATCGCAGCGGTGCACGGCTTCGTACTCGGAGGCGGCATCGGCATATGCGGTGCTGCGGACATCGTGGTTGCCTCCGAATGCGCGCGCTTCGGCGTGCCCGAGGTTGACCGCGGCGCCATGGGTGGCGGCGCCCACCTGCAGCGGCTCTTCCCGGTGCAGAAGGTGCGCCACATGTATTTCACCGGCGAGATGATCGACGCCGCCGAGGGCTACCGCCTGGGCGCCATCGAGAAGGTGGTGCCGCGTGAGCAACTGCGTGCCGCGGCCCGCGAGATCGCCGCGAAAATTGCTGCCAAGAGCCCGGCGATGATCCGCCTGGCCAAAGAAGCGCTCACGAACATCGAGGACGGTGATCTCGAGCACAAGTACCGCACCGAGCAGGGACTCACGCTCGAGGCCTACACCATGAAAGATTCGCAGGAGGCGCGGGATGCCTTCGTGCAGAAGCGGGATGCCAAGTTCTGATTGGTTGGCGATGTGTCGGGGTGCTGGTCCTTTCGCGGAATGAAGACCGGCTTGCGAGGTGTGTGTGCCGCCCGCAGCGGCGGGACGGGAAGGGCGTTCGCTACCGGCGCTTGGCACGTCCATGTGCAGCGCCTACCGGCTTTTTGAAAATCGCTCCCGGCGATTTTCAAAAAGCAGGCGCGCTCACGCCCTTCCCGTCCCGCCGCTGCGAGCGGAGATGGCTTTGCGGTACGCGCTTCGATTGGTCGGGGTTCGGGGTGGTGCAGTCGAGTGCTTGCCTCTCCTCGATGTGGGGGGAGAGTGAAAGGAAAGATCGGGGCCCGATGACGCTGATCGGCCGAAGTGGGGTGATTTGGCGTGGTCGACGCGGAATGAAAGGGCTGTCGATGGCAAGAGGTGGCTGTGTGCGGGGGGCAGGTGATGCGGAGCGCGCCTACATTCGTGGAATCGCCGGGAGCGATTCCACGAATGTCGGTAGGCGCCGCACATGGACGTGCCAGGCGCCGGTAGCG
>CAIYPF010000156.1 GCA_903928015.1 uncultured Gammaproteobacteria bacterium | reverse complement strand
TGCGAAGTCTGCCCAAAGCCCGATTGAAACCGGCATTCCAATGGCGTGCGACGGAGACAAGCGAGGCACTGCCCACATCGGCCTTGGCACGCGCCCCTCGACTCGCGGCTGCACTCGGATTCCTCCGCGAGCAGGGTCCGGCCTCGGATGCCGCCTGCAGGGTGGCGGGCATCACCTCGGCGCAATTGCGCAATCTCCAATCCCGGGGATTCGCGATCGCCGAGCCCTGCGCCGGATCTCCGGCAACGGCACAGGATGCAGACACGGGATCCTTTGCGGCTCCCACTCCCAGCGCGGCACAGGACGCAGCACTCGAGAGCCTGTTCGCCCAGTTGGGCTCCTTCCATTGCAGCCTGCTGGAAGGGGTCACCGGCAGCGGTAAAACAGAGGTTTACCTGAGGCTTATCGAACGCGTGCTGTCGTCCGGCGGGCAAGCGCTGGTGCTGGTGCCCGAGATCGGACTCACGCCGCAGACGCGGCAACGCTTCGTACAACGGTTCGGCTCCGCCGTGGGCGTGCTGCATTCCGGGCTAGGCGACCGTGAGCGGGAAAGCACCTGGCAACAGGCTGCATCGGGGCGGCTGCGCGTGCTGATTGGAACGCGCTCCGCTCTGTTCACGCCAATGCCGGATCTGGGCGTGATAGTGGTCGATGAAGAGCACGACGCATCGTTCAAGCAGCAGGACGGGTTCCGCTACTCGGCCCGCGACCTCGCCGTCTACCGCGCCCGCAAGCGCAACATCCCCGTGCTCCTTGGCAGCGCCACCCCCTCCACGGAGAGCCTTGCCAACTGCCGTGCAGGGCGCTTCCATCACCTCGAGCTTCCCGAACGCGCAGGGGGAGCGCGGGCACCCTCGACCCGGCTGATCGACATCCGCGGCCAGACGCTGGACGGCGGCCTGTGCGCCGAGCTGATCGATGCCATCGGCACGCAGCTCCGCGCGGGGAATCAGGTGCTGGTGTTCCTGAACCGCCGCGGCTGGGCGCCGCTTCTGTCGTGCTCCGACTGCGGCTGGATGGCCGATTGCGAGCACTGCGACGCACGCCTCACGCTGCACCGCGCCGACAACGTGCTGTGGTGCCATCACTGCGACGCGCGCATGCCGGCGCCCGCGAGTTGCCCCGGGTGCCACAGCGCTCGATTGCTCGCGCTGGGCGCGGGCACCGAGCGCACGGAGCACACGCTGCAGCGGCACTTCCCCGGCTTCCCGGTCCGCCGCATCGACAGGGGCACGATGCAGGGCGTGGCCGCGATGGACCGTCTGTACGAGGAAACCGGCTCAGGCGAACCCTGCATCCTGGTCGGCACGCAGATGCTGGCCAAGGGACATCATTTCCCGGCCGTCACGCTCGCCGCGATCATCGACCTCGATGGCGGCATCTTCAGCGCCGATTACCGCGCCGCCGAACGCACGGGTCAGCTGCTGGTGCAGGTCGGCGGCAGGGCGGGGAGGGCCGAGCGACCTGGCGAAGTCCTCGTGCAGACGCTGCATCCCGGGCATCCCTGGATGGAGCGGCTCCTGCGGGGCGGATACCGGGCCTTCATTGACCCGATCCTCGCCGAGCGCGAAAGCCATGGTCTGCCGCCCTTCGGCCACCTGGCGGTACTCAGGGTCGAGAGCCCGCGTGAGCGCAGCGCCGCAGACGTACTCGGCAGCGTGAAGCGCCGACTGCAAAAAGGCTTTCCGGATCTGGACGTGGTCGGCCCCGTGCCCGCGCAGATGGCGCGGCGGGCAGGGCGCTATCGGGTGCAGTTGCTGCTCCGGGATACCCGACGCGCCCCACTGCACGCCGCGCTTGAGCAGGCCTGCCAGCTGCTGGATGCGCACCGCTTTGCCGCACACGAGCGCTGGCAGGTGGACGTGGATCCGCTCGAGGGCGGCTGAGGGACTTCGAATGGCGGGATCGCGAATGTCGGTCGATAATTGCGTCCGCCAGCGAGCTCCGGTTCCGGGAGCCACGGCACGAGGCACACGAACCATCCCATGACCCACGACTTCGCCAGACAGCGTGCCGCAAGGGCCGGCCGGGACAAGAAGCCCTCCTCCCCGACCTGGCTCTGGTTTGTGAGCGGGCTGGTGATCGGTGTTCTGCTGAGCTTCCTCGTGTACCTGGCCACGCTCGCTCCGGGACCCGTGCGCCCGGTCGTGGCGGCTGCGCAGGAAAAAGCTCCTTCCACGGAAGCCCCTGCCGCGACGGCCTCTCCTGCAAAAAAACCCGAGTTCACTTTCTACACAGACCTGCCGCAAATCACCACGGACAAGCCGGCCCAGCCGGAGGCCGTCGCGGGTAAATCCGCGCCGGCTGCAGCGCCGGCGCCGGCAGCAACGCCCAAAACCGCAGCGCCAGCCCCTGCGACCACCACAACCGCTACTGCCACAACGGCCAAGCCAAACCCGCCCAAGCCAGAAAAAACCGCCTCCTCCCCGCCCCCAGTGGAGGTCCCGGAACCAGCAGACCTCAGCCTGCAGGCAGGCGCTTTCCGTGACGTTGCCGACGCGAACCAGCGACGAGCCGATATCACGCTGCTGGGATATCCCGTCCGCGTCGTATCGGCAGCAGGGGGCGCCGGCGAGACGCGCTACCGCGTGCAAGTAGGGCCCTTTGCCACTGCGGCAGAGCTGTCCGACGCGCGCGGTGCGCTCAAGGACCAGGGCATCGACGTCCGCTAGGGCTTTTAGCTGAAGCCCGTCGCCACACCGCGGTTGAAACCGCAACTCACGCACCCCATATCCCTTTGGTTGCCCGCGACGGGGCACGCCACCACCGCGAGGCACGCATGGAACAGTTCCACGGCACCACCATCGTCTCGGTACGCCGCAACGGCTGCGTTGCGATCGGCGGGGACGGGCAGGTCTCCATGGGAAACACCGTGATGAAGTCGAACGCCCGCAAGGTGCGCCGCCTCTACCACGGCCGGGTTCTGGCCGGTTTTGCCGGCGGTACGGCCGATGCGTTCACGCTGTTCGAGCTCTTCGAGGCGCAGCTCGAGAAGTACCAGGGTCAGTTGGCGCGGGCAGCCGTGGAACTCGCCAAGGCCTGGCGCACTGAGCGCTCGCTCCGCCGGCTCGAGGCACTGCTTGCAGTCGCCGACCGGCAGCATTCGCTGATCATTACCGGCAATGGCGATGTGATCGAACCCGAGGATGCGTTGATCGCCATCGGCTCTGGCGGCCCCTACGCGCAGGCGGCAGCACGCGCGATGCTGGCGCACACCTCCCTTGGCGCGCGCGAGATCGTCGAGAGCGCGCTCGGCATTGCCGCCGACATCTGCATCTACACCAACCACAACCGCAGCATCGAGGAACTCGAGGCGGCGGACTGAGCACGGGGCTTTTTCCATGTCGAGCATGACACCGCGCGAGATCGTGCACGAACTCGACCGGCACATCGTGGGCCAGAAGGCAGCAAAGCGGGCGGTAGCGGTGGCGCTGCGCAATCGCTGGCGCCGCATGCAGCTCGATGCAGGCCTCGCCGCCGAGATCACACCCAAGAACATCCTGATGATAGGTCCGACCGGCGTGGGCAAAACGGAGATCGCCCGGCGCCTCGCGCGGCTCGCCAACGCGCCATTCCTCAAGGTTGAGGCCACCAAGTTCACCGAAGTGGGCTACGTCGGGCGCGACGTCGAATCGATAGTGCGGGACCTCGTGGACGTCTCGATCAAGATGCACCGTGAAGCAGAGGTCGCGAAGCTGCACGACCGCGCGCTGGACGCAGCCGAGGAGCGCGTGCTTGACGCACTGATCCCTACAGCCAGGGGCACCGAGCCCGCTGACCGTAATTCCGCTGCGCGGCAGCTGCTGCGCAAGAAATTGCGGGAGGGCGAACTGGACGAAAAGGAAATCGATGTCGACGTATCCGCCGTGCCCGCCGGCATGGAAATCATGACGCCGCCCGGCATGGAGGAGTTGAGCAGCCAGCTGCAGGGAATGTTCGCCAATCTGGGCAATGCGCGGAAAAAAAGCCGGCGTCTGAGTGTCAAGGCGGCCTTGGCACAACTCGCCGACGAAGAAGCCGGGCGCATGCTGAACGAGGAAGAGCTCAAGCGACGTGCAGTGCTCGCGGCAGAGCAGACCGGCATCGTGTTCATCGACGAGATCGACAAGGTGGCGCGCCGTTCGGAATACGCCGGCGCGGACGTCTCGCGGGAAGGCGTGCAGCGGGACCTTCTGCCGCTGATCGAGGGCTGCACCGTGAGCACCAAACACGGCATGGTCCGGACGGATCACATCCTCTTCATCGCCTCGGGCGCCTTCAGCCTGGCCAAGCCCTCGGACCTGATCCCGGAACTCCAGGGGCGGCTGCCGATACGGGTCGAACTCGAGGCGCTGGGCACCGAGGATTTCGTCCGCATCCTCACCGAGCCCGATGCCTCGCTGACGGCGCAGTACGCAGCGCTGCTCGGTACCGAGAACGTTGCGGTGGAGTTCCGCGAGGACGGCATCCGCCGGCTCGCGGAGGTGGCTTTCGAGGTTAACGAGCGCACCGAGAACATCGGCGCTCGCCGCCTGCACACCGTAATGGAGCGCCTGCTGGAGGGGGCTTCCTTCGATGCCGCCGACAGGGGGGCAGCGTCCGATCCATGGCGCATCGTGGTGGATGCAGCCTACGTCGACGCGGAACTCGGCGAGCTCGCCCGCGATGAGGATTTGAGCCGGTATATCCTGTAAGCTGCCCTCCCCGCGGCAGACCACCCGCCCATGAGCGATACCGCTACGATTCCCTCGGAAATCCGCCTCCACCAGGCCTCACGCAGCCTGGAGGTTGCCTATGCCAGTGGCGAACGCTACCAACTGCCCTGCGAATACCTCCGGGTGTACTCGCCCTCGGCAGAAGTCCGCGGCCATGGCCCGGGACAGGAAGTGCTCCAGACCGGCAAGCGCATGGTCGGAATCACTGCGATCGAACCTGTGGGCAACTACGCGCTGCAGTTCACCTTCAGCGATGGTCACGACAGCGGCATCTACTCCTGGGGTTACATCCAGGAACTCTGCCTCGAGCAGGAGAGGCTGTGGGATGCGTACATCACGCAGATGTCAGTCGCCGGCGCCAGCCGCGACCCCTCCGGCCCCGTGCTGATCGCCCGCCAGAGCTGAAGGCGCCCAGGAGTCCGCATGGCGAGCGATAAAACAACGCATTTCGGTTACAAGCAGGTCCCGGAGGACGAGAAAGTCCGGATGGTGGGCGGCGTATTCCATTCCGTCGCCAGCCGCTACGACCTCATGAATGACCTGATGTCGGGCGGCATCCACCGCATCTGGAAGCGGGTTGCGATCGAGCTCTCTGGCGTACGTCCGGGACAGCACATACTCGATGTGGCCGGAGGCACCGGAGACCTCACTTCACGTTTTTCCCGCGAGGTGGGTCCTGCCGGAAAGGTGGTTCTCTCCGACATCAACTCCTCCATGCTGGGTACGGGCCGGGACCGTCTTCTCGACGAAGGCGTATGCGGCAACGTCGAGTTCGTGCTCGCCGACGCCGAGGCACTCCCCTTCCGCGATGCCAGCTTCGACTGCGTGACGATTGCCTTCGGATTGCGCAACGTCACCCGCAAGGACCGCGCGCTCGCGTCAATGCTCCGCGTTCTCAAGCCTGGCGGCAGGCTTCTGGTGCTCGAGTTCTCCAAACCTACCAGCGAATTCATCGGCAAGCTCTACGACGCCTACTCTTTCGGCGTGATCCCGAAGATCGGCCGCCTCGTGGCGGGCGACGAGGAAAGCTACCGTTACCTCGCGGAATCCATACGCATGCATCCCGACCAGGAAACCCTGCGCGACATGATGGAAGACGCGGGCTTCGAGCGTTGCGACTACCACAACCTGACCGGCGGCATCGTCGCCATACACCGCGGCTTCCGGGCACCGGCATGAACGCACGTGTGTCCTCGCTGAACACGGCCGCGTTGGCCGCGCTGGAGCGGGCCGTCAACACAGCTCTCGGGATGGACTCCCGCACACGGCAGGCGATCGGTGACCTGGCGGGCAAAGTGCTCAAGATCGAAATCACCGTTCCCGAGCTCTGCGCCTACGTGCTCCCCGGACTAGAGGGCGTGCGCCTGGCCGGCCAGCATGAGGAGCGCCCCGACTGCACCGTGAGTGGTGCCACGTCGGATTTCATCGCCCTGCTGATGGCCGCCGACAAGGCAGCAGCGCTGGTGAACGGCAAGCTCAAGGTGAGCGGGGACAGTTCGCTGCTGCTCGGGCTGGAGAAGGCGCTCTCGGCGCTGGATCTCGACTGGGAGCAACGCCTCGCCACGCTGGTCGGCGACGTGCCGGCGCACCAGTTGGGGCGGTTTGCGCGTGGATCGGCGGAATTCGGCCGTCGCGCCCGCGGGAGCTTCGAGCGCCATCTGGAGGAGTTCATTCACGAGGAAGCCCGCCTCGCGCCGCCTCGCGCTGAGGTAGAGGATTTCTTCGCCGACGTTCGCGCTCTGGCGAGCCGCGTCGCCCGACTCGAGGCCGGCATCCGCCGTCTCGGCAGGCGAATGGCGGAACGCGACCAGCGTCCGGGCAGCTGAGGCAGGACGGGGTGTCGCGCATCGGCCGCCTCTTCCGCATTGCCAGAGTGTGCTGGCGGCACCGGCTCGACACATTCCTTGATCTTGATCGCCTGCAAGGGCCGCTCTCGCTGATGCTGCCCTCGCGCTGGATCGCGCCGCCTGCCGCGCCGCGCGCCGAACGTCTGCGGCGGGCGCTCGAGGACCTCGGGCCGATCTTCATCAAATTCGGGCAATTGCTCTCCACGCGCCGGGATCTGGTGCCGGAAGACATCGCCAACGAACTGAACGCACTGCAGGACCAAGTGCCTCCCTTCGAGCCGGCGCAGGCGCGCGCCATCGTGGAGCGCGCGCTGGGCAAGTCTGTCACCGAACTCTTCGGGAGCTTCGAGGCCAAGCCGCTCGCATCGGCCTCGGTGGCGCAGGTTCACGCGGCCACGCTGCACGATGGCAGAAGCGTGGTGGTGAAGGTGCTGCGCCCCGGCATCGAGCGCACGATCCGCCAGGACCTCGGTCTGCTCTACACGCTGGCCCGCGCCATACGCCGCTTCCACCCTGACGGCTGGCGGCTGCGCCCCGAGGAAGTGGTGCGGGACTACGAACAGGTAGTGCTGGACGAGCTCGATCTTCAGCGGGAAGCCGCCAACACCTCGCAGTTGCGCCGCAACTTCCAGGACTCCGATCTGCTGTATGTGCCCGAGGTGCACTGGGACTACACGCGGCGCGATGTCTTCGTGATGGAACGCATCCACGGCATCCCGGTCTCGGACGTGACCCGGCTGCGCGAAGCCGGCGTTGATCTCAAGGAACTCGCCGAGCGCGGCGTGAAGATCTTTTTCACCCAGGTATTCCGCGACAGTTTCTTCCACGCCGACATGCACCCCGGGAACATCTTCGTGGATCCCGGCAACCCGCTCGCACCGCGCTACATCGGCATCGACTGCGCGATCATGGGAAGCCTGAGCGACTTCGACCAGTACTACCTCGCACGCAACCTGCTCGCGATTTTCCAGCGCCGCTACCGCGAAGTTGCCGAACTCCACATCGAGTGCGGCTGGGTGCCGCCGGGCACGCGGGTGCAGGATTTCGAGTCGGCGATGCGCGCCACCTGCGAGCCCATCTTCGAGAAGCCGCTGGGCGAGATTTCCTTCGGCCAACTGCTGGTCTACCTCTTCCAGACCGCGCGCCGGTTCGATATGGAAGTGCAGCCCTCACTGGTGCTGCTGCAGAAAACCCTGCTGCACATCGAAGGTCTGGGGCGCCAGCTCTACCCCGAACTCGATCTCTGGGCGACGGCCAAGCCCTTCCTCGAGGAGTGGTTCGCGGAGCGCTATTCCCCGAAGATGATTCTGGAGAAAATCCAGCGCCGTGCGCCCGGATGGCTCGAGCAGTTGCCGCAACGGCCAGAGCTTCTGGCGGGCAGGCTGGAGACAGTGCTGGGGAGAGGCGTGCCCGGGGCTTCCCGACAAGGCGCGCTCCCGACCGGGAAGCGCGATCACAGGAGGACCTGGGAGCTTGCCATTGCGGTAGGCGGCGTGCTGCTCCTCAATCCGCAGGCAGCCGAAGGCATGGGCCGATGGCACCCGGCGACCTGGATTTTCCTCGCCATGGCAGTGCACGCACTGCTGGCGCGACATGGCGGGACTGACCAGCAATGAGCCGCGAGCACCGTGACATACTCGGCTTGCGGACAGAGGCCTTTAAGCCGTGATCTGTACTCAGCAGTTGCTTGACCGGGTGAAATGGAATGAACAGGGGCTGGTCCCTGCGATCGCGCAGGATCACGCCAGCGGAAAAGTGCTGATGCTCGCGTGGATGAACCGAGAAGCCCTGCAGTGCACGGTCACCGAGCAGCGGGCCGTATACTGGTCCCGCTCACGCGGCAGGCTGTGGCGCAAGGGCGAGGAGTCGGGCCACGTTCAGCGTCTGCACGATGTACGGCTCGATTGCGACGCCGACGCCATTCTCCTCAGCGTGGAACAAGTGGGCGGAATCGCGTGTCATACAGGCCGTGAGCATTGTTTTTTCCTGAGGCTGCAGGACGGCAACTGGCAGGAAGCCGAGGCTGTCACCAAGGATCCCGGGGCCATCTACGGAGGCAGCGATGCCTGATCTTCTGCAGGCGCTGGACGCTGTGATCGCGGAGCGGCGGCAGGTTGCCGATCCCGGCTCCTCTTACGTCGCGAGCCTCTGCCACAAGGGTCTCGATGCCATATTGAAGAAAATCGCCGAGGAAAGCGGCGAGACCCTGATGGCTGCAAAGGATGCCCAGCACGGTGGCGATCGGGTTGCAGTGGTGCGCGAGACGGCCGATCTCTGGTTCCATTGCCTGGTGATGCTCTCGGCCCTGGGTCTTGATTCGGGTGACGTGATCGCAGAGCTCGAGCAGCGCTTCGGCCTCTCGGGCATAGACGAAAAAGCAGCGCGCAGCGGAAATCGGCAGGACACAAACGGCGCCTGAACGGGCGTCATACATAGCTCGGAGAACATCGTATGGGACTCAGCGGTATCGGCATGTCGGAGCTCCTGGTCATTCTGGTGATCGTGGTGGTCCTGTTCGGCACCAAGCGCCTGGGATCACTGGGATCGGATCTCGGCGCCGCCATCAAGGGCTTCAGGAATTCCATGAAAAGCGAGGATGAGAAGGACAAGCTCTCGGCCAAGGAACAACCCGGCTCGGGAGATGTCATCGAGGGGCAGGCGAAGCGCGCCGAAGAGAAGCACTGAGGCGCATCCCGCGTGTTCGACATCGGTTTCTCGGAATTGCTGCTGGTAGCCGTCGTGGGCCTGCTGGTGCTGGGCCCTGAGCGCCTGCCCACTGCCATCCGCACGACGTCGCTATGGGTGGGCAGGCTGCGGCGGCAGTTCACCGAGATCCGCGCCGAGGTCGAGCGTGAAATCGGCGCCGACGAGATCCGTGCCCAGCTGCGTAACGAAGAGATCATGGAACAGCTGCGCGAGTCGCGCGAGGTGATCGAGTCCACCTCGCGTGAGCTCCGCCAGCCACTGGTCGAGGCAGCAGCACCCGAACAGAAACGCGAAGAACCGCCTGCCGCATGAGCAACGACCAGGAAATGTCCCTGATCGAGCATCTCACGGAGCTGCGAGATCGCCTGCTCCGCGCGATTGCAGCCGTGTTCGTCGCCTTCGTGCCCTTCGGCTACTACGCGAACGATGTGTTCACCTTCGTGTCCGAGCCTTTCCGCAAGCTGTTTCCGAACGGCGATGCAGTGATGATCGCCACGGATCCGACTTCGCCGGTCTTCACACCCTTCAAGCTCGCGTTCGTGGCAGGCGCGATATGCGCGATGCCCTATGTGCTGTACCAGGCATGGTCCTTCATTGCCCCCGGGATGTACCGGCACGAAAAGCGCTTCGCGCTGCCCTTGCTGGTGTCCAGCGTCCTGCTCTTCTACATGGGTGTGGCCTTTGCGTACTACCTCGTCTGCCCGGTGATCTTCGCCTTTATCGCCAGCACTACACCCGAGGGCGTGAAAATGATGCCCGACATCATTCGCTACCTCGATTTCGTGCTGGCGATGATGTTTGCCTTCGGCTTCGCCTTCGAGATTCCGGTCGCGACCGTGTTGCTGGTGTGGGCCGGCGTCACCACTCCGCAGTCACTCACCGACAAACGCCCGTACATCATCGTGGGCTGCTTCGTGGTGGGCATGGTGCTGACACCTCCGGACGTGGTCTCCCAGACGCTTCTCGCGGTGCCGATGTGGATGCTGTTCGAGGCAGGAGTGGTGGCGAGCCGCCTGATAAGCAAACGCGGAAGTCCGGCACCGGAGTGAAAGGGCCGAGGCTCAGGTGTCCAGCAGGAACGTGACCGGGCCGTCGTTAAGCAGGCTTACCTGCATGTCGGCACCGAAAACCCCGCAGCCCACCTCTGAGTGGGCATTGCGCAAGCCTTCAACCACGCGATCGAAAAGTGTGCGTGCCAGCACTGGCTCCGCTGCACTGGTGAAGCTCGGGCGCAAACCGCGCGAGGTATCCGCAGCGAGTGTGAACTGCGACACCGCCAGCACGCCTCCGCCGGCCTGACGCACATCGAGATTCATGCGTCCGCGCTCGTCGGGGAACACGCGGTAGGCAAGGAGCCGCGCGACCATGGCATCGGCTCGGGCGGCATCATCACCCTGCTGCACCGCAACGAAGGCAAGCAGCCCCGGGCCTATGCGCCCCACCACGTGCCCCTCGACTTCCACCGAGGCATGTCGCACCCGCTGGATGAGTGCCCGCACCGCTCGATTACCGGCTCAGTCCCCGGGTTTCTGCCGCTCGGCGCGACGGCGGTCGGGTTCCTTCAGGAACCTCTTGCGCACGCGGATGTTCTGCGGCGTCACCTCGACCAGTTCGTCGTCTTCGATGAATTCCAGCGCCTGCTCGAGCGACATGCGGATCGGGGGCGTCAGCAGGATGTTCTCGTCGGAGCCCGCGGCACGGATGTTGGTGAGCTGCTTTGCCTTGGTCGGATTCACCGTGAGGTCGTTGTCACGGCTGTGCAGGCCGATGATCTGTCCCTCATAGATCTCGACGTTGGCACCAATGCACAGGCGCCCGCGCTCCTGCAGGTTGAAGAGCGCGTAGCCGAGGGCCTTGCCCGTCACCATCGAGACCAGCACGCCGTTGATGCGGGCGGCAAATTCGCCCGGCTTGAGCGGGCCGTAGTGATCGAAGATGTGCGTGAGGATGCCGGTGCCTGAGGTCATCGTCAGGAACTGGCTGCGGAATCCGATGATCCCGCGTGAGGGAATGAGGTACTCGAGCCGCACACGGCCCTTACCATCCGGCACCATGTCCCGGAGCTCGCCACGACGGCGTCCGAGCTCTTCCATGACGCCGCCCTGATGCCCTTCCTCGCAGTCGACGAGAAGCATTTCGTAGGGCTCGTGTATGACACCCTCGACTTCGCGACGGATGACCTCGGGTCTCGAGACGCCGAGCTCGTAGCCTTCACGGCGCATTTTCTCGATCAGAACCGAGAGGTGGAGCTCTCCGCGTCCGGAGACTACGAAGCGGTCAGGCGTGCTCCCTTCCTGCACACGCAAGGCGACGTCGTGCAGGAGCTCGCGCTCAAGGCGGTCACGGATGTTGCGACTCGTGACGAACTGTCCTTCGCGGCCGGCGAAGGGCGAGTCGTTCACCTGGAAGGTCATGCTTACCGTCGGCTGGTCGACGTGCAGGGGCGGCAAAGGTTCGGGCGCATCGGGCGCACAGAGGGTGGCCGAGATTTTCAGGCCGTCGATGCCGGTGATGCTGATGATGTCGCCGGCTTCCCCTTGCGGAACTTCCTGCTTCTCGAGGCCCAGGTGGCCCAGCACCGAAAGGATGCGCGCGTTGCGCTTGCTGCCGTCGGCATCGATCACGGCGACCTGCATACCCGGCCGGACGGTGCCACGGGTAATGCGGCCTACACCGATCACGCCCACGTAGTTGGAATAGTCGAGCGCGCAGATCTGCATCTGGAAGGGGCCATCAGGATCCGCCGGGGGCGGCGGCACGCGATCCACGATCAGTTGGAGCAGCGGCGCCATGTCCTCGGCCATCTGGTCGGGCTCGGGGCCCGCAATGCCGTTCAGCGCCGAGGCGTACATCACGGGGAAGTCGAGCTGCGCCTCGGTGGCGCCCAGACGGTCGAACAGGTCGAAGACCTGGTCCACGACCCAGTGTGGCCGGGCTCCCGGGCGATCGACCTTGTTCACCACCACGATGGGGTTCAGGCCGGCTTCGAATGCCTTGCGTGTGACGAAACGCGTCTGGGGCATGGGGCCATCGACCGCGTCGACCAGCAGCAGCACGCTGTCGACCATAGAAAGGATCCGCTCCACCTCGCCGCCGAAATCGGCGTGGCCGGGGGTGTCGACGATGTTGATGCGGTAGCCGTTCCAGTCGATCGCGGTGTTCTTCGCGAGAATGGTAATGCCGCGCTCACGCTCCTGATCGTTGGAGTCCATGATGCGTTCCTTTCCGGCGTCGCGCCGGGAGAGGGTTCCGCACTGCTGGAAGAGCCGGTCGACAAGAGTGGTCTTGCCGTGGTCTACGTGGGCGATGATAGCGATGTTGCGCAAACGTTCCCGCACAGGAACCTCGAGGGGCGAGTTGGAGGGGATGGCCCGTGAAACGGGCCGCGCATTCTATGTCCACAAACCATCCGGACGTCCGTGTCGAGAGGGCGGATTTCTCACACCACGCTGATTAGATCGTGCCGCCGGAAGCCAGTTATGCACCATATTGAGGCGACAAGCCTCAATATGGTGCAAAAAGAAGACCTCTCTGATTTTTCCCTCGGGGAACTTACTGTTATCGCTGGTAATTCTCTTTTCGAGCCGTGGCATATATATTGCTCCCCGGCATTTCAAACGTGGCAAAGATCCGCAGCACGGATCTGCCGCTCGCAGTTTCCAAACCCGGGCCCAATCGCCCTATCGTTCCTCTGGAGGACACCATGTCGGAGCAGACCCTCAAGTTGATCAAGGAAAACAGCGTGAGGTGGGTTGACCTCCGCTTTACCGACACCAAGGGCAAGGAGCAGCACGTCACCATCCCGTCTTCGGAAGTCACCGAGAGCTTCTTCGAGGACGGCAAGATGTTCGATGGCTCGTCCATCGCCGGCTGGAAGGCGATCAACGCCTCCGACATGCTCCTGATGCCCGACGACAGCACCGCCGTACTCGACCCCTTCTTCGATGAGACGGCAGTGATCCTGCGCTGCAACATCCTCGAGCCCGATACCAAGCAGGGCTACAACCGCGACCCGCGCTCCATCGCGGCCCGCGCCGAGGAGTACATGCGTTCCACCGGCATCGCCGACAGCGCACTGTTCGGGCCGGAACCCGAGTTCTTCGTCTTCGACGACGTGAAATGGCACGCGGACATCAGCGGCGCGATGTACCAGATCTTCTCCGAGGAAGCGGCTTGGGCCTCCAAGCACAACTTCGACGAGGGCAACGTGGGTCACCGCCCGGGCATCAAGGGTGGCTACTTCCCCGTCCCGCCGGTCGACTCGCTGCATGACCTCCGCGCCGCCATGTGCAACGCGATGGAAAAGATGGGCCTCGCTATCGAGGTGCACCACCACGAAGTGGGCACGGCAGGCCAGTGCGAGATCGGCGTAGGCCCCGCGTCCATCGTCCAGAAAGCAGACCAAGTCCAGATCCTGAAGTACTGCGTGCACAACGTCGCGCACGCTTACGGCAAGACGGCGACCTTCATGCCGAAGCCTCTGGTAGGCGACAACGGCTCGGGCATGCACGTGCACCTGTCCTTCTCGAAGGGCGGCAAGAACCTGATGGCCGGTGACGGCTACGCGGGCTTGAGCGACATCGCGCTCTGGGTGATCGGCGGCATCATCAAGCACGCCCGCGCGATCAACGCCTTCACCAACCCGGGCACGAACTCCTACAAGCGTCTGGTACCCGGCTATGAAGCGCCGGTGATGCTGGCTTACTCGGCCAAGAACCGCTCCGCTTCGCTGCGCATCCCGGCGGTCTCGAGCCCGAAGGCCCGCCGCGTCGAGATCCGCTTCCCCGACCCGAGTGCGAACCCCTACCTGGGCTTCGCAGCCCTGATGATGGCTGGCCTCGACGGCATCCAGAACCGCATCCACCCTGGCGACGCGCTCGACAAGAACCTCTACGACCTGCCGCCCGAAGAAGCAGCTCAGGTTCCGACGGTGTGCGGCAGCCTCGACATGGCGCTTGCCGCGCTTGATGCCGATCGCGCCTTCCTCACGGCAGGCGGTGTGTTCGACGACGACATGATCGACGCCTACATCACGCTGAAGCAGGAAGAAATCGACCGTCTGCGCATGACCACGCACCCCGTCGAATTCGATATGTACTACAGCTGCTGATCCGTCCGCGCGAGCGGGCCCGAACCCGCATCCCTGCAAAGGGGTGCGGGTTTTTTTCGTCCTGCTGGCAGCATCAGGAAGCTGCGGGGTATAAAGAGGCCGAGCCATGGCCATGACAGGAGCAAAGATGCCCCGCCCATACGGAATTGCCCTGCTCGTCCTGATGGTCACAACATCGACCGCCGTAAAGCCCGCGCAGGCCGACATCTACAAGACCGTCGACAAGGACGGGAAGGTGGTGTTCTCGGACCAGCCCGGCGGCAATGCCGAGCCGGTCAGGATCGGCCCCACGAATTCCATGCAGACACCTTCTTCAGCCGGCGGCTCGGCGCAGACGAGCACCGCACCCGCCGAGGTAGCACCCGTTTACCAGTCGCTCGATATCACCTCGCCCGAAAACGGCGGAACGGTAACCAACCCGGGAGGGAATGTTCTCGTTCATTTCGCGCTTTCCCCGCCGCTGCGGGAGGGGGACAGCACCCGGCTGCTGGTCGACGGCACACCGGGCGGCATCCCGGCGGAAGGTGGGCTGCTCGCCCCCGGCACAGATCGTGGGGATCACATCATCGAAGTGCAGGTGCTCGACGCCGCAGGCACCGTACTCCGCGCCTCCTCCCCGGTGCGTGTAACCGTGTTCCGGACTCCGGCCCGGCAGAAACCCGGACGGCCCATCAACCACTGAGCCCATCCCGGCATACCCTGCCCAGAAACATCAACGCTTCGCACCGAATTGGTGCATATAATCCTCTCCAAGCGCAGGGCCCGGCCACAAAGCACTGTTTTCCGGGCATCAGGGCATGGCTCGGATATTGCTGTCCGCCTTCAACCCCCACGCGCCGCCACTGGAGCGGGTTCGCCATGCCCCCGGAGATGTTCCACACCCGGCTACTCGACAACCTGACGACCGCGATCCTGCTGGTCGACACGGGCATGCGCGTCATCTACCTGAACCCGGCAGCGGAGGGCCTGCTCGAACTGAGCAGTGCCAGGATCGTCGGGGAGGAAATCGAACGCGTTCTCCAGGAAGACAGCGACACGGCCGCCTCACTGACGCGAGTCCTTCAGACGGGCGTGGGCTTCACGAAGCGCCAGGCGACGCTGCACCTGGGCATAGGAAAGGAGATGACGGTCGACTACGTGGTGACGCCAGTCACCCTCGAGGGCGAGGCGCTGATCATCGAGATCCAGCCGCTGGACCGGCTGATGCGGATCAGCAGGGAAGAGGCCATCCTTTCGGCCCAGCACCTGTCGCAACTGCTGGTGCGCAGCCTCGCCCACGAGATCAAGAACCCGCTCGGAGGCCTGCGAGGCGCTGCTCAGTTGCTCGCGCGCGAACTCGCCTCGGAGCAACTCACCGACTACACGAACGTGATCATCGAGGAGGCCGACAGGCTGCGTAACCTGGTGGACCGTCTGCTCAGTGCGCCGCGCCGCATTACCCGCGAGCCGGTGAACATCCACGAAGTGCTCGAGCGGGTCCGGCATCTGGTCGAAGCCGAAAGCGACGGACATATCGTGATCCAGCGCGATTACGACCCGAGCATCCCGGACATCACAGGAGACCGCGAACAGCTGATCCAGGCAGTGCTCAACATTTCCCGCAATGCCCAGCAGGCCCTGCGCTCACTGCCGGAGGGTGTGACGCCCGAGATCCGCTTCCGCACCCGGACCCAGCGCCAATTCACCATCGGCAACCAGCGCCACCGTCTGGCATGCCAGATCGACATCACGGACAACGGCCCCGGGGTTCCGCCGGAGCTGATCGACACGCTCTTTGTTCCCATGATCAGCGGACGCGCCGACGGCACCGGCCTCGGACTCACCATCGCGCAGTCCATCATCAACCAGCACCACGGACTCATCGAGTGCAAGTCACGCCCGGGGACCACCGTGTTCTCGATGCTGATACCCCTGGAGAAAGCCGATGATTGAAGGCGCAAAAGTCTGGATCGTCGACGACGACCGCTCCATCCGTTGGGTACTGGAAAAAGCACTGGGCAGCGCAGGCATTTCGGCCAGCAGCTTCCCGGACGCGGACTCGATGATGCGCAAACTGCGCACCGACGTTCCGGATGCGATCATCAGCGACATCCGGATGCCCGGCACCGATGGCCTCCAACTGCTGGCGAAACTCCGCGGTTCACACCCGGAACTGCCCGTGATCATCACCACCGCACACTCCGACCTGGACAGCGCGGTGGCCTCCTACCAGGGCGGAGCCTTCGAATACCTCCCGAAGCCCTTTGATATCGATGAAGTCGTGACGGTGACCAAGCGCGCGCTGGCACATCGCCGCGCGCAGCAACAGGAAACGGCCGAGCAGGAGACAGGTAACCCCACGGAGATCATCGGCGAGGCGCCGGCGATGCAGGAGGTGTTCCGCGCCATAGGCCGCCTCTCGCACTCGCTGATCACCGTCCTCATCAACGGGGAGTCGGGCACCGGCAAGGAGCTGGTCGCGCACGCACTGCATCGGCACAGCCCTCGCGCGGGCGGCCCCTTTGTCGCGCTCAATATGGCTGCCATCCCCAAGGATCTGATGGAGTCCGAGTTGTTCGGCCACGAGAAAGGCGCGTTCACGGGCGCCCAGGCGCAACGCCGCGGGCGCTTCGAACAGGCAGACGGTGGCACCTTGTTCCTGGACGAGATCGGCGACATGCCCCCCGACACCCAGACACGCCTGTTACGGGTACTGGCTGATGGCGAGTTCTATCGCGTGGGAGGGCACACGTCAGTACACGTCAGCGTGCGCATCATCGCGGCCACGCACCAGAACCTGGAACAACTGGTGCGTGACGGACGTTTCCGCGAAGACCTTTATCACCGACTGAACGTGATCCGCATCCACCTGCCGGGCTTGCGTGAACGCCGCGAGGACATCCCCCGTCTGGCAAGGCATTTCCTGGCCCGCGCCGCGGAGGAACTCGGCGGGGAAACCAAAGTGCTTCTGGCAGAGGCAGAAAGCTACTTCACCACGCTTCCATGGCCGGGCAATGTGCGGCAGCTGGAGAACGTCTGCCGCTGGCTGACGGTGATGGCTGCAGGCAGGGAGGTGCACGTGGCCGACCTGCCGCCTGAACTGCTGGCAAGTGGGCCGGTAACCACCACTTCGGGAGACTGGATAGCGGAGCTTCGCGCCTGGGCCGATGGTGAAGTGCGCCGCGGCACCCCTCGGCTCCTCGATACGGCAATGCCCCGATTCGAAACGGCCATGATCGAAATCGCACTGGCCCATACGCGTGGGCGCCGTGGCGAGGCTGCCGAACTGTTGGGCTGGGGGCGCAACACACTCACCCGCAAGATCAAGGAACTGGGGCTGCACGACATTCCCGAGGACACGGACTCATCCGCGGCCTGATCCGATGTTCCATGTCGTGCTCTACCAGCCGGAGATACCGCCCAATACCGGCAACGTGATCAGACTCTGCGCAAACACCGGCGCCAGTCTCCACCTGATCGAACCACTGGGCTTCCGGATGGAGGATGCCAAGCTCCGCCGCGCGGGGCTGGACTATCACGAGTGGGCAAGCGTGCGCGTCTGGCCGACGCTGGAGGCGTTCTCGGAGGAATGTCCACACGGCCGTCTCTTTGCGTTGACGACCCGCGGAAGCCGGAATTACGACGCCGTGAACTTCGAGGCGGGAGACGCATTCCTGTTCGGCCCCGAAACGCGAGGACTGCCAGAGGAATTGATAGATGCCCGCCCTGAGGAACAGCGGCTGCGCATCCCGATGCGCCCGGGAGGCAGAAGCCTGAACCTCTCGAACAGCGTGGCGGTAGTCGTCTACGAGGCGTGGCGACAGCAAGGCTTCGAGGGCGGCGCCTGAACGCCGCCCCCGGCATCTTCAGTGGGACGCGGGCGCTTCGGCGGCCTGCTTTTCCTGCTGCTGCTTCATCGCCTGCACGTACAGCGCGTCGAAGTTCACCGGCGCGAGCATGAGGGGAGGGAAGGAGCCGCGCACCACGAGAGCGTCGATCGCCTCGCGCGCGTAGGGGAACAGGATGCTGGGGCAGACAGTGGCCAGGACCTGACGAAGCTGCGCATCCGGGACGCCGGCGACAAAGAAGATACCAGCCTGCTGCACCTCTACGATGAACGCGGTCTTGTCTTCCTGGGTCGCCGTGATCGAGAGCGTGAGCACCACTTCGAAGTTCTGGTCGTCGATGCGGTTCTGCCGCGTATTCATCTCCAGGTTCACCTTCGGCTTCCACTGCTGGCGGAAGACTTCCACGCCCTGCGGCGTCTCGAAGGAGATGTCCTTCACGTAAATGCGCTGCAGGGCGAACTGCTGCTCCTGCTGCTGGGTGTTCTCGTCGGCCATGTTGCGGTCCTCTGCTGTGGTCCTGTTGTCGTCACGAAGCGCCGGCGCGGGAGTCAGGGCCTGCAATCCCGAGCAGCGGCATAAGTTGTCCCCTGGCATGCAGGGCGTTCACATCGTCGAATCCGCCCACGTGGCGGTCTCCGATCCAGATCTGGGGCACCGTGTGTCGCCCGGATCGATGTTCCATGTCGGCGCGCAAGGCCGGATCAAGGCCCACGTCGACGTCCTCGTAGACTACGCCGAGCGCGTCGAAAAGACGGCGGGCCGCCACGCAGTACGGACACCAGCGCGTGGTGAACATCCGCACCTGCACAGCCACGTCAGCCCCTGACAAGCGGCAGCTGCGCAGACTGCCACTCGAGCATGCCGCCGCCCAGCCGGTAGACCTGCGCGAAGCCTTTTTCCTTGAGCGTCTTTGCTACGGCCCCCGAGTGGTGGCCCATCTTGCAGACAACGATCACCGGTCGATCGCGGTAGCGTTCCAGCTCGGCTATGCGTTCGGAGAGCTTGCCGAAGGGCATGTGGACGCTGTCGACGATATGACCTGCGCGGTACTCGTTGGCGTCACGCAGGTCGAGGACCACGGCGTCGTCTCGGTTGACCATGGACGAGAGCTGGACAGGGGAAACAGCGGGAGCGCCACGGCGGTTCTCGTGCACCAGCAGCATGGCGATCAACGCCGCTGCGGCGGTAAAGAGATACCACTTGAGCACGACGAACTGGACGAAAAGCTCCATGCAGGGCACCCGGAACAGCTGCAGGAACACGCCGGTGGTGGCGCTCCGCGCGAAAGGCCGCGAGTATACACGCGCCCCCGGGGCTGACCAATCGGGCCGCTGGTGCCCACCCCGGCCTTGATGCAAACTGCGGCCATCATCACTTCTGACAGCGCGGCACCCGCGTGAGCCATCCCCACATGCCTGCCCACACGACCGGAAAACGCCCACGCTCCCATGCATTCGCGAGGCTCGCTCTGGCAGTGGCCTTGGGCATCTCGCACTTCGCCTTCGCCGAGGAACCCGCCGCCACGCCCGCGCCTGCAAACACGGCCGCAGCCACGGAGCCTCCGGAGGGCGTACTGCCTCTGCAGGACCTCAGGATCTTTGCCGAGGTCTTCAACCAGATCCGCTCGGCCTATGTCGAGAAGGTCGACGACCGCACGCTGCTCGAGAACGCGATCAAAGGCATGCTGAACGGGCTGGACCCGCACTCCGCATACCTCGACAAGGAGTCCTTCACGGAGCTGCGCGAGAGCACCTCGGGCGAATTCGGCGGCGTGGGCCTCGAAGTGGGCGCGGAGCAGGACGGATTCGTTCGGGTCATCACACCCATCGACGACACTCCGGCCAAGGCCGCCGGCATGGAAAGCGGCGACATCATCATCAAGATCGACGGCAAATCCGTTAAAGGCATGGGCCTTAACCAGACCGTCGACATGATGCGCGGCGACAAGGGCTCGAAAATCGTCCTCACCGTTGTGCGCGAGGGGACACAGGGACCTTTCGACGTCACGCTGGTGCGGGACGTGATCCGCGTCCGCAGCGTCAGGCAGCGCATCCTCGATCCGGGGCTGGGCTACATGCGCATCGCACAGTTCCAGAGCGAGACCGGCAAGGATTTCGTGAAAGCGCTGGACGCGCTGAAGGCCGACAACAAAGGCCCGGTTGCAGGGCTGGTACTCGACCTCCGCAACAACCCCGGCGGCGTGTTGCAAGCCTCGGTTGAGGTCGCAGACGCCTTCCTGAACGAAGGGCTGGTCGTCTACACCAAGGGCCGCATCGAGAACGCCAGCGCCCGCTTCAGCGCCAAACCCGGGGACCTGTTCGAAGGCGTACCGGTGGTGGTGCTGATCAACGGCGGCACCGCCTCCGCGAGCGAGATCGTTGCGGGCGCGCTGCAGGACCACAAGCGTGCGGTCGTGGTGGGCACGGACAGCTTCGGCAAGGGCTCGGTACAGACGGTTCTGCCGCTGGCCGAAGACCGCGCCATCAAACTGACGACGGCGCGCTATTTCACGCCATCAGGCCGCTCCATCCAGGCTCAGGGCATCAAGCCGGACATCGTGATCGAAAGGGCTACGCTAACCCCCGTGAAACCCGGACCGATGGTGACGGAGGCCGATCTGGACGGACACCTGAGCAACGGCAACGGCAAGACCGAGAACGGCAGCAAGCAGCGAGCGGGAGCCAAGTCAGACAACCTTCGCGAGCAGGATTACCAGCTCTACGAGGCCCTGAACCTCCTGCGTGCCATGGTGCTCGGCGCCAAACAGAAGGCTGTGACGCAGGCGTTACCGGCCGACGCCTGAGTGGTCAGTGCAGGGAATAATTGACAAACGAGTGCAGGCCGGTAGATTCTTTGGGCACGTAATCGGTGCTGGTATACACTCCGATGCACCACGACAATGCAGTGCGGTACACGTTCATGCAAACCGCCCGGGTAGAGATCACGATGTCTGACAGGCGTAACGGAGAACTAGGCGCGGTCCCGATGCGGACTGATCGCTTTTTTGCCGTGAACAGCGCCTGGTATTTCGCTACCCGCGAAGGCGCGTCCATCGGGCCCTTCGAATCGAAGTACGACGCCCAGAAAGGCCTTCACGACTTCATCGATTTCGTCCAGCTCGCAGAGCCACGGGTACTGTCCAGCTTCTACTCCAATCTCAGCCACGACTGATATCGGGGCTTTCGCCTACAGCCTGACCTCTATCCCCGCCGCGGCCATGCAGGCCTTGGCCTCGCCGACGGTATGCTCTCCGAAATGAAAGATGCTGGCCGCCAGAACAGCGTCAGCATGGCCGTCCAGTACGCCGTCCACCAGATGCTGCAACGTACCCACGCCCCCTGAGGCGATCACCGGAACCGTTACCCGCTCGCTTACCGCCCTCGTCAGGGGGATGTCGAAGCCGTCGCGCGTACCGTCCCGGTCCATGCTGGTCAGCAGAATCTCGCCCGCACCGTATGCCACCATCCGCTCCGCCCAGTCGAGGGCGTCGATACCGGTACCCCGACGGCCGCCGTGCGTGAAGATCTCCCATCGCAGTGGCTCACCCGGAGCGCTGACACGCTTGGCGTCGATGGCAAGCACGATGCACTGGGTGCCGAAGCGCTCGGCGGCCTCGCGGACGAATTCGGGGCGGTGGATGGCCGCGCTGTTGATCGAGACCTTGTCGGCACCGGCGTTGAGCAGGTTACGGATGTCCGCGAGCTCGCGCACACCCCCGCCCACCGTGAGGGGGATGAACACCTCGCTCGCCATCCGCTCGACCGTGCGCAGCGTGGTGTCCCGGCCCTCGTGGCTCGCGGTGATGTCGAGAAAAGTGATCTCGTCGGCGCCCTGCTCGTTGTAGCGCCGCGCGATCTCAACCGGATCCCCCGCATCCCGTATGTCGAGGAAACGCACGCCCTTCACAACGCGCCCCTTGTCGACGTCGAGGCAGGGGATGATCCGCTTGGCGAGACCCATCTCAGCCTCCAGCCGCCTGATCGCAACAGGCCTGGGCAGCCCCCAGATCCAGCGTGCCTTCGTAGATGGCACGCCCGGTGATGGCGCCGCAGATGCCGCTGTCCCTGCACCTCAGAAGGGCCTGGACGTCGGCGATAGTGGCCACACCTCCGGAGGCGATGACCGGTATGCCTCCCTGCTCGGCAAGCTCGCGGGTAGCCTCGAGGTTCACACCCGAGAGCATGCCGTCGCGCGCGATATCGGTATAGACGATGGCGCTCACGCCGGCCGCGCGGAACTGCCGTGCGAGATCGACCGCGCGTACCGATGACACCTCGGCCCAGCCCTCGGTGGCGACGAGTCCGTCCTTCGCATCGATACCCACGATCACGTGCCCGGGGAATTCCGCGCAAAGCCCCGCCACGAAATCGGGATCCTTCACCGCCTGCGTGCCGATGATGACCCAGCGAACGCCCATATCGAGATAACGGGCAGCGATGTCACGACTGCGGATGCCACCACCGATCTGGACTGGCAGTTCCGGGAATGCCCGGGTGATGGCGCGCACGGCAGCGGCATTGACGGGTTCGCCGGCGAAGGCGCCGTTCAGGTCAACGAGGTGCAGCCGTCGCGCTCCCTCCTCTACCCAGCGAGTGGCCATGGCGAGGGGGTCGTTGCCGAAAACGGTGGCGTCCTCCATGCGGCCCTGACGCAGGCGCACGCAGGCGCCGTCCTTGAGATCGATGGCGGGAATGATCAGCATCGGCCGTCCCAGTTGCAGAAATTGCGCAGCAGCCGCAGGCCTGCGCTATGACTTTTCTCGGGGTGAAACTGCACCGCGAACAGTGCCTCGCGCGCGAGCGCGGCGGCAAACTCGAGCCCGTATTCGCAACTCCCCGCGACGTGCGAGCGCGCTGCCGGATCGACGTAGTAGCTGTGCACGAAGTAGAAGCGCTCGCCATCGGGGATTCCCGCCCATAGCGGGTGTGGCTGCTGCGCCACCCGGCTCCAGCCCATGTGCGGGACCTTGAGCGTGTTTCCGTCCTCGTCCTGCATGCCGTCGGGGAATCTGCGCACCCGTCCGGGCAGGATGCCGAGACAGTCCACGCCGGCGTTTTCTTCGCTGTGCTCCATCAGGGCCTGCAGGCCGACACAGATGGCGAGCATGGGGCGGCCCGAGGATGCCGCGGTCCGCAGGACCGGGCCGAGGCCGCGCCGGTGCATCTCGCCCATGCAGTCGCGGATCGCGCCAACACCGGGAAAGACCACCCGATCGGCCGCGCCGACCACGGCGGGATCATCGCTCACCATGATGTCTGCTTCGGGGGCGACATGCGCGAGGGCCTTGGCCACCGAGTGCAGGTTGCCCATGCCGTAATCAACGACCGCGATGCGCTGGCTCATGCTGGAAATGCGCTCAGAGCGAGCCTTTGGTCGAGGGCATCGCGCCGGACTGGCGAGCATCAACCGCTACGGCCATGCGCAGTGCACGGCCGAAAGCCTTGAATACTGTCTCGGCCTGGTGGTGGGCATTCTGGCCACGCAGGTTGTCGATGTGCAGCGTGAGCATGGCGTGGTTCACGAGACCCTGGAAGAACTCGTGGAAGAGGTCGACGTCGAACTCCCCGATCATGGCGCGCACGAAAGGAACGTGGAACTCGAGGCCCGGCCTGCCGGAAAGGTCGACCACCACGCGTGACAACGCCTCGTCGAGCGGCACGTAGGCATGCCCGTAACGCACGAGGCCCGCCTTGTCGCCCAGTGCCCGGGCAATCGCCTGCCCCAGCGTGATGCCGATGTCCTCGACCGTGTGGTGCGCGTCGATGTGGAGATCGCCCTTTGCTTCGATGTCCAGATCTACCAGCCCGTGACGGGCGACCTGGTCGAGCATGTGGTCAAGGAAGGGAATGCCGGTGGCGAGCTGCGCCCGACCCGTACCATCGAGATTGACCCGCACGCGGATCTGGGTTTCCAGCGTGTTGCGGGAGACGTCGGCGATTCGCTCTGCCATGCGTTTGGCGCCTCGGAGGGGGCAAGAACCCGGGAAGGCCGGAAGTATAGCCGCGCCGGCAGAGCGCCATGGCGCGCGAAAGCAGGCATTACTGTCGCAGCGGCCAAAGGCATCCGGAGTCTTCTCTTCGACCGCCTACCGCACGACGTTATTCCGTTACCATCGCCCTGCCCGAGCAGCACTGGATACTTCCGTGGGCACTCCGATCAGATGGCTGGGTATTGCAGTCGCAACGGTGCTGGCGATCATCGCCGGCCTCGGTGTGCTGGTTTTCCTTGCTGCCGATGAAGACCGCATACGCGCCGCGCTCACGGAGCGGGTCGAGGCCATCGCCGATGCACGCCTGCGCATCGACGGCAACATGTCGGTCGAGCTGCTTCCCCGACCCGGCATCACCCTCGAAGGGCTTCGGCTTGAGGCTCCCGCAGGTTCGGGGCAGATGCTGGCATCGGCAAAGAGCTTGCGCCTCGGCATCAGCCTGCTGCCGTTGCTCCGAGGCAAGCTGGTCTGCGAACAGCTGCGCATCGCGAGCCCTCGGCTGGAACTGCAACGGGACGCACAAGGCCGCGGCAATTGGCAGAATCTTCTGCGCAGCGCGGCGCAGCCAGACTCCGCTGCAACTGACGCTGCCAGGGACGCACCCGCACGCGATGTGGACATCCGCGAGTTGCGCATCGAAGACGCCCTGATCGGGTTCCAGGACGCCACCTCCGGCAAGCGCTATGAGGCAAGGCTCGGGACACTGCGGATCGACCGGCCCGAATCCGGCGACCAAGCCTCCCTGCTGTCGCTCGAGGGCTCCATCGAAACACAGCCGGGCGAGAACGCCAGAGCGCTAGGCATCGGGCTGCGCTCGCAGATCAGCGTGAATCGGGCAGAGCAGAAACTGGAGCTGAGAGGCACCGACATCGATCTCTCTCCGACGGGCGGCCATCCAATCCGCGTCAGCTTGCCCCTCGTGCAGGCAGACACCGCCACCCATCGTGTGTCACTGCCCGAGGGAACACTGTCGGGGGAGGACGTGGATGCAAGCATCTCGCTCGACGCCGACTGGCAAGCCGCTGAACTCACCGGCCGCATCGACGCACGCCGGCTCGATGTACTGGGTCTCGCGGGCACCAACGGCATCGACATCCCGCACCCCATCAACCCCGACATCCTGACCTCGGTGCAGCTACGCACGGATTTCCTCTGGCGCCAGGGCTCGCTGCAACTGACTGCGCTGGACCTGCTGGCCGGCACGCTGGCGCTCGGAGGCGAACTCCGCTGGACGCCTGGCGGGTCGCAGCGGATGGAAGCCACCCTGAACAGTCCGTTGATCGACCTCGATTACATCCTGCCGCCGGAACTGATACCGCCCGACGAGCCGGATGAGATGCAGCCTGCATCCGGATCATCTTCCGCAACACGCAAGGAATTCACGGCCCAGCTGCGCGCGAGTATCGGCGAGCTGAAATCCGCCGGCATGGCGCTGCAGTCAGTGGAATCCACAGTAACGCTGCTGCCCGGATCGATACGGCTGGACGATGTGGTGTCACAGCTCTACGGGGGCAAGCTGCACGCTGCCGGAAGTCTGGACATGGAACGCGAAGGCGGCCTTCGCATCGACGCGGAACTGGACGGGGTGGACGCGCACCGGTTGCTGGCCGCCACGCGGGGCGTCGAGGTGCTCGACGGCGCACTGAATGCGAGCGCGAACCTGCAGGCCAGGGGGCTCTCACGCGAGCAATGGATCGCCTCCCTCGATGGCCCGATCAGGCTGCACATCGAGAAACCGGTGTTGCACGGAATCAGCGCAGAGCAGTCTGTCTGCAAGGCCGCGGCCGCTCTGAACGGCGAAGCGCTCGAACGCCGCTTCGAGCCACTCACACGTCTGCGCGCTTTGGATGCCAATGTCGATTTCCGCAAGGGAGTGGGCGAGTTGCAACGGCTGTTGGCCACGACGCAAAACATGTCGCTGGAGGGTGAGGGAAGCATCGACCTCCGGCAACGCAGGATCGCGCTACGGCTCGATGCACGCATCACCGGCGACATGGAAACCCTCGACCATGCCTGCCGCATGAACCGGCGGATGCAGCGCGTGACATGGCCGATACGCTGCAGAGGCTCGCTGGACGCCGACCCGGCCGACTGGTGTGGCATCGACAAGAACGATCTGCTGGACATCACCCGGCAGATCGCTGGCGACAAATTGAAGGACAAACTCGGTGACTTCCTCAGACGCCACTGAGCCCGCTGCCGGGCCGCTTCACGCAGCACTTGCCAACATCGTCGCCACGCGTCTGCTCGCGTGGTTCGATCGCCACGGCCGCCACGACCTCCCGTGGCAACGCGGGATCACGCCTTACCGGGTGTGGGTGTCGGAGATCATGCTGCAGCAGACGCAGGTGAACACGGTCATACCCTACTTCGATCGCTTCATGGCCAGGTTCCCGGACGTGCAGACTCTGGCTGATGCCCCCGAGGACGACGTGCTGCATCACTGGACCGGGCTCGGCTATTACGCGCGGGCGCGCAATCTGCACCGCGCAGCACGCAAGGTCTGCGAGGCGCACGGAGGCGTTTTCCCGCGTACGCCCGACGCGCTCTGCGAACTGCCGGGCATAGGCAAATCCACCGCGGGAGCAATTCTCTCGATTGCCTGCGGTGAGCGTGCACCGATCCTTGACGGCAATGTGAAGCGGGTGCTGACGCGGCTCTGCGCGATAGCCGGCGATACCTCGCGCGGTTCCACTCTGGAACGTCTCTGGACGCTTGCCGATGCACTGACGCCAGCCGAGCGCTGCGCAGACTACACGCAAGCGATCATGGACCTGGGAGCCACACTCTGCACCCGCAGCCGCCCGGCCTGCGCGCTGTGTCCGCTGGCCGAGGCTTGCGTGGCGCGGGCCGAGGGAACGCCCACGCTCTATCCCTCGCGCAAGCAGTCACGGCGGCTCCCCGAGCGTCGCTGCCAGATGCTCGTGGTTCGCAACCCCGCTGGCGAGTTTCTCCTCGAAAAGCGCCCCGCAACCGGCATCTGGGGCGGCCTGTGGAGCTTCCCGGAAATCGACCACGGCGCAGACCCCGCCACCGCCTGCGACCGCATCACGGGCGAGGCGCCGGGCAGCCTCCACCACGGCACGGTCTTTCGCCACACCTTCAGTCACTTCCATCTCGACGTGAGCCCGGTGCACATCCGGGTGCCTGGCCTTGGCCGCCACGTGCTGGAAGACCAGAGGCTCGCGTGGTACAAGCCGGGCCAGCGCGCGCTCGGACTGGCCGCGCCCGTGAAGAAACTGATCGACGCACTCTGCCCCGCCGGAGCCCGCACATGAGCCGTAACGTTTTCTGCCGCAAATACCAGCGTGAAATGGAAGGCCTCACGCAACCGCCGTTTCCGGGCGCCCGCGGTCAGCGGGTTTTCGAATCGGTTTCCAGACAGGCCTGGCAGGAGTGGATCGCACACCAGACGCTGCTGATCAACGAGCGGCGCCTGAACATGATGGACCGCAACGCTCGGGCCTTTCTCGAGGAAGAGATGGAGAAGTTCTTCTCGAACGAGTCCGTGACGCAGGCCGAGGGTTACGTCCCGCCGCCGGCTGACGTCGCCTCCTGAAGGCCGCCAGCCGCGACGCCTCGCCCGGGGGAGCTCACTCGAAGGGCTGCAACTCCCGGTCGCAATACTGCAGCAGCGCCGGCCGGTGCAGCTCGTGTTCGCGCAGGATCCTCCGCAGGAAAAACCGCAGAAACTCCCCGTCGCGCTCCGGCCCGCTCTCCAGCACGAGCTGCTCGAGCTCGGCATTGGCCTGCGCCAGATCCTCCACACGATGCCCGAGCAACGCTGCGATCTCCTCGCGCTCGATCGCATCGAAGGCAGGCCCGAGCGCATCGGCTCGCTGCAGCGCCAGCGCAATGCGATAGGGCTGGTCGAGTTCGTAACGGCGGCCCTCGTCGGGAGCGGCGTCACGCAATTCGCGGAGCTTGTGCACCAGGGCGTCAAGGGCCGGCGCGCGCTGCGTGGGAGCCGGCGAATACTCCGGCAGCGCAGGCAGTTCCACGCCTGTCAGCTCTGCGATCCCGGCAAGCGCTGCGCGCCCCCAGACGATCGACCAGGCCTGGTACATCGCGTGGTCTTCCCCGGGCTGCGCACCCGCCACGAAATGGGACATCACCAGCGAGGTGCAGAGGTTGAATCGCAGGGCGTGGAAACGCACCACGTCGAGATCCACCTCGCGGCCCGAGACCTTCGCGTAGTGGCGGATTGCGTGCGCAAGGCTACCCAGCGGCTCGCCCAGATCACGGCTGAAGAGCCCCCCGAGATCAGCGAGCGGGTCACCGAGATAGGCGAGCTCCATGTCGATCAGCGCCGTGACGCGCCCGTCCTCGAACATGAACTGCCCGGAGTCGGCCTGCAGGCAGGAAATCTCGGAGCGTCCCTCGGGAATGTTGCGGTAGACCCACTGGACGGCGAATTCCCACATCGGCTCGGGGCGGCGCTTGGCCTTGCGGAAGTTCCCGACCCAGGCGTCGAAGTCACCGAGCGCGAGACCGCGCGATCCGCTCGGGCGCTCGAGCCCCCAGGCCTCGAAGTCCTCGATGGGAATGCGGTGCAGTTCCGCGATCAGCTCGATGTAGTGCTCAAGCACGCTGCGCTGCTCGTCCGGATCTTCCACCGTGCCCAGATTGAAGCGCCCCGGCACGCGCTCCATGATCAGGCCCTTGGGCTCGGGGCAGAGGCCGTAGACGTGGGGCACGCGAAGGCCGTGCTTTTCCATCACGCGGTAGACGTTCCACTCGTGGTCCAGAACAGATTCCACGCGCTGGCCCTCCTCCCAGCCGCGATCGCCACGGAAATACATCGGCAGCAGCCCGCCGTCTTTCTCGACGTCGAAAAACCATGCGGGACGCCAGCGTCCCTGACGTTGCAGATTGCAGACGCGCCCGCCGAGTTCGCGCTCAACCCAAGCGAAGCCGCGTTGCCATTCGGGCTCCAGTTCGGCGAGATCGGGATTGACCTGGGGGATATCGTTCACGGAGCACCTCTCGATGAGGGTTTTGCAGAGTTATGCCCCATGCTAACAGGGCTGGCGCAGCCACGGCCGCTATCGCGCGTTGACGCCTCTGCAACCCTTCTGTGTAATGACCGCAAGAACCCTTGCTGGAACGGCACTCCGCCGGCCGCGCTCCCTCCCATGCGACGCCTGATATCCCGCTTCCTTGTGCCTTGCCTCGCGGTGTGCGGGCTACTGCTCGCAGACGGCCCGCATGCCGAGCCGGTGGCAGACATTCTCGCCACGGGCGCGCAATCCGCCGCCGCCGGGCAGGCCTCACAGGCCGAGGTCGACCGCCTCGCCACCGAAACGCGCAAGCTGCTCGATGAGTACACCGGCATCACCCGGCAGATCGAGGGCCTCGGCATCCACAACGCACGGCTGGATCGCCAGTACGCAGACCAGCAGCGCCGCATCGCGGATCTGGGTACTGCCACCACGGGCGCGCTCGCATTGCAGCGCGAGATCGCACCGCTGCTGGTGCGAATGGTCGACTCGCTGGAGCAGTTCATCGTGCTCGACCTGCCGTTCCGCCTGCCCGAGCGCAAGGCGCGCGTGGAGGCGCTGCGCAGCGCCCTCGAGAGCGCCGGCACCCCGATCGACATCGCTTTTCGCGAGGTGCTGGCCGCCTATCGCACCGAGCTGGAATACGCGCGCCATCTGGGCTCCTATCCAGACACCATCACCGTGGCCGATGAACAGCGCGGCGTGCAGGTGCTGCACGTTGGCCGTAGCGTGCTTCTTGCGCGCACCCCGGATGGCAGCGGCAATTTCCGCTGGGATCCCGCAGTGCACGCATGGACGCCGATTGACGACAGCTACGACGCGGCCATCGCGCACGGCATTGCCATCGCTGCAGGGGAACAGCAGCCAACGTTGCTGCGCTTGCCACTGCCCGCAGCAGCGGAGGCTGCACCATGAGCACGGCATGGCGTTCATCGCTTCTGGTATTGGCGTTTTTCGCGGCGCGCGCGTGGCCGCAGAGCGAGGTGCCTGCGGCTGCCGCAGCGGCGCCCGCTGCAACTCCACAGGCCTCAGCACCCGTTGCCGCGGCGCAAGCACCGCCCGCGCGCTCCCTTCAGGAGCTTCTCGCCCGAGTGCGTGAAGCCCGCGCCACGGGCACGGAGACAGAGGCCGCACGCCGGAAGGTGTTCCTGGAGGAGCGCGATCGCCAGCAGGCACGTCTTGCCACTGCACGCGAGGAACTCGCCGCTGCCACGCAGCGCGCCACCATCCTCGAGCAGCGTTTCGAGATCACGCAGCGTGCCGTGGACGCCCGCACAGAGGAGCTGCAAGCCCGGCTGGGCGCACTGGAGCAGGTCTTCCGTCATCTTGGCGAACAGGGCACGGCCTTGCGTCCCTTGCTGCAGGACTCTGCCGTGGCGGCAGAAGTGGGCACCGAACGCGTGAGCGCCCTGGATGAACTCCTGCGCACCGCGGCAAGCGGCGAGCGCTTGCCGACGGCCGCCGCACTGGAGGGCCTGTGGTTCGAATTGCAGCGCGAACTCGCCGAGGGCGGAGCCGTGCGCCGGCTCGACGCTACGGTGCGTTCGCCCGACGGCAGCGACGCAACGCGCGCGCTGCTGCGTGTCGGCGGTTTCGGTGCGGTGGACGCAGCCGGGCGTTATCTGCGTTATCGCGGAGGAGACGCTCTCTTCCTCGAAGCCGCGCGACAACCTGACGCGGACACGCGCGAAACAGCAGCCGATTTCTTCGCTGCCACAGACGGACTGCAGCCCTTCCTGCTCGACCCCACCGGAGCCATGGGTGGCGAAGCACTGGCGGCCGCCGCATCCGCGGCCACTTTCGGCGAGCGGCTTGCTGCGGGCGGCATGGCGGGCGCCCTGGCGCTCCTGCTAGGCCTGCTTGCCGGCGCCTTCGCGACATGGCGCTTGGCGGTTGTAGAGCAGTGGAACGCAGCACTTCGAGGCCGTGGCGCCCTGCAGGATTCGCATCCCGTAGCGCGCGTGCGCGCCGAGGCGGCCGCGCATCCCGGGCTTGATGCAAACGCATTGGAGCATCTGCTGCATCAATCGCTGCTGCGGGAGATGCCCGCGATCGAACTCGGCCTTCACGGTTTGCGTCTCGCCGCCGCCTCGGTGCCGCTACTCGGCGTGTTGGGCACGGTGCTGTACGTGATGCGAGCTCCGGCAGACAGCGCGTTCACGCTGGCGCCGGCGCTGGCAAGCGCAGTGGTCGGGCTCGCAGCAGGCATAGCCGTACTGCTGCTGCAAGGCCTGCTCGCCGCGCGTTCGCGTGTACTGGCGCACGCACTGGATCAGGAAGCTGCGGCGCTCGTGAGCCTGGCGGCAAGCGGCAGCACACGGTGATCGCTCCCCAGGGCTCGCGGCAACTGCGCCGCCGGAAATCCCTTCGTTTTGAGCATTCGTCCCTGCACGACCACACCCACCTGCGGAGCATCGCGCTGGTGGCCTTGCTCGTGGCGCTTGCGCTCGGCGGGCTTTGGCGAGGTGATGCACGTACGCCGGCGGCTGCAGGAGAGCGTGCTGTGCTGCCTGCGCAGGCGCAGGAAAACTCACGCAACACAGCCGCATCGCCTGTCATGGCGCAAGAGCCCGACTATCTCCCGCTGGTCACCGTCGCGCCCGAATATCCCGCCGCCGCAGAGGCTGCCGGCATCAGCGGTCGCTGCACCGTCGAATTCACCGTCACCGCTGCCGGCACCACCCGCGACGTGCGCCCGGTGGACTGCAATCCGCCGGGTGCTTTCGAGGCCGCTGCAGTGGCGGCCGCGCGCCAGTTCAAATACCGGCCGCGCGAGCGCGCCGGCCTGCCGGTGGATGTGGCGGGCGTGCGCAACGAATTCGTTTTTTCGCTGGAGCGCTGAACGGGATGCGCCGCGCAGTTAACGCCCTGCTTGCTGCTGCCCTCTGTGCGGCTTCGGCCTGTGTACCCGGTGCGCGCGCTGCCGAGGCTGCCGCGGAAAAGCCCGCGCGAAGCGCCACCGCGCTGCGTCCCACGCCGCACATCCGCCGTGTGGTCTTCCAGCGCTTCGACGAGGTGCAGCGTGCAGCCGACGCCGGCGAGCACCAGAAAGCCCTTGGCATGCTCGAGGCCATTGCACGGGATTTCGACGACGGCCGCGCCCTGAACAGCTACGAGCGCGCCAACCTCTTTTACTTCGAGGGATTCATCCGGGACGCACTCGGCCAGAGCGATGCCGCCGCGCGCGCCTACCTGCAGGTGCTGAAGCAGCCCGGCCTGCCCGCAATCATGGAGTCAAACACCCGCTACAGCCTGGCGCAGCTGCAGGTGTCGCTGGGCCAGTGGGCGCAGGCCTCGGCGATGCTGCGCGCGTGGTTCGCCATCAGCGAGGATCCGCTGCCAGAGGCGCACGCACTGCTCGCACGCGCACTGCACGGACAGGAGCGTCACCGGGATGCGCTTGCCGAACTCGATGCCGCGGTCGCGGAGGCGAAGCGCCGGAACCTCGCGCCGCAGGAGGGCTGGTATCTGCTGATGCGGGCCTCCGCTTATGCCGCCGGCGACCTCGCCCGCACGGCCAGTGCGCTGGAGGCGCTCGCGGGCACCTGGCCGCGCAAGGAGTATTTCCTGCAGCTTGCGGCGGTCTGTGCCGAACGCGGCCAGACCGCGCGCCGCGTGGCTGCGATGGAGGCGCCCTGGCTCGCCGGCTGGCTGGTCGACGAGCAGGATCTGCTCGGCCTCGCGGCGCTGTATCTGGAGGCCGGCCTGCCGGCGCGGGCGGCCACGCTGCTCGACCGGGAAATCCCAGCAGGACGCGTCAGCACGACGCCCGAACACCTCGCACTGCTCGCGACGGCGTGGGAGCGTGCGCAGGAGCCCGCACTTGCCATGCCCAAACTCGAGGCTGCTGCGCGCCTCGGCAACGACGGCGCGTTGTGGCTGAGACTTGCGGCGCTGCAACTGCTGAACGACGAACCCGCCGGTGCAGCGGGCTCCGCGCGTGCCGCGCTTGCGTCAGCGGAACGCCGCCCCGAAGGCGCCCGCCTGATGCTCGGCCGCGCGCTCTATGCGATGGGCCGCCTGCAGGAAGCGCGGGAGGCCTTCGTGCTGGCGGGCAAGGAGCCCGGTGAAAGCGCTGCGGCGGCAAAGTGGTTGCGGTTTCTGGATGGGGAGATCGCGCGCGAGCAGATGCTCCGTCCGGGTGCGACGGGGCCCGCCTCCTGACAGCGATACCCGGATTTTCGGACAGGTATCACATTTTCCGGAGCTGCGTTTCCGTACCGGCGGTTCCGGGCCCCCGCCGCCCTCAGATGTTCTTGATGAACACCTTCGAATTCCGCTGGTAGTTGTAGAGCTCGCGGCGCTTCTCCGGAAGCTCCCCAAGCTCCGCCGGGCGGAAGCCGCGCTCCACGAACCAGTGCGCCGTACGCGTGGTGAGCACGAAAAGTCGCTCCACGCCTCCGTCGCGCGCCCGGGCTTCGATGTGCTCAAGCAGGCGATTGGCGCGTCCGCTGCGGCGGTAGCCGGGGTCTGTGGCCACGCAGGCGAGTTCGCCCGAGCGGTTCGGTGTGTCGGCATACAGCGCGGCGCAGGCGATGATCGCGCCGTCGCGCTCCACCACGCTGAAGCAGTCGATCTCGAGTTCCAGACGCTCGCGTGAGCGGCGCACCAAGGTGCCGTCGCGCTCGAGTGGCGCGATCAGTTCCATGATGCCGCCCACGTCCTCGATGCCCGCCACGCGGATGCTCTCGTAAGAGTCGCGGTTCACCATGGTGCCGATGCCGTCACGCGTGTAGAGCTCGCAGAGCAGCGCGCCGTCACGGCGGTAATCGAGCACATAACAGCGCTCCACGCCGCCCTGGCAGGCGTCTATGGCGGCGTCCAGAACTGCCGAGGGCTGTTCCGCCGCCAGCGTCTGCGCGAGCCTGAGCGGCAGGTCGCGCTGCACATTGCCAGCGGCATCAGTGAGCAGGGATTCCTCGAGGAACACCAGCTTGTCCGCGCCCAGCGAGGTGGCCGCGGCAACAGCCACTTCGTCGTGCCCGAGATAGAAAATCTCTCCGGTCGTGGAGTAGCCGAGCGGCGAGAGCAGCACGATGTTTCCTGATACCAGTTCGGCCGAGATGCCGTCACGATCGATGCGGCGCACACGTCCTGCGTGCCCGAAATCCGTGCCTGCGTGCACGCCGAGCGGCTGCGCTATCACGAAGTTCCCGCTGCAGACACGGATGCGCGCGCCGTGCATGGGAGAGTTGGCGATGCCCATCGAGAGCAACGCCTCGATGCGCGCGCGGAGCAGCCCTGCATGACCCGTGATGCGCTCCAGATCCTGCGTGGAGACTGCGCGGCGGCCGCGGGCGGCACCAGCCTCCTGCGTGGCCTCGGGCAGCGTTGCGTCCATCGCATTGCCGGTGCCATGCACCAGCACGAGTTTGAGTCCCAGCGTGGAGAGAATGGCGATGTCGTGGACGATTGCGGCGAAGCGTTCATCCTCAACGACGTCGCCGCCGAAGGCGAGCACAACGGTCTTGCCCTTGTGGGCATTGATGTACGGCGCTGCGGTGCGGAACCAGTTGACGTAGTTTTGCACGGCTCAGTGAGTCCTCTTCTTCAGGCGTCGGCGCAAAGGCGCCGGATCATCGATGTCAGCACGCGCACGGCGGGTTCTACCTGGCGCTGCTCCATGTACTCGTCGGGCTGGTGGGCCTGGGCTATGGAACCCGGCCCCATCACCACCGTCTGCATCCCGAGTTGCTGCATGAAGGGCCCCTCGGTGGCGAATCCTACCTGTCCCGCCGCGTGTCCGGTGAATTCCTCCGCTGCGCGCACCACCGGCGCCATGGCGTCCTCGGCGAAGGGCGAGAGCCCGGGGAAAAGCGGGCGCATCCGGATGCCAAGCCCGGTTTCGCCGGCGATGCGCGCGAGGCGCTCGCGGATCGTCACGCGCAGTTCCTCGGGCTCCATGCCCGGCAGCGGGCGCAGATCGAAGTGCAGCTCGCACTGGCCGCAGATGCGGTTCGGGTTGTCACCACCATGGATGCAGCCGAGATTCAGTGTGGGAACTTCCACCTCGAAGAGCGGGTTGCGGTGGCGCAGCGCGAGTTCGGCTCGGAAGGCGAGCAACTCCGTGATCACGCGGTGCATGCCGTCCAGCGCGTTGTTGCCGAGAGCAGGGTTGGAGCTGTGGCCCGACTGCCCGCTCACCGTCACCGCTTCCATCATCATGCCCTTGTGCAGCCGCACCGGGCGCAGATCCGTGGGCTCACCGATCACGGCGTGGCGTGCACGGGGTTTGCCCGCGGCCACCAGCAGCTTCGCGCCGTCCATGGAGCTCTCTTCGTCGGCAGTTGCCACCAGGATCAGCGGCTCTTTCAGACGCATGCCGCGCACGGACAGTGCTGCCTCAAGCGCGATCGGAAAAAACCCCTTCATGTCCGTGGCGCCGAGGCCGTAGAGGCGCTCCTCGCGTTGCGTGAGACGGAACGGGTCGACGTGCCAGAGATCGGCATCGAAGGGCACGGTGTCGGTGTGGCCGGCGAGCACCAGCCCTCCGGGGCCCTCGCCGAGCACGGCGATGAGGTTCGCCTTGCCGGGGCGGCCCGGGATCTCCTGCACCTCGACGCGGAAACCGAGCGCCGCGCACCAGCCGGCCAGCAGGTCGATCACGGCGCGGTTGCCCTGATCGAGCGCGGGATCCGTGCAGCTCACCGACGGCGCGGCGAGCAGCCGGTCGAACATGTCGAGAAGGGCAGGGATGGGTCGGGACATTGCGGGCGTGTCTCGCGTGCGTGCAGCCGCCGCGGCCACACAGGGGCTGAGTATACGGCCCACGGGATCGGGAGCGTGCCGCGTGCGCCAGACCGCGTCTGGCGCGGAAGAGTCGCGGGCATGGCCCGCTCCTACGGGTGGGCGCCCTGATCCTGCGAAGGATGTCGCGGGCATGGTCCGCTCCTACGGGAGACCTGCGGCGCTCGGGTGGCCTTTTCGTAGGAGCGCGCCATGCGCGCGACAGCAGCGGTGGCGTACCCTGCAGTCGGGGGCATGGCCCCCTCCTGCACAATTGGCCTCTGTTAGCATGGGCCGACACGCCTTACGGAGCCCGCCCGCGCATGAAGCAGACCACGCCTTTCAGCGCCGGGCAGCCGCTCGATAACGGCGAATTGCTCGATGCCCTTGCCGCCGACGCCCTGGTGAGCCACGCCGACGCCAAGCGCCTGCGCTTCAGTCCGCGCGCCCGCACCGAGGGCATGCGACACCCGGTGGAATTCATTGCCGCGCAGAATCTTCCGGACCCGCGCAACCCCGGTCGCATCCTGGACACCGCCGCGCTGCTTGCGTGGCTGGGCGCCAAGGTGGGGCAGCCGGTCTACCACATCGATCCCCTGCGCATAGACGCCGCGGCCGTCACCGCCGTGATGTCGCTCGCCTTTGCGCGTCGCCACCGCATCCTGGCCGTCGAGAGCTCGCCGGAGGAAGTGGTCATCGCCTGCGTGGAGCCGATGGTGTCCGGTTGGGAGTCGGACCTCGGCCAGACCCTGCGCCGCCCGATCCGCCGTGTGCTCGCAGACCCCGCCGACATCGACCGCTACACGGTGGAGTTCTACAACCTTGCCCGCTCGGTGAGCGGCGCAACGGGCCTTACCGCCCCGCGCGGCGGCGCCACCGGCAATCTGGAGCAGTTGGTAGAGCTCAATACGCTGAAAGACCCCGACGCCAACGACCAGCACATCGTCAGCATCGTCGACTGGCTGCTGCAGTACGCCTTCGAGAGCCGCGCGAGCGACATCCATCTGGAACCCCGCCGCGAGCAGAGCAACGTGCGCTTCCGCATCGACGGCGTCATGCAGCAGGTCTATCAGTTGCCCGCTGCTGTCGCGATGGCCGTCACGAGCCGGCTGAAGATACTCGGGCGTATGGATCTGGCCGAGAAACGCCGCCCGCAGGACGGCCGCCTGAAGACCCGCTCCCCGCGCGGCAACGAGATCGAGCTGCGCCTCTCCACGCTGCCCACGGCTTTCGGCGAGAAGATGGTGATGCGCATCTTCGACCCGGAGGTGCTGGTGCGCGGCTTCCATGAACTCGGTCTTGCAGACGAAGACCTCGCGACCTGGAGCGCGATGATCGACCAGCCGCACGGCATCGTGCTGGTCACCGGCCCCACAGGCTCGGGCAAGACCACCACGCTGTATTCCACGCTGAAACTGCTGGCCACGCCCGATGTGAACATCAGCACCATCGAAGACCCGATCGAGATGGTCGAGCCCAGCTTCAACCAGGTGCAGGTGCATCACGCGATCGGACTGGATTTCGCGAGCGGCGTGCGCGCGCTGCTGCGGCAGGACCCGGACATCATCATGATCGGCGAGATCCGCGACCGCGAGACCGCCGAGATGGCGGTGCAGGCCGCGCTCACCGGGCACCTGGTGCTCTCCACACTGCACACCAACGACGCGCCCTCGGCCGTGACGCGACTGCTGGAACTCGACGTACCCGCCTATCTCATCCGCGCCACGCTGCTCGGCGTGATGGCCCAGCGCCTGCTGCGCGTTCTGTGCCCCCACTGCAAGCAGCCCGCACAACTCGACGACGAGGCCTGGACCCGTCTGGTGGCGCCCTGGAAAGCGCGCAAGCCCACCGCCACCTACCGGCCCGCTGGATGCCAGGAATGCCGGAGCACCGGTTTCATCGGCCGTCAGGGCATCTACGAGATCCTGCGCTTGGACGACACCGTTCGCGCTGCCATCCGCGAGGACAGTGATTCGGCAGAGCTGCGACGCGTGGCAATACGCGCCGGCATGAAGACCCTGCGATTGGCCGGTGCACGGCGCATTGCCTCGGGACAAACCTCACTCGAGGAAGTGATGCGCGTGGCGCCGCTGGAGCAGTTGCGCGATCCGGCATGAACCTGCAACTTCCGCCCGACACGGTACCTGCGGCCTTCGCGGCCGCTCTCGCCGAAGACACCACGCGCCTCGCCGCGGCTCTTGGCGAGGAGCGTTGTTCCGCGCTGGAGGATGTCTTCCGGCGCGAGCCCGCACGACGCAGCGAACTCGCCCGGCTCCTCTGCCACAGCCGCTTCGTGCTCCGCGAGTGCGAGCGTTACCCCGATCTGTTGCCCGAACTCCTGCAGAGTGGTGACCTCGGGCGCACTTACGGCGATGACGAGTACCTGCTGCGCGCCCGCGCCGCTCTGGGCGGCACCATCACCGAGGCCACGGTGATGACTGCGCTGCGGGCACAGCGCCGCCGCGAAATGCTGCGCATCCTCTGGCGCGAGCGCTGCGCGCTTGCAGACTTCCGGACCACCACAGCCGAGCTGAGCGCGCTCGCCGCAGCGGCTCTCGAGGTGGCACTGGAGACGGCGCACGCGGAGCTCGCGCAGAAGCACGGCGAGCCCATTGGCGAGGCGAGCGGAGCGCCGCAGCGCATGGTGGTCATCGGCATGGGCAAGCTCGGCGCGCTCGAGCTGAACCTGTCTTCCGACATCGACCTGATCTTCGCCTACCCCGAGCAGGGCGAGACCGCAGGCCTGCGCAGCCTGAGCAACCGCGAATTCTTCGTGCGCGTGGGTCAGAGGATCATCAAGTCACTGGATGCCGTGACGCGCGACGGCTTCGTCTTCCGTGTCGACATGCGGCTGCGGCCTTACGGCGATTCGGGCGCGCTCGCCCTGAACTTCGACGCGATGGAGCTCTATTACCAGGACCAGGGCCGGGAATGGGAGCGCTACGCCATGATCAAGGCGCGCGTGGTGGCCGGCGACCTTGCTGCCGGCGAGGTGTTGCTCGCCACGCTGCGGCCCTTCGTGTACCGCCGCTACATCGATTTCAGCGCCATCGAATCGCTGCGCCAGATGAAAGCCATGATCAGCCGCGAGGTTGCGCGCCGCGGCCAGGCCGGCGACGTGAAACTCGACGCCGGCGGCATCCGCGAGATCGAGTTCATCGTGCAGAGTTTCCAGCTGATCCGTGGCGGGCGCGAGCCTCGGCTGCAGGAGCGAAGCCTCCTCGTCGTGCTGCAGACGCTGGGCGAGCTGGGCCAGTTGCCGCTCGAGGCCGTGGCGGAACTGCGCGAGGCCTATCTTTTCCTGCGCGCCACCGAGCACGCCCTTCAGGCCCGCGACGACGCCCAGACCCAGGCTCTGCCCCAACAGGATGAGGAACGCGAGCGCCTGGCCTTTGCCATGGGTTTCCCCGACTGGGAGAGATTCCACGCAACTCTTGCCGGGCACCGGGCGCGCGTCTCGGCGCAGTTCGCCGCAGTGGTGAGCGAGCCCGCGGGAGAGGCCACTGCCGCAGATTCCTCGGGCCCCTGGCAGGCGCTCTGGCGTATGGAGCAGACGGCAGAAGACCTCGAAGCCGCGCTCGCTGCGGCAGGTTTCGAGGATCCGGCCGGCACGCGGCGCCGTCTCGCGGAGCTCCACGAAGGCAGCCGCGTGCGCTCGCTGCAGGCAGCCGGGCGCGAACGCCTCGACCGTTTCATGCCGCTTTTTCTTGCTGCCGCCGCGCGCAGCCTGGAACCTTCGCTGCTGCTGCTGCGCGCCATGCCGCTGGTCGAGGCCGTGTTGCGCCGCAGCGCCTATCTGGTACTGCTGACCGAAAACCCCGCAGCTCTCGCACAGCTGGTGACGTTGTGCACCGCCAGCCCCTGGATTGCGCAGGAGCTCGCCAACCATCCGGTGCTGCTCGATGAGCTGATCGATCCGCGCAGCCTGCAGGTGCTGCCCGATCGTGGACGCCTCGCCGCCGAATTGCGCGAGCACATGCTGCGCGTGCCGCAGGACGATCTCGAGGCACAGATGGAGGCTCTGCGCTACTTCAAGCTCGCGCACGGTTTGCGTTGTGCGGCATCGGAGGTGACGGGCGCGCTGCCGCTCATGAAGGTGAGCGATTACCTGAGCTTCCTCGCCGAGGCGATCCTGGGACACGTGCTGCGCATCTGCTGGCAAGACCTTGCATCGCGTCACGGCACGCCCATGAAGAGCGAGGGCCAGCCCTGCGACGGGGACTTCGTGATCGTGGCCTACGGCAAGCTGGGCGGGATCGAACTCGGGCATGGCTCGGACCTCGATCTCGTCTTCCTGCACGACGCCGATACGGGCCTCTCCACCGACGGACCGCGCCCCATCGAAAACAGCCTGTTCTTCACGCGCCTTGGCCAACGGATCATCCACGTGCTCTCCACCTTCACGGTGCTTGGCCCGCTCTACGAGGTGGACATGCGGCTACGTCCCTCGGGCGCGAAGGGGCTTCTGGTATCGAGCTTCCGGGCCTTCGAGGACTACCAGGCCCGAGAAGCATGGACGTGGGAGCATCAGGCGCTGGTGCGTGCGCGGCCGGTGGCGGGTTGCCCGCGGCTGGGGGCGCGCTTCGAGACGCTGCGCCGCGCCGTGCTGGCCCGGGCACGGGAGCCGGAGAAACTCCGTGCCGATGTACTCGAGATGCGCAACCGTATGCGCGCTCACCTCCTGAAAGCCGACACCTCCGGCCCCGACAGCCCGCGCTTCCACCTGAAGCAGAGCCCCGGCGGGATCGTTGATATCGAGTTCCTGGTGCAGTACGCCGCGCTGACCTGGAGCGGCGCGCACCCGGAAATCTCGGTGTACACCGACAACATCCGCATCCTCGAGGCGCTGGAGGCCTGCGGCCTGCTGCCGCAATCAGACGCGCAGATGCTCACCTCTGCATACAAGGCCTACCGGACGGAGACCCACAGGCTCGCGCTTCTGCGTGAGGACGATGTGGTGGACGCAGGGCGTTTCCGCGAACAGCGGGCCGCTGTAATGGCGCTATGGGGCCGCCTGCTGGGCGGGTGATAGACTTCCGAAGGTAATCGCCGAAGACGCCGCAAGGCACCAGATACGGGACACGTTTATGAAAGACATCACCATTCGCCAGCGACTGATCGTGCTCGTGGCATTCCTCGGAATCGCGCTGGTCTTCATCGGCGTGCAGGCCTTGCGAAACATGTCGGCCGCGGTGAAAGGTCTGGAGACCGTGTATCTCGATCGTGTGGTCCCGCTGAAGGACCTCAAGGCCATCGCCGATGCCTACGCCGTCAGCATCGTCGATCTCTCGCACAAGACGCGCAACGGCAACGTGCCCTGGGAAGAGGCTCAAACGCGGGTCGCAACCGCACGCAAGGACATCGACCGGCTCTGGCGCGCCTACCTCGCCACCTTTCTCGTGCCGCAGGAGGTCCAGACCGTCGCGCAATTGAAGCCCTTGATGGCCACGGCGGACCAGCGCATCGACGAGCTCGAACGCATCCTCCAAGCCAAGGACCAGGCGGCGATCGACAGCTTCACCATCAACCAGCTTTACCCGGCCATCGATCCGGTCTCCGACGGTTTCAGCGCCCTGGTGAACATCCAGACCGAAGTGGCGGCGCAGGTCTTCGAGGAGGCGCGCGGCCGCTACGAGACATCGCGCAACCTGTTCATCCTGAGCATCGTGCTGGTGCTCGGTGGCGCCGGCCTGTTCGCATGGCGCCTTGTGCGTGGCATCACGGTGCCGCTCGCTCGCGCCACGGCGCACTGCGCGGCCATCGCCGAGGGTGACCTCACGCAGGAGGTCGTGGTCGATCGGCACGACGAAATCGGTCAGTTGCTGGATTCGCTGGCAACCATGAGCACGCGCCTGCGTGACATCGTGGGTGAGGTGCGCGATCGCAGCGCCTCTATCAACACCGGCGCGGCCGAGATCGCCGCCGGCAACACCGATCTCTCGCAGCGCACCGAAGAGCAGGCGGCCAGCCTGGAGGAAACCGCTTCCAGCATGGACGAGATGACATCCACAGTGCAGCAGAACGCCGAGAACGCGGCCCGCTGCAACCAGCTCGCGAACGACGCCCGACAGCAGGCCGAGAAGGGCGGCTCGGTGGTCTCCGGCGCGGTCACGGCCATGGGCGAGATCAACGATTCCAGCACGAAGATCTCGCAGATCATCGGTGTGATCGACGAGATTGCTTTCCAGACCAACCTGCTCGCGCTGAACGCTGCCGTCGAGGCCGCGCGCGCGGGCGAACAGGGACGCGGTTTTGCCGTCGTGGCCACCGAGGTACGCAACCTCGCCCAGCGTTCTGCGCAGGCCGCCAAGGAGATCAAGACCCTCATCAACGACTCGGTCGAGAAGGTCACCGCCGGTTCCAGGCTGGTGAACGAGTCAGGCGCGGTTCTGGGCCGCATCGTCGAGGCGATCAAGCGGGTGACGCTGGTGGTCTCGGAGATCGCCTCGGCGAGCCGCGAGCAGAGCGAAGGGATCCGGCAGGTCAATCTCGCCATCAACCAGATGGACCAGATCACGCAGCAGAATGCAGCGCTGGTGGAGGAGGCGGCATCGGCGGCAAAGTCCCTCGAGGACCAGGCCGCGGCGATGACGGACAAGGTCTCGTTCTTCCGCACCGGCAACGACAAAACTTCCGGCGCGTTGATGCCACGACGGGGCCCGCCCTCCAGAGTTGCTGCCCGCGCGCCCGAGCACGATTTCGACACCGAAGAGTTCTGAGCCCGCAGGAGCGGGCCATGCCCGCGACAGCAGCACCGATGGCTCCCCGTCCCGCCGTAAATACTCCCGGGCAAGAACGGCCCCACGTACCGCGCAGCAGGCCTTTTGTGGTGCAATGGCGGCTTCAATCAGGGGAACGGTCAGATGAATTTCGCGGAGCGTGACGGGCAGATATGGTTCGACGGGCAAATGGTGCCCTGGCGTGATGCCAAAACCCACGTGCTGACGCACACCCTCCACTACGGCCTCGGCGTATTCGAGGGCGTGCGCGCTTATCACACGGACTCGCAAGGAACCTGCATATTCCGCCTGCAGGCCCACACCGACCGCCTCTTCCGTTCGGCCCACATCCTGCGCATGCAGATGCCCTACGAGCGCGAGGCCATCAACGCCGCCCACTGCGCCGTAGTGCGCGACAACAACCTGAAAGAAGCCTATCTGCGCCCGCTCGCATTCCTGGGCTCCGAGGCCATGGGCCTGCGCGCCGAGGGCCTGCAGACGCACGTGGCCGTGGCCGCCTGGGAGTGGCCCTCGTACATGGATCCGGAAGCGCGCGAGCGCGGCATCAAGGTGCGCTGCTCCTCGTACACGCGCCACCACGTGAACGTGACCATGTGCAAGGCCAAGGCCGTGGGCGCTTACACCAACTCCATGCTGGCGCTGCGCGAGGCGATCGACAGCGGCTGCGAAGAGGCGCTTCTCCTCGACCCCGAAGGCTACGTGGCCGAAGGCAGCGGCGAGAACTTCTTCCTCATCCGTCACGGCACGCTCTACACGCCGGAACTCACTTCCTGCCTCGAGGGCATCACGCGCGACACCATCATGACGCTGGCCCGCGAGGCGGGCCTCGAGGTGGCAGAGCGCCGCATCACGCGAGATGAGGTGTATATCGCAGACGAGGCCTTCTTCACCGGCACGGCTGCTGAAGTGGTCCCGATCCGCGAACTCGACGGCCGGAAGATCGGCAGCGGCCGCCGCGGCCCGATCACCGAGATGCTCCAGACGGCTTACTTCGACCTCGTGCGCGGCCGCAGCGCCCAGCACGCCGACTGGCTCACCCCCGTCGCGGGCTGAGCGCACACCCTGTGGTAGCCGCGTCCCGCCGCGATGATCGCGTGCGGGGCACGCGGTCGCGGGCATGGCCCGCTCCTACGGGGAATGGCGCGCATGGCCCGCTGGTGCGGGGCGCGTGGTCGCGGGCATGGCCCGCTCCTGCGGGGGGCGGCAACCGTGTGGGTGGTGGTAGGAGCGGGCCATGCCCGCGACGAATCCGGTAGCGTGCCATGAAGGTGCTGCTCGCCAGCCTCGGCACCGCGGGTGACATCCACCCCTTTCTTGCCATCGGCCGCCACTTGCGCGAGCACGGTCACAGCGCAGAGCTGATCAGCAACCCTGTATTCGCACCGCTGGCCACACGCGCCGGCATCGACTTCACGCCCGTGGGCGAGCTTGCGCACTTCAACGCCACCTTCGCGCACCCCTCTGTGTGGCACCCGCTGAACGGCTTCGGCGTGATGTGGCGCTACCTGGCACGGCCTGCCATTCCTGCCACACTCGCGCGGCTCGAGGCAGCGGCGGACGAAGCCGACACCGTGGCCCTGTACAGCCCTTTCCTGATGCCCGCGCCGCGCATTGCCCGGGAAACCCGCGGGCTGCGTGTGGTGAGCGCGTGGACGGCACCGCAGATGCTGCCGCGTTTCGCCCCGCCGCTCTGGCTCGCCGGGCGTCACATAAGCACGGATGTTTCCGCCGCCGACGCGCGGGAGGCCGTGCTCGCACTCGACCGCAACAAGATGCAGCCGCTTGCCCTGCCCGATGTGGAGAGCGCCCGCAGCGCGCGCGGCCTGCCGGCACTCGAGCGCAGCATTTTTCTCGAATGGATCCACTCGCCGCTTCTCTCGATCGCGCTTTTCCCGGAATGCTTTGCCGCCGCCACACCGGAGTGGCCGCGACCGCATCTGCACGCCGGTTTTCCGCTCTACGACGATGACGCCGCTGCAGGGCTGGACCCTGCGCTCGCGCGCTTCCTCGATGCGGGCGCGCCGCCGGTGGTCTTCACGGCAGGAACCGCGATGCACGATGCGACGCCGTTCTTCGCCGAGGCGGTCGTGGCCAGCAATGCGCTGGGGCTGCGCGCAATCCTGCTCACGCAGGACCTCTCGCAAGTGCCCGCTGCGCTGCCGCCCGGCGTGCTGCACATGCCCTACGCGCCGTTCTCCTTGCTGCTGCCGCGAGCACGCGCGCTGGTCCATCACGGCGGCGTGGGCACGCTGGCGCAGGCGCTGCGCGCACGGCTGCCGCAGCTTGTGGTTCCGCAGGCCTACGATCAGTTCGACAATGCCTCGCGCCTTGAAGCTCTGGGCGTGGCGCATGCCATCCATCAGCGCGAGGACGGCAGCCGTCAGCCGCTCGAGGACGCGCTGGCGCAGTTGCTCGCGGACACATCCGTGCCTGCTGCCTGCGCGCGGGTGGCCAGAGAGCTTGCCGGCCAGCATCCCCTTGAGCGCGTACGCCTCGCGCTGGAGTCACTCGCATGAGCGCCCCGCCCGTGCGACGACGTCATGTGCTGTTCTTTGGTGGCTTCGATCCGAAGGGTGCAGCCTGGTACCACGGCCTCTACCGCCGCCATGCCGCGCAGCAGTCCGCCGTGAACGGCATGCAGATCGATGTGGGGCCTCGCCGGCGCGACGCCGAGGGGCGCCAGTGCTGGGATGTGCAGACGCAGAGTGCCTCGGGCGAGCCCTGCAGCACCGTGGTGGAAGTGGCCGGTTGGGACGATGTGGTACGCCGTTACTGGCCGCGCAGCAGCGCGGGTGTACTGCGCGAGATGACCGTCGGCTACTGGCTCATGGTGCGACACGCCCCCGGCGAGGTGCTGAAGGTATGGCGCGTGCTGCCGCAGCGGATCTTCGCGCTCTTTTATCCCTTGCTGTTTTTCGTGGCAGGCTTTGCTGTCACCGCGTTGCTCGCACTTCTGGCGGGGCACGGTGTCGATGCGTTTTTCGGTGTCTGGCCAGCGCGGTTCGCCGCCGCCGGGGTGTCCGTTGCCGGCGTGGCGACAGTGCTGCGTCTCGAGCGCCGACTCGACACCAGCCTGCTCGCGCGCATCTACGCATTCGTCAGCCGCTGCGCGGTGTGGGGCGTGCCCGAGATCGATCGCATGATCGAGGCCAACGCAGCGCGCCTGCGCGAACTCCAGCAAGACCCGGACATCGACGAAGTGCTGGTGGTGGGCTTCAGCGTGGGCAGCATCCTCGCCACACATGCGCTGGGGCGAGCACTTGCCCATGAAGAGATCGCGCCGCCGCAAGGCCCCGCGCTCGCGCTGATCACGCTGGGGAACTGCATCCCGCTGTTCGGGCTGTTCCCGCAGGCGGTGGCGTATCGCGAGGACCTGGCGCGGATCGGCGCGAGCGATAGGCTCATCTGGGTGGATGTGTCCTCGCCCTCGGACTGGGGGAGCTTCCCGTTGATCGATCCGCTCGCGCTCTGCGAGGTTCCGCTGGTGACACGCGGGCGCGGCGCGCCGCGGCTCACCTCGCCACGGTTCCACACCTTGTTCGCCGAGGAAGACTACCGCCGCATGCTCCCCGACAAGCACACGATGCACATGCTCTATCTGATGTCGACGCAGAAGCCCGGCAAATACGATTACTTCGCCATCACGGCGGGGCCGGAGCGGTTGGAGCAGAGATACGCGAAGCTGAAGTGAGTCGCAGATCCGGAGCCAGGCGCGAGCCGGCCAGGGACAACGCGGAATCAGCGCTTGCGCGCCAGGTGCAACCCGTCCCCGCAAGCGATGAGCGAGGCATCGACCCGCAGGTCGGTGGCAACGAAGCGGTTCAGTGCGTCCAGCGACAGCGTGTCGGCTTCGCGGTTGGAAGGATCGGCAACGCGCCCGTGCCACAGCGCGTTGTCGAGGGCGATCAGGCCACCGGGGCGCAGCAACTGCAGGCAGCGCTCGTAATAGGCGGCGTGATTGCCTTTGTCGGCATCGATGAACGCGAAATCGAAGGACTCCGCCTCTCCCGCCGCGAGCAGCGCATCCAGCGTCTGCAGCGCTGGCGCGATGCGCAGATCGATCTTGTGGGCAACGCCCGCCTCCTGCCAGTAGCGCCGCGCGATGGAGGTCCACTCCTCGCTCACATCGCAGGCGATCACGCGGCCGTCTTCGGGTAGCGCCTCTGCAGTCACGAGGGTGCTGTAGCCGGTGAAGACGCCGATTTCGATAGTGCGGCGCGCGCCGCATACCCGCAGCAGCAACTGCATGAAGCGGCCCTGCTCCCGCGACACCTGCATCACCGCTCGAGGCATGCGTGCGGTCTCGGCGCGCAGGCGAGCGTGCAGTCCCGCCTCGGGTGGCAGAAGACCGGCCATGTAGCTGGCTACCGCATCCTCGACGCCAGTGATGAGGCTGGTGCCACCCACGCGTGATCCTCAGCCCTGCGCGTCGGGAATGCCGTCCAGGTTGCGGTCTATGCCGATGCGCAGCCCCGAGCCGGGCGGCACGCAGGTCCAGGTGATGCTGCTGCCCTGGCCATCTGCCGCGTCGTAGAGCGCATCGAAGCCCACCAGCGTTCCCGCGGCATCGGCGCGCGTGAAACTGCCGGCGCTGTTCAGCAGCGCACTGAAACGACGGCCATTCAGGAGGCCCGCAGCGACGAGCTCGCACTCCGGGCGCTGGCCCGTTACCGACGCCCGCGCGCGCAGCAGATCGAGCCTTGCGCGGGCTGCAGTGGAGCGCGGGGTTGCAGCGCTAACGGTGAGTTGCTGACCCATGATCGGTGCGAGGTTGGAGGGGAAGGCCATCACGAACCTGGCCGTCTGCTCGCGCACGGTGGGGTTGGGGAAACTGAACACCGATGCGCGCAGGAACGAGACCAGCGTGTCCACCGATCCATCGTTCGAGAAACCGAAACCGCGGATCTGCGGCCCGGTGGCGCCCGCTCCGTTGCCGGGTCTGCCCGTACTGCCGAACATGCCCACCTTCTGGTAGTTGTTGCGCAGATGCGGGATCTTGAAGTCCTCGTCGAAAGTGGGGCCTTCGATGCTCATCGTGCCGTCGGTGCCGTAGAAGCCCGCGTTCTCGTCGAGTACGTGACAGCCATTGCAGGTGGCGATCAGGTCCGAAGTAACGTTGTGATAGAAGTCGGAGCCGGCCTGTTCGTCAGCGTTCAGCTGGTTATCGAGCGCGCGGTGCGGGTTGGGCGGATAGACGATCGTCAGCGCGAACTTCGAGAACTCGTTCATCTCCGCGTCGTTCAGCGGCGCACCGCGGCCAAGCAGCCCGGTGAAGGCGCCCTTGAAGTCTTCGAAGGACTGCTCCTCCAGCGTCTCATCTGCCGCGGCCGTCACGCCGGTGCGATCCCCTCGCCAGTGCATCGGGCCCTGGCCCACCATGCCACGAAAGCTCTGTGTGGTCATCGGGCCTTTCATGGGGTGGAACGTGGGCTTGGTGAGCCCGAGCGGTACGCTGCTGTTGTAGGTATTGGGGCTGCCCGCGAGAACCTCGTCGGGGTTGCCCAGATCCCAGGCGAGATGGTCCATGTCGCCGAAGATGTGGCAGCCGGAGCAGGAAGAATCCCCGCGGCTGGAACTGATGCGTGCGTCGTAGAGCCACTTCCGGCCCACGCGCACTTCTGCCGGTTCGGGGTTGCGCATGCGGCGGTGGTCCACCTCGGCGCCGGTGTCCAGGGCCAGGGTGGAGAAGCCGTTGTCGAAGCGCGTGGAGACAAACATGCGGTTGCGCGACTCGTCGAGGATGACCGCGCTCGGGCCTCCTGCCGACACCCGGTACTGCCGGTCCGTGCGCACCGCGAAACTCCCGTTGGCGAGCGTGGCGGTGTCGTACCAGGCCACGCGCTGCGATCCGAAGGCGGCCACATAGAGCCGCTTGCCGTCGGCGGTGACGGCCATGCCAAGCGGCGTCGCCAGCGTGCGTGCGCGCTCAAGCGGGGTGCCCACTTCAGCCGCGTAGCTCGTGATGTGTTTGTTCAGGTGCCGCGGCTTCACGGCTCCGGCGCTGTCGATCACTGTCACGCGCGCTTCCACGAAGTGCCCGCGCACCGTGGTCGAGTGCGTGCCCGGGCCCTCGAAGCGCACTTCGTTGCGCGCCTCCTGGTTCGAGACATAGAGCGCGCCCGTGACAGGGTTCACTGCCATGTTGAAGAGCGTGGTGCCAACGCCGCTGAAGTGACGCGTCTCTGCCACCGGGGTGGCCATGGCGTTGATCTGGAAAACGTCGTAGTCGGGCAGGCTGAAGCGCACGCGGTTGTCCCAGGTGCCGGGCGCGATGCTGTTGGTCGGGTCGCCGTTGTCCTGCCAGTGCTGGCCGTTCCAGCGCACGATCATGCCCGTGCGCGGCTGCGGATTGCCCGCGGCATCACCCTGCGGTCCGGGTTTCTGCAGGCCGGGCCCGGGAATATCGGCACCCAGCACCGTGGTGCCGTTGCCCGAGTTGAACACACCGACATAGACCTTGCTGCCGTCCGGGGACACGGCGAGCGGCCGCGGTGTGTCGCCGAAGAGCTTCAGCACCGAGAGCGGTGTGCCGCCCGGAGCGCTGCCGGTATTGCCGGCATCGAATACCCAGACATCGGCGCGGCCCACACCCGCCACAAATGACTGCGGATCGAAGCCGATGTTCTGGCCGCGGTGGGCGGTGGTTATGAATGCCCGCTGGCGATCGGGACCGGCGAACACGATGTCGCGGGGCTCGTCGCCCACCAGAAGGGTCTTGGTCACGCGCGGTGGGCGTGAGCCCACGTCGACGACACTGATGCTGTCGCTCAGGTGGTTAACCACCCAGACCTCGGTGTTACTGCGCGCGGCGACAGCCACCGGTTCCATGCCCACCGGCACTGCCGTGACGAACACGGGGCTGTTTCCGGTGATGTCGAAGATCTCGAGGCTGCCACCGGGCGTGTTCACGGAAAAGAGCCGGGTGCCGTCAGGGGACATGGCGAGCGGGCGCACGTGGCCGCTTTCGAAATTCTGGTACTCGCCTGCGAGCGGCAGCGTGGGCTGCGCCAGTGCGGGCAGGGCAAGCAAGGGGAGCAAGGCGAGGGCGAGGCAGCGTGAAAACCGTGCACGTCTCATGAGGCCTGGAACCTTTGGTGTTGTCGTGGCGGTTTTGACGCCACGTTGAAGTGCGTTCCTTCCCTCCCCGCGCGGATCAGCGCGGGTTGGCGACGGGCAGCACCGGATTGCAATTCTTGATGATCACCCGCCCCTGCAGCAGGTTGCCTCTGGAGTACTCGCGGAACTCGCAGGTATTCGAGGAGGGATCGTAGTTTTCAACCCAGAGATTGACATCCTTCCAGGTGGCTCCAAGGTGGTGTTGGCCTTCCGGAACTGTGAGGCTCATCACACCTCCCCAACGTTTCACGAAGACATTCTCGAAATGGAAGGTGTACGCGAGCCAGCCCGACACCAGGATCACCACCGCAGCCACCAGCCCGCCGAGCGGCTTGCCGAGGCTTTTGGCACCCGCCCACAGCGCCCCGAGCGAGAGTGCGATCACGGCAGCCCAGTAGAGGTAAGTGATCATGTGCGCGCATCCAGGTCAGTGTTGAGGGGATTGGAGCAGCACTGGGCCCGTGTTGGCAATTCCGGAAACAAAAAACCCGGCGGGGTTGCCCCTGCCGGGTTGGTGCAATGCATGATTCCCGCGCCCGGGGGCGCGGGGCGTCCAGGCTCAGCGGGGAACCTGCATCATGAGCAGTTGGCCGCCCTCGACGAGCTCGGCGTCCAGCGGTGTCCCGTTGACGCTCGTGTAGTGGGCCTGCACGTCCATCAGGAAGTAACGGTAGTTGCGGACGTCCCATGCAGCGCCGGCAGTTCCGACCTTATCGTCGTCCGTGAGCAACTGCGTGATCTCGACGATGCCCGACGACTCCTCGTCGGACTGTTTCGCATCCGTTCCGTCGATGTCGGCGCTGGCGCCGGCAATGAAGCGGTCGGCATCGTGCTGTGCAATCAGCGTGAGCGAGCCGTCCCTGCCGTATTTCCAGACCTTGCCGATGTGCGCGTTGTTGCCGACATCTTCCTGCATGTAGACAGCGCCGGAGCCATCGACCGTGATGTTGTCCATCATCTTCTGGCCGGTGACGGCGCCATCAACCAGAACTTCCACGTTGCCGCCGGCGGCGGGGTTGGAGATGTCATCGAATGTGGCGCGCCAGAGCCGGCTGTTTCCAGTGATGTTGGCCGTGGTGACGAAGTAGAACCGGTTGGGGTTCTTCGTGTCCCAGGCACCATCCTCGACCCGGTTCAAGCCCGTGCCGCCGCTCGTGACCATCGAGAAGCGTCCGCTGTAGCCGTTCGGAATCGCGTTGATGGCCGGTGACTCGGTGGTGAATCCGTCGATGGACATCTCGTAGCGGGTGCCGCCTGCAAGACCGGCCTGCTCGAGCGCGGATCCCTTCTTCTGTTTTGTGCCGACGTAGGCGAAGAGCTTGCTCGCATTCAGCGAGCCGTCATCCATGCCCATGAGAACAGTGGTGTCCTGCTCGAAGGGGCTGGCGACGAGATTTTCCCAGGCCGCATTGCCGAGGCCGGGAATCTGGTAGCTGGTGCCTGCTTCGCGACCGGATGCGATGTGGGCGAAGGGCCGGCCCCCGCTCGTCTCTTCGCCGGAGAAGAAGATCCGGCCACCGTGATAGCCCTTGCCACTCTTGCGGTTGAAAAGAGCCTTTGAGGGAGCCAGATCGGCCGAGCAGAAGCGGTTGAAGACGGCGCCGGGCGTTTCGACGAACTGGCTGCCGTCCCAGAGTTTGACCCGCTCGATCAGATCCTGGCCGTTCAGGACTTTCAGGTCGGACTTCCTGATCTGCCAACGGGAAACGAACGCGCCTTTGCCGCCGTGCGCGCGGGCCACGCCCACGCTACTGCCAAGTTCGTGGTTCATCACGACCGTGAAGGTGCCATCGTCGTTGTCCCAGGCACCCAGTCCGTCCGGGATACCTGCCATCCGGTAGGTCTGTGCGGGAGCACGGCTCCAGACCTGCCGGAGCGCAACCGTATCGCCGGTGGTGAGAATGGACGTGAACTCAACGCCGGGTTCTACCGGTGTCAGATACGGAGTCGCTGAGCTGCTCGGGCCTGTGGCAGCAAACGCGGGCAGCGCGGCCGCCAGTGCGGCGGCAAGCAATGAAAGACGCGGGATCATGGTGATGTCCTCGGGGTGGAAAGAAGCTGTCCGGAAAGCATCCACGCCGCGGATTAAGAGCGAGTGACTCGGGCCTTTCAGTTTCGTTGCAGCTCGTCTGTCCGGCCGCGCTTGACCGTGTGTTGCGTGACAAGCCAATTACCCCGTGCTATTCCTCCGCCACTGCGTGATACCCAGAGTCGGAGACTCCTGTGCACAACATCCACGATTACCTTCGCACCCTCGCCAAGAACGACGGCTCCGATCTTTACCTCGCCACGGGGGCGCCGCCGTGCGCCAAGTTCCAGGGCGTGTTGAAGCCGCTCTCGCAGGAGCCGCTCAAGCCGGGCGAAGTAGCCGCCATCGGCAATGAGCTGATGGACGAGGAGCAGCGCAAGATCTTCGGCACAGAGCTCGAGATGAACCTTGCGATTTCCATCTCCGGCGCCGGGCGCTTCCGCGTGAACATCTTCCGCCAGCGCAACGAGGTCTCGATCGTGGCGCGGAACATCACCACCGACATCCCCAAATTCGACGACCTGCGTCTGCCGCCGATCCTGAAAGACGTGATCCTCGCCAAGCGCGGACTGATTCTGTTTGTGGGCGGCACGGGCTCGGGGAAATCGACCTCGCTAGCGGCCCTCATAGACCACCGCAACAGCACCGCCGGTGGCCACATCATCACCATCGAAGACCCGATCGAGTACGTGCACCGCCACAAGAAGTGCATCGTGAACCAGCGGGAAGTGGGCGTTGATACGCGCAGCTTCCACAACGCGCTGATCAACACGCTGCGTCAGGCGCCCGACGTGATCCTGATCGGCGAGGTGCGCAACCGCGAGACCATGGAGCACGCGCTCGCCTTCGCCGAGACAGGCCACCTCGCCATCTCCACACTGCATGCGAACAACGCCAACCAGGCACTCGACCGCATCGTGAACCTCTTCCCCGAAGAGCGTCGCCCGCAGCTGTTGATGAACCTCGGCCAGAACCTGCGGGCCTTCGTCTCGCAGCGCCTGATCCCCACGGTCGACGGCAAACGCTGCGCGGCGGTGGAGGTACTGCTCGGCACCAAGACCATCGAGGAACTGGTGATCAAGGGCGAGTTCGAGTCGATCAAGGAGATCATGTCGAAGTCCGAGGCGCTCGGCATGCAGACCTTCGATGCCGCGCTCTTCAAGCTCTACAAGGAAGGGCGCATCACCATGGACGAGGCGATCCGCAACGCCGACTCCCAGAACGATGTCCGCCTGCGTATCAAGCTCGACCAGTCCGGCGGCAGCATCGGGCTGGAGGAAGCGCCCGATGGCGGCAAGGGCCTGCGCACCTCGAGCGGACTTACCTTGAGCCTGGTCGAGGAAGAGAAAGACGAGGACGACGGCATGCCCAAAATGCCCCCCGGCAAACCGCCAGGGCCGAGGTGAGCGCTCAAAGCGCCGAGGCAACCTCCAGCCCGGCCCGTCTCGCGCCCTCCAGATAGTGCTCCGTCACGCTCGCATCCCGTCTTTGCGCCAGGCGGCAAAGAAAACTCCGCCACGCGGCGGGATCTGCCGGACAGGGTGAGAGCTCCCGGCGGGCGCGCTCCAGATAGGCTTCCAGCGCCAACTGAGCGGCCTGCTGTTCGCCCATCCACACAAGGCAGATCGCCCGCTCCAGCAGCAGGGCGAGCGGAGGCGCGGTCACGGCTTCGAAGGCATCCATCGCCTCGCGGTAGCGCCGGGCATCGAGCAGCGCCTGCCCCAACGTCCAGAGCTCCCATCCCCCCATCAACGGGTTCAGGCGCCGCGCGCGGTTGATCAGTTCGATGCTGCGTTCCGGCTCGCAGTTCACGATCGCGCACCACGCGCAGCTCATGATGATGTTGGAGTGGTTGGGGTTCAGCGTGAGCGCGAGTTCGGCCTCGCGTATGGCCTCGGCGTAGCGCTCGAGCTTCAGGAGCACATAAGAGAGGCTCGCGTGCGCATAGCCGTCGGCCGCATCGAGCTGCACGGCTCGGCGCGCGGCCTGCAGGGCTTCTTCGATCGCAGCCTCGGGATCTTCCGTCCAGCCTTCCTCGAAATCGCCCACGCGGACGAAGGCGAGGCTCGAGCTTGCGATCGAGAGTTCCGGATCCAGCGCGATGGCTTCTCGCAGCAACTCTGCCGCACGGGCACTTGCGGCACGCGTGAAGGTCGTGCGCAGGGGGCGCGCCTGCAGCACGCGGTCGTAGGCGCTCGCCGAGTGCAGGTTCCGCGTACGCGCAACCTTGACGCCTTCGGCCACGCGCGCCACCACAGCCTCTGTGATCTCGTCCTGGATCGCGAAGATATCGTCGAGTTGCCGGTCCCAGCGCTCTGCCCACACGGGCGAGGCGCTCTGCCCGTCGACGAGTTGCACGCTGACGCGCACGCGGCTGCCGCTCTTGCGAACGCTGCCCTCGAGCACGAACTGCACGCCGAGACGCGCGGCCACCTCCTTCACATCCCGCGCACCATCGCGGAACTGGAAGGCGGAATTGCGCGCAATGACCATCAGTTCGCGGAAGCGGCTCAGCTCCGTGATGATGTCCTCGCTGATGCCGTCGCTGAAATAGGCCTGCTCGGCATCGCCGCTCAGGTTCTGCAGCGGCAACACGGCGATGGACGCGCGATCATCGCGAGCGGCAGGTGCCTCGGCTGATCCCGCCGCAGGTGCGGGCGCGGGCGATTCGCCCAGCGCAGCGCGGTACACCCGCACCGGATTGCCGATATGCCGCAGGCTGTGCTCGCCCGTGTCCGCGAACGCGATCGGGAGTTTGTTGCGCACCTGATCGAAGACACTGCCCGCGACACACAGCCCGCCCGGCTCGGCGAGTTTCTCGATGCGCGCAGCGATGTTCACGCCATCGCCGTGGATGGTGCCGTCGGCGGGGATCACATCGCCCAGATTGATGCCCATCCGGAAGGCGATGCGCCGTTCCGGCGGGATGGATGCGTTCAGTTCCCCGAGTGCGCGCTGGCAGCAGATGGCGCAGTCCACCGCGGACAGCGCGCTCGCGAATTCGACCAGCAGGCTGTCGCCCGCCGTGCCCACCAGCGTGCCGCCGCAGCGCGCGATCTCGGGGTCGACGATGTTCGTGCGGATCTGCTTGAAGCGCGCGAGCGTGTCGGCCTCGTCCGTGCCCATCAACAGGGAATAACCCGCGACGTCCGCGGCGAGGATGGCCGAGAGGCGGCGGGTGACGGGCTCGTGCGCCATCCCTCTTCAGCCTTCCTGTGACGTGACTGCGGGCATCAGCTGATTACTTCGCCTTGGCCGCTTGTTTTGCAGGCGCTTTTTTCGCGGCCGCTTTCTTTTTGCCCGCGGCTTTCTTCGCAGGCGCACCCGGCATCACCGCACCAGGCACCGCACCCAGAAAATCGCTCTTGCTGAGCTCCACGCCGCAGTGGCGCAGGATGTTGTAGGCCGTGGTCACGTGGAAATACACGTTCGGCAGCACCCAGCCCATGAGGTAATCCTGCCCGCGTGCAAAGCTCACCGGGCCGCGGCCGAGTTGCAGTGTCACGGGGCGCGATTCGGCGCCCGCCATCTGCGCGGACTTCACGCTCTTGATAAACGCGATGGTGCGGTCGAGGCGCTCCTGCAGTTCGGCAAAACTCGTTTCGGTATCGGGGAAGGCGGGGTTGTCGATGCCCGCGAGGCGCGCCGCGCCGCCTTTGGACATATCGGTGGCTATCTGCACCTGCCGTACGAGCGGAAACATGTCGGGGAAGAGCCGCGACTGCAGCAGCACTGCAGGATCGATGTTCTTCGCCTTGGCGTGCCCGGCGCCTTTCTTGAGGATCGCCGAGAGGGCCTTCAGGGTGTGGACCAGAACAGGAAGCGATGCGTCGTGGATACCGAAGCCCATGGGGATGTCCTCGAGAGGTGAAGGTGGAATCGCGGCGGATTGTAGCCCGCGACCATGTATTGGGTAGACTGCGGCAACAACAACATGCTGAGGAAACGGTGATGCGCGGACTGGGCGGCAAGGTGGTGGTAGTGGCAGGTGGCGGCGGCATCGGTGCGGCCACCGTGCAGCGGCTGGTAGAAGGCGGCGCGCGCGTGGTGGTGGGCGATATCAACGCCACGCATGCCACGGAACTGGCCGAGGGCCTGCGTGCCGCGGGGCACGCGTGCATCGGCACCGGCTTCGACATCACCGATGAGGCCTCGGTGAATGCGCTGGTGGCGCTGGCGGTGAAGGAATTCGGCGGCCTCGACGCGCTCTTCGCCAACGCGGCAGACCTGCAGATCATCCACCAGGACTCGAACGTGCTGGAGGAGCCGATGTCCGTCTTCGATCGCACGCTGGATGTGAACCTGCGCGGCCACTGGCTCTGCACGCGCGCAGCACTGCCTGAACTCATCAAGCGCGGCGGCGGCTCGCTGGTGTACACCAGTTCCGCGGCCGCCGTGATGGGCGAGGCCGTGCGCCCCGCCTACGCCATCACCAAGGCCGGCATCGAGGCGCTGGTGCGCCACGTGGCCTCGGCCTGGGGCAAGCAGAACATCCGCGCCAATGCAGTCGCGCCCGGCTTTGTGATGACGCCGCAGATACAGGCCTCGATGCCTGCCGAATTCCGCGAGCAGATGCTGAAAGGCACGCGCCATGCGCGGCTGGGTGAGCCTTCGGACATTGCGTCTATGGTGGCCTTCGTGATGTCGGACGAGGGGACGTGGATACAGGGGCAGTCTCTGGGGGTGAATGGGGGGGCTTCGTTTTTTTGAGCGAGCGCTGCGGGCCAGCGGGGAGATTGGTCGCGGGCACGGCCCGCTCCTACCCTCAGACACGCCAGATACCGCCCGTAGGAGAGGGCCATCCCCGCGACCGGCTTATGCTGTGCCGCGTTCTTTAGGGATCCGCGCACTGAACTGCGTTTCATGGTGAACAGCTGAGGTTGGCTCAGAACATGGACACTCTCGTCAGAACCTCACCGAAGCATCAGATACCCGGCCTCGGGATCCGCATGGAGTTCTGAGATGCGCACCGTGTTGGCGCGCAGTAATCCGGCTATCTGCTCAGTGCTGGAGTTTCCGCGGGTGATCCAGACGATCTTGGGCGGAAACCCTTTCACGAGGCTGCGCTCGTGAAAATCCGAATCCTTGCTGACAATCGTGTACCCGTGTTGCCTTGCGTGTTCCCAGATGTTTTCGTCGCTCCCGTTTCCC
>CAIYPF010000155.1 GCA_903928015.1 uncultured Gammaproteobacteria bacterium | reverse complement strand
TTCCCAGCTGCTGCGGCGAGCCTCGCCACCTCCGTGTCCGAGACCGGAGCACCTTCACCGGCCAGCCGCGCCCTCAGCTGCGGTTCCCACGTGCGGATGCGCCTCGCCAGCCCCGCATCCTTGAGCATCGCATGCAGAGCCGCACAGCCCCGCGCAGTGCCGGCCGCGCCAAGGTCCTCGAGACAATCCAGCGGGCCTAGCTGCTCGGGCTTCCGGTCTCGCTCTCGCGGCAGCAGCGTCTTCACGACGACGGACATCGCCCGCTTCTCGCCTTTCCTGACGCGCGGGCCCGCATGGAGCGTACAATGCATGATGACGAGCATGTCCGCTACATCCAAGTCCCCCGCAAACGCCGCGTCGCAGTATTTGCCGCCAGACGCCACCGCAAGCACAGGCGCCCCGGCGCTGACGACTACTTCCTGCCACTGCGGACAGACGCTCTGCGCAGCCGTCGCATGCTCCTTGAAAAAGGCCACCACGTCGTGGTCAGGAATGTCGTACAGCCACGGCATGTCGGCCGTCCAACGGTGGTACGTTAGCAGCTGCATCTCCTCCGCAGAGAACAGGTCGTAGTGCGGCCACATCGCCTTCACCAGACCAAGCGTGCCATCGGTGCCGAGGACCTCGCGACATTCCGAGCGCAGCTCGCCGATTTCCGTGAGGTCGCTGATGTTCTTTGCCAGAGCGTACAGCAGCACCTACGGCGAGCACGCCGCTGCCCGGCGTGCGCCCGTGCGCGGCCGGCGCGGCAATGAGGGGCGCGCCTGCCAACGACGCTGCTCGTCCTCCAATGCGTCGAACGCCCGTTTCACCTCGCCGGTGCGACTCTCCTCGATCTGCCAGCGGCTCTTGTCACCCTGCACCGTATGTTCCGTCCGGCTCTTCACTGCTCTCAGGTGCTGCGCCTCCGCAGCCTGGAGGAGCGCCGCCGCGTTCGCCTTGGCCGCTGCTGCGCCGGCGTCGTACCGACGGAGGAGCAACGCGACGAGGCGGTTGCGCCGGTCGTACCGCGCCACCAGCTGGCACCATTTGTTGGTGTTTTTCTTCACGAGCGCTTCTCGATCGCGGTAGCACGTCGGGCACACGAGCACGAGGTGCCCACAGAGGGCGCGTAGTGACGTCAGTTCGCTTATGGGAGGAAGCCTGTCTGCCACGGCGTAGTGTGGCTCAAACTTCACCCCCGCCCCCTGCAGGTCTGCGCACGCTGCGCAGCCGGAGGCGGGTGCGGCGCGCGCTGCAGCGGCGGGCTTGGGCGCGGCCGTGGCCGTGCCGTCCAAGCTCGGCTCGATGGTGGACGCAACCGCAGGTGCTGCACCACCGAGCGGGGTCTCCGGCTGCGCTGGAAATGCATCTGCCGCCGCGCGTTTCGAGCCGACCGCGACAGGCGCGGGAACGGCCATCGGCAAAGACACGGCAGTGGCCCCACCCGGAGGCGGCTCGGCATGCGCGGCGCCATCCGCGAGGGAACTGCTGGTCGGCGCTGCCGGCACATGCCACACGGCTTCGACGAGGCGCACCGCGTCGTCGAATTGGAGGCCATCGTGCCCATGCCCGGCCAGAAGCGCTCGGACGGCAGCCGCCTTGCGAATGCCGATGCCCGTCGCGTCATCTGGCCTCGCTCCAGCGAGGTCAGCAAGGCCGGCCCTGTGGAAGGCGAAGTTCGCGAACGCCGCCGGCCCGGCCACGCCGTCGGCCTCGTACGCGCAGCCTGAGAGCTTCAAAATGCGAACAACGTCCAGAATACGCTCCTTTGGGAAGGAGCCAAGTGCCGTCTTTCTACGAAGCCAATTATTCCACGCCCGCCCAGCAGCGTCTTGCTCGTCGGTCAGCGGCATGCGACGCCAGTCCCAAGCAGATAGCCCATGCGTGATCCGCAAAGAAAAAACCGTGATCCTGAAAGAAAACTCCGCCCGTAAAGAACGACCGTTTCAGAGTTCGAAACTTTAACGATGGGAGACGTGGAGATGGCCGCCGCGCCCGCACGCTGCCTGTACGAAGAAGGGATCACTGCGAGGATTGCGGCAAACAACGAAGTATTCAACTCCCTCGGCCTGTCGAACCACCCCGCGAACACCAAGAAGGCGCC
>CAIYPF010000154.1 GCA_903928015.1 uncultured Gammaproteobacteria bacterium | reverse complement strand
CAGTGCCTGCTCGCGGGCGGGATCCGAAACGGCTTTGGCATCGCGCCACTTGGCCGCTGCCACGCGTGGCATCTGCTCAAGACGGTCCGCAACGAGAGAAAGCATGTGATCGCGCGTGGCGGTTGCGTCCACCAGACGAGCAGCTTCCGCGAGCGCCGCAGGCGCGCCGGTCAGCACGGTGAGCAGGAGCAGGGCGGAAAGGACGAGTGTTTTCATCGGCCCACCATAGCCGATCGGCGATGGATGGCACGAGGCCCGGAGAAGCAGTGGTGGAGCCGGTCGATCTCAGCCCGTCACCCGTTCCGCGCCGCTCCGCAGGATGTGCGCCCGCTGCGATCTCTGGGGGTAGACCGTGGTGGGCGGCGGTCGCAAGCCTTCGGATGCCTCTTCCACCGCGAGCGCGTGCTCCCTGTCCAGTAGCGGAGCAAGTGCCGCCAGCCGCGCGAGCAGTGCGCGCAGTGTGGGTGCCTGCAGGTTGATGTGCCCCAGCTTGCGTCCACCCCGTACTTCCTTTCCGTACCAGTGCAGCCTTGCGTGCGGCACAGAGAGCCACGCCGGGTCGAAGGCGCAGCCCACGAGGTTGATCATCACGGTATGCCCCGTCGTGCGGGGCGGGGGCATGGGCAGGTCGCAGAGCGCGCGCAGATGCAGCTCGAACTGGTCGAGGGTGGTGCCGTCCTGACTCCAGTGGCCGCTGTTGTGTACGCGGGGCGCGAGCTCGTTCACCAGCAGCTTGCCGTCTTCCTCGAAGAGCTCCACCGCCATCACGCCCGTGTAGCCGAGCTCGTCCATGATCCGTCGCAGCATCTGCTCGGCGCGGCGCTGGTAGCCGCGAGCGGCGCGCGCCGGTGCCAGCGTGAAGCGCAACATGCCTTCCCGGTGGCGGTTCTCGACCAGCGGGTAGAACACGCAGCTGCCGTCGGCTGCGCGCGCACCGACCAGCGAAAGCTCCCGTACAAAGCGCACGCTGCGTTCCGCGATCATGCGTCCGTAGAGCGCAGCAGGCGCCGCCGCAGCCCGGGCCGCGTCGAGCCGCCACTGGCCGCGTCCGTCATAGCCCCCTTGAGCGGACTTCACCACCACCGGCCCGCCGTGCAGCCGCGAGAAGCGCTCGATATCCGCCTGCGACTCGACCAGGCACCAATCGGCGGTGGCGATCCCGAGCCGGTCGAGCAGGGCTTTCTGTGATCTGCGGTCCGCGAGCGTGGTGATGGCAGCGTGGGCACCGAAGCCCGGGTGCCCAGCCAGCCGCGCCATCAGTGCATTGGCGGGCAGGTGTTCGCGCTCGGCGGTGACGATGTCGTAGTCCGCAGCCGACCAGTCGTGCGGCAGTGCGGTGCCTTGGCGCCCCGTGCCGTGGAAGAGCAGGCAGTGTTCGGGCGATACGCGATCGAGCCAGAGGCCGAGTCGTGCCGCGGCTTCTGCCAGCATGAGGCCGAGTTGGCCATCACCGATGACGAGTACGCGCTTCATTGTTTCTTGCTTGCCGGATCAGGGTTCTCGAGCACTTCCCGGCTGCGCTCTGCGCGCCAGGCGACGATGCGCTCCATGAGAGCGGCGTCACTGCCAGCGAGTATCTGCGCGGCAAGCAGGCCTGCGTTGAAGGCGCCGGCCGCGCCGATCGCCAACGTGCCGACGGCAACGCCTCGCGGCATCTGCACGATGGAGAGCAGGCTGTCCATGCCGTTCAGCGCCGCGCTCTGCACCGGCACGCCCAGCACCGGCAGCGGCGTGAGCGCGGCGATCATGCCCGGCAGGTGCGCCGCACCGCCGGCGCCGGCGACGATCACGCGGAAGCCGCGCTCCTGCGCGGACTCGGCAAAGCCCACCATCTTCTGCGGCGTGCGGTGCGCCGAAACGACCTCGGCGTGCCAGGGCACGCCGAGCTCATCCAGCACCTTTGCTGCTTCACCCATGGTGGGCCAGTCGCTGCGCGAGCCCATGACGATCGCCACCGGTGGCGTGTTTCCCATGACAACTCTCCTGTATCAGCCGATGCGCACCAGCAGCGCGTGATAAAGCGGTATGCCGAACACGACGTTCAGCGGGAAGGTTACGCCCAGCGTGGCAAACATGGTTTTGCCCGTGTCCGCTGCGGGGATGGCGGCGCGGATGGCCGCAGGGGCCGCGATGTAAGAGGCGCTCGCCGTTAGCACCGCCAGCAGCAGGGCCGAACCCTCCGGAAGGCCCAGCGCACGTGCCGTGAGCAAGCCCGCCCACACCAGCACCAGCGGCGCCAGCGCCGCGAAGGCCATCACGCGCCACTGCCCTGGCCGCCACTCCCGCAGATAGGTTGAGGTGCAGAGCCCCATCTCGAGCAGGAAGAGCGCGAGGAAGCCCTTGAAGAGATCGAGAAAGAGCGCCGAAACCGGCGCGAGACCCTGTTGCCCGTAGAGCGCACCGATGATCACGCCGCCCAGCAAGAGCACCACGCCACGGCTGGTGAAAGCCTCGCGCAGCAGGTGGCTGAAGGTGCCGCCCGTTCCGGTGGCGCGGCGGTAGATCAGCACGCCTGCGACGATGGCGGGCATTTCGAGCAGCACCAGGTACAGCGTGGTCTGTGGCGCAACCGGCAGCCCGAACTGGTCCACATAGGCCACGGCCACCGCGAAGGTGCCCGCGCTCACCGACCCGTAGTGGGCCGCAAAACTCGCGCTGTCTGCCTCGTTCAGCTGCACCAGTTTGCGCAACACGGGGTAGAGCGCCAGCGGTATCAGGAAGCCCAGGGCGGTGATCGACAGCAGTTCGGGCACCAGCGAGACGCTCAGGTTGCCGTGCAGTGCCACGCCTCCCTTGAGGCCAATGGCCAGCATCAGCAGTATCGACAGCGTGTCGTAGGTGCCCTTCGGGATCTGCAGGTCTGATCGCGCCAGACCCGCAAGGATGCCCAGCGCGAACAGCGTGATGACGATATCCGGCATTTACTCGTCCCCGCCCGTGATGCCCAGTATCTGCAGCAGGCTGGCGAAGAGGTTGAAGAGCGATACGAACAAGCTGACGGTGGCCAGCACGTAATTGCGCTCGCCCCCGTGGATGATCGCGCTGGTCTCGAAGGCGATCATCGCGCTCATCAACAGTGCGAACAGCGCCGACACCGCGAGCGAGAGCGCGGGCATCTCGAAGAACACCGCTGCCAGCCCTGCGATGAACGCGACCAGCACGCCCGCGAAGAGCGTGGTGCCCATCCAGCTGAGATCCTTGCGCGTGGTGAGCACATAGCCCGATGCGCCAAGGAATACCGCGCCTGTGAGGCCGAGGGCGTTGGCTACCGTGGTGCCGCCACCCGGCATCGAGAGCACCGCGGACAGCAGCGGTCCCAGCGTGAGACCCATGAAGCCCGTGAGTGCGAAGACAAGCCCGATGCCTGCGGCGCTGTTGCGGCATTTGTGGATGGCGAAGAGCAATCCGAAGTAGCCCACCAGCGTGATGATGAGCCCGGGATGCGGCAGCTTCAGCGCGACGGAAGTCGCGGCAGTGCCCGCGCTGAAGAGCACGCTCAGGGCGAGCAGGGCATAGGTGTTGCGCAGGACCTTCACGGCCTCCGGCGCAAGCGCACCCGTGGTTCCGAGCGTGGTGGATCGGGCCGTGCTGATGACGGGATCGCTCATGACACACCTCCTTCGGTGATGGACAGGGACTCGGTGGGCGGCTCGTGCAGCTCCCCGCGATGGCGGTCGATGCGCTCGTGGCGCTGCACGGTGCGCAGTACCGCGCGCCCGGTGCGCGCTGCGGCCAGGGATATCGCGGCGTAGAGATCGGCGTGGCAGTCCCGCACGAAGACCGGGGCGTGGCCTTCGACCTCCGCGCGCACGCTGCAGAATTTGTCGGTGCCTCCGCGCGGGCCGTTCTCGTCTCCTACCCACACGTACACGCGCGGCACCCGTGCCAGGACCGGACCCAGCGCGAATCGCATCCGGCGCATGATGTGCGACCGGATGCCCGGGTTGATCGGCATGCTCCGGTCCCGTGATCTGGCGACTATTCGCATGTAAAGCTGCCTCGGGCAGGGTTGATGGGGCAGAGTGTATGAGCGAGGATGCATAAGAAAAATCCGTTTGTTCTTTCACAACTGTTCGGTAAAAGCTGTCAATGCCACGTCTCAATTACCGTCATCTGCAGTACTTCGCCGCGGTGGTACAGGAGCGCGGTGTGCGCGCCGCCGCCACCAAGCTCCACCTCACGCCGCAGACCATCAGCGCGCAGTTGCGCCAGCTCGAGGAGACGCTCGGCGCGCCGCTTCTCGCCCGCGCCGGGCGCGGCGTGGAGCCCACCGAGGCGGGGCGCCTCGCGCTGCGCTACGCAGAAGAGATCTTCGCGCTGGGCGATGAACTGACCGAGGTTGTGCGTTCGGGAGCACCGGAGCGTGCGCTGGCTTTCCGGGTTGGCCTGCTCGACTCCATCCCCAAGTCCATTGCCCACTGGCTCCTGGAGCCGGCCATGTCTCTGGAAGATCCGTTGCGCATCATTTGCCGTGAACAGCCCTTTGCCGAGTTGCTGGGTGCGCTGGCGGTGCACCGTCTGGATCTTGTGATTGCCGATACCCCCTTCCCGCAGGGGCTGGACGTGAAGTGCTTCAACCACCCGCTCGGCAGCAGCGGTCTTTCGTGCTTCGGTTCACCGGAGTTGCTGCGCACGCATCGCGGTGCGTTTCCGGGGCGGCTCGATGGCGCGCCATTGCTCCTCCCGCGCGAGGAAACCGCGTGGCGACGCTCCTTGTTGGCGTGGCTCGATGCGCGCGGCGTCACCCCGTGGATCCGCGGCGAATTCGACGACACGGCGCTCATGAAGGCTTTCGGGCACGCGGGGCAGGGATTTTTCTTCGCGCCCAGCGTCACCGCCGACGAGGTCTGTGCGCAGTACGGGCTGAAGGAGATCGGCACGATTGCCGAGGTGCGGCAGGAGCTCTATGCGATCTCGGTGGAGCGCCGCATCACGCATCCGGCGGTGAGAGCCATCACGGAGCACGCGCGCGGGGAATTGCTGAAGCGTCCCGAGCGCTGAGCACTGCCCGCGCGCCCGACGCTCAGACGCCCGTCTGCTCGCGCAGTTTTCGCAACGCCGCGCGACGCTCTTCGAGGCTCATCTGCACCTGTGCCTGCGGCGCGGCACCTGCAGGGGGCGGCGGCAGCGCCAGCTCCTGCCCGGAAAAGAGCTTCGAGCAGGCCTCGGTGTAGTGACGCTCGAAGACCGGCAGCACCTCTGACTCGCGCCCCGAGGCAAGCCACTGCAGCCCCGTAGCGAGCGCGGCGTGCCACACGGCAGCGTGACTCCAGCGGTGGTTGTCGCGCGGCGCGGTGGCGGCCTCGATGTAAGCGTCCCTCGCGGCCGGCAGCCCGTGCGAGGCGCAGCGCGCCTCGTGGCAACTCTCGAGCATGCGGTGCAGCGTGGGCAGGTATTCGGAGCCTTCGATGCAGCGGCGTGCCCCGCGCAGCATGCTTTCTATGTCGATGCCTGCCAGCGCGTCCAGCCAGAGCTTCTTCACCTGGTTCAGCTGCGAAGCGTCCTCGAAGGCCTTGTAGTACTGGTTGTGGTAATTCAGGCGGAACAGCGCGAAGACCTGGTTGATCGCGTCGATCCGCGAGTCCTGGGGTTCAGTCGGCCCAGCTGCGGTCTGTGAGGTCCTCGACGAGGCTGCGAGCCCGCGTGCTGCCCGTTCCGCCAGATCCTTGCCGGTTTCCATGCCCTGACTCCCCTGGCTGTGGCGAGCTACCGCGGCGCGCCCACTGGTATTTGATGTGCTGCAGGAACTTGCTGTTCCACGAGGAATGCGCCTCGCCGCTGTCGGTCCAGAACATGATGAACTCGGGCAGCAGCGAGCGCGCGTAGGCGGCATCGATGTTTGCCATGTGCAGGATGTCGAACACGTCCCCGCTGGGTTGCCAGTCCGCGTGCAGGCGCCGGGGCTCGCCTTCGATGGCGACCGTTGAGCTGTAACGCGTCCATTGGCGTTTCACGTGTGTCACGAAACGCGAATTCCAGGTGCGCGCGGTCTCGCCGCGTTCGCTCCAGTACAGGACGAACTCCGGGATGCTGTCTTCAACGAACTGCCGCGACACGCCTGCGCGATCGAGAATCTCGATGGCGTCTGCGTCGGGGCGCCAGTCCGCCGGGATGCGGCGGGGGAGGTCATCGGGAACGGCCGCGGCCGCTTCCTGCTCGCGCCAGCGGCGGATCACGTGGCTGCGGAACTTGGCGTTCCAGCTGTAAGCGGGGTCGCCGCGGTCGGACCAATAGAGCACGAACTCCTCGACCTGCGCCTCGGCGAATGCCGCGCCGATGCCATGCAGCGCGAGCTGGCGCAGCAACTCGGCATCGGGGCGCCAGCGCTCTGCCATCAGGGTCTTGCCGCCCGTGATCTTGGCGGTTGCGGCGGGAGTGCTGGTCTTCTGTGGCGGTGCGGAGCTTGCGGCGTCCAGCGAGAAACGCAGGCGGTCCGACTGGTCGAGCGGGGGTGATTCGATGCCGATCACGCCCTTGTCCCGCAGGCTTGCGCTGATGCGCTGGCAGCTCTGCTCGTCCCAGAAGGGCAGCAGTCGCAGCAGATCCTCTTTGCCGATCTCGCGCCATGGCCCGGGGCCGGGCCTGAAGTGCGCGGCGTCGTGCAGCACTTGCAGCATGACTGCCTCCTCGAGACCGATCGTGGCGGCGAGGGTCGGCGAGATCACGATGTGTCGTTCGTGTATGAGAGTGCTGCTGGCCATGGATGCGCTTGCCGGAAGGGGCGCGTTCAGCGTGGTATGCCAGGCACGAGCCTGACACAATCCGCCGGAGTGAACAAAGGGAGGCCAGCCTAAGGACAGCCCATGGCGAAGTCCAGAGTCGTTTTCGTCTGCCAGGACTGCGGTTCGGAGCAGAGCAAGTGGATAGGTCAGTGCCCGGATTGCAACGCGTGGAACACGCTGGTGCAGTTCGCGCAGCCTGCCGGCCCCACCGCGGCCCGTGCTGCGGCGGGCAGGCGTGCGGGCTATGCCGGAGAGACCGCCACCCTGCGCACGCTCGCCGAGATCGAACTCGCCGATGTGCCCCGCGTGCCCACCGGATTCGAGGAGTTCGACCGCGTGCTGGGCGGGGGCCTTGTCCCCGGCTCGGTGAACCTCGTGGGCGGCCAACCCGGTGCCGGCAAGAGCACGCTGCTGCTGCAGGTGATGTGCGCGCTCGCCGAGGGCATGGACGCGCTCTACGTGACCGGCGAGGAGTCACTCGCACAGGTGGCGCTGCGTGCGCACCGCCTGGGGCTTCCCACCGGCAAGCTCCGTATCCTCGCCGAGACCAGCGTCGAGTCGATCCTCGCCGCGGCCGAATCCTTCCGCCCGAAAGTGATGGTGCTCGATTCCATCCAGGTTGTGCATTGCGCCGAGATTCCCTCCGCCCCGGGTGGCGTCGCGCAGGTGCGCGAGAGCGCGGCCTGCTTCACCCGTTATGCCAAGGCGAGCGGTGCTGCCATGTTCCTGGTTGGCCATGTCACCAAGGACGGCACCCTGGCTGGCCCCAAGGTGCTGGAGCACATCATCGATTGCTCGATCATGCTCGAGGCTGAGGGCGACAGCCGTTTTCGCACGCTGCGTGCGGGCAAGAACCGCTTCGGTGCCGTGAACGAGCTGGGCGTCTTCGCCATGACCGATCGCGGCATGCGCGAAGTGCGAAACCCCTCGGCGATCTTTCTGTCACGACCCGAGGAAGTTTCTTCGGGCAGCGTGGTGATGGTCGTGTGGGAGGGCACGCGGCCCCTGCTGGTGGAAGTGCAGGCGCTGGTCGATGACAGCATGGGTTCGAACCCGCGCCGCGTAGCGGTGGGCGTGGACCAGAACCGGCTCGCGTTGCTGCTCGCGGTGCTGCACCGCCATGGCGGGCTCGCCATCGGCGACCAGGACGTATTCGCGAACGTGGTGGGGGGCATCAAGGTGGCCGAGACCAGCGCAGACCTCGCGCTGCTGCTCGCGATCGTGAGCAGCTACCGCGACCGGGCGCTGCCGGCGGATCTGGTCACTTTCGGCGAGGTTGGCCTTTCGGGCGAGATACGGCCTGTGCCGAGCGGTGGCGAGCGGCTCATTGAGGCCGCGAAGCACGGCTTCCGCCGCGCGATCGTGCCCGCAGCGAACGTGCCTCGCAAACCCATAGAAGGGATGGAAATCGTGGGTGTTGCGCGTTTGTCAGAGGCCCTCGAGGCGCTCTGATTCACCGCGCGATCGCTCCGTCCATTGTCCGCCGCGAGGGAACCCCGCACCAAAATCGATCGAGCGCTTCAGCCCCGGGGCTCTCCCCGAGAGCGGCCTTTATCCGTGAAATCATCGGGAACGATTTCACGGATCAGGCAGCCTCGGCACAGGGATGTGCCGAGGCGTGAGCGAGCGGGGAAGGGCCCGGGGCTGAAGCGCGGGTGCCGGGTTTTTCCGTCGCGGGCATGGCCCGCTCCTACTCGAAGATTTCCTCGAAGAAATCCAGCATCGCCTGCCAGGAGCGTCGCGCGGCGCGGGCGTTGTAGAGCGCGCCCATGCTGAGGTCGTTCGCCTCCGGCACCGTGAAGGCGTGCAGCACGCCGCCATAGGCGTGAAGCTGCCAGTCGACGCCGGCATCCGTCATCTCGGTGCCGAAATCCACCACCTGCTGCGGCGGGGCGAGCGGATCGGCGTAGCCGTGAAGCGCAAGCACGCGCGCCTGGATGGGGCGTTTCTCGAGGCCGGGCGGAAAGAACAGGCCATGGAAGGAGACCGCGCCCTTGATGGCCGCGCCCGAGCGCGCAAGGTCCAGCGCGCACAGCCCGCCGAAGCAATAGCCCATGATCGCCACCTGTGCGGCGTCCACGCCCGGTAGCGAATTGAAGCACTGCAGCCCCGCCGTGAGGCGGTCGCGGAGCAGGCCACGGTCCTGCAGGAAGGGCCCCATCAGCTTCTGGTTTTCCTCGGGCCCCGAGCCGAGCACGCCCTTGCCGTAGTTATCGAGGGCAAAGGCGGCGTAGCCGAGTTCCGCCAGCGACTTGGCCTTTTCGATCACAAAACTGTCCCGCCCGCCCCATGCATGCGAGATGAGCACGCCCGGCCGCGGCTCGGAGGTATCGGGTGCGGCATAGAAGCCCTCGAGCACCGTGCCTGCGTGGCTGTACTCGACGTATTGCTGGTGCATGCTTGAACTCCGTGGAACTGGCTGGATGGCCACATGGTAGCCCGCGCCTGCTCGCAGGCGTAAGCCTGAGCAACGATGCGCCGGCAGCACGGCTGCTATGCTTCGGGGCTACCTCACGGAATGCCGCCCGCGCCATGCGCAAGACCAAGATCATCTGCACCATCGGCCCTGCCACCTGCTCGCTCGAGATGCTCCAGAAGCTCTACGACGCCGGCATGAATGTGGTGCGGCTCAACATGTCGCACGGGGACCACGAGTGGCATGCCCGCGTGATCCGCGCCGTGCAGAAGCTGAACCGCCGCGTGAAGTACACCGTGCCCATCATGCTCGACACGCAGGGGCCCGAGATCCGCACCGGACTGATGAGCACCGAACTGAACCTGCACGAGGGACAGGAAATCACCATCACCGTGCGCGGTGCCGAGAACGTCGAGGAGACCTCGATACAGATCGACTACGCCGACATCATCCAGGCAGTGGACGTGGGCGACCGCATCACGGTCGATAACGGGCTCATCAATCTCGAGGTGCTGAGCAAGCAGGAGCGCGTGATGCGCTGCCGCGTGATCGACGGCGGTTCGCTCGGCAGCAAGCGGCACGTGAACCTGCCCGGCATCCGCGTGAACCTGCCTGCCATTACCGAGAAAGACCGCCACGACATCGCTTTCGGCGTGGCGCACGACGTGGACTACATCGCGCTTTCCTTTGCGCGCGAGGCGGCCGATGTGCGCGCACTGCGCGAGTTCCTGGGCGAGAAAGCCCGCAAGGTGAAGATCATCGCCAAGATCGAGGACCAGGAGGGCGTGCGCAATCTCGACGAGATCGTGCAGGAGGCCGACGGCATCATGGTGGCGCGCGGCGACCTGGGCGTGGAGGTGAACTTCTACGAACTGCCCAACATACAGCGCCGCATCGTGCGTACCTGTGCCGAGCACGGCAAGCGCGTGATAGTGGCAACGCACCTGCTTGAATCCATGATCCAGAACCCGGTGCCTACGCGCGCCGAGGTGACCGACGTGGCGAACGCGGTCTACGAGGAAGCAGACGCCGTGATGCTCTCGGGCGAGACCACCATCGGCAAGTACCCGATGAAGTGCGTGGAATACCTCGATCGCATCTGCCTTGCCACCGAGCCGCAGCGCGGGCTTCGCTTCACCGAGAAGCTCGTGCTCACCGAGCAGAAGCAGAGCCTTGCGGCCAGCGCTGCGCACCTCGCCGAGCTGGTGTCGGCCAAGGGCATCGTGGTGATCACGCGTCGTGGGCGCATGGCCAACTACGTCACCAATTGCCACCCCTTCACGCCCCTCATCTACGCCTTCTCCAATGACTCGCGCACGCGCCGGCAACTGGCGCTGAACCGCGGCGTGCGGGCCCATCGCAGCAACTTCAGCTCGGATCCGGAGAAGACGCTTGCGAGCGCCTTCGCGATCCTGGTCGAGCGCGAAGACTTCCGTCCGGGTGACAAGGTGGTCGTGATCTCGGATATCCTCGAAGGCGCAGGCGTCGAGGCCATCCATGTGCGAGAGATTCCCGCGAGCCTCTGAGCGCGGCCCCACCGCACGGCCACACGAAACCAGCAGGAAAAACGCCGAATGGACGAGAAAATCACGGTTACTGTGCAGAGCGAATTCCGCCCTGAGCACTCGGAACCCGGCAAGGGGCGCTACGCCTTTGCCTACCACATCACCATCGCAAACCGTGGCGGCGAGCCGGCGCAACTGATCAGCCGCCACTGGATCATCACCGACGGCAACGAGCGTCAGGAGGAGGTACGGGGACTCGGCGTGGTGGGCGAGCAGCCGCGCATCATGCCTGGCGCAGCCCATGTCTATTCCAGTGGTGCTGTGCTGCCCACTGCGGTGGGCAGCATGGAAGGCAGCTACCAGTTCGTGCGTGATGACGGGCGCGTATTCCAGGTGCCCATCCCGGCCTTCCGCCTTGCCGTGCCGCATGCGCTCAACTGATATCGAGGCCGTCCGCGCCTTCCTCGGCTGCCCTACGCCAGAAGGCTGGATCGCTGCAGCCGTTGCCGAGCCCGCGCTGCTCCTCACGGACCACGCCAACTGCGAAAAAAAGGCCGCAGGCACGGCGCTCAACCTGCT
>CAIYPF010000153.1 GCA_903928015.1 uncultured Gammaproteobacteria bacterium | reverse complement strand
GATAGTTCCTTCACCAGGAACATCCTTCCAACACAAGCACCCACACAAATTGCTTGATCGTCTCTTCTTAAACAACCGCGATGCCGCTTGGACTTCGCTTTCCTTTCAGGGGTACCCCCCGTCAGGGAAGGCGCATTATACAGAGCGAGATCGCCTTGGCAAGTGGTTTGTTCAAGCAATCAGCGAGATGCGCCCTGCGCGTCGAAAATGAATAGGTGATAGGTGCGCTTGCCGAGCTTGGCGAGGAAGAAACGTCCGTAAACAGCAAGCTCCCGCGAGAAACACGACGTCGCGGACAAGTTGTCTTCGATGCCGTAAGCGCGCCCATTGACTTGCAAAGCCCGCCTGGACAGCGCGTCCTTTGCTTGTTTGCCGGAGGCAACCATCCCCGCATCCACCAACAGACCTGTCAGGGGTTTCTGGAGATCATTTAGAGAGAGCAACGTTGTCGCCAGCCCATCCAGTCGGAGCTGTTCCAGGTCAGGCTCCGACAACTCATAATGGCTGCCTGAAAAGAGGGCCTCGGTAATCCGAGCAGCAGAGGCAAGCCCCTGCTCCCCATGTACGAGCTTTGTCACCTCGTTAGCAAGCAACCGCTGTGCCTCGGGCTTGCCGCCAGAGCTCTCGTCTGCTTCGCGAATTGCGCTCACCTCTTGGGCCGTAAGAAAAGTGAAGTACTTCAGGAAACGGTATACGTCGTCATCCGCCGCGCTCATCCAGAACTGGTAGAAGGCGTAGGGAGATGTTTTTGCCGGGTCCAGCCAAACCGTTCCCGCTTCTGTCTTGCCAAACTTTGCTCCATCGGCTTTCGTGACCAGCGGCAGGGTCAACCCATGAACATGGGACCCATTAAGCCGACGGCAAAGGTCGATACCTGATGTGATGTTTCCCCATTGGTCGCTGCCCCCGAGCTGGATGGTGCATCCCAGCCTACGGTTGAGTTCGGAAAAGTCGTACGCCTGCAACAGCATGTAGGCGAACTCCGTGAACGATAGGCCGGCCCCGTCCCGATCTAGACGCTGCCGCACCGAGTCTTTCTGGATCATAGCGCTGACGGAGAAGTGCTTACCTACGTCCCTCAGAAAATCTATGAAGGCAATGGACTGAAACCAGTCGAGGTTGTTCACGACCTGAGCCGCACGAGGTCCATCAGTGTCCACAAACCTCGATACTTGCCTGAAGATCGACGCCGTCCACTGGCTAACGAGTTCACCAGGATTCAGGCTGCGCTCCTGAGCCTTGAAACTCGGATCACCGACGAGTCCCGTTGCTCCACCCACCAAGGCAACCGGACGATGACCTGCAAGTTGGAGTCTCCTCAACGCCAACAGGGGAACGAGGCTTCCGATGTGAAGGCTGTCAGCCGTAGGATCAAACCCGCAATAAAGGGTTCGCTGCCCGCTCTTGAGGTGAGCCTCAAGGTCAGGCGTGCACTGACTAACCAAGCCACGAGAGGTCAGATCATCTAGGCAGGAGGTGGACTCAGACATTTTGTCTTTCCGAGGTTGCGAGTTGTGGACGAAATCGAGCGGACCTACAGCGCTGAGAGATGGGCCTTCGCCCAGCGTCGGCGGAGGGGCGGAAGGATTCCTGATGCCAGACCAAGGGAACAGAAAGAGCCAGCCAAACTGTAACTATTTGGTATACTCGGCCCCGCAGGCTTCTCGCCGGCAAGGTCCCTTTCTTTCCCTTTGCACCTAGGGACTCCAAGTGCCGTCATTTCTACGTGCTCTCTTCGCGCCTCTAGCGTCCCGTCACCGATCAGACCCTCATCGGCTTGCCGTTATCGGGCTGTTTGTTGGCGCTGCGCTCATCACCGCTGGGCTTGTAAGAAGCAACCCGGTTGAGGCGCGTCGAATTACTGTACCGATTGATCTGCCCGCGAAGGTAGCGCAGCCCTCCGCCGCAGCTCCATCACAAGCAGACGCCAGTCCCCCCGCTCACGAACAAAGCAGAGTTCTGAGCAGCACGGTCACAATCTCCCGCGGTGACAACATGTCGCTTGTGTTTGCCCGTGCGGGCCTCAACGGTTCGGATCTGCAAGCCCTGCTCGACGTCAAGAAAGGGGCTGAAGCTCTCCGGGACGTGTACCCGGGCCAAACGCTCCGATTCACGATGGATGAAAACCATCGGCTTCTTGAACTCAGGTTCGCCAAATCACCCGTTGAAACCACGCTCTTCCGGAAGGATGGCGAATCGTTCCAGATGATTTCGGAGTTGAAGGACCCTGAGATCCGGCACGCCTTCCGTCACGCAGTAGTCCAGAGTTCGCTTTTCGATGCCGGAATTCAGGCCGGCGTGTCGCACCGTACCATTCTTGAATTGGCGAATGTATTTGGTGGCGTGATCGATTTTGCCTTGGATCCCCGAAAGGGGGATGTTTTCAGCGTTCTGTACGAAGAGCGCTACGTCGACGGTGAAAAGGTCGGGGAGGGAGAGATCATCGCCGCCGAATACGTCAATGATGGTCACCGCTATTCAGCTTATCGGTTCGAGGATACAAGCGGCCGAACCGGCTACTTCAGCTCCGACGGCGTGAGTATGCGCAAGGCCTTCCTGAGGGCGCCACTCGACTTCACGCGCGTCACATCCAGCTTCAACATGCGCAGGATGCATCCGATCGCGCGCGTTGTAAGGCCTCACCGAGGGGTGGATTACGGAGCGCCGACGGGAACCCCTGTGTACGCATCCGGGGATGGCCTCGTGCTTGAATCAGGCTACGGTCGCGGCAACGGTAACTTCGTTTTTGTGAGGCACGAGGGCAATATCGTTACCAGGTACCTGCACCTTCACAAGCGGCTCGTTCGCAAGGGTCAACGCGTTAGCCAAGGTCAAACTATCGGCACCGTGGGAGCAACAGGACTTGCCACTGGGCCCCACCTTCACTACGAATTCCTCGTTGACGGCACGCACCGAAATCCCAGCAGCATCCTTGATCGCCTTCCGAGAGCGCGCAGCCTGAGTGGCAAAGAATTGGCTGCTTTCAAGGCCGGCATTGCTGGTGTCGACGCCCAATTGAGTCAGTTCACCAAAGCGTGGGAAGTAGCAGTCGCCAGCAACGAAGACGGCTGACCTAGATGATGTCTCCCTCGGACTTGTATGTAGGACTGATGTCGGGAACGAGCGTAGACGGGATTGATGCCGTCATAATCCGGACCGATGGCGCCACCGCGACTCTCATGGCCTCGCACAGCAAAGCAATCAGCGAAGACCTGAGGTCTCGACTCCTCCGGTTGACAGAAGCAACGACTACGACGCTGGAGGAAATCGGCGAAGCTGACAGAGACTTGGGGGTCTTTTTTGCTCACGCGGTCGAGGAATTGCTGACGCTCTCGAATATCTCGCATGAGCGGATCACTGCGATAGGTAGCCACGGTCAAACCATTCGCCACCGCCCTTCCAGAGACAGCTCCAGAAGCGGCTTCACTTTGCAGATCGGCGATCCGAACACGATCGCAGAGCTGACTGGAATATGTACGGTCGCCGACTTCAGGCGCCGGGATATGGCTGCAGGAGGACAAGGGGCACCGCTGGTTCCCGCGTTCCACCAAGCTGTCTTCGCCCTTGATGGCGTTGACCGGGTGGTCGCCAACATCGGCGGGATGGCCAATATTTCATTGCTGCCCGGGGACGGAGCAAGGGCTCAGGGCTTCGATACCGGCCCAGGCAATGTCCTGATGGACGCCTGGATAGCAAGGCATCTTGGCGCTCCATTCGACGAGGGTGGCCGGTGGGCACTGTCTGGAGTTGCGGATTCGACCTTGCTATCGCAACTGCTGGACCATCCGTTTCTTGCACTCCCTTATCCCAAGAGCACAGGCAGGGAGGAGTTCAACCTTGCCTGGCTGGACTCGATACTGGAGAGCTCGCCAAGGATCGAACCCCACGATGTACAGGCCACCTTGCTCGAGTTCACCGCCAGAACACTGACCTGCAGCATCAACGATGCCATGCCGGGGTGCACGGAGGTCTACCTGTGTGGCGGCGGCGCGCAGAATGCCGCACTCGTAGGCCGGCTGACGGCGTTGCTTGGTGGCAAAAAAGTCGCCACGACTGAGCAGCTTGGCGTACACCCCGACTGGGTAGAGGCCTGCGCCTTCGCATGGCTCGGACATCAGGCTCTGAGCGGCAAACCGGGGAATCTACCTTCAGTGACTGGGGCAAAACGCCTCGTAGTGCTTGGCGCCATCTATCACGGCGAACATGCGCAGACGTGAATCTCAAGGGCTCGACTAGATCGAAAACGAAGAGCCACAGCCGCACGTTGTTGACGCATTGGGATTGCGCACCTGAAACCGCGCGCCCTCCAACCCCTCGAGGTAGTCCAATTCGGAGCCCACCAGATAGGGATAACTGAGGGCATCAATGACAACCTCGGCCCCACCGGACCGGACGATGGAATCGTCTTCGGCCACGGCTTCTTCAAAAGCGAACCCGTACTGAAACCCTGAGCATCCCCCTCCGGTGACATAGACCCGCAGTTTCAATGCCGGGTTTCCCTCGTCCGCAACCAGCTCGGCAACTTTGGCCGCTGCGCGGGGGGTTACCGTGATCACTGATGGCTCAAAACTCTGGACGACGGACACGTGAACACCTCGGTTGGCCCAAGGATTATGGTTTTATCCGACAATAACGGTCAACTATTATTCCCGGGACGTTCAGCCCGATCAGCTGCAAGCATTGCTGAACCGAAGCCTTCATCTGACGGTGCGGGCGCCCTGTAGATGAGCCTGCCGTTCACCTGGGCTCCTCGCGTCATCTCGATAAGGCTGTACTCCACATCGCCATGGATGACCGCAGCCGCAGCCAGCTCCACATGCTCCGATGAATGCACGTTACCCGAGACCTCGCCGTTTATGACGACAACGGGGGCGCGAATGTTGCCCAGCACCTGTCCCCCGGGAAGTATGCGCACGACAGCATGAGCGTCCGCGCCAGCGCGGATTTCGCCGATAACCCGCCCTTCCAATTCCAAGGTGCCCGTGAACGTGAGGTCTCCCTCTATAAGGGTCCCAGCTGAAACAAGAGTCGTATCACTATGATTGCTGCCGGACGATTTGACCGAGAACGGTAAGCGGAACATTCCTCAGTTCTCCTCAATCTGCCAATCTTGGGTGGACTCCAGTTTCTGGGGCCTCCCCTTGTTTACCTCCGCAACCACACGAACCGTCCGCGGCTCAAAGCCCTCGGGCAGTCGAAACTCACCGTCAAGGATCTGGAAGTACAGCATCTTCAATGGCTGAAGGGGCACGTCGACGGCAACTGCCTTGCCACCTTGGACGCCCTTCACAACAAGCGCAAGTTTTCCACCGAGCGGCACATGCTTCTGCGCACGCTGCAGCAAGGTTAATCGGTAAACGAACCTGCCGGGCGTGGCACTCCGGCGGATCTCCAAACGCTGGAACGTGAGGCCACGCGTTTGTACGGAGGAGTCCATTAGGCTTCGGTAGAGCTCCCCCTCCCGAGCGAGACGGTCGACCGTCGCCTGGGTTTCGGAAAGCGTGGAGCGTAACTGCGATGCCGCCGAAGACTCGATGCCCGAGGCTGCCTGCAGGTTCGCCACCTGCTGCTCCAGAATGCGCACCTCGTCTGAGCGGGCCCGGAGTTCTGCCTCGAGTTCGCCGAGGGAGTTGCCAACGTCCTCGGGAGCAGATGAATACTGACCGAGCCAGAATGCAAAGCCCAAGGCGAAGGCCAGAGACAAAACAAACAAGAGCCTCAGGAAACGCCGGCGGTCAGGGTCGTAACGCAGCACCTCGACGCGAGTAGCGGCACGGCCAGCGCCCTCCGATGAACGCCAGCGCAGGAAGGGTTTCATGGCAGCAGCGCCACCTGCCGCAACCCCAGAGACTCATCGAAGCCGAACATGATGTTGAATGCCTGCAAAGCCTGCCCCGCGGCGCCCTTGACCAGATTGTCTATGGCAGAGAGAACCACCACGGTGTCACGCCCCTGAGGCTGGTGGACCGCAAGTCGGCATAGATTGGCGCCCCGGACCGAGCGGGTCTGCGGATGGGATCCTGCAGGCATCACATCGACCGCCGGCTCACCTGCGTATCGGGACTCGAACAGCGCCTGAAGATCGACATCCTGCGTAGTCAAACGGGCGAACAGGGTAGCGTGGATTCCCCGGATCATCGGCGCCAGATGCGGCACGAAACTGAGCTGTACCGTTTCTCCGGCAACCGCAGAAAGCTCCTGTTCTATCTCAGGCAAATGCCTGTGCCCAGGCACCGAGTAGGCCTTCATGCTGTCCGCGACCTCGGTCAGAAGGTTGTCGACATTGGCCTGCCTTCCCGCACCGCTCACCCCGGATGCAGCACTGGCAATCAGGCTGTCGGGCCGTATCAGGCCAGCTTCAAGCAAGGGAATGAACCCCAACTGAATCGCGGTGGGATAACAGCCGGGGACTGCGACGAGCCTGGCATTGCGAATCTGTTCTCGCCGATGCTCCGGCAGACCATAAACCACCTCATCAAGAAGGCCGGGGCTGACATGGGCATGTCTGTACCACCGCTCCCATTGAACCGAATCCCGCAGCCTGAAGTCCGCCGAAAGGTCCAGAACCCGAACGCCCGCCTCAAGCAAGCCGGGGGCAGACTCCATCGCAACACCATGTGGGGTTGCAAAAAACACCGCATCGCAGCGGCCGAGACCCGCTTCCTCCGGGGCGGAAAATGCCAGGTCCACATGACCCCGCAAGTTCGGGAAGAGAGCATCAACCCGCATCCCCCTTTCGGCACGCGATGTAATGGAAACAACGTCCACGCCAGGGTGGGAAGACATGAGCCGCAAAAGCTCGACCCCCGTGTACCCGGTACCGCCCACGATCCCCACCCGCACACGATTTCGCATCAAAACCTCCGAAATGCCCCGGAATTCTATTCGCTCCCGGCATGGCCGTGGACTCTTGCCACCTTTTATACTTCCCCGGACCGGCGCCGCCCCGATATGTCGAGACGGAAAGCGCTACTGAACGGTACGGCTGCCCAGGCAACCCCGCAATGACCTCCCCTACAAGCTACCTCTGGATCAAGGCACTCCACGTCATCTTCATGGTCTGCTGGTTCGCAGGGATGTTCTACCTGCCCCGGCTCTTCGTTAACCATGCGATGACGGAAGACCCCTCGACCCGTCGCCAACTTGCCCTGATGGAGCGAAAGCTCTACCGCTTCGTCACGCCATTTGCCTGGCTCACCATTGCACTGGGTCTTTGGATGCTCTGGATCGGCTGGAGCAGTTTCCACGATCAGGGCTGGGTATGGATCAAGCTGGCTCTAGTGGCCGCCCTGCTGGCTTATCATCTCTATTGCGGCCGGCTGGTCCGCGTGTTTGCCGAGGATCGGAACCTCAGAGGCCACGTCTTCTATCGCTGGTTCAATGAATTCCCGGTGCTGGTGCTCTTCGGCGCCGTGATCCTGGTTGTCCTGAAACCTTTCTGAGATCTGTCCCATGCATGCGTCCGACGCACTCTTCGAGCGTGCCCGTCTGGTGATTCCCGGTGGCGTCAATTCCCCGGTTCGTGCCTTCAAGGGCGTAGGTGGGAACCCCGTTTTCTTCTCCCGAGGGGAAGGTCCATATCTGTTCGATGCCGATGGCAAACGCTATATCGACTACGTCTGCTCCTGGGGCCCTCTTGTCCTGGGGCACGGGCACCCAGCAGTACTGGAGGCGCTATCGGAGCAGATGCGCCGCGGACTGAGCTTCGGCGCTCCTACTGAACTCGAAGTGGAGATGGCGGAACTCCTGCGCAACCTCATGCCTTCTCTGGAAATGGTGCGGATGGTGAACTCGGGCACCGAGGCCACGATGAGCGCGATCCGGCTCGCTCGCGGCTTTACCGGTCGCGACAAAATCCTGAAATTCGAGGGCTGCTATCACGGTCACTCGGATTCACTGCTCGTGAAAGCCGGTTCGGGCGCACTGACCCTGGGCGAACCGTCGTCGCCGGGTGTGCCTCAAGCCGTGGCCGACGACACCCTGACGCTCGCCTACAACGACATAGACTCAGTGCGCGAACTCTTCGGCCGTATCGGCCGTCAGATCGCCTGCGTGATCGTCGAGCCCGTGGCGGGCAACATGAACCTCATCCTGCCGGAACCCGGCTTCCTCGAGTGCTTGCGGGAATGCTGCGATGCAACAGGTGCTCTGCTGATACTCGACGAGGTCATGACGGGCTTCAGAGTTGCACCCGGCGGGGCCCAAGCGATGTTCGGCGTAAAGCCGGACCTCACCACGCTCGGGAAGGTTATCGGCGGTGGTCTGCCCGTAGGTGCATTCGGAGGCCGGGCAGAGGTCATGTCGCGTCTGGCGCCAAGCGGCCCTGTCTATCAGGCCGGTACGCTCTCGGGCAATCCGCTGGCAATGGCAGCAGGGATTGCAACGCTCAAGGCGCTGACGGCAGAGGGTGTGTTCCCTGCGCTGATCGCTTGCACCACGCGCCTGGTCGAGGGAATAGCCGGCCACGCGCAGGCTGCAGGCATACCTTTCGCGACCGCGCAGGCGGGCTCGATGTTCGGTTTGTTCTTCAGCAAACAGACGCGCGTGACCTCCTATGCGGAGGCAACGGCCTGCGACCTCGGGATGTTCCGGGCTTTCTATCACGCGATGCTCGAAGAAGGCGTGTATCTGGCGCCCTCGGCATACGAGGCGGGATTCGTTTCCGCCGCCCACACCGCCCAGGTAATCGATGACAGCGTGGCGGCCGCAGCGCGAGCCTTTGCCCGGATAACGGCAGTGCGCTAACCGCGCGCGTCCAACGCCTGCAACAGTCGCCGGTGGATTCCCTGGAATCCGCCGTTGCTCATGACCACCACGCGGTCGCCGGGGATGCAATCGCGCACCAGAGTGCGAATGATGTCATCCACAGAGGCGTGAACTTCGGAAGCAACGCTGCTCGCCAAGACAACGGACTCCATATCCCAGTCCATGCCTGGCGGCTGGTACCAGAGGACGCGATCGGCAGCGTTGACGCAGGCAGGCAATCGCTCGCGGTGAGCGCCCAGACGCATCGTGTTCGAGCGGGGCTCGATGACGGCAAGCAGCCGCCCGCCGGCCCCGGATGCCCGTAGCCCCTCCAGCGTGGTCGCGATCGCGGTGGGGTGGTGAGCGAAGTCGTCGTAAATCTCGACTCCGCCGCGAGTTCCTACCAGTTCCATACGCCGCTTGACGCCGCTGAAAGCGGACAGCGCAGCAGCTGCGTCGTCAAGGCTAACGCCCGCGTCCATGGCGGCTTCGGCAGCAGCAAGTGCGTTGGAGACATTGTGGATGCCGGTGTGCGACCACTTCACTTCGGCCTCCCCGACAGAAGTCAGCATGCCGAATCCAGTGCCACCGGCTGCGATGTGCGTAGCCAGGATGGAGGCCTCGCGGGCGTCAATCGAAAAACTCCTGGTCCGCGACCAGCAACCCTGCGCCAGCACCCGCCCGACTACGGGGTCGGCATGGGGGTGGACGATGCAGCCACCACCGGGAACCGTCCGCACCAAGTGATGGAACTGCCGCTCGATGGCAGCGAGATCGGGAAAAATATCGGCGTGGTCGTACTCGATGTTGTTGATCACAAGCGTGCGCGGACGGTAATGCACGAATTTCGAACGCTTGTCGAAAAAGGCGGTGTCGTACTCATCGGCCTCGATGACGAAGCACTCGCCTTTGCCTACCCGCGCCGATACGCCGAAGTCGCCAGGAATTCCGCCAATCAGGAATCCGGGCTCCTTTCCAGCATGCTCCAGGACCCACGCGAGCATGCTGCTGGTAGTCGTCTTGCCGTGGGTCCCGGAAACGGCGAGCACATGCCTTCCCTGCAGCACATGATCCCAAAGCCACTCCGGCCCCGACGTATACGGAATCCCGGCATCGAGCACGTACTCGACCAGAGGGTTGCCACGGGAGAGCGCATTGCCGATGACGACCAGGTCGGGGAGCGGATCCAGGTGGGCAGGCTGGTAGCCTTGCATCACCTCGATGCCGGCCTGAGCGAGTTGCTCGCTCATGGGCGGGTAGACGTTGGCATCGCAGCCGCGCACCGCGTGGCCGGATTCCCGGGCAAGCATTGCAAGGCCAGCCATGAATGTGCCGCAGATCCCGGCCACAAATATCTTCATGAAAACGTGCAGCCGCCTGCATAGGAGATCGTTGCGGCGGAGTGTAGCATCTGCGGCCGAGCATCCCCGCCTCGCCCGGATCGGAACCGCAGCAGGCAGGGCACAACTGGACCCGGAGTAAGAAATGCCCCCGAAAAACGCCTTCTACGCCCAATCCGGCGGCGTCACCGCAGTGATCAACGCAAGCGCATGCGGAGTGATAGAGACCGCGCGCCAGCACAAGAAACACATCGGCAAGGTCTTCGCGGGGCGCAATGGCATCATCGGTGCGTTGCGCGAGGAACTCATAGATACCAGCAAGGAAAGCGCTCGCGCCATCGCAGGACTGCGCAACACTCCATCGGGGGCCTTCGGCTCCTGCCGCTACAAATTGAAAAGCCTCGAACAGAGCCGCGCCGAATACGAGCGCCTGATCGACGTCTTCCGCGCACACGACATCGGTTACTTCTTTTACAACGGCGGGGGCGACTCGGCTGATACCTGCCTCAAGGTATCGCAGCTGTCGGAAAGCATGGGTTACCCGATCCAGGCCATCCACATCCCGAAGACGGTCGACAACGACCTCCCCCTGACCGACACATGCCCTGGTTTCGGCTCGGTCGCGAAGTATGTGGCGGTATCCACGCTCGAGGCGGGCCTGGATGTAGCCTCCATGTGCGAGACCTCGACCAAGGTCTTCATTCTGGAAGTCATGGGACGTCATGCAGGGTGGATTGCAGCAGCGGCCGGACTCGCCGCCCGTGAAGCAGGTGAACCGCCACACATGATCCTGTTCCCGGAGATACCTTTCGAGCGGGAGAAATTCCTGCGCAAGGTAGGCCAGACCGTCAAACGCAATGGCTACTGCGTGATAGTTGCATCCGAGGGGGCGCAGGATGCCGCGGGCAACTTCCTCGCCGACAGCGGAACAACCGACGCATTCGGACACAAACAGCTGGGCGGGGTAGCGCCTACGCTGGCCTCGATGGTCAAGCAGGAATTGGGCTTCAAGTATCACTGGGCCCTTGCGGATTATCTCCAGCGGGCCGCGAGGCACGTGGCATCCAGAACAGACGTCGAACAAGCCTACGCGGTTGGCAAGTCCGCGGTTGAACTTGCAGTCGCCGGGCGCAACGCCGTGATGGTGACGATCGAGCGGGGCCGCAGCCGGCGCTACAGTTGGTCAACCGGCGAGGCGCCTCTCTCCAAGGTGGCCAACACCGAGCACAAGCTGCCGCGGGATTTCATCACGCGCGACGGCTTCGGCATTACTCAAAAGGCCAGGGAGTACCTGCAGCCGCTGATTTCCGGAGAGGACTATCCGGCCTACCGCGACGGGATCCCCGAATACACACGCCTGAAACTGGAACTGGTTCCGCGCAAATTGAAGCGCCGCTTCAAGGTCTGATCGGGATCAGTCGGCGAACTGCAGGCCCACGCCTGCGACATCACGGCGCACCACGCGAACGCTTACCACGGGGCCTTCTTCGGGAAGGTCGAGCACCTGCAGCGTGATGGTGTCACCCAAGGCAAGCTCATAAGGCCCGTTCAGCAGATAAAGCCCGCCGTCGGAGACGTCGGCCGTCTGGAACACTGCCACGCCGTGCTCCGGGTGCGTGACCTGCACCCTGGAGCCAAAGCGCATCCTGAAGAACTGCCTTCGCTCCTTCATCGGACCGGGCTCTCCCTATGTGAGCAAGCAAAGCCGCGACTCTACGCGGAACCGCGGTGGACGCCAAATCGGCTCGGAGACACTAGTCGTTCACTGTGGCGGCAGGGTTTGCTAGAGTTCGGGATCGGCTCGCACCACATGCGCGCGTCCGATTTCAAGCAACCCCAGTCAAGAGAGTCCGGCGTCATGAGTCTCAGCAAGGTCCCGACGGGCAAGAACCCGCCGCACGAAGTCAACGTCATCATCGAGATCCCGGCGCACAGCGATCCGGTCAAATACGAGGTAGACAAGAAAAGTGGGGCGGTGTGCGTGGACCGCTTCATGTCCACCACGATGTTCTACCCCTGCAACTATGGCTACATCCCGAACACACTTGCCGACGATGGCGACCCGCTCGACGTGCTCGTTCACACGCCGCACAACGTGATCAGCGGCACCGTGATCCGCTGCCGCCCGATCGGCATCCTCAAGATGAGCGACGAGGCAGGGGAAGATGCCAAGCTGATCGCGGTTCCCGTGAGCAAACTCACCCCCCTCTACAACGATATCCACGAAGTGACCGATCTGCCCAAGCTCCTGCTTGCCCAGATCAAGCACTTCTTCGAGCACTACAAGGACCTCGAAGAGGGCAAGTGGGTGAAGGTCGAAGGCTGGGGCTCCGCAGCCGACGCCAAGGAAGAAATCGTCAAGTCGATCGCGGCATTCATCTCTGACGAGGGTGACCCCGGCGAGTGATGCCAGGGCGGCGCCTCAGCCGAGGCGCGAGCCGTTGACCAGATGACGCCACGGAGGTGGATACCTCCTGGCGTCTGTGACGGCAAAACGCTGGAGCAAGTGCTCAAGCTCGGCGTCCACCGTGTTCCAGAGCTCAAGCCCCGATGCGGCGAGCACGGATCGCAGCCCGCCCGCATCCATCCTGGCCTGGCAAAGAACGGAAAGCGGCGCATAACTCAGGTGCCAAGGCTCGTGAGCAACTCCGGACCCGGTCCCGTCGTAAGGCCTGAAGAAACAGGAACCGGGATCTGCATCCACCCGCTCGTCCAGCCAGCGGCCAAGAGCGGCGAACACTCCTCCCTCGACATACTCCGCAACGCACAGTGACGGCCTGTCCCCCGGACCAAGCGCCGCGGCGTCGACAATGTCGAAATCGCTTCCCCAGTGATGGCGGGAAGCACCCGGCAGCGCAGACCAGCGCAGGATCGCCAGCATCAGGGACTCGGGCGACAGGCTGAGCGCATCGAGTTCGCGCTCGTCGTCGTCGAGGAGGACGCGCTCTCCGCGGGCCTTGGCGTTCCAGATCCACAGTTGTCGCTCGAAGCTGCGGAAACCGCTCACTACGCGCAGATCAAGCCCGGCCTGCCAGGCCTGCTGGCGCAATTCGAGGAAGGCCTCGGCGGCGCCGGGGTGCAGGCTTACCTCGCCCAGCGAGGCAGCCGGATCGAGAATGCTGACATGGGCGTCGTCGAGGCCCAGCAGTTGATCGGCAGTGGGGATATGCAAGGGCGCGCCACTCAGCCCAGCAGCGTGCGGAGATAGCGGAACCGGACGGCAACGGACTCGGCCAGTTCGCTTCGGGCGCGCGCGATCACCACGCCCACTTCCTGCCGGCCGGCAGTCGAGTGGCTTCGGACGCTGCCCGCCAAGGCTTGCGGCAGCTGCAAGACCGCATCGAAACCAGCCGAAGAAGACCCTCTCCCGGCGATGGCAATACATTCGCCGAACGTGGCGCGCAAGTGGCGCCCGACAATGCCCCGTATCTCGGCTGCGGCAACGAGTGCCGACACCGTACCCTCGACTGCCGCCTCCAGCCCGAACACCTCGGCAAGCGCGATCTCTTCGCCGACGCGCTCTGCGCGGGTACCGAGATACTGCGACAGACGCCGGTATTCCTTGCGCACACGCTGGCCGAAAAGGGGGTCATCGACCTGCCTGGAGCCAGCGTTCACCGCAGCCCAGTCCTCGCGCCGGAGTTTCTCGGTGGCGCGACGAAACACCACGCCCTCCTCGAGGTTGATGTGATCCCGATAAAAACCGATGTAGCGATCGCAGGGATACTTCAACTGGCGCCGCCGCCCGTCGTCATCGGCGGTCTCTGCATCTGCAACAAGGTCGAGCAGTTCGCGGCTGCGCCGGTAGATTTCGCGGTGCCCGTCCTGCAGTTGGCGGATGACCTCGTGCGAGCCCGGGTCTCGCTGAGAGAGGATCTGGAAAAGCAAATCCTCACGGGGGTGGTGGTACTCGTCGGGAAAGTCATTCAGGTACTTCACGATGTCCCGGACCATCGTGATATCAGCATCTCTACCGGGCAACAGGCCATCGGATTGCCTGGCAAGCGCATCGAGGAGGGAGGCGATATGGCGGTGCTCGGCGTTCAGGGACACCATGATGCCCGGCGCGTCGGAAAGGACGGAGCGTGTCTTCCGCACGATGCCCGTACGCTTGGCGGCAGGTTTGGGGGCAACCGCGCGCGGCGCAGCGCGGGCGCGCGTTGGGGAACTGCGCGCCGGCACAGGCTTCGAAGAACGCGCCTTGCCGACAGTTCTGGCCATCTACCGCCTCCGATCCGACGCACCGCCACGGCAAGTTGCACCGGGCGGCCCCAAGGCGATATATACCGGATGCGCGGCAGGCATTGCCAGTACGCTGGCCTTTCCCATGTCAATCGCTCCGCAATCTGCCCGGGACACTGCATGCAATCCTCAGACAACAGGCTGTCTCCCGCAGAGATCGAACTGCTGGCGCACGTGCCCGAAGGCGCGTGCCAGCGGATCGATCTGGAGGGAGGCCGAAACCTGATCGCGCTCCGTAGGCAGGGTAGTCTGCGGGTCTTCCTCAATCGATGCCCGCACCGCGGCATCGAGCTTGACTGGATTCCCGGCGCATTTCTCGCGGCAGATGGCCACCACCTGCAATGCGCGACCCACGGCGCCCTGTTCGACCCGGAAACGGGGATATGCATCAGCGGACCCTGCGCTGGAGAGTCCCTGCAGATCATCGGCAGAGCGCCCGGCCAGCCGGCTGGGGCATGACCATTGATGTTTTTCGGCGGCAAGCGCCTTACTTCGGCGTGACGCTTTCGTTAGACTGCCGACCTTTTCGCTAACCGGACCCACACGCCGGTCGAGCCAAGCAGAGACACCTTCTCGGCACGCCAGGCACGAAGAGGCTCTTTCCAGTGAAGAAACCTGTTAAAAAAGTTTCCGCGGCATCCTCCAGCAAGTCTGGGAAGGCGCCCGCAGCCAAGGCGGCAGCAAAGCCCGTGAGCAAGAAACCCACTGTCGCGCGACCCAGCGCCGCACCAAAAGCTCCGGCCAAGGCAGCGCCCAAAGCGGCTACCAAGGCTGCAGCCAAACCGGCGGCAAAAGCGACATCCAAGCCGCCAGCGAAGCCCGTAGCAAAAGCAGCGCCCAAACCGGCTCCCAAGCCCGTTGCAAAGGCGGCGGCCAAACCGGCCCCCAAGCCCGTTGCAAAGGCGGCGGCCAAACCGGCCCAGAAGCCCGCTGTAAAAGCGGCGGCCGAACCGGCCCAGAAGCCCGCTGCAAAGGCGGCGACCAAGCCTGCACCAACTCCTTCGCCCGCGCCCTCAAAGGCACCGGCTAAAACCACCAAACCATCGGCGCCCGCCGTGGTCGCAGCGGCCTTCCCCCCTGCAGCCGCGCCAGCTCCGCGCCCCGCAACCGCCGCAAAATCCAGCATCAGGAGCAGCATGCCCGCTCAACCGCCAAAGCCCCCGACCCAGAAGTCTCAGGTCGGGAAGCCCTCCTCGGAGTTCAAGAGTTT
>CAIYPF010000152.1 GCA_903928015.1 uncultured Gammaproteobacteria bacterium | reverse complement strand
GGCATGGCCCGCTCCTACGGTAAGGTGGTCGCGGGCATCCGCGTCGGCGCGTCTCCTGTAGGAGCGGGCCATGCCCGCGACGCAGCGTTGCAGTAGAATCCCGCCTTCCAACCGGCGGAGCCCTCCTCGATGTCCCTGATCAAGCAGGACGACCTGATCGCCAGTGTCGCCGATGCGCTGCAGTTCATTTCCTACTACCACCCACTCGACTTCGTGCAGGCCATGCACCGCGCTTGGGAGCGGGAGCAAAGCCCTGCCGCCAAAGACGCCATCGCCCAGATCCTCATCAACTCCCGCATGTGTGCTGAGGGGCACCGGCCCATCTGCCAGGACACCGGCATCGTCACCGTGTTCCTCAAAGTAGGTATGGATGTGCGCTGGGACGGCGCCACCATGGGCGTCGACGAGATGATCAACGAGGGCGTACGCCGAGCGTACCTTCAGCCCGACAACGTGCTCCGCGCGTCCATCCTTTCCGACCCGGCCGGCGCGCGGAAAAACACCCGCGACAACACCCCGGCCGTGATCCACTACCAGATCGTTCCCGGCAACACCGTGGACGTGCACGTGGCGGCCAAAGGTGGCGGCAGCGAGAACAAGTCCAAGCTGGCGATGCTCAATCCGTCCGATTCCATCGTGGACTGGGTACTGAAGACTGTGCCCACCATGGGCGCCGGCTGGTGCCCGCCAGGGATGCTCGGCATCGGCATCGGCGGTACGGCCGAGAAGGCGGCTGTGCTGGCAAAGGAATCCCTGCTCGACCCCATCGACATCCAGGATCTGATGGCCCGCGGCCCCTCGAACCGCATCGAGGAACTGCGCATCGAACTCTACGAAAAAGTGAACCAGCTCGGCATCGGCGCGCAGGGCCTCGGCGGCCTGAGCACGGTGCTCGACGTGAAGATCCTGGATTACCCCACCCACGCCGCCAGCCTGCCCGTGGCGATGATCCCCAACTGTGCTGCCACCCGTCACGCGCACTTCGTGCTGGACGGCAGCGGCCCTGCGTTGCAGGAGCAGCCTTCGCTGGATGCCTGGCCCACGCTGGCCCGGGACGAGGGTGGCTCGCGTCGCGTGAACATGGACTCGCTGACGCGCGCCGACATCGCCACCTGGAAGAGCGGTGAGACCTTGCTGCTCTCCGGACGCATGCTCACGGGCCGCGACGCGGCGCACAAGAAGATGACCGATATGCTCGCTCGCGGCGAGACGCTGCCTGTGGACCTGCGCAACCGGTTCATCTACTACGTGGGCCCGGTGGATCCCGTGCGTGACGAGGTGGTGGGGCCCGCAGGCCCCACAACGGCAACTCGCATGGACAAGTTCACCCGCGCCATGCTCGAGCAGACGGGCTTGATGGGCATGATCGGCAAGAGCGAGCGCGGGCCGATCGCCATCGACGCCATCCGCGACAACGGCGCGGTCTATCTCATGGCAGTCGGCGGCGCGGCCTACCTCGTTTCCAAGGCGATTACCGCCGCGCGCGTGCTGGCCTTCCCGGAACTCGGCATGGAAGCGATCTACGAGTTCGAGGTCCGGGACATGCCCGTCACCGTGGCGGTGGACGTGCACGGTGACTCGGTGCACAACAGCGGGCCGAAGCTCTGGCAGGCGCGCATCGCCGAACAGCACATCGACGTGCGCTGAGCAGCGCGGCGTGGCGGCACAGGCGAGCTTCTACTGGCACGACTACGAGACCTTCGGCCGCGATCCCGGTCTCGACCGTCCGGTGCAGTTCGCCGGCATCCGGACCGATGCCGACCTGAACGAAATCGGCGAGCCGCTCGATATCCTCTGCCGGTTGCCCGAAGACTATCTCCCGCACCCGGGTGCGATGATGGTCCACGGCATCACGCCGCAGCGCGCCAATGCCCACGGGCTCCCCGAGCCGCAGTTCATCGCGCGCATACATGCCGAACTCGCCCGGCCCGGTACCTGCGGCGTGGGCTACAACACCCTGCGTTTCGACGACGAGTTCACCCGTTTCTGCCTGTTCCGCAACTTCTACGATCCCTACGAGCGCGAGTGGCGCGACGGCAACTCGCGCTGGGATCTGATCGATGTGATGCGCATGGCGCGGCTGCTGCGCCCCGAGGGGATCGAGTGGCCCGATCTCGAGGGCAAGCCCAGTTTCAAGCTCGAGCAACTCGCCGCCGCCAACGGACTCCTCCACGAAAAAGCCCACGATGCGCTCTCTGATGTGCGCGCCACCATCGCTCTCGCACGGCTGCTTCGCGCTGCCCAGCCCCGCCTCTTCGACTGGGCGCTGAAGGCGCGCGACAAGACATGGGTGCTGCAGCAACTCGCGTTGAAGGAGCCCAGGGCTGTGCTGCATGTCTCTTCGCGTTTTCCCGTCGAACAGGGCTGCGGCGCATTGGTGCTTCCGCTTGCGATGCACCCCGGGAACCGCAATTCCGTGATCGTCTGCAACCTGACGATCGATCCTTCGCCGCTGATCGAACTCGACGCGGCGCGCATCCGTGAACTGCTCTACACGCGCACCGAGGATCTGCCCCCGGGCATGGGACGCATCCCGCTGAAAGAGATCAAGGCCAACAAGTGCCCGATGATCGCGCCGGCCGAGATGCTTGCCCCCGGAATTGCAGCGCGCGCAGGTATCGATATCGAGGCCTGCCGACGCAACGCCGAGCTCCTGCTGGCAGCGCCCGGTCTGGCCGCCAAGCTCCGCGAGGTCTACGCAGCCCCGCGTGAAGAGGGCGCTGTGCGTGATCCCGAGTCCGCGCTGTACCAGGGCTTCATCGACGACCGCGACAAGGCTCTCTTCCCGGCGCTGCGTGCCGCGGGCGAGGGCGAACTGCGCGAGCGCCGCTTCGTCTTCCGCGATGAGCGCCTCGCCACGCTGCTCTTCCGTTACCGGGCGCGCAATTTCCCCGGCTCGCTGTCTGCAGACGAGCGTGCGGAGTGGGAGGAACACATCGAACGGCGCCACCACGGCGAGCCGCAGCACGGCCTTCTGGATTGCCATGGATTTGCCCTGGCGTTGGACGAAGAGCGCAAGAAGCACGCCGCTGACGCCACGCGGCTGCGCCTCCTGGACGAACTCGCCTCCTGGGGTGCGTCGGTATGTGCCCCCACTGTTTCCGGAACCGCATCCAATGTCAGCTGAAAAGCCCCCGGTCGCGATGCTCGGACCGACGCTCGATTTGCTGCGGCCCTACCGTGCCCGCGTGGCGGCGGCGTCCGTGGCTCTGGTGTTCACGGCATGTATCAGCCTCGGGCTGGGACAAGGCTTGCGGCTCCTCGTCGACAAGGGCTTCGCCACCGGCTCGCACGAGCAGCTGAACATGGCGGTGGCGGTGTTCATGGGGCTGGTACTGCTGCTCGCGGCAGGCACCTTCGTGCGCTTCTACCTGGTGTCGTGGATCGGCGAGCGTGTGACGGCCGATATACGGCGTCGTGTCTTCGATCACGTGGTGGGGCTGCATCCCGGTTTCTTCGAGACCAACGGCAGCGGCGAGATCCAGTCGCGCATCACCGCCGACACCACGCTGCTGCAGACGGTGATCGGCTCCTCGGTGTCGATCGCCTTGCGCAATTTCCTGATCCTGATCGGCGGCATCGCGCTGCTCTTCGTTTCCAACCCCAAGCTCACGGGCATCGTGGTGCTCAGCGTGCCGGCAGTGCTCGCGCCGATCATGGTGTTCGGACGCCGCGTGCGAGCGCTCTCGCGCAGCAGCCAGGACCGTCTGGCGGATGCGGGCGCTTATCTGGGCGAGGCGCTCGGCAACATCAAGACCGTGCAGGCTTTCAACCACGAGGATCTCGATCGCGCGCGTTTTGCCGGACACGTCGAGGAGACCTTCCGCGTCTCGGTGCGGCGCATCACCCAGCGCTCCTGGCTCACCGTGATCGCCATCGTGCTGGTGCTGGGCGCGATCGGCGCAATGATCTGGGTGGGCGGTCAGGACGTGATCGAGGGCCGAACCAGCCCGGGCGAACTCACGGCTTTCGTGTTCTACGCCGTGATGGTGGCGCTTGCGGCGGGCGCGCTGTCGGAGGTCTTCGGCGACATCCAGCGCGCTGCCGGTGCGATGGAGAGGCTGCTCGAGCTTCTTGCCGAGCCGGCGCTGATACGCATGCCCGAAAACCCGGTCCCGCTGCCGCAGCGGATCGCAGGCAGCATCGCATTGCGCGATCTGCGATTTGCCTATTCCTCCGCGCCCGACCGATTCGCGATCGACGGTATCAGCATCGATTTTGCTCCGGGCTCCAGCACTGCGCTGGTCGGCACATCGGGCGCCGGGAAATCCACGCTGGTGGACTTGCTGCTGCGCTTCTACGAGCCGGTGTCGGGGCAGATCCTCATCGACGACATCGATGCCGCGCGTGTCGATCCGCGTGAACTGCGCCGGCACTTCGCGCTGGTGCCGCAGCAGCCCGTGCTCTTCGCCGGCTCCGTGCGGGACAACATCGTGTACGGGGTGCCCGAGGCGACGGACGGAGACGTAGAGGCCGCTGCACGCGCGGCGCACGCGGAAGAGTTCATCGGGAGACTCCCGCAGGGCTTCGGGAGTTTCGTGGGCGAGGGCGGGGTGCGGCTCTCCGGCGGCCAGCGCCAGCGCATCGCCATTGCCCGCGCGTTGCTGCGCAATCCCGAGATCCTGCTGCTCGATGAGGCCACCAGCGCCTTGGACGCCGACAGCGAACATCACGTGCAACAGGCGCTGGCCACCCTGATGCAGGGCCGCACCACGATCGTGATCGCGCACCGGCTCGCCACCGTGCGCCGGGTAGACCGCATCGTGGTGCTCGACCACGGCCGCATCGCCGCCACCGGCACCCACGAGGAACTGCTCGTGTCCTCGCCGCTGTATGCGCGCTGGGCCGAGTTGCAGTTCCTGGATGAAGCCCGCCCGGCCAGCGCGTAGACTAGCGCGCGACCCGTCACCACCGAGGATCCCAGGATGCAGTTCGCCGGCTCGCACATCCTCTCGGTGGACCAGTTCGAGCGCGCCGACATCGAGCGCGTCTTCGAGGTCGCCGACCGCATGGAGCCCTATGCGCAGCGCCGCCGCATCACCCGTGTGCTCGAGGGTGCGATCCTCGGCAACATGTTCTTCGAGCCCAGCACCCGCACCCGCGTGAGTTTCGGCTGTGCCTTCAACCTGCTGGGCGGCGACGTGCGCGAGACCACCGGCATCGAGAGCTCCTCGCTCAGCAAGGGCGAGTCCCTCTACGACACCGCCCGCGTCATCAGCGGCTACAGCGACATCATCGCCATGCGCCATCCGGCGGCAGGCTCGGTGGCGGAATTCGCCGCGGCGAGCCGTGTGCCCGTGGTCAACGGCGGCGACGGCCCCAATGAACACCCCACGCAGGCCCTGCTCGATCTCTACACCATCCGCAAGGAAGTCGAGCACAGCGGGCGCTCGGTCGACGGCTTGCGCATCGCCATGATCGGCGACCTGCGCCACGGCCGCACCGTGCATTCCCTCTCCAAGCTGCTTGCCTGTTTCCGCAACGTGAAGCTGACCTGCATCTCGCCTGGCGAATTGCGCATGCCCGGCGAAATCCTCGAGTTCCTGCGCAGCGCCGGCCACAGCGTCACCGAGACCGACAACCTCGAGGAGGCCATCGGTCATGTCGATATCGCCTACGCCACGCGCATCCAGGAAGAGCGATTCAGCAGCCCCGAGGAAGCCAACCGCTATCGCGGCCGCTACCGCCTGAACCAGTCGATCTACACGCGCTATTGCGAACCGAACACCGTGATCATGCATCCGCTGCCGCGTGACTCGCGTGCCGAGGCCAACGAGCTCGACACCGATCTCAACGAGAACCCCAACCTCGCGATCTTCCGCCAGACCGACAACGGCGTGCTGGTGCGCATGGCGCTGTTCGCGCTGGTGCTGGATGTGGTCAATCTGCTCGCGAAGCACGAGGTCCCTGTCACCTGGTACACGGGCAAGCGCTTCCATGATTGAGGTGCCGGATGCCTGCGCCGAAAGCGTGCTCTTCGATGCGGCCGATGTGCAGGTCGAGCGCGAGGAGATCCTCTACAAGGGCTTCTGGACGCTGAAGCGGCTCACGCTGCGCCATCGCCTCTATGCCGGCGGCTGGTCCGAGCCCATGACCCGCGAGGTGCATTGTCGCGGCGAGGCCGTGGGCGTGCTGCTCTACGACCCTCATATGGATGCGGTGGGCCTGGTGGAACAGTTCCGCGTCGGCCCCTGGGCCAAAGGCGACGCACACCCCTGGCTGCTCGAACTGGTGGCAGGCCTGAGGGAGGAGGGCGAAGACCCCGAAGGCGTTGCGGTACGCGAGACCCGCGAGGAAGCCGGCTGCGAGGTGCGCGCGCTGCGCCATATCGCCAGTTACTACTCGAGCCCGGGCGGCTGCGACGAGTACTTCCACCTCTATTGCGCCACCGTCAGCCTCGAGGGTGTGGGGCTCCTGCACGGGGAAGAGCACGAGCACGAGGATATCCGCCTGCAGGTGGTGCCCGTGGCCGAACTCCCCGCACTGATCGCCTCCGGGCGCTGCAACAACGCGCACTCGCTGCTGGCACTGCAGTGGTTCGAGTCCCGCCGCACGGAACTGCGCGCATCGTGAGCGAGCACGAGCGGCACAGCACGGGGCGCAGGCTCTTCCGCTCCAGCCTTACGGTGGGCAGCATGACCATGCTGTCGCGCGTGGCAGGTCTGGTGCGCGACATGGTGATTGCCGCGATGTTCGGCGCCACCGCCAACGCCGACGCCTTCTTCGTGGCGTTCCGCATCCCGCAGTTCCTGCGCCGGCTCTTCGCCGAGGGCGCGTTCTCGCAGGCCTTCGTGCCGGTGCTCTCGGAGTACCAGACCACACGCAGCGTGGCCGAGGTGAAGCAACTGGTGGATGCCGTGAGCGGCGTCCTGGGTGCGGCACTGCTCGCGGTCACTGCGATCGCGGTGATGGGCGCCCCCGTCGTCACGCTGGTGTTCGCGCCGGGATTTCTCGAGATGCCCGCCAAGATGGCGCTCACCACCGAGATGATCCGCATCACCTTCCCCTACCTGTTTTTCATCTCGCTCACGGGTTTCACAGGCGCGGTGCTGAACAGTTACTCGCGCTTCGCGGTGCCCGCATTCACCCCGGTGTTCCTGAACCTCACGCTGATCGCCGGCGCGGTGTACGGCGCGAACTGCTTCGCGGAGCCGGCCCTCGCCCTCGCGTGGTCCGTGCTCGTGGCGGGTCTGGTGCAGTTTTTCTTCCAGTTGCCCTTCGTGGCCCGCATCGGCATGTTGCCGCGCCCGCGCTTCCTGCCTCATCACGATGGCGTGCGGCGCATCCTCGGTCTGATGATTCCGGCGCTCTTCGGCGTGTCGGTGAGCCAGATCAACCTCATGCTCGACACGGTGCTGGCCTCGTTCCTGCCCACCGGAAGTGTCTCCTGGCTGTACTACGCCGAGCGGCTATCGGAGCTGCCGCTCGGCGTGTTCGGTATCGCCATCGCCACGGTGATACTGCCGGGGTTGTCGCGGGAGTTCGCTACCGAATCCGACACCGAGTACCGCCACACCCTCGACTGGGCCATCGCCATGATCTGCATGGTGTCGCTGCCCTCGGCCGCCGCGCTGCTGCTGCTCGGCGAACCCATTCTGGTAACGCTGTTCCAGTACGGCGAGATGAGTGGCCGCGATGCCGCCATGACGGCCTTGAGCCTGGGTGCGCTCGCGCTCGGGCTTCCTGCATTCATGCTGATCAAGATCTTCGCCTCGGCCTGGTACGCGCGGCAGGACACCCGTACGCCGGTGCGCATCGGCATCATCGCGATGGTGGCGAACATGGGCCTGAACCTCCTGTTCGTGATCCCGCTGCATCACTTCTGGAAGATCGGCCATATGGGACTTGCGCTCGCCACCACCGGCGCTGCTTACCTGAACGCCGGGCTGCTGTGCCACGGGCTCTGGCGCAAGGGTATCTACCGCGTTGACAGCCCCGTGCTGCGCGACCTCGGCAAGATCCTGCTGGCCACGGCCGCGCTCGCTGCCGCATTGCTGCTGGCCGGGCCATGGCTTGCGGAGCTTGGCCGTTTCGGCTGGGGCGTGCGGGCATGGAGGCTTGGATTGGTTTGCACGCTGGGCGCGACACTCTACTTCGTGGTGCTTCTTGCTACCCGGCCAGCCTTCCTCTCGCGAGGCGTGCGGCGCCCGGTGTCGGCAGTCTGAGGCGGCCTGTGTTTATACTCGCCCCTCGCACCTCAGCCCCGCCCGGAGGACATGCGTGGAACTGATCCGCGGACTGCACAGCCTGCGTGCACGGCACCGGGGCTGCGTGGCGACGGTAGGCGCCTTCGACGGCGTTCACCGCGGCCATCAGGCGGTGATAGCCGAGGTCACGGCACGCGCCCGTGCGCTTGGATTGCCCTCCACCCTGATCGTCTTCGAGCCCTTGCCGCGCGAGTACTTCGCGCCGCTGCAGGCGCCGCCGCGGCTCATGAGCTTCCGCGAGAAAGTCCCGGTGCTGCGCGATCTCGGCATCGACCAGCTCCTGCGCATCCGCTTCGACAAGCGCTTCGCCGCCGTGCGTGCCACCGAGTTCATCCGTGACGCGCTTGTCGAGGGCCTCGGAGTGCGCCATCTGGTGGTGGGCGATGACGTGCACTTCGGCTACGGCCGCGAGGGCAACATCGAGTTGCTGCGCGAGTGGGGCTTGCGTTCCGGCTTCACGGTGGCTGCCACCTCCACCATCGAACTCCAGGGCGAGCGCGTGAGCAGCACACGGCTGCGTGCCTTGCTTAGCGAAGGGGATTTCGAGGCGGCCGAGCGCCTGCTCGGGCGGCCCTACTCGATGGCCGGCAAGGTGGTTGTGGGCAAGCGCCTTGGCGCCACCATCGGCGTGCCCACGGCCAACCTCGAACTGCGTCGGCTGCGCGCACCGCTTGCCGGCGTGTATGCAGTGGAAGTGCGTGGCCTTGGTCCGCGCCCGCTGCCGGGGGTTGCCAACGTAGGCACACGTCCCACCGTGGATGACGGCACAAAGGCCAATCTCGAGGTTCATATCCTGGATTTCGGGCAGAATATCTATCGCCGCACCATCGACGTGGTGTTCCGCAAGCGCATCCGCGAGGAGCGCCGCTTCGGCTCTCTGGATGAACTCACCTCCCGCATCGCCCTCGATATCGGCGTGGCGCGGGAGTTCTTCGGCATACGGTGAGCGGCCACACAAGGCCCAGACAGACGTGGTGATCAATGGCTGACTACAAGCACACGCTCAATTTGCCGCAGACCGGCTTCGCGATGAAGGCGAACCTCGCCACCCGCGAGCCGGAGATGCTGGCCCGCTGGCAGGCAGAGGACATCTACGGACAGATCCGCGCCGCGCGCCGCGGTGCTCCCACCTTCATCCTTCACGACGGCCCTCCCTACGCGAACGGCGAGATCCACATCGGCCACGCGGTGAACAAGATCCTGAAGGACGTCATCGTCAAATCCCGCACCCTCTCGGGTTTCGACGCGCCCTACGTGCCGGGCTGGGACTGCCACGGTCTGCCCATCGAGCTGAACGTCGAGAAAAAAGTGGGCAAGGCCGGCGTCAAGGTGAACCCGGCCGAGTTCCGCAAACTCTGCCGCGAGTACGCACAGAGCCAGATGCAGCGCCAGCGCGAGGATTTCATCCGCCTGGGCGTGCTGGGCGACTGGGACAATCCCTACCTCACCATGGACTTCCGCACCGAGGCGCACATCGTGCGCGCCCTCGGCAAGCTCGCTGCCAACGGCCATGTCGAAAAAGGCTACAAGCCCGTGCACTGGTGCATGGACTGCGGTTCGGCGCTTGCCGAGGCCGAAGTCGAGTACCAGGACAAGACATCTCCCGCAGTAGACGTGCGCTTCGACGCGGCTGATCCGGTGGCTCTCGCGCGCTGCTTCGGCGTCGAACTGGAGCCCTCGGCGCGCGTTGCCATTCCCATCTGGACCACCACGCCGTGGACGCTGCCTGCCAACCTCGGTGTGGCGCTGCACCCGGAACTCTCCTACGTGCTGCTGCGCACGGGTCCCGATGACTACCTCGTGATCGCAGATGCTTTGCAGGAAACCGTGCTCGCACGCTATGGCCTCGAACAGGCCGAGGCGCTGGCGGTAGCGCCGGGCGCCAGCATGGACCGCCAGCTCCTCTGCCACCCCTTCCTCGAGCGGCAGGTGCCGGTGGTGCTCGGCAACCACGTCACCACCGATGCCGGCACCGGGGCCGTGCACACGGCGCCCGGCCACGGTCTCGATGACTACCTCGTGGGACAGGCCTATGGGCTCGGCATCCTGAACCCGGTCGATGGCAGTGGCGTCTTCGTCGAGGGCACGCCCTTCGTGGAGGGGCAGTTCGTACTGAAGGCCAACGCGCCCATCGTCGAGCTGCTGCGCGAGCGCGGCATGCTGCTGCACCATCAGGCCTACCAGCACAGCTATCCGCACTGCTGGCGCCACAAGAGCCCGGTGATTTTCCGTGCCACGCCGCAGTGGTTCGTGTCCATGACGCGTGCGGGCCTGCTGGACCGTGCGCGCGCTTCCCTGGCTGCGGTGCAGTTCGTGCCGGCCTGGGGGCGTGCACGTATCGAGGGCATGATCGAGAACCGTCCCGACTGGTGCATCTCGCGCCAGCGCACCTGGGGCGTCCCCATCGCGCTTTTCGTGCACCGGGCCACCGGCGAGATCCATCCGCGCATGGCCGAACTGATCGAGGCCGTGGCGCTGCGCATCGAGCAGACCGGCATCGACGCCTGGTTCGATCTGGATGCAGCCGAATTGCTCGGCGCCGAGGCTGCCGACTACGACAAGGTGCTCGACACGCTGGACGTCTGGTTCGATTCGGGTGTCACGCACGCGGCGGTGCTTGCGCAGCGCCCGGGGCTGTCGTTCCCGGCTGATCTCTACCTCGAGGGATCCGACCAGCACCGCGGCTGGTTCCAGAGCTCGCTGCTCACCGCAGCCGGCATCGAAGGTACCGCTCCTTACCGAGGTGTGCTGACGCACGGCTTCACCGTGGATGCGGCCGGTCACAAGATGTCCAAGTCCCGCGGCAACGTGATCGCCCCGCAGCAGGTCATGAAAACGCTGGGCGCGGATATCCTCCGGCTGTGGGTGGCTTCCGCCGATTACCGCAGCGAGATGACGGTCTCCGACGAGATCTTCACGCGCAACGCCGATGCCTACCGCCGCATCCGCAACACTGCACGGTTCCTGCTGTCGAACCTTGCCGGTTTCGATCCCGCGCAACACCGCGTGGAGCCGGAACAGATGCTGGCGCTGGACCGCTGGATCGTCGATCGCGCCGCCGTGCTGCAGCGCGAGCTCCGGCAGGCTTACGAGGAGTACCAGTTCCATCTCGTGACGCACAAGGTCCACAACTTCTGCGTCACGGAGCTCGGCGGCTTCTACCTCGACATCATCAAGGACCGCCAGTACACCACCCGCTCCGACAGCCTGGCGCGCCGCTCCGCGCAAACCGCGCTCTTCGACATCCTGGAGGCGCTCGTTCGCTGGATCATGCCCGTGCTGAGCTTCACCTCCGACGAGATCTGGCGCTGCATGCCCGGTGATCGCGCGCAGACGGTGTTTGCCTCCACCTGGTACGCGGGTCTTGCCGAATTGCCCGCAGACCAGGCGCTGGGCCGCGATTTCTGGGACCTCGCGATGCAACTGAAGACTGCGGTGAACCGCGAACTCGAGCGCGCGCGGAGCGCCGGTGTGGTGGGCGGCTCGCTCGAGGCGGAGGTGCAACTGTTCTGTGACGCGCCGCTCGCCACGCAGATCCAAAGGCTGGAGCAGGAACTGCGCTTCGTGCTGATCACCTCTGCAGCCTCGGTGCATCCCGCGGCCGCTGCGCCGGCCGATGCGGTAGAGACCGATCTGCCCGGCCTGCGCCTGCTGGTGCGGCCTGCGTCCGGCACCAAGTGCGTGCGCTGCTGGCATCGCATGGAAGACGTCGGACGCCATGCCGCGCATCCGGAACTCTGCGGCAGATGCGTCGATAACGTCGATGGCGCGGGAGAGGCGAGGCAGCATGCCTGAGCGCAATGCCTTGATGCGCGCTCCGGAAATCCGGGCACCGGGTGAGCTCTCATGAGTCGCGTGCGCGTGTGGCCCTGGTATCTGCTCTCGGTCGCCGTTTTCCTGCTCGATCACCTCACGAAGTGGATGGCGGGCAGTTCGCTACAGTACGGGCAGCCGGTCGAGGTGCTGCCGGTCTTCGATCTGATGCTGGTGCACAACCGGGGCGCGGCGTTCAGCTTCCTGAGCGATGCCGGCGGGTGGCAGCGCTGGTTTTTTGCCGCGATCGCCATCGGTGTGAGCGGCTGGATCGGGTGGTGGCTGCGTTCGCTGCCCGCAGGCAAGGCCTGGCTTGCTACCGGACTGGCCCTGATCCTGGGCGGCGCCGTCGGCAACCTGGTCGACCGCCTGGTGCTCGGTCATGTGGTGGACTTCATTTCCGTGCACTGGGGGCCCCATTACTTCCCCGCGTTCAACATCGCCGACTCCGCCATCACGGTGGGCGCCGGCATGATGATCATCGATACGCTGTTCCTCGACCGGGAGGCGTCTGCGGATGCAGATCCGGCTCGCTAATCCGCGGGGCTTCTGCGCTGGCGTGGATCGCGCCATCGAGATCGTCAACCGCGCCCTCGAGGTCTTCGGTGCGCCCATCTACGTGCGCCACGAGGTGGTGCACAACAAATTCGTCGTCGAGGACCTCCGCGCGCGAGGCGCCGTCTTCGTGGACGAGCTCGATGAAGTGCCCGATGGCACCATCGTGATCTTCAGCGCCCATGGCGTCTCGCAGGCAGTGCAGCACGAAGCTGCGCGCCGGGGACTGCGCGTATTCGACGCAACCTGCCCGCTGGTCACCAAAGTGCACATGGAAGTCGTGCGCTACAGCCGGCAGGGCAGGGAGTGCATCCTGATCGGCCACGCCGGGCACCCCGAGGTCGAGGGGACCATGGGACAGTACGACGCGGAGAACGGCGGCGCGATCTATCTCATCGAGAATCTGGAGCAGGTATCCGGCCTCGTCGTGCGCGAGCCCGGCGCGCTCTCCTACGTCACCCAGACCACGTTGTCGGTGGACGACACCGCCACCATCATCGATGCGCTGCGCCGGCGTTTTCCGGAGATCAGCGGCCCACGCAAGGACGACATCTGCTACGCCACCCAGAACCGTCAGGACGCGGTCAAGCAACTCGCTCTCGAATGCGAACTGGTGCTGGTGGTGGGTTCACCCAACAGCTCCAACTCCAATCGCCTTGCCGAACTCGCACAGCGCATCGGTGCCAGTGCTTTCCTCATCGACTCCGCCGACGACATACAGCCCGGCTGGCTCGAGGGTCGCAGTGTCGTGGGCGTCACCGCAGGCGCATCCGCGCCGGAGGTTCTGGTCAGGCGCGTGGTGCAGCGCCTGCAGGAGCTTGGCGCAGAAGAGCCTGCCGAGATGCAGGGCAGGGTCGAGACCATTACCTTCTCGATGCCTCGGGATCTGCGGCTCGACTAGCAGCACCGGGCTACCGTCCATCCCTGTTTTGCTGCCGTTGGTCGGCCCGGTCTTGTGGCCTGCGCACGCAGATCTAGTCTGGGCTCATGGCAGGTCCGGTTCCCGGGCCGCACGTCCGCAGGGAGGCCGATGTCCATGGGTCGCACGCCGTGCCGTCAGACCGGCTTCTCGCTGATAGAGCTGATGATCACGATCGTGATCATCGGGATTCTGGCCGGGATCGCCTTGCCCGGCTACCAGAACTCTGTACGCAAGAGCCACCGCAGCGCGGCCCAGGCCGAGATGCTCGCCATCGCGAACCGTGAGCAGCAGTACCTGCTGTCCAACCGCAGTTATACGGCCACGCTCTCCAGCCTCGGTTACAGCCTCCCCGCGGATATTGCCCCCCGCTACACCTGCACCGTCAGCGTCACGTCTTCGGGCCTGCCCACGTTCAGCATCAGTTGCGTCCCGACCGACCTGCAATCCGCAACCGGTTTCGCCACGCTCACGCTGGACAACACCGGCACCAAGACGCCGGCGGGTGAGTGGTGAGCGGGGCCGTCGCGCTTCCCGCCGCCCAGCGCGGCGCCCTCATGATCGAGGTGCTGGTCACCATCGTGATCTGCGTGATCGGACTGTGGGGGCTCACCGAGGTGCAGGTTCGGCTGCAGTTGTCCGAAGTCGAGTCCTACCAGCGCTCGCAGGCCCTGATGCTGCTGGAAGACATGAGCACGCGGCTCGAACTCAACCGCATACATGCCGCGGACTATGTGACCGGCTCTTCCAGTCCTCTGGGCACCGGCACGAGTTGCTCCACCAACACCGGCACGCTCGCCCAGCGGGATCTCGGAGAGTGGTGCAACCTGCTGCAAGGAGTTGCCGAGAGCGCGGGTGGTTCCACGCGGGTGGGCGCCATGCTGGGCGCGAGGGGCTGCATCGAGAACATCGGCACCAACCGGTACATGCTCACCGTTGCCTGGCAGGGCATGTCGCCTCTGGTGGCGCCGCCCTCCAGCGTGGCCTGCGGCGCCGACGCCTACGACACATCCGGAACCGCCTGCACCGGCGACCTCTGCCGTCGCGCCGTCACCACGGTGGTGCGCATCGGGAACCTTTCCTCATGAGTCGCCCCGGACTGCATTGCCGTCCGCGTTGCGCGGGCTTCAGCCTGATCGAACTCATGATCGCCATGACGCTCGGCCTGTTGATCATGACGGCCCTGGTGTCGCTCTTCGTGAACACCTCGCGCACCAACCAGGAAATGGCAAAGACCAACAGCCAGATCGACAACGCGCGCTTTGCTCTCAATATCCTTTCCGACGACCTCATGCACGGCGGCTACTGGGGCGGCCATATTCCCGCTTTCGACGATCTCAGCAGCAGTGCTGTGCCCACCGATGCACCCACGGCCATCCCCGGCCCCTGTACCGCCTATTCGTCCTGGGATCCGGCCTACATCAACGGCCTGATAGGCATTCCGCTGCAGTTCTACAACGGCGTGCCGAGCGGTTGCGGCACCATCATCACCAACAAGCAGGGCAGCACCGACGTGGTGATCGTGCGTCATGCCGATACCTGTGCGCTCATCTGGAACGCCACTACATCTGCCTTCGAGCCGGAGGACACCAACTGTGATGCCGCGGTCAGCAACGCGGCCTATTTCCAGGCTTCGCGCTGTGAAACCGATGCCAGCCGCTACGTGCTGGGCACCACCGGTTTCACGCTCCAGCGCCGCCAGTGCGACGGGCGCCGCGCACCGCGCTACCGGTTGATCTCCAACATCTACTACATCCGGAATTTCGCGGTGACGGCCGGCGATGGCATTCCCACGCTGGTGCGCTCGGAGCTGGGCGTCTCGGGCAGCGCGCCCGCGCAGCAGCCCGCGGTGCCGCTGGTGGAAGGCATCGAGGGCTTCCGCCTCGAGGTGGGCATCGACAGCCTGAGCGAGACGGGCACTGCCACCGACTACACCGCCGCGGTGAACTGGCAGGATGCGGGCCGCACCATCGCCACCAACCGCGGTGACGGCATTCCCGATGGCAGTCCGCCCTTTGCGCACTGCGCGGGCGGTTGCACGGTGTCCCAGTTGAGCAATGTCTCGGCCGCCCGCATTTACGTACTCGCCCGCGCCAACGAGGCGACGCCCGGCTACACCGACACCAAGACCTACTCGCTCGGAACGCAGACGCTTGGCCCCTTCAACGATGGCTTCAAGCGGCATGTGTTCAGCACCACGGTCCGTTTCGTGAACATCACCAGCCGGAGGGAAACGCCGTGAATGCCGCGCCGCAATTGCACGCGCAACAGCGCGGTGTCGTCACGTTGTTCCTCAGCCTCCTCATGCTGCTCCTCATCACCGTGCTGGTGACGACGGCGTTCACCATGAGCACCACCGGCTTGCGTTCAGTGGGCAATATGCAGGTCCGCAACGAAGCCATTTCTGCAGCCCAGGCCATCATCGAGACCGAACTCGGAGGGCCGTTCTACACGGCACCGGCGGCGCTCGCCGACCAGCCGGTGGACATCGACAACGACGGTATCACCGACTACCTGGTCGATCTGGGCACGCCCGTGTGCGTGCGCGCTGCGCAGGCGGCGACAGCTGCCGTGAGCAGCGTGACGCTGCCCGGCCTCAGCACCACCTCGGCATGGATCACGACCTGGGAGTTCGAGGCGGTTGTCACCGATCCGCACAGCGGCGCGCAGGTGACCGTGGTGCAGGCCGTACGGGCCGTGCTGTCGCAATCACAGAAGGATGTGTCGTGCGCCTGAGGCGCACAGGGAGCCCTGGATGATGTTCCGCCGATTGTTCCTCCGGATACTGCCGGTCTTGCTCGCGCTTCCCCTTGCTTCGCGAGCGGAAGACATCGATCTGTTCACCGGCGTGCCCACGGGCGTCGCGCCCACGCCGCCCAATGTGCTGTTCCTGATCGACAACACCGCAAACTGGAATTCCGCCTTCACCAACGAGATCGCGGCGCTCGTGAATGTCTTCAGCGGCCTCTCCGTGGGCGCCGGGGGAGCGGCGAAATTCAACGTCGGCATCATGATGTTTACCGAGACGGGAAACCCCAACAACAACATCGACGGCGGTTATGTACGAGCGGCCATCCGGCCCATGAACAGCACCAACAAGGCGACCTACGCCGCACTGCTGAACAGCCTCCACGTCCTGAACGACAAATCGAACAGTGGCAAGGCGGGCCTCACCATGGCCGAGGCCTACAGCTATTTTTCCAGCGCAACGGTCCGCTCGGGCAACAACAAGACAAAGGCGGATTACAACGGCAACAGCGCCGGCAGCGCGCAGTCGAATGCGGTGTACGCACTCGCGGGAAATGCGATCTCCGGTTTCACGGCGACCAGTTACGCCGGACCCGATCTCTCGAACTGCGCCAAGAACTACATCATCTACATCAGCAACGGCGCGGTGCAGGACAACAACTCCGACACCAGTACGGCCACCTCCTTGCTCACCTCCGCAGGCGGAAGTGCCACTGCCATACCGATTTCACCGAGCGGCTCCCAGAGCAACATTGCCGACGAGTGGGCCAGGTTCATGCACGAAAGCACCAAGCAGATTGCGATCTACGCGATCGATATCGACAAGGTGACCAACGGGCAGGGACCGGGCTGGACCGCACTGCTGAAGAGCATGGCGAGCGCCAGCGATGGCAAGTATTTCGACGTCAGTTCCGGCTCGTCCCAGAACATCGTGGACGCGCTGAATACCGTGCTCTCCGAGATCCTTGCAGTGAACAGCGTGTTCGCCTCGGTGAGCTTGCCGGCAGCCTCCAATGCCCAGAGCACTTTCCTGAACCAGGTCTTCATCGGGATGTTCCGCCCGGATGGCGACGCGCTTCCGCGCTGGCCCGGCAACCTGAAGCAGTACAAGCTCGGGCTGGTGGGCGGCGTGCTGAAACTCCTCGACGCGAACGACACCGCTGCCATCAACGCCAACACGGGTTTCATCACGGAGTGCGCCAGAAGCAACTGGACGCCGTCGTCGGTCGATACCTATTGGGCGACCCAGCCGCAGGGCGATTGCAACGCCATCGCCAACGCCGATGCCTCCAATTATCCGGACGGCCCCGTCGTGGAGAAAGGCGGACAGGCGTATGTGCTGCGAAGCTCCACCACGCGCACCGTCAAGACCTGCTCTGCCACGTTCGCCTCCTGCACGTCTCTTTTCGATTTCAGCACCAGCGCCACCACAACCCAGATTCCTGTTGCGTCAGTGGGTGCGGCAACCAGCGCCGAGCGCGACGAGATCATCAGCTGGGAGCGTGGCCTTGACGCCAAGACGGGCGTCGACGAGCGCATCAACGGCGTGACCACCGGCGAAATGCGCGCATCCGTGCACGGCGATGTGGTGCATTCCAGGCCGGTCGCCATCAACTACGGCACCGATGCCTCGCCCCAGGTGGTGGTGTATTACTCGGCGAACGACGGCATGCTCCGGGCCATCAATGGCAACCGCACGGCCAACATCGGCTCCGGTCCCACGTACTCGCCGGGTCAGGAAATCTGGTCCTTCGTCGCGCCCGAATTCTGGAGCAGCGTGAGGCGCCTGTACGACAACTCCGTGATCGTGAGCTATCCGGTGAACACCTCCACCAGCACCAGTTCTGTCGCCATCGGCTCGGGCTCCAAATCCCTGACGGTGGGAACGGGTCTGGGCTATTCGGCAGGCAAGGCCTTGCGTGTTTCCTACGACGCCTCGAATTACATGGTCGGCACCATCACGTCGTACAACGGCAGCACGGGCGCTCTGGTGGCGAACATCAGTTCCGTGTCCGGTTCGGGCACGTACGGCACGTGGAAGGTGGAACTCGGCATCCCCAAACCCTATGCCATGGACGGGCCGATCACGGCCTGGCAAGGCGCCGTGGGCGGCGTGGTCGGCAGCAAGGTGTTCCTGTATGCAGGCATGCGACGCGGCGGCCGTGCGCTCTATGCCTTCGACGTGACATCAGCCACAGCGCCGTCGCTCAAATGGAAGCGTGGCTGCCCCAATCTGCTCGACGACACCAACTGCACCAACGACTCCACCAACGGTGACTGGCGTGGCATTGGCCAGACCTGGGCGCCTGCCGTTCCGGTAAAGGCTTCTGGCTATGCCTCCGGCGGCGCTCCGGTGCCCGTGCTGCTGATGGGGGGTGGCTACGACCGCTGCGAAGACACCGACAACGGCGCCAGCGGCGCCAACCACAGTTGCTCGAGCACCAAGGGCAACCGCATTTATGTGATCGATTCCAACACGGGTGTGCTGCTGAAGACATTCACCACGCTGCGCGGCGTGGCGGGCGGCATCACTGCGGTGACGGATGCCAACGGTTTCATCACCTATGCCTACGCCGCCGACACCGGGGGCAACCTCTACCGCATATCGGGTGAGTCGGCGGGGGATAGCATCGGGGATACATCACCCGGCAACTGGAACATCACCCGCATCGCATCGCTGGGCTGTGACGACGGCAGCACCACCTGCACCCGCAACCGCAAATTCCTTTTCGCTCCGGATGTCGTGTCCCTGCCGGGCGGCGGATATGCAGTGTTGATCGGTTCCGGCGACCGGGAGAAGCCGCTCGGCTCGGTCACCTACGGCGCATCCAACGCCGTGCAGAACCATTTCTTCCGCGTCGACGATCATCCGGGCAACAGCAGTTGGCTGAGCCAGGAAAACTCCACCTGCGGCGCCGCGCTCATGTGCCGCGATTCACTCACGCCCATTCCGGCCGACAGCAACCCCACCTCGAGCGATCTCGCCAACAGGAAGGGCTGGTACCTTCCGCTCGCGAGCACGGAGAACGTGGTGACATCGGCCATCACGGTGACTGACACCGTTACCTTCAGCACCTTCAAGCCGGCGATCTACGATGCCAATGCCTGCAGCGGCAATCTCGGTGTGGCGAACGTCTACAACCTCAATTACACCAACGGCGCACCCTCCATCGGCCTCACCCGCTATCAGCGCATTACGGGTGACGGGCTGCCGCCATCGCCTGTGGCGGGCAAGGTGATTCTCGATGACGGCACCGTGGTGCCCTTCCTGATCGGGGGCAACCCCAATTCACCACTGGAAGGCGGCAGCCCCACGGCATCAAGCAACTACATCGCGCCCAAGGGGCGCGTGTACTGGCACGTCAAGCAATGAGCGGGCGTGAGGTCATGGCAGGGATGACCAAGGCTGGAAGCTCCCGTTTTGCCCGTGGATTCACTCTGGTGGAGCTGGTGCTGAGCGTGCTGATACTGGGCCTTCTGCTGGGTGTGGGCGTTCCTGCATTCCTGGAAGCCACACTGGGCAGCAGGCTCGGTTCTGCCGCCAACAATCTGGTGGTGAGCTTGTATCTGGCGCGAAGCGAGGCCATCAAGCGCAACACCCCCGTGAGAGTGTGCCCATCGACGGACGGAAACACCTGCGCGAGTTCCTCGAGCTGGCAGGCCGGATGGATCGTGATGGCACCCTACGGTGCGGGCACTTCCGACGATGTGATCCTGCAGCGGCAGTCCTCGCTTGGCGGCAACATCAGTGTGCTGCACAAGAATGCCGCGTTGAGCTCCGCGCTCACGTCCTCGGTGGACATGCCACCTTCGGGTATCCGCTCGGGCGGAGGCGATGAGGCTTTTCTGGTGTGCCGCGTACGCCCACCGCGGGCAGGCAGGAGAGGGTGGTTTCCGTTTCATCGACGGGCAGGCCAGTGGTCAAGCGCACGATGACGGGCAGTTGCTCCTGAGTCCGTCGCTGTTCACGGCGTGCAGTCCGGTGGCATCGAGCCGTTGTCGATGATGCCGTCGCCATCGGTGTCCACCGCCTGCCGCGGCCGTCCGGTTGCACTCACCACCAACTGGCGCGCAAAGCGCAGATCGCCGTTTTCCGGGCAGTACATGAAGTGGCCGTATTCCCGTACCCCGCCGTCGGAGCGGTAGCGCAGGTAGGCCCGGCCCCCGGAGGCCCGCCAGCGTATGCGTGCCATGCGTGTGGCATCGGAGACCAGGATCAGGCTGTCGTCGCCATCGAGTTCCCGGTTGAAATTGCGATCTGCGAAAAGCAGCGCCGGCTGCGCGTTCCACTCGCTGCTGCAGCGTTTGCCATCCAGGGTGCCGCAGACCGTGATGTCGCGGTTCATGGTGATGGCGCTCTGGCGGGCGAGCCCGAGCATGGCGCGCAGCTGGAACACGGCGGCGTCGGCCCTGCCGCGTGCCGACAAGTCCCGCATCGACGGAAGTCCGATGCCGAACAGCACCGCCACGATGAGCGTCACCGTCACCGATTCGACCAGCGTGAATCCGCGCATCCTGCGCATATCGCTCCCTCCCTGGAGCCCTGCGACACCAACGAAGCCCGCGGCAGGATGTCCGCCATGCCCGACCTTTCCTTCCATGGTCTGGCGGGCATGGCGGCGGGCAAGGAAGTCCTTTCCCGTTTGCCCCTTCCGTGGGGCCTGCCTTCCGTGGCTCAGCGCGCATCCTTGCGCGCAGGACCAAAGCTAAGGCCCGCCTGCGGTGTGTGTCTGTAGGAAATATCGGATAGTGCGGGAAGTGTGCGTCAGTCGATGCCGAGCTTTTTCAGGCGATAACGCATCTGGCGGAAACTCATCCCCAGGCGGCGCGCCGCGGCGGTGCGGTTCCAGCGCTCCATCTCGAGCGCCCGCATCACGGCCTTGCGCTCGATCTCGTCGAGGAATTGTTCGAGCGATACACCCGCGTCAGGATCGAATTCATCGGCCAGGCCAGCGATCGGGTCTTCTTCCGCCGATTCGCCTCGCGGCAATCGCAGGTCATCCGCGCGGATGACGCCGTCCTCGCACAGGGTGAAGGCGCGCTCGAGGATGTTCTCGAGTTCGCGGACATTGCCGGGGAATGAATAATCCATCAGTGCCGCCATCGCATCGGGGTGGACGGCGGGGGCCGCAGCACCGTATTCCACAGCCAGGCGGCTTATGCAGGCGCTGGCGAGCATGGGTATGTCGCCCGCGCGGTCCCGCAGGCTGGGCACCGCCACTTCGATCACGTTGACGCGGTAGAAGAGATCGCTGCGAAAGCGCCCCCGTTCCACCTCGACCGCGAGGTTGCGGTGCGTTGCGCTCAGTATGCGCACGTCCACTTTCACTTCCTGTTCTGCGCCGACGGGGCGAACCGATTTCTCCTGGATCGCCCGCAGCAGTTTCACCTGCATGGGCAGCGGGAGATCCGCGACTTCATCGAGGAACAGGGTTCCGCCGCTGGCAGCCTGGAAGAGCCCCTGCTTGTCGCTCACCGCTCCCGTGAAGCTGCCCCTGCGGTGGCCGAAGAACTCGCTCTCCATGAGTTCTGTCGGGATCGCCCCACAGTTCACGGGCACGAAGGCCGCGGCAGCCCTCGGTCCGTGCGCGTGGATCAGGCGCGCCACCAGTTCCTTGCCGCTGCCGGACTCTCCGCTTACATACACGGGGGCCTGGCTGCGGGCGAGTTTCAGGATCTGCTCGCGCAGTTGCCGGATCGGGAGCGCCTCGCCCAGCAACTCCGCGCGCGGCGTGTCCGCTCCCGCATCCTTCTGGGCCGTGGCGCCCGGCAATGCGTTCTTCACCAGCGCACGCAGGCGCTCGAGGTCGATGGGCTTGGTGAGGAAATCGAAGGCACCCGCCTTCATGGATTCGATCGCGAGATCCACGCTGCCGAAGGCTGTGATCACCGCCACGGGCGGCGCGTCTGGACGCGACTGCAGATGCTCGATCAGCTGTAGGCCCGTGCCGTCGGGAAGTTTCATGTCGGTGAGGCAGAAATCGAAGCGTCTCTTGGCGAGCAGGTTGCGCGCACTCTCGAGATCCGCGGCGCACAGTGCCTCGAATCCCATGCGGCGGATGGTCATCGCGAGGAGTTCGCGGATGTCGGGCTCGTCGTCGACGATGAGTACCGAAGGACTGCTCATCGGTTATCTGGATTCCTTGCCCTGATGTGCCGGTTCAGGTGGCCGGTGCCGGCACCGCGCGCCGCTCCGGATGGGGGAAACACAGCCTGAAGCAGCCGCCCGAACCCGCTTCGGCGCGGTATTCGAGCCGTATCTGGCTAGCTTCGCAGAGTTCCCTCGAGAGGTACAGGCCAAGCCCGGTGCCGGTGGATTCGGTGGTGAAGAAGGGTTCGAAAATGCGGTCGACGTTCTCGGGCGGGACGCCTTGCCCGTGGTCGTGCACGTCGAGTACCGGCAAGCCCGTGCGCGCATCGATATCGAGCCGCAGGTCCAGCGATGGCATGCCGGTGGCCCGGATGCTGTAGCGCAGGCCGTTCTCTGCGAGGTTCTGCAACACCTGACGCAGGTGTGTGGGATCGACGCTCGCCTCCGCTTCTGCAGCGGGCTCTGCTACATCGACCTCGATGCGGGCGTCGTGCGTGCGTTGGCGCAGTTCGGCCGCGAAGCGCTGCAGCCACACCGCCAGTTGCACGCGCTCGGGTCGCGGCTGCTGTCCGCGCGAGAGCGTGAGCACGCTCTCGATCACTTCGTTCGTGCGCTCGGCGTTGCCGATGACGATCTCGACCAGGCGGTGGTCGTCGGCGGGCAGGTCGGTGGATTCGCGCAGCAGCTGTGCCGCGTGGCTGATGGAGCCCAGGGGATTGCGTATCTCGTGGGCGATACTCGCCGTGAGCCTGCCCAGCGAGGCGAGTTTCAGTTGCTGCGCCTGTTGGGCAATGCGGGTGAAATCCTCGGCGAAGACCAGCGTGGCCTCTCCTGCGGCCGAATCGAGGCGAGCGAAGGAGAGCTGCACCTGTGGCCCGTCCTCGCGCAGCTTGAAGGGGGCGAGCAGGCGCGCGGGGTTGCGCCGCCATGCGTCGAGGGCGTTGCCGATCGCAGCCGGCAGCGACGTGTCGGCGGCTGCCATCTCGTGCTCGCCGGTGCCGAGCAGACGCGCTGCCGCATGGTTTGCGATCCTGACTCGGTTGTCAGAGCCGACCAGAAGAATTCCTGTCTGCATCCGCTGCACGATCAGCTGGTTGAGCTGCTGCAGTTCCCCCAGTTCGCGTGACTGCTGGTTTGCCAGCGCCTGGCTGCGTTGCAGCCGCAGCGCAAGGCGCTGCACGAGTATCGAGCTCGCGAAGAGCAGTACGCCCAGCACGCCTGCGGAGAAGACCTCGCCGACCGGTGCGTTCTGACGGACGACTATCCAGAGCGCCTCGAAAAGCACGGCAATGCTCGTGAGCGCCGCTACCAGCGTTGCGATCTGCCCTGGCACGAACACGGCCGCCGCGCCAGTGGTCACCATCAGCAGCACCGCGAAACCGCCGTTGATGCCACCGCTGGCATGCGTGATCAGTACCTGCGAACCGATATCCACCACGAGCATCGCGAAGACATGCCGTGGTTGTGGCGTACGCGGGCGCACCAGCACGACGATCAGGCGACCGACCGTGAGCAGTGCGTAGGGGATGGCGGTGAAGAGATAGAGCTCGCGCTGCAGCAAGGCCGCGCTCTCGGAATGGCGCAGCAGCCAGTACATCAGGAGCAGCAGCAAGGCCAGCGTGGCCCGGTAATAGCTGTAGACGCGGAGCAGCCCGTAGCTGCCCTCCGGATCCCGCGCGAGCGCGTTGGGCATGCCCTTGCTAGCCCTGCCCGTGGCGGGCGAGGTAGTCCCGCTTGTGGGCTTCGCCGCAGAAGGCCTGGCCGTCGTGCCGCAAGGCGGATGTCACGGGCAGGTGCACCTCGCACACGGCGCAGCGCACCATGTCCTGCAGCGGTGGGGGCGCGGGCGGACGTGGCCTGGGCGCAAACAGGAGGCGGTAGGCCCGCCAGGCAATGAACGCGAGGAGCAGGAGGAACACTAGCCTTAGAAGCGGCATGCGGAATCACTGTGCCGGAGGTGTCGTCTAGCCTAGCCCCGCAGGCCTTCGATGTGAACCGGAGCTGCGGCGTGTTTTGCCCTTGGAGCCGCGTATGCGGGACAATGCAGTTGCTCCCCGATCAGAGGCCTCCGGAACGATGTCGCAGCTCTGTGTTGTCATGGCCCAGGTCAATCCGCTCGTGGGAGACATCGAGGGCAACACGCGGATGGTCGTTGCCACCAGTCATCGCGCAGTTGCCGAACACGGCGCCGATGTCGTCGTTTTTCCCGAGCTCATGCTGAGCGGCTATCCCCCCGAAGACCTGCTGCTGCGCGAGAGCATTGGCCCGCGCATCGAGCGTGCGCTGGCTACCCTGCGCGCTGAGCTTCCCGAGGCCTGGGTACTGGTCGGTTATCCGCGACCGGGTGCAGGCGGGTTGCGTAACGTCGCGGGCCTTTTCCACGGCGAACGCCTGGTGGCCGAGTACGCCAAGATGGAATTGCCCAACTACCAGGTCTTCGACGAGAAGCGCTATTTCGTGCCGGGCGACAGCGCCTGCGTGGTGGAGATCGGCGGGTTCCGGGTGGGGCTCTCCGTGTGCGAAGACATCTGGCACGCGGGGCCTTCCGAGCGTGCTGTCGCGGCGGGCGCGGAGTTGCTGCTCAACATCAACGCCTCTCCCTACCACGCAGGCAAGCACCATGATCGGCTTGCCGTGGTGGCCGAACGCGCGCTCGAGGGCGGTGTTGCGGTTGTCTACGCCAATATGGTCGGTGGGCAGGACGAGCTCGTGTTTGATGGAGGCTCCATCGCTGTGGATGCTGCCGGCCGGCTGGCCGCTCGTGCGCCGCATTTCGAGGAGGGTCTCTACCCGGTGCGGGTCCTGCGCGGCGCCGATGGCAGCGTGGGTCTCGACGGCTCCATCGCCCCCGAGCCCGAGTACCACGCGCTGGTCTACAGCGCACTTGTGAGCGGTGTACGCGATTACGTGCTCAAGAACCGCTTCCGTGGCGTGGTGCTGGGTCTCTCGGGCGGCATCGATTCCGCGCTAACGCTGGCCATTGCGGTGGACGCACTGGGTGCAGAGCGGGTCGAGGCGGTGATGATGCCCTTCCGCTACACGGCGGCAATGAGCATCGAGGACGCGGAGGCCGAGGCGCAGGCACTGGGCGTGCGCTTCAGCGTCATGTCGATAGAGCCGATGTACGAGGCCTTCATGTCGGCGCTCGCGGGCGAATTTGCGGGCAGTTCCCTCGATACCACCGAGCAGAACCTGCAGGCGCGCTGCAGGGGCGTGGTGTTGATGGCGATATCCAACAAAAAAGGACTGCTGGTGCTCACCACCGGCAACAAGAGCGAGATGGCAGTGGGTTACTCGACGCTCTATGGCGACATGGCCGGCGGTTTCGACGTGCTGAAGGATGTACCCAAGACGCTGGTATTCGAGCTTGCCCGCCATCGCAACGCCCGCAGTGCCGTGATACCGGAGCGGGTGATCATCCGTCCGCCTTCTGCCGAACTCGCGCCTGACCAGAAAGACGAGGACAACCTGCCACCCTATGCCGTGCTTGACCAGATTCTCGAGCGCTACGTGGAGCGCGACATGAGCGCCAACGCGATCGTTGCCGATGGATTCGACGCGCAGACAGTGGCGAGGGTGATCCGGCTGGTCGACCTGAACGAGTACAAACGCCGGCAGGCGCCCGTGGGCGTTCGCGTGACGCAGAAGGCCTTCGGCCGGGATCGCCGCTACCCGATCACCTCGGGCTGGAAGCCCGGGGACTGAGGCGGCTTATTTGGTTTTCTCGTAGATCTCGCGGCTGTCGAAGTGCGGCGGGACCGAGCGGTCCACGAAACCCAGTGATGCGATATTTTTCCACGAGCGGCCACGGTCGCCGGGGAAGCGCTGCGCCAAGAAGTTGCCACTCTTGTCCAGAGACGGATGGTCCGGATAGTTGGTCTTCAGTGCTGTGATCGCGTTCTGGGCGAGGTCTTCCATCCCGAGTATGAGATAGGCCTGCGCCATCACGGCCAGTCCGTCGGGCACGGCGGGGGTTTCCTGGAAGTTCTCCACCACGTATCGCCCACGGTTCAGCGCTGCCACGTAGGCGCGGCGTTTGAAGTAGTAATTGGCGACGTTGATCTCGTAGCGGGCGAGGAGGTTGCGCAGGTGCACCATGCGGGCACGGGCGTCTGCGGCGTACTCCGAGCCCGGATAGCGTGAGAGCAGTTGCGAGAAGTCGGAGAAAGACTGTCGTGCAGGACCGGGGTCGCGCTGGGTGCGGTCCGTGGGCAGGAAACGCTCCAGCAGGCCCTCGCCCTCGGTGAAGGACGACAGGCCTTTCATGTAATAGGCGTAGTCGGCGCTGGGATGCTGGGGGTGCAGGCGGATGAAACGGTCCGCTGCCGCCACGGCTTCCTCGTGGTCGTAGTTGCGGTAGTAGGCGTAAATCAGCTCGAGCTGCGCTTGCTCTGCGTAGGGCCCGAAGGGATAGCGCGCTTCGAGCAACTGCAGGTTCTTGATGCCGAGATCGTAGTTCGCGGCGCGGAGGTTCTTCTGGGCGGTCTCGTAGAGGGCCCGTTCTCCCTGATCCGGAGGCACTTCATCGTCGTCGCTCTTGAACCACGAGCAGCCGGCGAGGAGCAGCGCGGAGAGCGCGAGAGCGAGTAATCGGTTCGGGAGCATCGGAAGATCCGGCCTGCATGACCTGAAGCCCGCGCATTTAACCACAGCCCGCTCCGGGCGCCCAAGGGTATCGACGGGCCCATGCTAGACTCCGGCCTTCCCTGAACCTGCCTCCCGGCCCGGTGACGCGCTCATGAACTCGAGGATCCTGCGCGAAAGCGATGTGCCGCCGGACGTCTCCGGGCGTCGACTGGATCAGGTGGCAGCGGAACTCTTTCCCGAATTCTCCCGCTCGCGGCTCCAGCGCTGGATCCGTGAGGGCCTTTTGCTCGTCGACGGGGCCGTGCGCATTCCGCGGGACATCGTGCTCGGAGGAGAGCATTTGCGTCTTGATGCCGAGGCCGAGGCCGAGGGGGACTGGCAGGCGACCGAGATGGACCTCCCGATCGTCTATGAGGACGAGCATATCCTCATCATCGACAAGCCAGCCGGGCTGGTGGTTCACCCGGCCGCTGGCCACGCGGATGACACCCTGCTGAACGGGCTTCTCGCTGCCTACCCTGAGCTTGCGCAGATCCCGCGCGCCGGGATCGTGCACCGGCTGGATCGCGATACCACCGGCCTTCTGGTTGTGGCTCGCACACTTGCCGCGCAGACGGCTCTCGTGGCCGCCCTCCAGCGCCGTGAGGTGAGCCGGGAATACCGCGCCGTCGTGAACGGCGTTCCGGTCAGCGGGACCACCATCGATCGCCCCATAGGGCGTCACCCGCGGGATCGCCAGCGCATGGCTGTGCTCGAAGCCGGAGGTCGCGAGGCGATCACGCATTACCGCGTACTCGAGCGCTTCCGCGCACATGCCTGCCTGATGGTGCAACTCGAGACGGGACGCACCCACCAGATCCGGGTGCATCTCTCGGAGGCCGGATTCCCCGTGACGGGTGATCCCGATTACGGCGGGCGTGTGCGCCTGCCCAAGCAGGCAGTGCCGGAACTGGTCGAGGCGCTGCGCGGCTTCCGCCGCCAGGCCCTCCACGCTTTCCGGTTGTCCTTTGTTCATCCGGGGAGCGGTGAAACCGTGGGTTTCGAGGCACCCGTGCCGGAAGACATGCAGTCCCTGCTCGAGGCCTTGCGTGCGGATCGGGACGAATTCCTGCATGCGCGCTGATGCGCTGCTGATACCTTTCGACTGGGAGGCGGCGCCGGCTGGCGTCCGTGTGGCAGTCACGCAGCGTCGCGGTGGTGTCAGTCTCGGGCCTCATGCAGCTCTGAATCTTGGCGATCACGTGGGGGACGATCCTCTTGCCGTCACCCGCAACCGTGCGCTGCTCATGGAAACACTCGGTCTCAAGCAGGTTCCGCAGTGGCTGCGCCAGGTACATGGAACCGGCGTGGTTGATGCGCGAGCGGATGGTGTGGTCCGGGAAGGAGACGCTGCGTGGACGGATCGCCCGGGTCTGGCCTGTGCGGTACTCACCGCCGATTGCCTGCCTGTGGTGCTCGCTGCAGCCGATGGTCGTGAAGTGGCTGTTGCGCACTGCGGCTGGCGTGGGCTGGCATCGGGCGTTCTACAGGCCAGCGTAGCGCGCTTCTCCATGCCTCCTGGTTCGCTCCGTGCGTGGCTGGGCCCGGCCATCGGACCGGCTGCTTTCGAGGTCGGCGAGGACGTCAGGCGTGCCTTTCTCGATGCAGGGGCTGACGGCGTTCGCCCCGCGGTCGAAGCGGCTTTCGTGCCTGTGCCGGCCGCGCCCGGGAAATTCCGCGCCGACCTCTATGCTTTGGCGCGCACGTGCCTCTCGGCCCTTGGCGTGGACGAGGTTGATGGAGGAGGCCGCTGCACCTTCGCCGAAAACGACCTGTTTTTCTCCTACCGCCGCGACGGCGTCACCGGCCGCATGGCGACGCTCGCGTGGATTGATCCAGCGCAACGAAACCCGCAACCGACTTGAAGCGCAGGCGGTGCAGCCCCACATAGTGGTCAACCACAGGGGGATTTGCCCATGCGACTCGATCGATTCACCAATCAGCTCCAGGCTGCGCTAGGCGATGCGCAGTCGCTCGCGCTGGGGCGCGACCACAACTTCATCCTGCCTGCACACCTGTTGGTCGCGCTGATCGCGCAAGCCGGCGGTACGGTCCGGCCCCTGCTCGCGAAATGCCGCGTCGATGCGCGCGCACTCTCCACGAAATTGGAGGAATTCCTTGCGCGGCAGCCGCGCGTGGAGGGTGTCGCGGGTGAGGTTCATCTCTCCAACGATCTGGTGCGCGTGCTGAATGTCGCCGACAAGCTGTCGCAAGCGCGCAAGGACAAGTTCATCTCCAGCGAGTTGGTGCTGCTCGCAGCGCTGGACGAGAAGGCAGAGACGGGGGATGTGCTGCGAGCCTCCGGGCTTTCCAAAAAGGCTCTGGAGCAGGCAATTGAGGGCGTGCGCGGCGGAGAATCCGTGCAGGACGCCGAGGCTGAAGGCTCACGCCAGGCACTCGAGAAGTACACGGTGGATCTCACCGAGCGGGCCGCTGCCGGCAAGCTCGACCCCGTGATCGGCCGCGATGACGAGATCCGCCGCACGATCCAGGTGTTGCAGCGGCGCACCAAGAACAACCCCGTGCTGATCGGTGAGCCCGGCGTCGGCAAGACGGCCATCGTCGAAGGGCTCGCGCAGCGCATCGTGAATGGCGAGGTGCCGGACGGGCTCAAGAACAAGCGTCTTCTTTCGCTCGATCTCGGCGCCCTGCTCGCGGGCGCGAAATACCGCGGAGACTTCGAGGAACGGCTGAAATCCGTGCTGAAGGAAATTTCCCGCGAGGAAGGGCGGGTGATTCTCTTCGTCGATGAGCTGCATACCATGGTGGGCGCCGGCAAGGCCGAGGGTGCGATGGACGCGGGCAACATGCTCAAGCCTGCGCTTGCCCGCGGCGAGCTCCACTGTGTGGGCGCCACCACGCTGAACGAGTACCGCGAGAACGTCGAGAAGGATGCAGCGCTCGAGCGACGTTTCCAGAAAGTGCTGGTCGACGAACCTTCTGAAGAAGACACGGTGGCGATACTTCGCGGTCTGCGCGAACGCTACGAGGTGCATCACGGCGTCACCATCACGGATTCCGCCATCGTGGCGGCAGCGCATCTCTCGCAGCGCTACATTTCGGACCGCCAGTTGCCTGACAAGGCCATCGATCTGATCGACGAGGCTGGAAGCCGCATCCGCATGGAGATCGATTCGAAGCCCGAGTCGCTCGACCGGCTGGATCGGCGCCTCATCCAGCTGAAGATCGAGCGCGAAGCCGTGCGCAAGGATGACGATGCGTCCGCGCGTGCGCGGCTCGAAAAAATAGAGGAGGAAATCGCCGATCTCGAGCGGGAATACGCAGCGCTCGACGAGATCTGGAAATCCGAAAAGGCGTCTGTGCAAGGCTCCAACCAGGTCAAGGCCGAGATCGAGCAGGCTCGCCTCGACATCGAGAACGCCCGTCGCGCGGGTGATCTCGGCCGCATGTCGGAGTTGCAGTACGGCGTCATCCCGGCGCTCGAAAAACGCCTCGTGGCCGCCAGTGATCCGGACGCCGGCCGTATGCAACTCCTGCGCAGCAAGGTGACGGAAGAAGAGATTGCCGAGGTGGTGTCGAAGTGGACCGGCATCCCGGTGTCCAAGATGCTTGAAGGCGAGCGCGAGAAACTGCTCCGCATGGAAGACGGGCTCCATGGACGGGTTGTCGGGCAGAACGAGGCCATCGTCGCGGTCTCGAACGCGGTGCGTCGCAGCCGCGCCGGTCTCTCGGATCCGATGCGCCCGAATGGTTCGTTCCTGTTTCTCGGCCCGACGGGAGTGGGCAAGACCGAGCTCTGCAAGGCGCTTGCGGAATTCCTTTTCGACAGTCAGGAGTCGCTGGTACGCATCGACATGTCCGAGTTCATGGAGAAGCATTCCGTGGCACGGCTGATCGGTGCGCCACCCGGTTACGTGGGCTACGAGGAGGGCGGCTACCTTACCGAGGCCGTGCGTCGCCGTCCGTATTCCCTGCTGCTGCTCGACGAGGTCGAGAAGGCCCATCCGGATGTGTTCAATGTGTTGTTGCAGGTGCTCGAGGACGGTCGTTTGACCGATGGGCACGGTCGTACTGTCGACTTCCGCAACACAGTGATCGTCATGACCTCCAACCTCGGATCCGACCGCATCCAGGAGCTCGCCGGAGAGGCCAATTACGCGCAGATGAAGGCCGAGGTGCTGGAGGTTGTTTCACGCTACTTCAGGCCGGAATTCATCAACCGGATCGACGAGACGGTGGTATTCCATCCGCTTCAGCCGGCACAGATCCGCGGGATTGCCGGGATACAACTCGGGCTGCTGCGCCGTCGCCTCGAGGAGCGCGAGATGCGGCTTCACGTCACTGAGGCAGCAGTCGATCTGCTCGCGGAAGCCGGATTCGATCCGTTGTACGGGGCGCGGCCGCTGAAACGTGCCATTCAGCAGCGCATCGAGAACCCGCTGGCGCAGGAAATCCTGGCCGGGCGGTTTGGCCCTGGTGACACGGTGATCGTGGATGTCGACGGTAGCGGAGGGCTGCGGTTCAACAAGCCGTCCTGAAGACGGCGGTGAGGCTCAGTTCGACGGTGGGCAGTGCTGTTCCATCGCTGCCTTCGCACGATCACGCTCAGAGGTTTTTTCTTCGTTGGTGAGGGTGTGGTCCTGCCCGTACTCGTCGCGACGCATCAGCGAGCCCGGGCCGGAGAGCATCTCGAAATTCCGGGTGGCGACTCTGCAGAGTTCTGCTTTTTCGGCCGCCTGGAGTTCTTCGGGGGTGGGTTCGCGCGCCGCGTCATTGCGGGTCGAGTAGCCCTCCTTGACTGAAATCGCCTCGGACGCGATTCCTACCGGCGGCTGCTGGGTGTAGTGAAGGTTGCCGGCGCTGTCTTTCCACTTGTAGACGGTTTGCTCAGCCAAGGCTGTTTGCGCGGCAAAGCCGATAACCATGACCAGCGTGAAGATAACTGCCGTCCTGTTCACCCTGCGTCCTCTTCAATCGCTTGATTGGCGAGATTATAGACACGGATTCCTCGCGGAAAGTGTCGATTGCCACGGCTTCCCGCACGTGGGTCTCTGCGCACAGCAGCACAGAAATAGCGGTTGACTTGTGGGCGCGTGCTCCAGAAAACTACGTGCGTTCGGGGCTTCCCCAGCGACTTGCCGGTCGCAGGCGGCAGTTCGGAAGGCGTAAACCGCGTCTTCCTACCCGGTCAAAACGTCTTTTCAAGGTGCCCATCGTCAATTCGTTCGATTGGGCAGAAGTGTCAGTCTGAAACCGGCAGTTGTTTCCCGCGTGGCGGCATCGTCACCCGTGGATCGTCTGTTGTGCGCCGCCTTTTGGCGTTGCACAGCCGGTCAGACCCGTTCGGAGGATCCTTCGTGGACAAGTTGTCTGGCGGTGAAATGGTCGTGCAGGCCCTCAAGGACGAAGGGGTCGAATATGTGTTCGGCTACCCGGGTGGTGCAGTGCTCCACATCTACGATGCGCTGTTCACGCTCGGTGAAGGCTTGACGCACGTGCTCGTGCGCCATGAACAGGCCGCGACGCACGCAGCCGATGGCTATGCGCGTTCCACAGGCAAGCCGGGGGTGGTGTTGGTGACATCCGGTCCGGGCGCCACCAATGCGGTGACGGGTATCGCAACGGCCTATATGGACTCCATTCCGATGGTGGTGATCTCGGGGCAGGTGCCCCGCGACAAGATCGGCGAGGACGCTTTCCAGGAAACCGACATGGTCGGGATTTCCCGGCCTATCGTGAAGCACAGTTTCATGGTGCGGCGGGCCGAAGAGATTCCCATGACAATCCGCAAGGCGTTCCATATCGCCACTACCGGCAGGCCGGGGCCGGTGGTCGTGGACATCCCCAAGGACGTCACCAGCCCGGCAGAGAAGTTCGACTATTCCTACCCTGAGCGGGTACGTCTGCGTTCCTACAACCCGGTGACGCGCGGCCACTCCGGTCAGATCCGCAAGGCGGTACAGCTCCTTCTGTCGGCCTCGCGCCCGATTATCTACAGCGGCGGCGGTGTCATCCTCGGCAATGCATGGGAACAGTTGCGCCGCTTCGCCCGGATGCTTGATTACCCCGTCACCAACACCCTGATGGGCCTTGGTGCCTACCCGGGAACGGATCGCCAGTTCGTAGGAATGCTCGGCATGCACGGCACCTACGAGGCCAATATGGCCATGCACCATGCCGATGTGATCATCGCGGTGGGTGCCCGATTCGACGACCGGGTCACGAACACGCCCTCCAAGTTCTGTCCGGATGCCAAGATCATCCACATTGACGTGGACCCTACGTCAATTTCCAAAACGGTACGGGCAGACATCCCGATTACCGGCCCGGTCGATGCCGTGCTGAACGAGATGATCAGCCAGATCGAGGACATGCGCCGTAGTGGCGCTGGTGAGCCCGACAAGGCCTCCATTCAGGCCTGGTGGGGGAGAATTGACGCGTGGCGTGATGCTCATGGCATCTACACCAGCCCGCGATATGACACCAGCAGCCATCACATCAAGCCACAGGATGTGATCCGGCAGCTTTGGGAGGTCACGCGGGGCGAGGCCTACGTCACCTCGGATGTCGGGCAACACCAGATGTTTGCAGCCCAGTACTACCTGTTCGACGAGCCGCGCAGGTGGATCAACTCGGGCGGCCTTGGAACCATGGGCTTCGGCCTGCCCGCAGCCATGGGCGTGAAGCTCGCTCACCCGGATGCGGACGTCGCCTGCGTTACGGGCGAGGGCAGCATCCAGATGTGCATCCAGGAACTCTCCACCTGCAGCCACTACGGACTCCCGGTGAAGATCGTGAACCTGAACAACGGCTATCTGGGCATGGTCAAGCAGTGGCAGGACATGCAGTACGCGGGGCGCCATTCTCATAGCGCTTACGCCGACTCGCTCCCGGATTTCGTGAAACTGGCCGAGGCCTACGGGCACGTCGGCATCCGCGTGGAGCGTAAGGAAGATTTGCGCGAGGCTCTCGAGAATGCTTTTGCGATGAAAGACCGGCTGGTGTTCCTCGACATCGTCGTGGATCCGCACGAGCACGTGTATCCGATGCACATCGCGCCGAATGGCTCGATGCGCGATATGTGGCTTAGCAAGACGGAGAAGAGCTGAGATGCGCCGGATCATTTCCCTGCTGATGGAAAACGAACCCGGTGCTCTCTCCCGGGTGGTCGGGCTGTTCTCGCAGCGCGGCTACAACATCGAGACGCTGAACGTGGCGCCGACCGAGGATCCGACACTGTCCCGGCTCACGCTGACGACGGTGGGTGACGATCGCGTGATCGAGCAGATCACCAAGCAACTGAACAAGATGATCGACGTGGTGAAGCTCTCGGATCTCACCGAGGGTGCCCACATCGAGAGGGAGCTCATGCTGATCAAAGTGCGGGCCACGGGCGCCCAGAGGGAGGAATTGAAGCGCTCTGCAGATATCTTCCGGGGCCAGATCGTCGACGTCACAAGCACGCTTTACACGATCATGCTGACGGGTAACCAGCAGAAGCTCGACGCCTTCATCCAGGCGGTCGGTGATGCGGTGATTCTCGAGGTTGTGCGCAGCGGGGTGTCAGGTATCTCCCGCGGTGATCGTGTCCTGAGCCCCTGAAACAGCACGCCCGGCGCGGGGCCGGGCGTAGTTAGAGACTTACGGCCTGCCGGTCGGCAGGCCGGGTACTCGCGGTCAGAGGACGCGTTTCATGGCCGTCATGTAGGAGCGCAACTCCCGCCCGATCGTCTCGACCGGGTGATTGCGGATCTCCGAGTTGACTGCGATCAGTTCCTGGTTGTCCACGCCAGCGCCTCCGCCCAGCCCTTTTCCTATGACGTCCGTGTCAACCTCACGCATGAAATCCTGCAGCATGGGTACCGCCGCGTGGGCGAAGAGGTAGCACCCGTACTCTGCCGTATCCGAGATGACCTTATTCATCTCGTAGAGTTTCTTGCGTGCGATCAGGTTGGCGATAAGGGGCGTCTCATGTAGCGATTCGTAGTACGCCGATTCGTCGATGATCCCGGTGGCGGTCATCGTTTCGAAAGCGAGTTCCACTCCTGCCTTGACCATCGCGACCATCAGGATTCCGCGATCGAAGAAATCCTGCTCGCTGATGCTCGCAGATGCGTCGGGCGGAGTGGTCTCGAAGGATGTCTTGCCCGTGTCCTCCCGCCAGCCGAGAAGGTTGCGATCATCGTCTGCCCAGTCCTGCATCATGGTGCGCGAGAATTCGCCGCTCATGATGTCGTCCATATGCTTGCAGAATAGGGGGCGAAGGATTCCCTTGAGTTGTTCGGAAAGCCTGAATGCCTCGATCTTTGCGGGGTTGGAAAGTCGGTCCATCATGTTGGTGATGCCGCCATGTTTGAGTGCCTCGGTGACCACTTCCCATCCGTACTGTACGAATTTTGACGCGTAGCCCGGTGCAATCCCCTTCTCGACCATCTTGTCGAAGCACAGCAGAGACCCTGTCTGCAGCATGCCGCAGAGGATCGTCTGTTCGCCCATCAGGTCTGATTTGACCTCCGCGATGAAGGATGACTCCAGAACTCCGGCGCGGTGTCCACCCGTGGCGGCCGCGTAGGCTTTCGCGATTTCGAGACCGTCGCCTCGCGGGTCGTTTTCAGGGTGCACAGCTATCAGCGTTGGTACGCCGAAGCCACGCTTGTACTCCTCGCGGACCTCGGTGCCCGGGCACTTGGGCGCCACCATCACCACGGTGAGATCGCTCCGGACTTGCTCACCTTCCTCCACGATGTTGAACCCGTGCGAGTAAGCAAGGCAGGCGCCTTGCTTCATGAGGGGCATGATCTCCGCTACGACAGAGGAGTGTTGCTTGTCGGGAGTCAGGTTGCAGACAAGGTCTGCGGTAGGGATCAGTTCCTCGTATGTGCCGACCCGGAATCCGTTTTCCGTCGCGTTTTTCCAGGACTGTCGCTTCTCGGCTATAGCCGCCGCCCGCAGCGTATAGCTGACATCAAGACCGCTGTCGCGCATGTTCAGTCCTTGGTTGAGGCCCTGTGCACCGCATCCCACTATCACGACTTTGGCGTTGCGCAGCCGCTCGGTCCCGTGGGCAAACTCGGATCGGTCCATGAAGCGGCAACGCCCTAGCTGGGCCAGCTGCTCCCGAAGGGTTAGGGAATTGAAGTAATTCGCGGGCATCGTGGCCTCCGTAGATGGTTGGAATCGGGCAACGCCACGCAGTCTACCGCTCTGGGTTCATTGCATTAAGTGATATCTTCGAATCTCAGCATCCCGATTTCTGCAACATTCATGGATATACGCTCGCTGCGCGCCTCGAAGCGCTCGCTTCCAGCCTGCACTTCGGACGGGCGGCGGCGCAGTGCAATGTCTCCTCGTCCACCTTGAGCCGCATGATCCGCAGGCTGGAGCACGAGTTGGGCTGCCGCTTGTTCGAGCGGAGCAGCCGCAATGTCCGGTTGACTCGCGAGGGGGAAGCCTTGCGAGACCACTCGGAGGACCTGCTCGAAAGGCTTGAAGCCTTGCGGCGGGGCTTGGGTAAGGAAGCCCCCTCTCTGGGCGGTAGTGTCAGCCTCTATTGTTCTGTGACGGCGAGCTACAGCATCCTCGCCGAGTTGCTGCCAACCTACAGGCGCGATTACCCGCGAGTGGAGGTCAAGGTCCATACCGGAGACGAGTCAATCGGGATTCGCCGGATTCAGCAGGCACAGGAAGATCTCGCGATCGTCGCGTGTCCGGATCGGCTCCCCCAAGGGCTTCAATTTCTTGAATTGGTCAGCACGCCCCTTGTTTTCATCGCCCCTGCCAACGCCGCCTCGCCTGGCGGAGCGAGGTCGGCCGCAAACCGCAGCCTCATGTCCAAAGCGTGGGCAGCGCAGCCCTTCGTGATGCCAGAGGCCGGTCTCGCGCGGGCTCGCATTGATAGATGGTTCGAGCAACTCGGCGTAAAGCCAGCGGTCTACGCGCAGGTGTCCGGCAACGAGGCGATTGCGGGCATGGTCGCTCTAGGCATGGGGTGCGCCATCGTTCCTCTTCTGGTGCTGAAAGAGAGCCCGTTCCGTGACCGGATAAAGCTGCTTGATGTGCTCCCCGCGTTGCCTGCCTTCCGCATTGGACTTTGCTGCAGAAGTCGATCTCTCGGGAATCCTCTGGTGCAGTCCCTCTGGGCGCATGCCTCAGTGCACTGGAGCCGCGGCTGACAGTGTGCAATCCCCTCGCTTATATTGACCATCCTTGTGAATTGGGAGCGACGCGTGGCAGATAACGATCTCGGCAACGGTGACGTTCCGGCTCCGGTTGACCTCGGATTGCCGGTCGATGAGCACGAAGAGGACGAGTTGACGGAGGCAGGCCAAAAGGTGCGCAGGAGGGGTATCTTTTTATTGCCGAACCTCCTCACCACAGGAGCGTTGTTTTCAGGCTTTTACGCGATCGTTCATGGGATGAATGGAGAGTTCGAGTCTGCGGCGATCGCTATTTTCGTCGCCATGTTCTTTGATGGGCTGGACGGTCGTGTGGCTCGCCTTACGGGCACGGAAAGCGCCTTCGGTGTTCAGTACGACAGTCTTTCAGACATGGTTTCCTTCGGCGTCGCTCCTGCGCTGGTATGTTTTTCATGGGCCTTGTCCGGAATGGGAAAGTTCGGATGGGCCGCTGCATTTTTATATGTCGCAGGAGCAGCGCTGCGCCTCGCTCGTTTCAACACGCAGGTTGGTTCGACTGACAACAGCTACTTTCGCGGGCTTGCGAGCCCGGCGGCTGCCGCGCTGCTCGCCTCCTTGGTGTGGTCCGCTAGCGACCTGGGCTTTACGGGGGAAAATCTGCCAGGGCTCGTATCGTTTGCGGCGGCATTGCTTACGGCAGTTGCGGGCCTGCTCATGGTGAGCAACTTCCGATACCTCAGTTTCAAAAAGTTTGATCTCAAGCGCCGCGTGCCGTTCGTGATCATCCTGGTCTTGGTTCTGCTGATAGGGATCGTGACCGTGGACCCCCCGCGCGTTCTGCTTTGCATGGCAATCGCCTATGCGCTCTCTGGTCCTGGCCACCTCAGTTGGGAACGATTGATGCGCCGCGACTTGAGTTAGCTCTGCTGAGAGAGGGCTCTCCGAGGCGCCCTCCCAGCCAGTCACCTTGTCAAGGATCTGGTCTTTATCAAGGAAGGGAATACTACCGCGTGTGAAGGACGCCATTGTCTTGTGGCCCCGATTTCGATCCGTATAATGCGCCTTCCCTGACGGGGGGTACCCCTGAAAGGAAAGCGAAGTCCAAGCGGCATCGCGGTTGTTTAAGAAGAGACGATCAAGCAATTTGTGTGGGTGCTTGTGTTGGAAGGATGTTCCTGGTGAAGGAACTATC
>CAIYPF010000151.1 GCA_903928015.1 uncultured Gammaproteobacteria bacterium | reverse complement strand
TCGCGCAACCAGGTATCGAATCGCGCAACGTCCGCGACGGGCACCTCAAGCCGCAGCACAAGGACTGCACTCGCATTCACGTTGTCGCCTCCTGTTTGTCCTGCCGGAGTTCGGGAAAATTCATTGACCCCGGCGCACCTGGCGCGGCGGGCAGCGCAGCAAAGGCATGACAGCCATCCTCCAGGGGCGCGATACTCTAAACAAGTCCCGCCCCCGGCGCCGAGGGCCGCGCGGACTGCAAAACCGGCGCGTGTCGTCGATGTGTCATGTTGCGGATATTCGATATTCGCCGCGATCCAGCAACCGAGGTAGCCACCGTGAAAATCACTCTCTCCTGCGTAGCCGGCCTGCTGCTTGCCAGTGCGGCACTCGCCGAATCACCCCTGCCCCCCCCAGCGAGCGACGCCGATCCCGCATGGTGGAAGCAACAGGGTGAAATCGCGCTGCGAAAGGCGCGCGGCTGGTCGCCGGGAGGCCCCGAGCGTGCCCGCAACGTGATTCTTTTCGTGGGCGACGGCATGGGAGTTGCGACCGTAACCGCCGCACGCATCCTCGAGGGCCAGCTGCGCGGCGAGCGAGGCGAGGAAAACTCGCTCTCCTTCGAGCAGTTCCCGCACCTCGCACTCTCCAAGACCTACACGGTCAACCAGCAGGTACCGGACTCCGCCCCCACCATGAGCGCCATGATGACCGGCGTGAAGACGCTGGACGGCGTGTTGAGCGTTGCCGGCGACATTCGCCCGGAAGAACCCTCGTCAAAGAAAGTAGAGGCCGCCGCGCAGGAAACACTGCTTGAGCTGGCCGAAAAAGCCGGCCTCGCCACGGGGGTCGTCAGCACCGCGCGCATCACCCACGCCACCCCGGGCGCCACCTATTCGCATACCGCAGCACGGGACTGGGAGGCCGACAGCGACCGCCCCGCCGGCGCAACGGTCCCCGACATCGCCTCGCAGCTCGTCGACCGTTTCGGCAAGGGCGGCATAGGCGACGGCATCGAGGTGGTGCTGGGCGGCGGCCGCGCGAAGTTCCTGCCGCGCTCGATGAAAGATCCGGAAGACAAGGGCGCCACCGGAGCACGCGCCGATGGCCGCAACCTGGTCAAGGAGTGGCAGCGCAAGTTCCACGGCAATTTCGTGTTCGATCAGAAGGGCTTCGACGCAGTGGATCCGGACCACACCGATCACCTGCTGGGGCTCTTCGAGCGCTCGCACATGGAGTTCGAGGCCGATCGCAAGAAAGACACGGCTGGCGAGCCCTCGCTCGCCGAGATGACCACCAAGGCAATACAGATCCTCTCGCGCAATCCCAAGGGATTTTTCCTGATGGTCGAAGCCGGCCGCATCGACCACGGGCACCACGCGGGCAATGCCTATCGCGCCCTGACCGACGCCATCGCGCTATCGGACGCCGTACGTGCTGCCCTGCAGGAAATCACCCCCGGCGAGACTCTGGTCGTGGTGACGGCAGACCACAGCCACAGCTTCACGATTTCCGGCTATGCAAAGCGAGGCAACCCGATACTCGGCAAGGTCGTCGAAGTGGGTGAGACGGAACCGGCAAAGGCCGAGGACGGCAAGCCCTACACCACCGCGGGCTACATGAACGGCCGCGGCTTCCACGCCGACGTCCCGGGCGAGGGCGTCTACGATCTGCCGGCGCGACCGGGACGCGTGCCGGAGATCGCGCAGACCGACACCACCCACCCGAACTATCACCAGGAAGCCCTTATCCCCCTCGAATCCGAAACCCACGGCGGCGAGGACGTTCCTGTGTTCGCCTTCGGCCCGGGCTCGCAACTGGTCTACGGGGTACAGGAAGAGAGCTACATCTTCTACGTGATGCGGGCAGCGCTCGGGCTCTGAGTCACACCGGATCGGGAGGGAAGGCGATGCATGACGCACCAGGGAACCTGCAACGTCGCCGCGTGATACGGGCGGGTGCGCTTGGTCTGGCCGCTGCCGCCGTACCCGCTGCTGCCGCAGCCGTGCGCCTCGAGCCGCTCACGCGTCCCCGTGAAGACCGTGCCCTGCGCCGCATCGCCTTCGGCTCCTGCTGCGACCAGGACAAACCGCAGCCGATCTGGGACGCGATCATCGCGTCGAAGCCCGATCTCTTCATCTTTCTCGGTGACAACATCTACGGCGATTCGCGTGACATGTCCGTGCTCGCCGCCAAATACGGACAACTCGCAGCCAACAAGGGCTTCCGCCGCCTGCGCGAGCACACCCCGGTACTTGCCACCTGGGACGACCACGATTTCGGCGAGAACGACGCGGGCCGCGATTACCCGATGCGCGAGCAATCGCGACAGCTCTTCTGCGATTTCTGGGGCGAGCCTGCAGATTCACCGCGCCGAACGCGTGATGGCATCTACACGTCGGTGACGCTTGGGCCGGCCGGGCAACGACTGCAGATCGTGCTTCCGGATGTGCGCTTCAACCGCACACCCACCGTGAAAACCGACATGGGCGGAAAGAGTTACAAGGAGTGGGCCAAGGGCTTCGCCGAGGCAGGCCGCGAGGTGCCGGGCTACTACCTGCCCAATCCCGCGCACGATGCCACCATGCTCGGCGAGCAGCAGTGGCACTGGCTCGAGAAAACCCTGAACGAGCCGGCAGATCTGCGCCTCTTCGCCTCCAGCCTGCAAGTGCTGGCAGATTTTTCCGGCTGGGAGGCGTGGATCAATTTCGGGCGGGACCATCAGCGCCTGATCGAGGTTTTGCGCCGCACGCGGGCAGAAGGCTTTTTCTGCATCAGCGGTGACACGCACTACGCCGAGCTCTCCTGCCTGGACGTGAACGTGCCCTACCCGCTCTGGGACCTGACCTCGAGCGGCCTGACGGAGGTATGGCCGGTAACGCCGCCCAATGCCAACCGGGTGAGCACCGTCTTGCGGGAGCAGAATTTCGGGGTGATCGACATCGATTGGCAAAAAGGCCCGCAGCTGGGCCTGCAGATAAGGGACGTGAGCGGCACGCCCCGCATCACGCATTCCCTTGATGCGGGAGAACTGCGCCCCCGCGTCTAGCGCGCGCGATCGACCAGCTTTGGCTCGTGGCAAAGCCGCGGCAATTGTTCACTCAGCAGGGAGTCATGCGTCAAAAGATGGCGCCGGTAATGCGTGTCAAGCAGACGCCCGAGCGCCCTGCGTTGCCGGCACGGATCAGCCAGCTCCATGACGCCTACCACCGATGACATGATCGTGCCGTGGTCTTCCGCATGCAGCTCGAAGAGCTCACGCAGTCCGCGAATGCCGTTACCGCGGCGCATCAGCGTGTTCTCCCGGACAAAGTGCTCGCTCATGAAATCAAGCACTTCAGTGTTCAGCGCGTGCAGTCTGTGGGCGCAGTCGGCAATGTGAGCATCAACAGAACATGGCTGCGCGGTCTCGAAGGCCGTCACAGAGACCGCATCTGGACACTCGGGCATCAATCTCAGCACGCTGAGCCATGCGTCCAATTGCGCATGCTCGGCATCCATCTCCCATTGGGCGCGGAGTGCCGAACCTACATAGGGATTCCCGATCGCATCGAGCGCCTTCGGTGCCTTTACAGGTTTCTGCCTTGCTTCGATACGTTGATCCCTTCCCACGGAAACCTCCCCGATCACATCCGAAAAGCCAGAAGCGGCAGCCAGAAAATGTTGTCACCCGACTCACGAGGCCGCGCACTCGCCCCCACTCTAGCGAGCAGCGGAGGTGGGACCATCAGAGCCGGCACGTATAAGCAGCAGCCCCTAAGCACGAGAGACCGGACGCCGCGCAAAGGGTCGATGACCGGACCTCGGACTGCCCGATGAAAATCCGGGAGAACAACACGATGGAAAAAAACGAGACGATGAAAAAAGAGGCATGCCCGGTGGATCCTGGACAGACGGGTAACGGAGCGGCGGCGGTTCCGTACTGCTCGGCCCATTCCCGGGACCGACGGATCATCGTCAGACAACGCTCCTGAGCCAAATCCCTAGACTCATCCCAACCGATCCCACCGTCCGTGGCGGATCCACCGTGCATGCAAGCTGTGGGTCTTTTGCGGGATGGTGAACTGGCCACCGGATCCGCTGTGCCGGGAAAGACCTCAGTGCGGTGCATGGTCTCCCGGAACCCCGGCACACACAGTCCGCGCAAGCCCCTATAGGTGTTTACCCGTACGCAGATACGCAGGTGGGGTCGTTGACGCAACAATCCACAGCCCCTAGCGTGCGGGGGAATGATGGAATAAGGGCTTTCGCGCATGCCTCCGGCGGGCTTGTTGGATGCATTGGACAAGGATGAACTGCGTTCGCTGTTCGATGCCGCAATACCAGACGCGCTGATCGTGCACGATCACTCGGGGCGTCTTGTGGCCGCGAATCAGGAGGCCTGCCGCTGCCTGGGTTACGACCCCGACGAGATCCTCCAGCTGTCCGTCGCCGACATCGGCCGCGAGGTCGACCTTCCAGGCGCACAGTCGGTCTGGACCAAAGTCGAACCCGGCAGCCGTATCGCATTGCAGGGCCAGCACAGGCGCAAGGACGGCTCGCTGTTTCCCGTCGATGTGCACATCGGCGTGCTGGACCGTCAGGATCAGCGCCTTTATGTCGCGGTGTTCCGCGACGCCACCGAGGCTCTGCGGGAATCAGAAGCACGCTTCCGTGCCACCTTCGAACAGGCCGCAGTCGGCCTTGCCCACGTGGGGCTCGATCGGCGCCTGCTGCGCGCCAACAACAAATTCTGCGAGATCCTCGGCGTCAGCCGGGATGAGTTGCGCAACCTGCTCTCGGGCGAGGGAGAAGCAGCGCTCGCGCACAGAAGCTGGCACGAACCGGAATTCGAGGCCGCGCTACTCGCCGGCAAGCGCGCATCAGTTTCTGCGGAACGGCAGCATCGTACGCCCGACGGCCGCAGCATCTGGTTCAATGTCACGGTGTCGGTGGCACGCAATGACGACGGCAGCCCGTACTACTTCATCGTGGTGATGGAAGACATCACGCACCGCAAGAACCTCGAGGAAAAGTCCGAGGAACACGGGCGCCAGATGGATGCCCTGATGAAAGAGCAGCTGATCGCCCAGACCGCTGCCGCCCTGGCCCACGAACTCAACCAGCCCCTGGAGGCCATCGCCGCCTACAGCGAGGTGGCGTTGCGCGCGATGCAGGCGGAATCCGGCTGGTCCGAGCAGATGCAGCGCGCGGTGCTCGGCTGCAACCTGCAGGCGCAGCGTGCCGGGCAGGTGTTGCACGATCTGATCGGCCAACTGCGCACCGAAAGCAACGACAAGCAGTTCTTCGACCTGAACGCCCTGGTGCGCGACGTGATCGACCGCGTGCGTACCCGCGAGTCTCTCAATTTCCAGGTTGGCCTCAACCTGGACCCTGCGCTTCCCCACGTGCTCGGCAATCCGCTGCAGATCGAGAAAGTGCTGCACAACCTGCTCCGCAACGGTCTGGATGCCATGCTCGCCGCCTCGGTACCCGAGCCATCCTTCACGATCAGCTCTCACCGCGGCGCCGATCCGCTGATGGCCGAGGTCTCGGTTCAGGACAAGGGGCCGGGCATTCCGCCCGAACTCGCGCACGTGCTGTTCAGACCCTTCCGCAGCGCCAAGAAAGGCGGACTGGGGCTTGGTCTGTCCATCAGCCGCTCGCTGATCCATGCTCAGGGGGGACAGCTCTGGCTGGAGCGCGAAGCCTCGCCGGGCGCAACATTCCGCTTCACGGTACCCATAGCAGATGAACACTGAGCAAAAAGAACTGGTTTATCTCGTCGACGATGACGCAGCCGTCCGGGACTCTCTGGGGCTGCTGCTCGAGCAGGCCAAACTCGATGTGCAGGCCTTCGCGAGCGCGGAGGAATTCCTCGCGGCCATGCCAGACGAGCGGGCTGCCTGTGCGATCGTCGACCTGATGATGCCCGGCATGAGCGGTCTGGACCTGCAGGACGAAATGGAGCGTCTCGGCATCGCGATGCCCGTGATCTTCCTCACCGGCCACGGCGACATCCCTACCAGCGTCAAGGCCATCAAGGCCGGCGCCATGGATTTCCTCACCAAGCCGGTGAAGCGCGCAGAGTTGCTCGAAGCCATCGAGTTGGCACGTCAGGAAGGCGAGCGCATGCGCGAGCACGCCCGACGCAGCCACACGGCACAGGAGCGGGTGGCCGCACTCACGCCGCGCGAACGCGACGTGATGGATCTGGCCATCGGCGGCCTGGCCAACAAGGAAATCGCGCGCCGCCTGAACATCAGCCATCGCACCGTCGAGATCCACAAGGCGCGGATCCTGCGCAAGACCGGGATCAGGAGCGTGGTGGAACTGGCCCGCATCGTGGCCGACGCCGCCGAGGACGCCACCGCCCGCCGAGGATGACACTCTTGTCAGGATCGCCCGTGGGGCGTCCGGAGCGGGCTACCATGCGGCATCACCCGCTGCACCGCCACACGGAGGCATCATGAGCACCCCACAAGGCCCGCAAGGCAATCCCGGCGACATCCTCAACTGGCCGATGCTGAAGATCCGCTACCGCACCGACGCGGCAGCAATAGCAGCACTGCTTCCGCCGGGCATCACACCGGGTGCGGAACCCAACGTAACGGTCACGATCTACAACTTCCCCGTGCAGAACGAGCCGGAGCTCGGGCTGGTGGTGAACGTCGACGCCGACTACGGCGGCATCAACGGCGAGTACACCCTCGCCATCGGCATCGATCAGGAAGCGCCGCTCTTCATCTGTCACGACCTCTGGGGTCAACCCAAGTTCCCCCTCGACACCACGTATTTCCGGCTGGGCAATCACGTCGAAGCCAAGTGCGTGCACCAGGGCGTGACCTTCATCGAGTTCCGCGGCGAGGTAAGCGAGACGCTGCCGATTCCTGCGGATCACGAAACCAACGAGTGGTGGATCAAGTCGATGCGCACGGTCGATCCGTCGGCCTGCGCCTATGATTTCCCGCCGCACGTGGTGCGCGTCTACAGCAAGTACGGCACGGCGTTCCTGCAGGAAGTGAAAGGGACGCTGACGCTGCGGGAAAGCGCCTGGGATCCGATCGCAACACTGCTGCCCATGCGTGAGCAACTGAGCGCGCAACTCTGGACCCCGATCTTCCGGGACCGCCGGATCACGCTCGCAGGAGCGCTGGACCCCGTGGCTTTCTGGCCCTTCGTCGACACCATCAGCGGCACGCGCTGGCCTGGCAACTCGGGCGGACCCAAGCACGCCTGAGCCGCTGGCGGAGATCCCGCGCTGCTGTCTCGCGCATGACGCGCTCCTGCACAAGGCCCCACCGCCCGTGCAGGAGCGGGCTATGGCCGCGACCAAAGATGCAGGAGCGGGCAACGCCCCTCGACCTCAGCGATCAAACATGCTGCGCCTGCTGCGCAGCGCCCCCTACAAAGGTCGGAATTGCCAACCGTGCGTCGGGGCCATTGCCGGGTTGCCGTGTTCGATCGATTGCACATCGAACCAGATCGGCAACAGGTAGCGGAAATAGAACGCGTGAGTGGTGGTCTGCTCGATCACCAGATCCTCGTATTCCTTGATCTGCACGCGCGGATCCCGCGCTTGCCAGGCCTTGCAGAGCGCGAGTTTCTCGTCGACATCGGCACGGGACTCGAGCAGGAAGCCCAGATGATCGTAGCCGGGTGATCGCAGCGGCTCGTCCTGTTCCATCAGCAGGATGAACTGGCTCACGGCGGGATCGGTCATGAACAACAGACCGGTCTGGTCGAAGAGCGGCACCTCGATTGAATCGAAGCCGAAGACTTCCTTGTAAAACCCGGTGAGATTCGCTCGCTCGGCCGAGAGGCTGCCGCGCGGCATCGTGAGTTCCATGTGGTTGAAGCGAAGTGCGCCCATGTGCCGTTCTCCGTGCGGAATGAGCGGCCAGTATAGGGTGGCCCCGTGGCGCGGGAATGGCGATTCGTTAATCCGGCACTGGCTCGCGCGCCCGCCGCGCGGCTACGCTCGCGCCACTGCACACAGCGCGCACCCCAACCCGTGAACACCGGCATCCGCGACACCCTCCCCACGCTGCCGATCAGCCCGCTGCTGGGCGAGATCGCGCGCAGCCTCCGCGCGCGGCCGGAACTGGTGCTGGAAGCCCCGCCAGGCGCAGGCAAGACCACGCTGGTACCGCTCGCGCTGCTCGAGGAGCCCTGGCTCGCCGGGCAGAAAATCCTGATGCTCGAACCCCGCCGCATGGCCGCGCGCGCTGCGGCCGAACGCATGGCCTCGCTGCTCGGCGAGGAGGCAGGCTTCACAGTGGGCTATCGCGTACGGCTGGAGGCGAAGGTCTCGGCACGCACGCGTATCGAGGTGATCACCGAGGGCATCCTGAACCGCATGCTGCAGGACGATCCCTCGCTCGCAGGGACCGGCTTGCTGATCTTCGACGAATTCCACGAGCGCAGCCTCGACGCCGACCTCGGGCTCGCCCTGGCACTGGCCGGACGTGCGCTGTTCCGCGAGTCCGCAGATCCGCTGCGTATCCTGGTGATGTCTGCCACGCTGGACGGCGCAGCGGTGGCGCGCGTGCTGGGAGATGCACCCGTGCTGCGCGCAGAGGGCCGCTCTTTCCCGGTGGGTGTCCACTACGCCACGAGCACGCCGCAGCGCGATGAACTCATGCCCGCGCTGCGCCGCACGCTGCAGGGGCTGCTGCAGCAAGCGCCCGAAGACACCGGCGACATCCTGGTGTTCCTGCCCGGACAAGCCGAGATCGAGCGCCTGTCTGCACTGCTCACGCCTCCAGAGGGCACGGTGCTGCTGCCGCTGCACGGGCAACTCTCGCTCGCGGAGCAGCAACGCGCTATCGCACCGGCTCCGCCACTCACACGCAGGGTGGTGCTCTCGACCAACATCGCCGAGACCAGCCTCACCATCGAGGGCGTGGCTACTGTGGTGGACGCGGGACTCGCGCGAGAGCCGCAATACGATCCCGCCACGGGCCTTACGCAACTGCGCACCCGAAGGCTCTCGCGCGCATCGGCCGAGCAACGTGCGGGGCGCGCCGGACGGTTGCGCCCGGGGAATTGCCACCGTTTGTGGACGGAGTCCGAGCATCGCGCGCTTGCCGCTGCGCGCAGCCCCGAGATCCGGCAGGCGGATCTGGCGCCGATGGCGCTCTCGTTGATCACCTGGGGCGTGTCCGATCCTGCGGAACTCGCGTGGCTGGACGCACCGCCCGCGGGCGCATGGAACGAGGCCCTCGCCCTGTTGCAGGAGGCGGGCGCCATCACGCCGGGCACGGGCGGCACATGGTCGCTGTCGGAATTCGGCACGCGCATGGCGGCGATGCCGATGCATCCACGCCTCGCGCGGATGCTGCTGGGCGCAACGGACCGGGCCGAGGCAGAAGCCGCCTGCGCGCTCGCGGCACTGCTCGCCGAGCGCGCACCCGGGGGGCGCGTTGGCGCAGATCTGACGCCGCTCGTCGAGATATTGCTCGAGCGCACGCCCTGCCCGCCTTCGCACCGCGGCTGGGCGCAGCGTGCGCGCCGCCAGGCCTCGCTCTACCGCCGCGATACGGGAGCTGTGCGGGCGGCACACGGCGCAAGCGAGGACCTTGCGCATCTCTCGGGCCGCCTGCTCGCGCTCGCCTACCCTGACCGCATAGCACGTCGCCGCCCGGGCGCGCACGCGCTCTACCAGCTCGCCAACGGCCGCAGCGCACGCCTGGACGAGGCAGACCCGCTCGCCACCCGCGAGTGGCTGGTGGCAGCAGAGCTGGGCTCGCGCGCGGGCGATGCCAGCGAGCGGATTTTTCTTGCGGCGGAACTCGATCCCGCGTCTTTTTCGCGGGAACTCGCCTTCCTCGTGCACGAGGAGGAGAGCGCGGAGTGGTCGTCGGCGGAAGGACGCTTCGTGGCCGAGCGCAGGCGCCGCGTGGGCGCCTTGCTGCTGTCTCGGGAACCACTGCGGGACATCGATCCGGCGCAACGCGGGAAGGCCATCTGCGACTGGCTCGCGCGTAGCGGCATGAATGCGCTCCCGTGGACCGAAGACCTCCGGCAATGGCGTGCACGCGTGATGCTGCTGCACACGCTCGAGCCGGACACATGGCCCGATCTGTCCGACGCGCAACTGCTCGCCACTCTGCCTGAGTGGCTCGGCCCGCTGCTCGAACGCGTGAACACGCAGACCGACCTGCAGCGCATGGATATGGCAGGGGCGCTCGCCGGGCTACTGCCCTGGCCGCTGCCCCGCGAGCTCGACCGGCTTGCGCCGCAGCGCATCGACGTGCCCTCGGGATCGTCGGTGGAAGTCGACTACACGCAATCCCCGCCCGTGCTGGCGGTGAAACTGCAGGAGATGTTCGGCTGTGCCGGGACGCCGCGTGTCGCGAACGGACGCGTGCCGCTGCTGATCCACCTGCTCTCGCCCGCGCGGCGGCCGCTGCAGGTGACGCAGGATCTGGCCGCGTTCTGGCGCAACGCCTATGCCGAGGTGCGCAAGGAGATGCGCGGGCGTTACCCGCGACACCCGTGGCCGGAGGATCCGCTCGCTGCAGCGCCCACGCGCCACACCAAGCGACGGCAGGCGCTGGAGCAGGGCGGAAACTGAGCTGAAGCCATCCCGTCAGGGTGATGGGCCGGTCGGGCCCGCAGGCGACACGGCGGCCGGCGGCTGCGCCGACTCATGCCCCGGCATTTCATCCATCGCGTTGCTCCCGACCAACACCGCCACCGCCAGGATGAACGCGGAGCTGATGAGTCTTCCGTAACGCTTCATGAAATTCTCGAAGGCTTCCTTGATGCGCGCCGACACCCCCGAGTGCACAGTCTCCACAACCGCGGGGATGAGCCCGGGTATCAACGCGATCACGGCGAACATCGCAATGCCGATCGCGCGTTGGCCCGGCTCGGGAACTTGCAGCGCCTCGTGACCGGCAGCGGTCACGATCGGGAAGATCTTGGGGTGCAGGCCGTCGCACGCAAAGCCGAGCAGTCCCCAGCGCATGGCGCGTACGAAGATCGGAATTTCCACGCTGCCATCAAAGCGCCTGGCGATCGACGGGAACGTTGCCTCGAACAAACGCCCCAACCGATGCGTGAACCCCCGCTCCTCCTGCTCAGGGGGCACCTCGATGGGTGCGTTCCGGATGGCGTTGACCAGCCGGTACATGCCAACCACGAACAGCGCTGCCGCGAGAGCTGCGTGCACCGCAAATCCGATCCAGGTTCTGGGGTCTTCCTCGGTCGTGCTGCCGTGGGTCTTTGCAAGCAGGAATCCGAGGGCGAGCGCGAACGACAGGCCAATGACCGTTCCAACTCCGAACGCCCACGCAAAGGTGCGCGGGCGCTGACGATCACTCGCGGCAACGAGACCAAGCACAGTGATCTCGGGGGAAAGGAGCACAGCGGCTCCAAGTGACGCGAGAATGGCGTAGTGATTGTTCATGGTTGTCCGGAAAGTGCTTTGATCGCACTGTAAACCCGTTGCGCCCGGGACTTGCGCGTAAATACCGTCAGTTTGGCGCGCACCTCTGGCCGTGGAATTCCTGTCATGCGGCGACCTCGCGTGAGACCATGCGTTTTTACCCGGGTCACCACTATGAAACGCATCCTCGCCCTCACGCTTTGCCTGTTTGCATTGCCGGTTCTTGCGGAAAGCGCAGCACCGTCCGGATTCCTCAGCGATTACACGCGCCTCGAAAAGGAAGGCCCGTTCCGATCCCGCTACATGGGGTATAGCGCACCGGGCGCCGAGACACTCAGGAAATCCCCGGCCGTCTATGTATCGCCGCTGGTGCGCTTCCCCAACGACGCGAAGTTCGGCGATCTCGATGATGCGCTGGTGGATTCCGTACTCGCCTATACCGGAGAGCAGTTGCGCTCGCAGCTTGCCGTGCGTACGCGAGTCGTCGATGACAAGGCCTCAGCCGATCTCACCCTGGAAGTGGCACTCACCGCCCTTGCGGCCGAAGCTGCGGGCAAGACGGCTCTCGATCTGGTGCCCGTGCGCCTGATCACCGGCGCGGCCAAGACCGCGATCAAGGGGAAGGACATGGACGCGACGGCCACGATTGAAATGCGTCTCAGCCAATCCGCACCCGCCACGATCCTGCGCGAATCCGTGCACGAACTGGTCGGCGACAGCATTGGCCGGGCGAAGAGTGAAGACACCCACATGAGCCTTGACGCTCTGAAGCCCGCGATCGACAAGTGGGTGGCTCTGGTGGTCGATCAAATCGCACCCAAACCCTGACAGGGCCTGCTCGAACAGCAGAGACCCGAAGGCCACCCGCAGGGGGCTATCCCTTTAGGGTCATGGCAGTGATACCAAACGCCGAGTAGTGTTGCCCGAAAGGCAAGAAGCCACCCGGGAGATCACATGACGACCTGCGGAGAACGTCTCGCACAACTGCTGGATGCCTGGGGCATTGATACCGCCTTCGGCATTCCCGGCACCCATACCATCGAGTTGTACCGGGGGCTTCCCGGCACCCGGATCCGTCATGTCACACCGCGCCACGAACAGGGCGCGGGCTTCATGGCAGACGGCTACGCGCGCGTCACGGGGCGGCCCGCCGCCTGCATCACGGTGAGCGGTCCAGGCGCGCTCAACATCGCCACCGCGATGGGACAGGCGCTCGCGGATTCGCAGCCCATGCTAGTGATCTCGGCCGACAGCCGCCTTGCCGAGCGGGGCATGGGCGAGGGCCGACTGCACGAAACGCCCAACCTTCAGGCTGCAATGGCCGAGGTAAGCCGCTGGAGCCACACCCTCACCCGGCCCGACGAACTGCCACGCGTACTGGCGCGTGCCTTCGGGATTTTTGCGAGTGCGCGCCCCGGCCCCGTGCATCTCACGCTGCCGCTCGATGTCATCACCGCAAACGCCGATCACGTGCCGGTGGACATCTGGCCCCTGCCCAGCCGCCCCGCGCCCGACCCTGCTGCGCTCGCGCACGCCGCCGCCGTGCTGAATGCCGCCGAAAAACCGGTGATCGCGCTTGGCGGCGGTGCTGTGGATGCGGGCCCGCTCGCGGCCGCACTGGCAGAGGCGCTGGATGCTCCCGTGACGCTCACGCACAACGCGAAGGGCCTGCTCCCGCCCGGGCACCCGCTGCACGTGATGGGAAGCCCCGCCTACAGCGCCACGCGCGGTCTCTACCACGATGCCGACGTACTGCTTGGCATCGGTACCGAATTCGGCGAGACCGACTACGACTTCTTCTTCGATGGCGGCTTCGCGCCCACGGCAAAGCTGCTGCGCATCGATATCGATGCCGCACAGCTCGCGCGCCAGCTGCGGCCCACGGTGGCAATACAGGCCGACAGCACGCTCGCCATCGACGCACTGCTGCCGCTGATCGAGCGGCGTGCGCGGGGCGGCGCTGCGCGTGCGGCAGTCGCGAACACGGCACTGCGGGCCATGGATCACGCCGGTTACCAGCAATTCCTCGACACCCTGCAATCCGCACTGCCGGATGCGGTGCTCGTCGGGGATTCCACGCAGCCCGCCTATTTCGCCGCGCAGCAGTTCCACGCGCAGGCGCCGCGTCGCTTCGCGAGTGCTGCCACAGGCTACGGCACGCTCGGCTACGCGCTGCCCGCAGCCTTCGGCGCAAAACTCGGCAAACCCGATCTGCCGGTGATCGCATTGCTCGGCGACGGCGGCATGCAGTTCACGCTGAATGAGCTCTCCTGCGGCGTGGAGGCAGGCCTGGGTGTTGCGGTGGTGGTGTGGAACAACCACCGCTACGAAATGATCGCCCAGAACTTCGAGACCGCCGGCATGCGCCCCATCGCCTGCGACATCCACACGCCGGATTTCACGGCCATCGCTGCAGCCTACGGCTGTCGTAGTGCAAAGCCGCGCGATCACGCTGCGCTTGTCCAGGCACTGCGGGAGGCTGCCGCAGCCAGCGTTCCCACCGTGATCGAGGTCGCCGAGAGCGATTTCCTGTCCGCATGAGCAACTTCAACCCGCGCTACAGCCAGGCCACCGCACGCCTCGACGCGGGCGCCGACGACAGCGCATGGCATGTGCACGAACGGGCGCTTGAGCGGCGCCGCGCGGGCGATGACGTGATCCTGCTCTGCATCGGGGATCCGGACTTCGACACGCCGCCGCTCATCTTCGGCGAGGCCCTCGGCGCGATGCGTGCGGGCCGCACCCACTACTCACCGCCCGCAGGCGAGCCTGCGCTGCGCGAGGCCATTGCCGAGCTCGAGAGCCGCACCTCGCCGCATCCCTGCAGGCCGGAGGAAGTGGTGGTGTTCGCGGGCGCCACCAACGCGCTCTTCGCCGTGATGGCCACGCTGCTCGACCCGGGCGATAGCATCGTGGTGCCCGAGCCCATGTACGTGGGCTACACACCGATCTTCCAGGCGCTCGGCATCGAAGTGCTGCCGGTGCCGCTGCTCGCGGAGCAGGACTTCCGCCTCGACATTCCCGCCATGAAAAGCGCTGTGCGCCCCGGCACACGCGCCATGCTGATCAACACGCCGGGCAATCCCGCGGGCAACATGATCGATGCCGCCCAGATGGCGGAGCTTGCGGCCTTCTGCCGCGAACGGGGGCTCTGGCTGATCTGCGACGAGGTCTACTCGATGATCACCTTCAGCCGCCGCCACACCAGCCTGCGGGCTGCGGCAGCGCAGACCGACAATGTGGTGATGGTGGATGCACTTTCGAAGTCGCACGCCATGAGCGGCTGGCGCATCGGCTGGACGGTATCACCCGAGCCACTCGCCGGGCGGCTTGCACGCTATGGCGCGGCGATGCTCTTCGGCTGCTCGCAGTTCATACAGGACGCCGCGGCCTTCGCGCTGCGCAACGACGACGTCTACGTCGAGAAAATGCGCCTCGAGTACCTCGCCCGCCGCGACCTTCTGGTGGCCGGGTTGAACGCCCTGCCCGGGCTGCGCTGCGCGGTGCCGGATGCCGGGATGTTCGTGATGGTGGATGTTTCGGGCACGGGGATGGACGGCCTCGCGTTCGCGGAGCGGCTCTTCGATGCGGCGGGTGTGTCCACGGTGCCCGGCGTGGGTTTCGGCCCGAGCGGCAGGAACTATGTGCGCATCAGTCTGGCGCAGGACCGGGCAACGCTGACGCGGGCCCTTGAGAGAATCGCAGGCTTCCTTCCCCACCCGTAGGAGCGGGCCATGCCCCCGACTATTGCAGCTTCGGCTATGCAGCCGGGGGAACCATACCGTCTTCGGCGCCGTACCTGTGCGCCATGAGCAACTCAGCCCACGCCAACACCCCCTCCCGCTGGAAAGGCAACAAATCCTCCCTGCCCTCCAAGCCCTGCGCCGTCTGCGGCCGCACAATGACATGGCGCCGTGCGTGGGCCCGCAACTGGGACGCAGTGCTGTATTGCTCTGACCCCTGTCGTAAAAAACGCTCCCACCGTGCAGGCGAAGCCGGAGCGAGCCACACACGCACGGAGCCTGCAGGCGCGGAGTCCAGCGCCTTATTGAACACCGACAGGAAAAACGACAATCGACATGACCGCTGACCCTCTTCGTCATCTGGTGATCGTTCTCGGCGATCAGCTCGACATGGACGCCGCCTGCTTCGACGGCTTCGATCCCTCACAAGATGCGGTGTGGATGGCCGAGGTAGCCGAGGAATCCACCCATGTGCCGTCCAGCAAGCAGCGCACCGTGTTTTTCCTCTCGGCGATGCGGCACTTCGCGCACACCCTGCGCGCGGCCGGCCGCAGGCTGCACTACACCCGCCTGGACGAGCCCTCCAACCCCGACACCCTGGCCGGCGTTCTGGCGGAGGACATCGCACGGCTGCGCCCGTCTGCACTGGTGCTCACTGCCCCCGGGGACTGGCGCGTGCTGCAGGCCCTGCGCGGCGTGGCTGCCAACGCGGGGCTGCCGCTCGAACTTCGCGATGATCGCCATTTCTTCAGCACCGTACGCGATTTCGCCGCGCATGCGGCAGGGCGCAAGCAACTGCGGATGGAGTACTTCTATCGCGAGATGCGCCGGCGACACGGCGTTCTGATGGACGGCAGCGAGCCCGTCGGCGGGCAGTGGAATTTCGATGCCGACAACCGCGAGAGCTTCGGCCGCAGCGGGCCGGTGGATGTGCCCGCACCGCAGCGCGTGGCGCCCGATGCCATCACGCAGGAGGTGATCGCGCTGGTGAATTCCCGCTTTGCCGAGCACCCCGGCACGCTCGACGCCTTTGGCTGGCCCGTCACGCGCGAGGACGCGCTGCATGCGCTGGAGGCCTTTGTTCGCGAGCGACTGCCCCACTTCGGACGCTGGCAGGACGCGCTCTGGCCCGGCGAGCCATGGCTTTGGCACGCGCACATTTCGGCTGCGCTGAACTGCAAGCTGCTGTCCCCGCGCGAAGTGGTAAGTGCCGCCGGGAATGCGTGGCGCGCGGGCGCTGTTCCCATCGCGAGCGCCGAGGGTTTCATCCGCCAGATCCTGGGCTGGCGCGAATACGTGCGCGGCATCTACTGGACACAGATGCCCGCGTATCTGGACCGGAACAGCCTCGACGCTCACGAAGCCCTGCCCGCGTTCTACTGGAACGGCGAGACGCGCATGGCCTGCATGGCGGATGCGATCGGGCAAACCCTCACGCACGGCTATGCGCACCACATACAGCGCCTGATGGTGACGGGGCTCTATGCGCTGTTACTCGGCGTGCATCCGAAGGAGGTCCACCAGTGGTACCTCGCGGTGTACGTCGATGCCGTGGAATGGGTGGAACTGCCCAACACGCTCGGCATGAGCCAGGCCGCGGACGGCGGCCTGATGGCGAGCAAGCCCTACATCGCGAGCGGCAAGTACATCGAGCGCATGAGCGCGGGCAGTCTCTGTGCGCGCTGCCCTTATCGCCCCGCCGAGCGCAGCAGCGAGAACGCCTGTCCGTTCACCACGCTCTACTGGGATTTCCTGCTGCGCCACGAGCGCTCGCTTGCGGCCAACCCGCGCACCGTGATGCAGGTGCGGAACCTGGCACGGGTGGACGAGGACGAACGCACGCGGATTCGCGCACGCGCCACGGCCGTGCGCGCGGGGGAGATCGTCTGAGACGCGCGGCTACAGGAACAGATCCGGCCCCGTCAGGTTGCTGATGCCGTTCAGCTGTATCGAGAACTCTGCCTGCGCGTCAGCATCGGTGCTGCCGTAGAGCGTGCCGATGCCCGTCACCGTATCGGTAGCAAACCGGAGTTGCCCAGTGGCATCCGTCGCGCTGAACGCGCTGCTGCCGATGAACGTGAAGGTCTCCTGCGTGCCCGTCGTCACGGCGTTCGCATCGATCGCGCTGAGATCGATCAGGTCCTGCCCCTGCTGGAAGTCCTGGATCACATCCCGACCTGCCTGGAACGGTCCGGAATCGGCAGCGTCGCCGAACACGAACACATCATTCCCCGTGCCGCCAGACAGGAAATCCTTGCCCAGCCCCCCTGCCAACGTATCCGCGCCCGCAGCGCCAAAAAGTTTGTCGCTGCCCTGCAGCCCCGACAGCAGATTCCCTCCGCCGTTTCCGCGCAGCGTGTTGTCGAGGGCGTTGCCCGTGCCATCGAGCGCCGCCACGCCAAGTAACTGCAGGATCTCCTGCGCTGCGCCCAGCGTGAAACTCAGCACCGCGTTCACCGTGTCGGTGCCTGCACCCGCGAGTTCGGTCACCACATCGCCCGCGCTGTCCACGCGGTAGGTGTCGTTCCCCGTACCGCCGAACATCGTGTCGTTGCTGGTGCCGCCATCGAGGGTATCGTTGCCATCCTGCCCACGCAGCACATCCGCACCCGCGCCGCCGGAGAGCAGGTTCGCGCCCGCATTGCCGCTGATCGCGTTGCCGAGGGAATTGCCCGTCCCTGCACTCGCCGCATCGCCGCTCAGCGTGAGGTTTTCCTGGTACAGGCCCAGCGTCCACGAAACGCCCGCCAGCACGCTGTCCACGCCCATCCCCGCCGCCTCGACCACGATGTCGCCTGGCTGGTCGACCACATAGGTGTCGTTGCCACTGCCGCCGGCCAGGGAGTCCGCGCCCAGGCCGCCGTCCAGCGTGTCGTTGCCGAAGCCCGAGGTGATCATGTCGTTGCCGGTGTAACCGTCGATGCGGTTGGCGAACACGTTGCCCTGGATCGTGTCGCCGGACTGGCCGCCGATCACGTTCTCGACGCCGAGGACGCGGTCCTGCCCGATCTCGTTGCCGCTCGCGGTACCCGCGGCAAGGTTCACGCTGATGCCGGTGACGGCGCTGGTGTAGCGCACGGTGTCGATACCGTTGCCGCCGCGGTACGTGTCGTTGCCGGCGCCGCTGCCGCCCACGATCAGGTCGTTGCCGTCGCCGCCGATAACGGTGTCGTTGCCGGCACCGCCTTCGAGCGTGTCGTTGCCAGCACCACCCGAGAGCGCATTGTCGCCGCTGTTCGCTTCGATCACGTTGTCGAGCGCGTTGCCGGTGCCGCTGCTCGCGCCATCGCCGAGACTGAGGTTCTCGACGTTCTGGCCCAGCGAATAGTCCACCGTGCTGGCGACGGTATCGGTGCCGTCGCCACCGCTCTCGGCCACCACGTCGGCTGTGGTGTCGACATGGTAGACGTCGTCCCCGCTGCCACCGCTCATGGTGTCGCTGCCGCTGCCGCCGTCGATCTCGTCGTTGCCGGCGCCTGCCGTGAGCGCATCGTCGCCCGCACGACCGTCGATGAAGTCCTCGCCACCACCGCCCTCGATCACATCGGCCACGTCGGAGCCGATCAGGTACAGGCCGGGCGTGACGAGATCGATCGTCTGGTCGGAGAACTGCAGGCGGTTCATGTTGCGCAATACGTCATTGCCATCGGCGCCGCTCACCAGCACCTCGCCTGCCACGCGCTCTATCGTGTAATCGGCGTAATTCCCCGAGAAAACGGCCGTATCCACATCAGCGCCGCCGTCGATCGTGTCATCACCGCCGCCGCCGCGCAGCGTGTCTTCGCCGACGAAGGACTCGATCACGTCGGCGAGCGCACCGCCGGTGATGCTGTCGTTGCTGCCGATCAGGCCGAAGGGCGA
>CAIYPF010000150.1 GCA_903928015.1 uncultured Gammaproteobacteria bacterium | reverse complement strand
TCGTCGAGCCGCCGGCCACGACTGCCGAAATCCACGCCCATCAGATCGTATTCCTCGCGCAGCCACCCGGCTGCCACACCCAGCACGATGCGTCCCCTGCTGAGCACGCTGGCGGTGGATACGGCCTTGGCGAGGGTGATGGGGTCACGCATCGCCGCGATGCAGATGTTCGAGGCAAGGCGCAACCGCGAAGTGACAGCGCCCATGGCCGCAAGCGTGACGAAAGGATCAGGCCAGGGCGTGTCGGCCGGCCACCACATGGCGCCGTCCTCGGTGTAGGGATAGCGGCTCTCGATCCGGGTGGGCATGAGCAGGTGATCGGCGACGGTGATGCCGTCGAAACCCGCCTCTTCCGCCATGCGTGCCACGTCGAGCAGTTGGTCCTGCTCGGGGATCGTGGTGATAGACAGCCAGTATTCCATCAGGTGGAACTCCGCCAGTGGGTGTTCAGTCGCGGCAACCGGGCGAGCTTTCGCGGGCAATGATGCCGGCGCGCTTCAGGGCAGCGGGCTGCTTGCGCACCGGTGCGTTCACGATATCGGCAAGCGGGGCGGCCGAGAGGGAGGCCGCGCGCCGTTCGGCGTCGACCTCCGCATAGAGCGTGCTGCGCTGCCATGGCTCACGCCCGGCCGCAAGAATCAGCTCTTCCAGTTCTGCCGGCGGGAACTCCTGTCCGTGGGCCGCGCCTGCGGCACGCGTGATCGACTCGTTCATCAGGGTGCCACCGACGTCGTTCGCGCCGGCAGACAGGCAGGCGCGAACACCCTCTGGACCGAGCTTGACCCAGGAGGCCTGGATGCTCGGGATCTCGGGATGCAGCACGATGCGGGCCACTGCATGCACCAGCACCGACTCGCGGAAGGTGGGCCCGCGACGCGCACGACCGCGACGGAAGAGCGGCGCCTCTTCGGCGACGAAGGGCAGCGGCACGAACTCGGTGAAGCCGTGGTGCTCGCGGGCAAGTGCCTTCACGCGCAACAGGTGGCGGGCAAGGTGCACAGGTTTCTCGACGTGCCCGAACATCAGTGTCGCCGTGCTCTTGATGCCCAGCGAATGCGCCGTGCGCATCACCTCGAGCCACTGCGCGGTATTGATCTTGTCGGGCGAGATCACCGCGCGCACCTCGTCATCGAGGACTTCTGCCGCCGTACCCGGCAGCGTCGCGAGGCCCGCTTCACGCAGCCGCGAGAGGAAGTCCGCAAGCGGAATCCCGAGCGTCTGCGCACCCTGCCAGATCTCGAGCGGGGAGAAGGCGTGGATGTGCATCCCGGGCGCGGCGTCCTTCACCACCTTGCAGACATCGAGATACTTCTGGCCCGTGTACGCCGGGTGTATGCCGCCCTGCAGGCAGACTTCAGTGGCGCCCCTGTCCCAGGCCTCGGCCACGCGCCGGGCGAGCTCGGCGTCGTCGATGTCGTAGGGCGTGCCACGCAGGTCGTCGTGGCCCTTGCCCTTGGAGAACGCGCAGAAATTGCAGCGGAAATAGCAGACGTTGGTGTAGTTGATGTTGCGGTTCACCGCGTAACTCACGCGG
>CAIYPF010000149.1 GCA_903928015.1 uncultured Gammaproteobacteria bacterium | reverse complement strand
TGTCAGCAGGAAACAGGTCTCGCCGGTCTTCGGGCAAGGCACCAGCGCCAGCACCACGGAGGCGGGACGCAGGCCCTCGCGCGGGTCGTTGCTGTGCTCGAAGGCCGCAAGGCGCTCGGCGATGGATGCGCGCAGGGCAGGGCTGAACTGCAGGTCGATGACACATGCTCCCGTGTGGATGACAGCGCAGGTACGCCATTCGCGGAGGGCCGGATGCTACCACCCATCAATATCGCGCCGGGTTGATCGCGGGGCCGCTATCGCAGGCAGAAGCTGCGTGCCGGGCGGACCATGCCCCCGGCCATGATTCCCCCTCCACCGCGCCAGCCCGAGGCTTTTTCCTTGACGCGCTTGCGGGGCGCCGGTTAAATACGCGCCTTCCTTCGCGCCCAGGTAGCTCAGTTGGTAGAGCAGGGGATTGAAAATCCCCGTGTCGGTGGTTCGATTCCGCCCCTGGGCACCACTCATCCGATGCACGCCCCGCGGTCCCCCGCTATGGCCTTGCGTGCGTCCCCGCACGGAGCCCAGCCATGGCATCGCTACCCGAACTTCTGGCCCAGAAAGCCGCGCTCGACGAGCAGATCTCCCGCCTGAAGCGTGAAGAACGCAGCAAGGCAGTTGAAGAAGTGCGCGCCCTGGTCGAGGCCTACGAGATCAGCGCCAACGAGATCTTCTCCTCGGTATCCCGCAAGCCCCGCGCCGCAAAAGCGCCGGTAGCGGCCAAGTACCGCAACACCGAGACCGGCGAAACCTGGTCCGGCCGCGGCCGCAGCCCCAAGTGGCTCGAGGGCAAGGACAAGGCCGCTTACGCCGTCTGATCCCTGCGCGAGGGGAGGCGTCTCCCCTCAGCTTCCCAGCCAGCCCCGCACTTCGGCGATGGTGGGTATGCGCCCGCTGCACACCAGCCGCTCATTGACCACCAGGCCCGGGGTGGACGTCAGTTCGTACTCCATGATGGCTGCCATGTCTTTCACCTTCAGCACCTCGGCCTGAAGGCCTGCAGCCGCGACGGCCTCGCGCGCGACGGCCTCGAGCTTGCGGCAATTGGCGCAACCGGGGCCGAGTATCTTCACGACAAGCATGAGCGTTCTCCTTGTGCAGCAAGTTGGCTAGAGCGCCATATCGATCCAGGCCCCGTAGAGCAGGCCTGCGCAAATGCTGAATGCCGCCACCAGGCCCACATAGGCCGCGGTTTTACGCCTGCCGATGACCGCCGACACCATCAGCATGCTCTGCAGGCTGAGTTCGGGATCCGCCATCAGATAAGCCAGCAATGGCCCCGGGTGCATCCCGAGGTCGAGGAACATGCGCGCCACCGGCACTTCGACCAGCGTGGGGAAGTACATGAACACCCCGAAGCCAACGGCAATGGCATTGGCGGAGAGGGTGTTGCTTCCCGACATCGCCTCGATCCACTCGGGCCGGATCAGTGTGCGCGCCATGCCCACAACGAATACCCCGGCCACCAGCAGCGGGAAGATCTGTTTCACGAAGCGCCAGGCTTCCCACAGCCAGTTCCGTGACTGCTCGGGCAAGAGGCGGCAAGCGCTACGCCAGACAGCCCAGGCTGAAATTGCCACCGCGAGCGTGCGCCCGGTGAAGACCACGCGCAGGCCCGCCGCATGCGGTTCCAGACGCAGCGTCGCGAAGAGCAAGGTCAGGCAGGCCAGCACCATCGCAGCGAGAGTCCAGGTGTTGGCGCCCTCGATGATGCCCTCCAGACCGCGCCAGGCGCTGATCCCGAGCAGGGCCATCAGCGCGATGAGCACGCTGCCCTGGACGCTCACGCCTTCCTCACCGCTGGCAGCGTCGAAAGGCACCCACTCGAGCAACCTCGCTTGCCACGCAAGCGCGCCGGGCACGGGCAGATCCACGGCACAGAGCGTTGCCGTGAGGGGCCAGAGTTTGAGGGTCCCGGTCACCAGCAGTGCCAGCAACGCGAGCAGCAGGCCAAGGCTCGCGGAATCCATCCGCGCGTCATCGTTGGCGAGCGGCGCGCCCTGGCGCGCATCGTCACCGCGGAACATCGCACCCATCAGCACACCGATGCCCACGCCGAAAACAAGACACAGGACCAGTCGCGCCACCGCGAATCGGGGCCCGAGGATGCTGCCGGTGTATGCGAGCGCCATCACGTTGCCCGCCGGCGCAAAAAACAGGAAACAGATGGCCGGCCCCAGACCCGCGCCCTTGCGGTGGATGCCCGCGAAAAGCGGCACGATGGTGCAGGAGCACACCGCAATCAGCGAACCCGCGAGTGCGGCGGCCGGATAGGAAACGCGTGCAGGCGCATCGCGCCCCAGCCAGCGGGTGACGCTGGATCTGGGGATGAGCGCCGTCATGGCACCCGCAATGAAAAACGCGGGCAACAGGCACAGCAGCACATGCCCCGCCAGATACGCGGCCAGATTGCCGGCACCGGCGTGGAGCAACAGCAGCAGTTGGTCCATCAACAAGACCTCGCGCCATCAGGGATGACGCACGCGGTGGAGTGAGTGCGGGCACATGCTGGCAGGAGCGGGCTGCAACGGTCTTGATGCAGGTCAGGGAGGGTTGAACAGACGGGAGTGGGGCTGTCAGCTCGGACGCGCAGCACTTGCCCACGCCCTTGTCCGGCTGCGATCCGGAATCGGCTACCCTTCGCCACCAACACAAGGGCGCACCGTAGCCCGCACACATCGGAAGACACCATGAGCGATCAGGACGCACACGCGCTCGGCATGACCTGGGCCGGCGACACGGGCTTCGCCCGCCTGCCCCGCGACACGGACGGACGCACGCCGGATCTCGCCATCCTCGGCGTGCCTTTCGACCTCGCCACCACCAACCGCCCGGGCTCGCGATTCGGGCCGCGGGCGATCCGTGAGCAGTCGACGCTCACAGGGGAGTTCGGCGATGCGCTCTGGCCCTGGCCTGCCGGCGTGCTCGATGGCCGCGCCTGCATCGACGCGGGCGACGTGGCCTTCCGGCCCGGCTCCACAACCGAGATGATCGCCGCAACGCACGCGCGTGCCGGCCGGCTGGTCCGGCAGGGCACAGGCGTGGTCGGACTGGGTGGAGACCACTTCGTGAGCCTGCCCCTGCTGGAGGCGCATTTCCCCACCTACGGGAAAATGGCGCTGGTGCACTTCGATGCCCACAGCGACACATGGGAGTACGGACCCGAGGATCCGCTGCACCACGGCAACATGTTCCTCAAAGCCGCGCGCGACGGGCTGATCGACCCGGCGCACTCGGTGCAGATGGGCATCCGCACACCAAACGAATCACACGGCTTCAATGTGCTCGACATGCACGCACTGGAGGGCCTGACGAGCGCCGATATCGCCGCACGCATCAGGGCACTGGTCGGCGGCATGCCGATCTACCTGACCGTGGACATCGACGCCCTCGATCCGGCATTTGCACCTGCGACCGGCACCCCGGTGGTGGGCGGCCTCAGCACGGCTCTGCTGCGCGGCGTACTGCACCGCTTGTACGGGATGGACATCGTCGGTGCCGATATCGTGGAAGTAGCGCCCCACTACGAGGGACCCGCCCAGATCACCGCTGTTGCCGGTGCCACCATTGCGCAGGATCTGCTGCACTTGCTGGCGGGTGCGCCGCGGCGCGCGCGCCTTCTTGCCTGAGAACCGGGCTAAGACGAGGCCCTCACACCTGCGACCGGCGCGAGCGTACGGGTGCTCTCGCAGAGCCGGAAACCCTCAGGGACGCGGCTTGATCGCAACCACGAAGCCGTCGGGTATCTTCTGGTAGCC
>CAIYPF010000148.1 GCA_903928015.1 uncultured Gammaproteobacteria bacterium | reverse complement strand
GAAGACCTCCCCGTCCGCGTCGACCCGATGAGTTCGGCAAAAGCGTTCTCGCGTACGCTGGGGCTCGCCCGGAGTTACGCGCTGAGCGCCTACGACGCCGCCTACCTCGAACTCGCCATTCGTGAGCATGCGCCGCTGGCCACACTCGACAAGTCGCTTCGGAAGGCAGCAAACCGGGCAGGTGTGCCGCTGTACCTGCGCTGATCCCGCCGCAGGCTTGCCGTACAGCCCCCTCAGCACCGATCCTGTGCGCCGCCCGTGCCGCGGGCCCACATACCCTCAGGCGACCCGGACCACCGCATGAACGATGACAAGAAAATCGACTGGATAAGTTTCGGCACCTGCGTGGCGCTGCTGCTCGGTATCTGCATCCCGCTGGCGGCGTTTCCCGGCAAGGGCGGCGCGGTGCTGCAGGACATCTACAACTTCATCGCCAACGAACTCGGCATCTTTTACCTGCTGGCGAGCGTGAGCTGCATCGGCTTGCTGGTGTGGCTGGGCGCGAGCCGCTTCGGCCATATCCGCCTTGCGTCCGACAACGAGCCGCCGGAGTTCTCGACGCTCAACTGGATCGCGATGCTTTTCTGCAGCGGCATCGGCGCGGGCTTGATGTTCTGGTGCGTGATCGAGTGGTCCTACTACTACAGCGCGCCGCCCTTCGGTGTCGCGCCACGCAGCACGCAGGCCGCCGAGTGGGCATCGACCTACGGCATCTTCCACTGGGGATTCACGGCCTGGGCCTTCTACTGCCTGCCGAGCCTCGCCATCGCCTATCCCTATTACGTGCGGCGCATCCCGTGGCTGCGCTTCAGTAACAGCTGCCACCGTTTTCTCAAGGGGCGCGAACTCGGCGCCTTGAGCCGTTTCATCGATTTCTGGTTGATGATCGCGATCATTGCCGGCGCGGGTTCGGCACTCGCCTTCTGCACGCCGATGATCTCCGCCTGCATCGCGCGGCTCTTCGGGCTGGAGTACGGCTTCTGGCTCGATCTGGTGGTGATCGGGCTCTCGGTGATGATCTTCGGCACCAGCGTCTGGCTGGGATTGAAGAAGGGCATGAAGACGCTGAGCGACGCCACGCTGGTGCTCGGGATCGTGCTGCTGGTCTACGTGTTGCTGGCAGGGCCCACGGATTTCCTGCTGCGTACCAGCCTGAACAGCGTGGGTCTGATGCTGCAGAACTTCGTGCGCATGAACTTCTGGACCGATCCCTTCACGCGGTCGGGCTTCGTCGAGAACTGGACGATCTTCTACTGGGCCTGGTGGCTTTCGTACTCACCCTTCGTGGGGCTCTTCGTCACCCGCATCTCGCGCGGGCGAACCATCCGCGAAGTCATCATCGGGATGCTGGTGTTCGGGACGCTGGGTTGCGCCGTGTTCTACATGGTCTTCGGCAACTACGCGATGCACCTCGAGTTGACGGGTCAGGTGCCGGTGACCGAACTCGTGACCAAGCAGGGCGGCAACCACGCCATCGTGGCGGTGCTGGAGCAATTGCCCATGCCGTGGGTGGTGATCGCGGTGTTCACGCTGGTGAGCCTGACGCTCTCGGCCACTACCTACGACGCTGCGGCGCAGGCCCTGGCGGCGAGCCTCACGCTGCGTTTGAAGGAAGGAGAGGACCCGGCGCGCTGGCTGCGGGTGTTCTGGGCACTCGCCATCGGCATCCTGCCGGCCACGCTGATGTACGTGGGCGGCATGAAGGTGGTGCAGACGGGCATTCTCGTCGCGTCACTGCCGATTCTCGTGATCTGCGTGGTGATGACCGTGGCCTTCCTGAAGGATCTCCACGGTGATCACCCGGAGATGCCCCGGGGCTGAGCTCAGCCGCCGGTGTAGGGCGGTGCGGTCTCGGGCGGCAGCAGGGTGAGGAACTCGCCGAAGCGCGGCGGATTTGGCACGGCCACGATGTAGGTGATGTCCTCTTCCGTGGCGCATTCGGCGTGGATGACGCCGGCGGGAATCACGAGTTTGTCGCCGGTGTGCATCGCCACGCGCTCGCCCGTTATGCCGTCGAGCGTGGCGGTGGAGCCTGCGATCACGTAGGTGTGGACCTCGCAGTCGTGCCAGTGCATGGGCAGCTCCGGCGATGCCGGGGCAATCAGCGTGGTCGGCCAGAAGCCGGTGCGTTTGATGTCCTCCAGAACCTCGTCACGGGTGCTGAAGAAGCCTTTGTGCAGGTGGATGGCCATGCGTGTCTGCCCTGTTATGACGTGGCGAACTATAGCCTGAGCGCGCCCTCATGTGAGTGCACGAGGTCGCGGGCATGGCCTGCGTCTACGCGTATTTGAAGGGCCGTGCCCGCGACGCATGCCCGCGCCCGATGCTGCGCGCCTCCATTCACCCTCTTTACGGCGCCTCTGGCGCCGCAAAGCCGCTTCGCAGCAGAATGTCCCCGCTACACAGGGCTCCTGCCCTCTGCCCCCGTCTGCGAGGCGAAGACATGTACGGAATGGTCAACCAGGCCATGCAGAAGATGGTCGTCGATATCCACGGCGAAGACACGTGGCTCCGCATACGGGAGCGCGCGGGCTGCGATATCGAGGCCTTCGTGCGCATGGACGCCTACTCGGACTCTGTCACCTACAGCCTGGTGGGCGCGGCCGTCGAGGAGCTCGAAGCTGAACCCGCGGCCTTGCTGCACGCCTTCGGCGTCTACTGGATTTCCTACGCGCAGAGCGCAGGCTACGGGGATTTCTTCCAGACCTGCGACAGTTATCCCAGCTTCGTGCAGCAACTCGATGCCATGCACGCTCGGCTGCAGATGGCGTTTCGCGAGCTGCGCGCGCCGCAATTCGCCTGCACCCTGGAGTCTCCCGACGCGGTGCGCGTCATCTACCGCTCGCACCGCCACGGGCTCGATCCCTTCGTGGTGGGGCTCTTCGAGGGCCTGGGGCCGGTCTTCAACGTGAATGCCGCAGTCAGCAAGACCGCGGAGCATGTCTCGGAGGAGAGCGGCGTCGAGATCCATTATCTGGTGCGGCTGGAGGCTGCATGATCTCTGCGGAGACACTCGCGCAGCGTCAGCCGGTCCACGCCATCATCGGGCCCGACCTCACGGTGCTGCAGCTCGGCCGCTCGCTCAAGCGGATCTGCGGAGACGCGGCAGGCCATCCCTTCAGCAGCCTGTTCGAGATCCTGCGGCCCAGCCTCGCAGTGCTCGATGCCGCCACGCTGCGCGGGCTGGGGCCGGCGTTCTGCCAGGTCAACTTCCTGCCGAACGGGCTGCCGCTGCGCGCGGAGTTCCTGCCGGGTGATGGCGGTTGCGTGGTGATGATCGGGAGTCCGGCGGTGCTCAGCATCGAGGAGCTCCGCCAGTACGGACTCGGCTTCAACGACTTCGCCGTCACGGATCCCTCAGTGGATTTTTTCATGGCGCTCACCACTCAGCGCGCCACGCTCGACGAGCTCCACGCGGTGAACGCCAAACAGCGTGAGCAACGCAAGGAGCTGGAGCTCATCAATGCACGCCTCGAGGCCGCTACGCGCGAGGCCAACCGTGCCTCGGCGGTGAAGAGCCGGTTCCTGTCCAAGATGAGTCATGAGCTGCGTACGCCGCTGAACGCGATCACCGGACTCGCCGAACTGCTCCGTGACGGCACGCGTGACAGCGAGCAGCTCGCGTACTTCGATGACATGCGTGACGCCTCTCAGCTGCTGCTCTCGCTGATCGGGCAGGTGCTCGACCTCTCCAAGATCGAGTCCGGGCAGATGACGCTCGAGTGCCAGCCCTTCGATCTGCACCAGGCCATCCAGAAAGTGATGAGCCCGCTCCGCGCGCGAGCGGAGCTCCGGGGTCTGGCCTGCACCTGGACAGTGGATGCGCCGCCGGCGGTCTGGCTACGGGGCGATGTGCTGCGCCTGCAACAGATCGTGCTGAACCTGGTGGGCAATGCGCTCAAGTTCACGGAGCTGGGCGAGGTCGAATTGCGCGTGGTGCTGGCGCAGGGCAGGTTGCACCTGTCGGTGCGTGATACCGGGCCCGGCATCACGCCCTCGGATCTCGAGCAGTTGTTCCAGCCCTTCGTGCAGGTGGGACCAGCGCCCTCGCAGCAAGGGGGTTCGGGCCTCGGGCTCGCGCTCTCGCGCGAGATCGCCGCGCTGATGGGCGGCACGCTGACGGCCCAAAGCGTGCCAGGCACGGGCAGCACCTTTGTGCTCGACGTTCCTGCCAGCATCGCTCCTGCACCCGCATCCCTTGCCATCACAGCGCCTGCCCCCGTGAAAGCCGCGCCGTCGCAGGCTCCCCTGCGCCTGCTGCTGGTCGATGACAACGCCATCAACCGCCTGGTCGGCCAGCGCCTGCTGCAGAGGGACGGCCACGAGGTCGAGGTGCTCGAAAGTGGCGAGCAGGCGATAGACCGGCTCGGGAGCGAGCGCTTCGACGCCATCTTCATGGACGTGCAGATGCCGGGGCTGGACGGCCTCGAAACCACCCGCATTCTCCGTGCGAGGGGCGTGACGTCGCCGGTGGTCGCGCTCACCGCCAACGCGCTCACGGGTGATCGCGAGATGTGCCTCGCAGCGGGCATGACCGACTACCTTCCGAAGCCCCTCGATCTGGCCGAATTGCGCGCCGTCGTGCAGCGCGTCAGCGCCGCATGAACACCGGCGATCACCGCATCGGCCGCGTGCGCGTGCTGAGCGGTGTGCAGAACGGCAAGTATCCCGCCGGCAACTCCCTGTGGGTCGAGGGCACGGAACTCTCGGCCGTGATCGATCCTTCCCTCTCGCTTCCGGAACGTCGCGAGGAACTCCAGGGCCAGGCCGATCTGGTGCTCTTGAGCCACGCACACGAGGACCACACGGCGGGTCTCGGGCTCTTCACCGACGCACAGGTCCATGTGCATCACGAGGATCTCGTGGGTCTCTCCGGCATCGACGGACTGATGCAGATCTACGGTTATGGCGGTGCGCTGGCAGAGATCACCCGGGTGTGGGTGCTGGAGCAGTTCGCGCAGGTACCGCGGCCGGATGCCCAGGGCTTTGCGGACGGCGCCATTTTTGATCTGGGCGGCTCCACAGTCCGCGTTTTCCACACCCCTGGCCATACACGCGGGCACTGCGTCTTCCGCATCGAGCCCGAGGGCGTGCTTTTTCTCGGCGACATCGAGTTGAGCAGCTTCGGACCCTATTACGGGGACGCGTGGTCGGATCTCGCGGATTTCGAGCGTTCCATCGAACTGGTGCGCGGCATCGAGGCCAATGCGTGGGTGTCGTTCCACCATGTGGGGCTGATCGATCAGCGCAGCGTTTTCCTCGAGCGGCTCGACCGCTTTGCCGCGCGCATCCGCGAGCGTGAGGATGCGATGCTCGCGTTCCTTGCGGAACCGCATACGCTCGAAGAGATGATCGCCCGGCGTTTCGTGTACCCCGCACACGCGAACCTGCCCTTCATCGATGCCGTGGAGCGCCGGACAATCGGGCAACACATCGCACGTTTGCAGCAGCAGGGCAGGGTGGTGGCGGTGGAGCCCGCGGCATACCGCGCCGCCCCGTAGGAGCGGGCCATGCCCGCGACAGCAGCCCCGCGTGCTAATGTTCGCTGCGCGACGGAGACCCTGAGCCATGAGCAGTACGCCCTCACAACCGCCCACTTCCCAAGCCAACTGGGAGCTCGACCGCGTGGTCGCGGAGCTGCGCGCCGTGCGCGAAAAATGGCGCGAGAGCCAGCAGCGCGCCCGCGATGCCGGCGGCCGCGAGCTGCCTTCGCGCGAGACGCTGGGCCGTATCGTCGAAGCGCTGCGTGGCGTGATGTTTCCCATGCGCCTCGGGCCGAGCGACCTGCGTCAGCAGAGCGAGGACTTCTACGTCGGGTTCACGCTCGATTCCGCCCTGAACGCGCTGCTCGGGCAGGTGCGGCTGGAGCTTCGTCACGCGGGCCGTCAGTCACCCGCCCCGGATCAGGCACTCGAGGCCCGTGCCGTGACAATCGTGCGCGACTTCGCCGCCACGCTGCCCTCGATCCGGGCGCTGCTCGACACCGATGTCGAGGCTGCCTTCCGCGGCGACCCCGCTGCCCGCAGTGTCGACGAAGTGCTGCTCTGCTATCCCGGGATCGTGGCGATCATCAATCACCGTATCGCGCACGAACTCTATCTGCGCGAACTCCCGCTGCTCGCGCGCATCGTGGCCGAACTTGCGCACGCCGAGACCGGCATCGACATCCATCCCGGTGCGCGCATCGGCCACAGTTTTTTCATCGATCACGGCACGGGCGTGGTGATCGGCGAGACCGCCGTGATCGGAGACCGCGTGCGCATCTACCAGGCCGTGACGCTGGGTGCCAAGCGCTTCGAGCAGGACGAGACCGGCGCTCTGCAGAAGGGACAGCCGCGCCACCCGGTGGTGGAAGACGATGTGGTGATCTACGCCGGCGCGACCATCCTCGGGCGCATCACCATCGGCAAGGACTCGACCATCGGCGGCAACGTCTGGGTCACGCGCAGCGTGAAGCCCGGCAGTCACGTCTCGCAGGCCAGTTCGCGCAGCCAGACGCCTGACTGATCGGGTTCACTGGTTGAACCGGTCCCCGTCCTTGCCCCACCACGGCAGGTGATCCGGCACCGATCCGCTCCACCACACGATGCCGCCCGAGAGCGCGCTCACGCGCCAGCCCCGGGCGGTGCGCGTGAATTCGGCGTTGTAGTAGCCGCCATCGCTCACGATGTGGTCCGAGCCGCCGTCCACCGTGATCATTTGCGTGAACACGTAGAAGCGCGAACGCGCGTGATCGCCGTCCACATCCGTGGCGAAATTCGAGAGGTAGTGCTGGCAGGCCGTGAAGCCCGACATCGCCGGCGCGAGCCACTCGCCGAGTTTCGGCCAGGTGCCTTTGATGCCGCCGTTGGCGAGGAAGTCGATCACCGCGCCGGGATGGAAGACCTCGTCCAGAAGTTCCCAGCGCTTGGCGTCCACGGCGTAGGCGTAGCGCGCCATCAGATCCTGTATCGCGACGCGGTCTGCGCCCACCTGAAGTTCGTTGCTGCTGCTCATCTATCATCCTTCTGCGGGAGGCGCTGCGCTTGCGCGCCGGTTTATCGTTTATGCTCGCGACGGCATGCTTTCGCGGTATCGCGAGGCGCTTGGATAATAGCCGATAACACCGCCAGGACGGCTCTGACGGAGATAACACGATGGCAAGCAAACCCCGCAAGGTGCTGATCTTCGGCCTCGACGGCCCGGTGGCGCCCGCGCTCCTGAAGTACTGCCGCGAGGGCAAGCTCCCCGCGATGGCACGCTTGATAAACACCGGCGTGCTCGCGCCGAACGCGATGGTGCCGCTGCCCACCGCAACGCCGGCAAACTGGACGTCCATCGGCACCGGCACCTGGCCCGGCACGCACGGTATTTCGGACTACAACATCCGCGTGCCCGGCACGCCGCTCGACCGCGCGCACATGGCCTTCCACAGCCCGGACGTGAAGGCCGAGTACATCTGGAACGCCATCGCGCGTGCCGACAAAAAATCCATCGTCGTGAACTTCGTCACCACCTGGCCGCCGGTGGTCGACAAGGGCATACAGATCGGCGGTTCGGGCTGCGACATCAACCAGTGGTTCCACCCCAATCTCGCCGTCGAGAACCGCGAGAGCGGCGAAGCGCCAGAGGCGGTGCGTCTGGACGAAGCCGGTCTTGGCACCGGCGAGGCCGCACCCGGACTGTTCGCGGATTGCGCCTATGCGGGGCTCTTCTGCACCAGCGATTTCCAGCCCGCATCGAAGACCCCGGTGCGCATCGAACTCGGCGAGCCCGAAGGCTGGATCAACCTGCCCGCAGGCAAGCGTTTCCTCGCCGCGGATCTGCAGGTGCGGCCAGAGGGCTGCCGTTACACCGTGATCGGCCCCTGCTGGCAGTTGCTGCTGGTGGACGAGGGCGAGGGCTTCACGCGCGCGCTGGTGTGCGACGGGACAGACGCCGCGCAGCCGATGGCCTCGCTTGCGGTGGGTGACTGGAGCGCGGTGCTGGAGCGCACGCTGGAGACCGAGCGCGGCATGGTGCCCTGCGCCTTCGCGCTGAAGTTGCTGGGCCTGTCTGCGGATGGCAGCAGCGTGCGCCTCTACCACAGCCCGCTCTGCGCGCTCGATGGCTGGTCCTCACCCGCACCGGTGGCGCGCAAGATCCATTCGGCCAAAGGCCTGCCGGATCCCGATGGCGGCTTCTACGGCTACAACCAGGGCTGGTTCGGCGCCGACACGCTGCTCGAGGCGATCGAGATGCAACGGCAGTGGTACGCGGATGCCTGCGCACACCTCATGAAGAGCGAGCCCTGGGATCTCTTCTTCATGCGCTATCACCTGCCCGATACCTCCTGGCATTCGCTCTCGGAGGTGCTCGATCCCACGCTCGCCAAGGACCCCGAAGAGCGCCGCCGCCACGAGGCCATCGAGCTCGGCATCTACGAGGCCTGCGATCGCCTGGCAGCGGATCTGATCGCCTGCATCGACGAGACCGAGACGCTGCAGGTGCTGATCTCCGATCACGGCGCCAAGCCCGCGGGCCATGCCGGCATCGATACCAACGCGATCCTGCAGAAGGCGGGCCTCTTGGTGCGTGATGCCGCGGGCAAGGTCGATTGGTCGCAGACGCGCGCGATCTCGCGTCCGGTGTGCTGGATACACATCAACCAGAAGGGCCGCGATCCCGACGGCATCGTGACCGGGGGCGATGAATACCGGCAGGCGCAGGAGGCGATCATCACCGCGCTCACGGATTACGTGGATCCGGTCTCCGGCCGCAAGCCCGTGCTCTTCGCGCTGCGCAAGGAAGACGCGCGCTTCATGAACATCTACGGCGAGCAGGCGGGCGATGTGGTCTATGCGCTGAAGCACGACCACGGCTCGCAGCACGGGCCTTTCCTGCCCACGGCGGATTACCAGGGCGGGTCTTTGCGCGGGCTCATGGCCTTCAGCGGGCCGGGCATCCGCAAGGGCGTGCAGATCGAGCGCAACGTCTGGTGCATCGACATGGTGCCCACCGTCTGCCACCTCGCGGGCTGGCCGGTCCCGCGCGAGACCGAAGGCGCCGTGATTTACCAGGCCTTCGAAGCAAACGCCTGACGCCGCAACGCAGCCAGACACCGGGAGACACCACGTGGATTATCGCAATCTCGGCCGCAGCGGCCTCAAGGTCTCGGCCATCGGGCTGGGCACGCATTACTTCGGCTGGCTGCACGACGAGGCCGCCTCGCGCGCGGTGATCGATCGCGCGCTCGATCTGGGCATCACGTTCATCGACACCGCAGATGTCTACGACATGGGGCGCTCGGAGGAATTCGTGGGCCGCGCCATCAAGGGCAAGCGCGACGACCTGGTGATCGCCACCAAGTTCGGCTGGCCCATGGGCGGCGGGCCCTCGGGCGCGCCGGTGGACCAGCGGCCGAACGCACGCGGCGGTTCACGCCACAACGTGATCCGCGCGGTCGAGGCAAGCCTGCGCCGCCTCGGCACCGATTACATCGATCTCTACCAGATCCACTTTCCCGATCCGTCCACGCCGGCGGAAGAGACCATGCGCGCACTCGATGAACTCGTGCGCTCCGGCAAGGTGCGTTACACGGGCTGCAGCAATTACGCGGCGTGGCAGGTTTCGGAAGCCATGTGGACGGCGCGCCACCACAACCTGATCGGCTTCTCCACCTCGCAGCCGCTCTACAACATGCTGCAGCGCGATATCGAGAACGACCATCTCCTCGCCTGTGCCGCGCACGGTATGGGCCTGATCCCGTGGGGGCCGCTCGCGGGTGGTTTCCTCACCGGCAAGTACAAGCGCGGCGAGCCCTACCCTGCCGATTCGCTGCTCGCGACCAAGCCGATGGCCTACTACCAGATCACCACGGAGCAGAACTGGACGCGCCTCGAGCGCTACACCGCCTTTGCCGAGGCGCGCGGGCACACGGTGGGCGAACTGGCGGTGGCGTGGCTGCTGGCACAGCCTTCGGTGAGTTCGGTGATCGCTGGAGCGAGCCGCGCCGATCAGCTCGACGTCAACATCACGGCAATGCAGTGGAAGCTCGACGCGGCGGATCTCGCCGAGATCGATCGTATCCACGCGGGCGATGACGACGGTGGGCCGCGCTTCTCGTTGCGCTGAGTGCAGCTTCCGGGTAGTCGTCTTGTATACAGGTCGGGTGCTGTCCAGAATCCGTCGCGCCGGATGGTTTTGAACCTCCGGCGTCAATCCTCATAACTATCGAGCGAGGGATTCCCGATGACACTCACAACCAGGCTTCTGGCGGCCTCTGTATTGGCTTCAGCGCTCGTCGCGCTGCCCGTGCTGGCCAAAGACAAAGAGAAAGAGACGGCAGACAACATCGTGACCGTATACGTTTCGGCGCACGGCGCTTCGACCATGGCCAAAAAGGTCAACGAGAGTCACGCCAAGATGGAGGCTCAGGGCTGGCGTTTCGCTGACATGGAACTCCATGTCGAGAACTCCGATACCGAAGGCGCGTTCATCACCTACGTGAAGTGATCCGCACCGTCCGAAGCCCCGGCCTCCGATGAGCCCGGGGCTTCGGACCTGTCATCAAGACGCGGGGCCTTGGGGCTCCGCCACAAAGATCTCCACACGGCGGTTGCGGGCACGGCCTTCGGGAGTCTCGTTGCCGGCGATGGGCTCGCGTGCGCCGCGGCCATCGATGCTCATCCTGCCCATGCTCACGCCGCGCGAGGAGAGGTAATCGCGCGTGCTGGATGCGCGGTTGACCGAGAGCGGGTTGTTGATGGCGTCGCTGCCCGAGCTGTCGGTGTGACCTACGATGCTGAGGCGGGTTGAGGGGTTCTCCTGCAGGCTGCCCGCGAACTGGTCGAGCACCGAGCGGAAGTTCGGCTGGATCGCGTAGGAGCCGGTGGCGAAGGAGATATCGCTGGGGATCTCGAGTTTCAGGCGGTTGTCTGCAGTCTGCGAGACCTTGACGCCGGTGCCGGCCGTGGCCGCTTCCATTTGCTGCTTCTGGCGCTGCATTTTGTGCGACCAGACGTTGCCCGCAATGATCCCGCCGACCGCACCTATGGCCGCACCCTTGGCCGCGCCCTCACGCGAGCCGCCCATCATGGCGCCGAGCACCGCGCCTGCGCCCGCGCCGATGGCGGCGCCCTTGGCGGTGTCGCTTTGTGTCTGGTCCATCCCGGCGCAGCCGCCGAGAGCGAGTGCCAGTGCAGTGGCGGTAATGAATGCTGTCAGGCGCATGATGGGAAACCTCCGGAATGGCGTGTGGGACCAGATGATAGTCCCGTTTCCTGCGCGCCGACCAATGCAGGGCAATGCCCGGGCCAGCGTTCCACAACCCCCGGTGACACAGCCGATCGATCGGCGTCATGCTTTGTCCCGGTACTGCGCACTCATCAGGAGAACATCGGCATGAGCGAGACCGTGGATCAACTGTCGGCCCGGCTTGGAAAACTGGAGCGCGAAATCGCCGAGCTGCGTGCGCGCGAGGCCATACGCGATCTGCTGGCGCGGTATTCCCGCGCGCTCGACTGGCTCGATGAAAAACAGCTCGACGGGGTGTTCTTCGACGACGCGTACATCGACTACGGCTTTTTCACAGGCACCGGCAAGGACTTCAAGCCCGTGGTCATGCAGATCGAGCGCTCGACCGGGCGACGCTGGCACATGGGCGCGCAGGTCACGATCGACCTCGACGGCGATACCGCGGACGTCATGAGCTACGGCATCGCCATCGGCGCGCAAACCGAGGCGGGCACCGATGGTGCGGAGCTGCCGCTCTTCATGGGCTACTACCTCGACCGTGTCGAGAAGCGCGGCGGCACCTGGGGCATCGCGCGCCGCAAGTACGTCCTGCTGGCCGGCACCTCGATCAGGGAAGTGGGCCTCGACGGCGACATGGGCGCGCTGCACAAGATCGGGGCAGCTACTCCGCAGCACCCGGATTACTGGCCGATGAAGGCGTGAATACGGCGGTGCCTCCCGGCCGTCTGCGGCGTGTTCCGCGCTAGAGGCTGAACCTCTCCCGCAAAAACTCCGACACCCCGTCCTCGTGGTGGTGACCGATCACCCCGGTGGCAACGGCCTTGATCTCGGGCTTGGCGTTGTCGGGGGCGTAGCACTCGTCGGCGATCAGGAACATGCTCAGGTCGTTGTCGCCGTCACCGAAGCAGATCACGCGGGTGGCGCCGAGTTGTTCGCGCAGTCGCGTCACGGCGGCGCCCTTGCTGGCTTCGCCATGGTGGATGTCGATCCACACGAGGTGATCGCCCTCCATGGCCGTGCCGGCAAAAGCCACCAGGTGCGGCTCGGATTCCACGCGGCGTTCGATCGCCGCCATCTGCGCGGCTGGCCCCAGCGCGCTGATGTTGGTGATGGCCGCATCGGCGGGCAGTTCGCGCACGGGGCGCACAACGACTTCAGCGTGCCCGCTGAAATAGCCGAGCAGCCGCTCTTCCACGGCATTGCGCGTGCCCGAGTGGTAGAGCCCCTGTCGGCCGTCCGGCTCGAGTGTGAACACGAAGGGTGTGATGCCCTGCGCGTCCACGGCCTCCATCACATGCAGGATCTCGCCGGGCGTAAGCAGGCTCACATGGCTGTAGTCGCCTGTGCGCGGGCACCAGGTCATCACACCGTTTTTGAAGATCTGGGGCAGAACAAAGCCGTGCGCCGCGAGCACCTCGCGCGAGCCCTGCCGCATGCGGCCCGTGGCCACGGTGTAGGCGATGCCGCGCGCGGTGAGCAGGCGCAGTGTTTCTGCGGTGCGCTCCGAGACCACCGAATCGCGGTTCAGCAGCGTGCCGTCCAGATCGAAAACGACGAGTTCCATGGCGAGGGCCTTTCAGCTTCGTGATGCGCCGCGTTTACCACGGCCTGAACTCGCGAGTGTGACAGACGCCGCAGCCGTATCCGCCGGGCCATACGGGCAATATCCCGGCCTTGGCCCCACGGCGGGGTGCTGCCGGCAGGTGTCCGGGCGACGTTCGTAAACCGTACACAGGCGCGATTTCCCGTCGAGGTAGAGGCAATCCCCGCCTGCACGCTGTGAGAGGGTGAAGATCGCATGCTTGTGGCTGAAGTGCCCCACGATGCCCTCGCGCTGCAGCCGTCGCGCGATGACAGCGGGCGTTTCGTGCTCGGCCTCGAAAGGCTCGACCAGCCCGAGGCGCAGCAGATCCGGTACGCGCACTTCCACCGGCATCGTGCAGCAGCGCGCCGCGCAGCCCTCGCACAGGCCCTTGCGGTAGCGTGTCCAGGTCTCGGTGCGGTCGATGTCGACGCGAACGGCGCTGCTCATGCGGGCACGCTGCTCACGCGGTGCTGCGGACGGCCGCGAGGGAATTCATCGATACCTTGGTGATGCCCGCTCCACGATTGAGCTTTCCGAGGAACTGCCCGAGACTCACGGCTCCTGCCTGCATTCCCGTATTCCTGCCCCGGAGCTATCAGCATGCCCACGTCCGTGATCCTCGCCGAGTCCGAGCGCCCTGCACCGCTGAATGTGGGCGGCTTCATGATTACCGTTCTTGCTTCCGACGCGCACACCGGCAGCACCGAATTCTTCCACCAGAGGGGAGAGGAGGGCAAAGGCCCCGGCCCGCACTTCCATCCCTGGGACGAGACCTTCTACGTGCTCGAGGGAGAGCTGCATTGCGGTGTCGATGGCACCGATACCATCGCCACACCGGGCACGCTCGTCCACGTGCCTGGAGGGTCCACTCACTGGTTCCGTTTCGGCAAGGGAGGCGGCGCGATACTGGCGGTCACCTCGGCGGGCAACGCCGCGAGAATGTTCACGGACTTCGACAAGGGCATCACCTGGGAGAGCCCTGACCGTGCGCAGCTGATCGCCCTCGCGGCCAGCCATGGGCAGATGATCGTGCCCGCTCAGGAGTCCTGAGGGAGCACGTCCTCGGATCAGGATTCCAGCGCGGCGCAGATATCCGCCAGGAAGCGGGCCCCGGCCGCGCCGTTGATCACGCGGTGATCGCAGGCCAGCGTGAGCGCGCAGAAGCGCTCGACCGCAGGCGTGCCATCACGCAACACCACGCGCTCCTGAACCGTACCTACCGCGAGAATCATGACCTGCGGCGGATTGATGATGGCCGTGAAACTGGTCACGCCCAGCATGCCGAGGTTCGACACCGTGATCGCGCCGCCCTGCAGATCCGAGGCCGCAAGTTTGCCGGATTTGCATCGCTGCACTGCGGCGCCGGCAGCCTCTGCGATCTGGGACAGTGTGGCCTCGCCGATATCGCGGATCACCGGGGTGAGCAGCGTCTCGCCGGTATCCACCGCCAGCGCCACATCCATCGAATGGAGCGTCTCGACGCTGCCGCCGCGCACGTTCAGGTTGAGT
>CAIYPF010000147.1 GCA_903928015.1 uncultured Gammaproteobacteria bacterium | reverse complement strand
GTCCGTGGCGTGGTATCGGCGGTCTGCTGCGCAGGGCAATGCAGATGCCGAGCACAATCTGGGACTCGCGTACGAGGACGGAACAGGAGTCCGGCGTGACTATCGCGAATCCGCCCGCTGGTATCGGCTTGCTGCCGACCAGGGCAATCCCAGCGCTCTTACGAATCTGGCCTGGTACTACTGGGACGGACACGGCGTGCGGAGTGATGACGTCGAGGCAGTGCGACTCACGCGGCTTGCTGCTCAACAGGGCTTCGCTATCGCGCAGTCAAACCTCGGTTTGGCATACGCACGCGGTCGCGGGGTCAAGAAAGATGACGTTGAAGCCGTCCGCTGGTATCGACTCGCGGCTGCACAAGGATATCCCCTCGGGCAAGTCAATCTGGGCCTCGCATACTCCACCGGAGCCGGCGTGGAACTCGATCTGGTTGAATCGTGGATATGGCTGGAGCGCGCGGCGGATGAACAAGGAGGAATGCCCGACGCGAGGCAGTACCAGGCAAAGATCGAGCGATTGATGACCCACCAGCAAATCGAAGAAGCACGCAGACGCTTCTCGGCCCAACCTGCCCCGAGGAACAAGTTCAGGCAATGTGTGCGACCGGGTTCTTTGTAGTGACCTGCGCCCGGCCGAACCGGCAGCAATTGGACGGGCATCCCGATGTTTCTATGGCGGCAGGGCTCCCTGTGACTGGAGCGAACACCCGATGATTTGCTTGCGTGCCGTGGCTGCATCCACGTTCTCGAGGGATATGCCACCAAAGAAGTGAACCGTTGCCCGCACATAACTCACCTCGCCCGCTACCACCGGCACGCTCACGGGGGGAGCCGCGCCGGTAGTCGAGGAAATGGTCAGGTTGCCCGGGCTGGCCGAGTAAGAGATGTACTCGCCGCTTTTCAGGGCGATGGCGGGTGATCTGCTGGCGCCACGGGAAATATCCAGATCCACCAGCAACGTACTTGCGGCCGGCTTCGGACGCCGGTAGACCTGCACGAGTCCCCGGTCGGGTGGTGCGCTCTCGAGCTGGCCGGCCGGCGTCCCGGGCTCCAAGACGCCCTTGCGGGCGACTGCAGGCCAGCGGGCATAGTGCTCGGCGGTGGTCTTGCCCGGCACCACGAAGTCCGAGTGCCAGAATTGGGTGAGGCTTTGCCGGCGCACCAGTGAGCCGTCTTCGGCCAGGCTGTAGGCATGCACGCCTCGTGTAATGGCGCCGGCGATCCCTATTTCCTCTGTGTTGTTGAACGGGACCAGCAGCAACCCGTCCCTGCAGTCGAACTCGTCCTTGTCCCGACGTAACTTGAACGTGTCGACTTTACCCGCCGAGGGGCTTAGAAGATCGACGGCAAGTTCGCGCTGGCGATCGCCATGCCACGTGATGGCAGCCGTGCAGTCCACGCAGCGGCGCCATTGCCATGGGTAATAGTGGGGGGCGCCACCCAGACCGAAAGATACGTTGCCTTTGATGTCATCGAAGAGGAATAGCGCATTCGATTCGGCGAAGCTGCCGGAGATATCCGGGCACTCCATTCCCGCGACGTGGATTCTTTCTCTCCAGTAGTCGGGTTGCGTATCGATGCTGTTGATCGTGCAGCCCGCCAAAAGGAAAAAGAGAGCCACTGCGCACGCGCGCATCGACGGAGTTTCAGTTTCCAGCCTCTGATTCATTTTTGCGATTCGCCGCCAAACCGATTGCGGCTCATCGAACCAGTATTGGCAGGCGGGGTGCTTGACCGACATCAACTGCAGGGTAGTTGCCGATCCATCTGCCTATTCCCTTGCCCTCATACGAACCCTGCAGCCAACAGCCACCTCCGGAATCGGAATCCTTACCTCGCCAAGGCATCCGCCCGGATCACCCCGCGCCCGGGGATGACGGGCAAGTCCAGCGCCGAGAGAATCCCCGGCGCCGCCGCGCACACGGCAGGAATGGCATTGAACACACGCATGCCCGTCGCCAGACAGCCGCCTCCGTTGCCATCGCCCGTGTCGGCATCCGAGAGCACGGTCTCTTGCAGGATGTTGGGGCGGCCGATGATCTCGACGCGGTTGGCGTGCGTCTCGTCGATGCGCGGGCGCGGCCATTCGGGCGCGGCGTCGGGATACAGGCGGTGGATGTGGTCGATGATGATGCGCGGCTCGCCATCGACGATGCCCTGCAGCTCGATGCGGTGCGCCGCGGCCTCGCCCGGCAGTACGCGGCCCTGTGCGAAATCCACCGCGCGGTCACCCGTCCAGCGTGTGTAGTTCTCCTGCGTGCGCTCGATCTTCACGCCCACGGCCTGCGCGATCATGTAGAGCGGCCCGCCCCAGATGCCGGTCATCATGCCCGGGTTGGCTTGCAGCGGAGGTGTTTCGTCCATGCGCGTGTAGAGCCCCATGAAACGCAGGCTCGCCTGGTCCGGATAACTCCCTCCGTCGATGAACTCCGTGGTGCGCACGCTGCTTACCTGCCCGCAAAGGCCCAGCAGCGTCATCGGGAACAGATCGTTCGCGAAACCCGGATCGATGCCGTTGCTGAGGAAGCTCGTGCCGCCCGCCTCGCAGGCGCGCTGTATGCGCTCGCGGTATTCCGCCGGGATCAGCGGCGGGTAGTGGAAGATGCCCATGCTGGTATCGACCACGTTCTTGCCCGCGCGCAGCGCCGCCTCGATGTTCGCCATGTTCTCTTCGGCGTGCATCATGTTCGGGCCGAAGTAAGCCACCGCATCTGCAGGCCGCGAGAGCACCTCGGCGGCATCGCGCGAGGCGATCACGCCCATACGCGGCATGCCCACGATATCGCCCACATCGAGCCCGTCTTTGGCCGGGTCGTGTACCAGAACGCCAGCCAGCTCGAAGGCGGGATGACCGATGAGGCTTTTGAGCACGGCTTTGCCGACGAAGCCGGTGCCCCAGAGGATTACGCGGTGCATGGGTGGGGGTCCTTGAGTGCGGTGGTTGTGGCCCGGTGTTGGGGCGTCGACGGCAATATGCCAGACGGGGGAGAGGAACCGGAACTCGGGTTGAACGTCAAAGCGGCCGAGTGCGCGGGAGGTGCTTGAGAGGTGTGGCCAGGTCGAGCACGCTGCGGTCCGACAGACCCGGGTGCGACTCAGCGATGGCTAACACATTGAATTGAACATTTCGCAGAAGCGTCACTGAGGGGGCCGGTACATTTTCGTTGGCCAGAAGGCGGGGCTTCATGCCGCGGCCATGCCTCGCGCCACGTAATCCTCATCCCGTAGCACGTCAGACGCGAATGCAAACACTGCGTGCAGGGCCGCTGGCGACAAGTTTGGATAGGAGCGATAAAGGTCCCGTTCGGACCAGCCGTCGGCGAGTCGCTCCAGAACGAGTTGCACCGATACGCGCGTGCCCTTGATCACCGGCTTGCCTGCCAGCACCTCCGGGTCAGAAACGATATGGTCTCGCCAATTCATGATGGCCTCCGTTGGAGTCCCGATTAATATGTGCCGCGAAACTGGCCTTTGCTTAAGAGCATCGCTCGTCGCACGCCATGCTATACGAGAAACTTCCCTCTCGACACGCTCCAATATCGGTTACGTCCTCGCTGGCCTAAGAGGGCAACGCGCTCTATTGCGACACCACACTTCATGCGACGGGAGATGATCGTGCATTCCTAGCCCATGCTCTGGGTGGTATGCCCTGGTGCTGAGTGCCTGATCCAGGTACGTTTCGCTCGTTAAACATCTTCGGGCTGGAGGCGTCATGGAGCGAGCACCGCCTTACTACGGGTGCGGATGGACATCCGACCTTCCTACTTTTTCGGGGTCCGAACCCCGGATTATTCGGGCCAGTCTGCAGGGCTTTGTGCGGGACGCCTCGCCCGAGCAGATCAAGGCGTGGGACGCGTCCATTCCCTGGCTTCAGAATGAATGTCGGGAGCTGGAGGCACGTGACTATCAGGCCCGGGAATACACAGCCATCCTCGAATACGAGTTGCCGAGGGATTTCCGTCGCCCCGACGTGATCGTTCTGCAACGAGGGTGCGTCGTTGTGCTGGAGCTTAAGGGGGCTTTCCACCCGAGCCGCGGAGCGCTGGACCAGGCATGGGGGTACGCGCGAGATCTGGCCGCTTACCACAGTGCGTGCGCTGGCAATGATGTGCAGCCCGTGCTCGTTACCCGGGGAGGGCCTTCGACACCCACCCTTGTGGACCGCGTTCACCACGTTGGTCCAGCGGGGCTGGACGCCCTTCTTTTTCAGTTGGCACAGTCGGACTCACCTGCGGTGTCGGCCGAAGCGTTTCTCAAGCCCGATGCCTATGCGCCCTTACCCACGATCGTCTCGGCGGCGCGGGAGCTGTTTCACAAGCGGCCATTGCCCCTGATCAAGCGCGCTCGCGCCGCGACTGAGCCAGCTCTCGAAGCCATCACCGCCATTGCACATGAGGCGGCACGAACCAGAACGCGACGGTTGGTACTGCTGAGTGGCGTTCCCGGCTCAGGCAAGACATTGGTGGGGCTACAACTCGTACATGCGGGGTGGCTAGACGATCTCGCCCTGCAGAGGGGAGGACTCAAGCCTGCTGCCGCTGCGGTGTACCTGTCAGGAAACGGTCCGTTGGTGGCGGTGCTGCAAGATGCATTGAGCGAAGGAGGCGGCGGAGGACGCACCTTCGTGCAGGACATCAAAAAGTACGTGAAGCAGTACGGAGCCCGTCAGCGCGCCGTTCCCCCCGAGCATTTGATCGTTTTCGACGAGGCTCAGCGCGCCCACGACCGCGAGCGTGTAGCTGAGGTCCACAAAACTCCCTTGGGACAATCCGAGCCTGAGCATCTGATCGAGTTCTGCGAGCGAATCCCGGAGTGGTCGGTGCTCGTTGCATTGATCGGTGATGGACAGGCTATCCACGTCGGCGAGGAAGTTGGAGTACCCCTGTGGGCGCAAGCGGTGTCGAAGGCCAGAGAGCGTGACAGGTGGATGGTCCATGCCGCGCCGGCCCTGTTGGAGCACTTCGGCAATTGCGGTGCCGCTATCGATTCAGATCGTACGCTCAGCCTCGATACCGAAATCCGCTTCCACCTCACGCCCAAAGTCCATCAATGGGTCGCCGGGCTACTGGGACGAGCCCCTGCGGCCTCGCTCTCGCCCTTGGGTGACGAGTTGTTCGCGGGTGGTCATCGGTTTCTCCTGACGCGTGATCTCTCGGTCGCGAAAGCCTATTTGCAAGAGCGCTATGAGGGGGCCCGAGAGGCGCGCTACGGAATGCTTGCGTCTTCCAAAGACAAGTGGCTGCCGGGGTTCGGTGTCGACAATACCTTCCAGACCACCAAGCGGTTGAAGGTAGGAGCCTGGTACAACTCGAAACCGGGTAGCGAGGACTCCTGCTGCGCGTTGCAGACCGTGGCCACCGAATTCGCCTCGCAGGGGCTTGAACTGGACTGCGCGTTGCTGGCGTGGGGATCCGACCTGCTATGGACCGAGACAGGTTGGACGATTCGATACTCCGGCGGCACCAGAAGCCCGCTGCGCGACCCGCTTGCCGTCCGGAAGAATGTTTATCGGGTGCTGCTCACGCGCGGACGGGATGGGACGGTGATATTCGTGCCGCCTGATGAGAGGATGGACGAAACGTACGCCCGATTGATCTCGTCTGGAGTATCTCCCCTGGATCCTGATCGCTGACTCAATTCTGATGGTCTGAAGGCTGCTGCTTGTCAGCAGTAGACCTCGGAAGATGGTGACGGCTGGCCTCTGAGGCATACAGGTTGACCTGAGGCATCAGATGAATCGGAACGATAAACGCGTTTTCTGCGGTAAGTGATGGGTATCTCTCTCTTTCTCCGCGCACACGTTACGGCGCGGGGACGCTGTTCGAGCCTAGGAGTCGAAGCGGTAACATCGATGTGCCCTGTCGTTGGGGCGTCCAAAGGCTCGACAGGCTCGGGTCTGCGTGAACGTCCCGCTTTTTCGATCGCTTCCTCGCGCCCGGTTCGGCCCTCAATCGAGGCTTTTGGTTCAGGGCGTGGCACCGAGAGATGAACTGAAGACTCCGCTATGAACGTTGCGAGTATCGATCCATCTTCTCGGTCGTATTTGAAGCAGTACTGGTCCCCACGTGCATCCGTCACCGCACCCTTGGCTTTGCTGAGAGAAGCCTCATTCGCGAACGCGCTTGCGTAGCGTAGGTGTTCGAGAAAGTCTTTCATTGTTTTCGATTTGTGGTGCTGCAGCAGTCGTGTCCCGGCGTGATGTGTGACGCGACCTGGCATAGCTGCGAGCGTGATAGTCGCGCCTCCGCGCCCGTCACGCCTGACGTCGAGTTGATACGTAAAGAGCCGCCTGTCCATGCCTCCGAGAAACCGGCACTGCCAAAGGAGGTTTTTCTCAATGCCGTCGTTCACGCCTATGACGAGGTGTTTCAGGGCCTTTTCGGTGAAACGCTGTATGTCCCGCAGGGATGTGATGTTGGGCAGTGTCTCGTTTAGATACAGCGTTCGGTCTGCCACATAGTCGAAAACGTTCGTCACAACACGACCGGCGTGTTTCTGGGTGTAGTCCGGAGGAACGATGTCGAGGCGGGTTCGTCTACTCATGGTGTTTGTTGCCCCTTCGCGTTGCGGTGAGTGAAGCCAACAAAGGTGATTCGGAGGTCAGTGTTTGCGTGCTTGCCTGGGGCAGGCTCGGTGGATCACCACCCCCCCACCTCCTCCATCTCCACCCGATGCACCGGGCACATCGGCGGCCCGTACTGCAGATAGCGCTTCGGGATCGACAGCTGATAACCGCAGGTGCCGCAGCGCGCACGCGGCGGGTCTGCGGGGCGCGGGCGCGGCGGCTTGCGGGAGAGCGTGCCGTGGGGAAAGGGCCCGATGTCTGCTGCAATGCGCATGAGCCGCTCTTTGAGTGCATCGCCTGCGCTCGCATACCGCATCTTTCCCTGCAGCCCCACGCTGAGCGCAATCGCCTTGAACTCCTTGCCGTGACCGTGCTTGCAGTCGTCCACGGCGTGCACCAGTTCGTGCGTCAGCACGTCCAGCACCTCGACGGGGCTGCCGAGGCTCGGCACGATGAAAATCTGGTTCAGCCCGTCACCCGCACTTTTCGAAGGCCAGCACTCGCCGATGGTGCGGCTGCGCTGGCCGGTGGCGGGCCAGCCTACCGAGACTTTCACCTCGGGTACTTCGTGGCCCTGCGCGCGGAAGATGGGCCGCAGGCGGTCCACGCCCGTCAGCAGCCAGTTCTCTCGGGTGGGTGAGGTGTGGCTCGGCATGGCTGCGCTCCGGCGTTGTGTCGGGCGGTAGTATTCGCGGGGGGAGCCTCACCAGATGAGACTAGCTACAGCGTGATCAGGCCGGCTGGCGGCCGCCAGCACCATTCACGCGCGCCCGTCTCTTCGAGGAGGCTAATGATATTCGAGTCGGTTTTGAAGTTGCCGCGGTGCCAGGTGCCCTTTTGCTGCACCGAAGCAGAGTGGTGCAACTGTCGGTGGTAGTTCTATGCGACACCCATTGCTACACCCATTTACACCCAATTCGTCAGGGTCGAGCGTCGGCCCTTCCCCGCCTGAATGGCCATGGTGAATTCGCCATGGGCGTGGCCCGCTGTGAGGCCGGGCCTGTGGTTTGGCGTGGCTGTCAGCTCAGCTCCCGCGCCACTGCCTCCGCTACCTTGATGCCATCCACACCCGCCGAGAGGATGCCCCCCGCATAGCCCGCCCCCTCGCCGCAGGGGTAGAGCCCGCGCACGTTCAGGCTTTGGAGTGATTCGGCATCACGGGTGATGCGTACCGGGGAAGAGGTGCGGCTTTCAACGCCCGTGAGCACCGCATCCGCGCCGTCGAAACCGCGGATCTGTTTGCCGAAGGCGGGCAGGGCCTCGCGTATCGCCTCGATGGCATAAGCAGGTAGTGACTGCGACAGATCGCCGAGCAGCACGCCCGGCTTGTACGAGGGCAGCACATCACCGAGTTGCGTGGATGGCACGCCGCGCAGGAAATCCCCCACCAGCTGCGCGGGCGCGCAGTAATTGCTGCCGCCCGCCACGTAGGCAGCGGATTCCAGCGCTTCCTGCAAGGCAACGCCGGCGAGTGTGCCGCCGGGGAAGTCTTCTTCGGGGTTGATGCCCACCACGATGCCGGCATTGGCATTGCGCTCGTTCCGCGAGTACTGGCTCATGCCGTTGGTCACGACGCGCCCCGGCTCTGATGTAGCCGCAACCACCGTTCCGCCCGGGCACATGCAGAAGCTGTACACCGCGCGGCCATTGCGGGCGTGGTGCACGAGCTTGTAGTCGGCGGCACCGAGTTCGGGGTGCCCGGCAAAGCGCCCGAGCCGCGCGGCATCGATCAGCGACTGCGGATGCTCGATACGGAAACCGATAGCGAAGGGTTTCGCTTCCAGGAACACGCCGCGCCGTTCGAGCATGCGCAGCGTGTCACGCGAGCTGTGCCCCAGCGCGAGCACCACGTGGCGGCTGTGCAGCGTCTCGCCGCTCTCGAGCGCCACGCCTGCCACCTGGCCCTGCTCGATCAGCAGGTCGGTGACCTTGCTCTCGAAGCGGACCTCGCCGCCCAGCGCGATGATCTCTTCGCGCATCGCCGCCACGACGCCCGTCAGACGGAAGGTGCCGATGTGCGGTTTGCTCACGTAGAGGATTTCCGGCGGAGCGCCGGCGCGCACGAATTCGTGCATCACCTTGCGGCCGTAGAACTTCGGATCCTTGATCTGGCTGTAGAGCTTGCCATCGGAAAAAAGCCCTGCTCCGCCCTCGCCGAACTGCACGTTCGATTCCGGGATGAGTGTGTTCTTGCGCCACAGCGCCCAGGTGTCGCGGGTGCGGCGTCGCACATCGCGGCCGCGCTCCAGCACGATGGGTTTGAAGCCCATCTGCGCGAGCAGCAGCGCGGCGAACAGCCCGCAGGGGCCGAAGCCCACGATGATCGGGCGCTCTTTCAGATGCGCCGGTGCCTGCGCGACCGTGTGATAGGCCGTGTCCGGTGCGGGGCCCACGTGCCGGTCGCCTGCAAGGCGCCGCAGCAGGGCGGGCTCGTCGCGCACGCTCACGTCGACTATGCAGACGAAAACGATACCGGTGTTTTTCTTGCGGGCGTCGTAACTGCGCTTGAACAGCGTGAAGTCGAGGAGCTCGTCCTCGGCGATGGCCAAACGTTTCACGATGGCCTCGCGCAGCGCCGCGGGCGGGTAGTCGAGCGGCAGCGGCAATTCGGTGATGCGGATCACGGGCGGGGTCCTGGCCGGTGTGTCCGGCAGAGGGTTTCGAGGCTCCATTCTAACGATGTAGGAGGGGGCCATGCCCCGGCAATTCCCGCGCAGGAGGGGGACATGTCTCCGCCCCGGCGTTTTGTATCGGAATCAGTGGCTGTTGTCGCGGGCATGGCCCGCTCCTGCGGGGACGCCGCAGGATGGCCCCGAAGGTAGGAGCGCGCCATGCGCGCGACAGCGGCATGGGCAGCGGCATCGGGCGCCGTTGTCGCAGGCATCGCCCCGGCCCTGCGCGCGCGGCTTGGCCCGGCTGACGGCAACGGCTACAGTCCCACTCTCTTCCGCCCAAGGCTCCTTCCCATGCCGTCTATCCGCAGACGCTCGTTCATCGGTTTTGCCCTGCGTGTGGGCGCGTTGCTTGGTTTTGGGCGTGCGCTACCGGTGTCGGCGGCGGGCGGCATCATCGCCACGGATGCGGCCGCGCCCTTCGACGCCACGCTGCTCGGCGCACTCGGCGCGGCCGTGTTGCCCTCGGAGCTGGGCGAGCAGGGCAGGGCGGCGGCGCTGCGGCGCTTCAGCGCGTGGATCACGGGTTATATGCCCGGGGCCGAGGTGAATCACCCTTATCCGGCCGCGCCGGTGACGCATCTGCCCGCCTCGCCGCTCCCCGCATGGCAGAAGCAATTGCGCGAACTCGATGACGCAGCGCGCGCGCAGTCGCCCGGCGGTTTTGCGGCCTTGGGCGTGCCCGAGCGCCAAGCGCTGATCGCGCAGTCGCTGGCCGGCATCAAGGGGCCTGATCTCCCGCTGCCCATCGATGCGCCGCACGTGGCGCTAGGTCTGATGACGCATTTCTTCCAGTCTCCGCAGGGCACGGATCTTTGCTACCGCGCCGCCATCGGCAAAGCCATGTGCCGTCCTCTGGAGGATCTCCCGCATGCGCCGCGCGCGCTGCGGCCGGAGGATCTGGCATGAGCGCGCGCGTGGTGGAGTGCGATGTCTGCATCATCGGTTCGGGCATTTCGGCGGCCATGGTGGCGGAGCGCCTCGTGCGCGAGGGCAAGAGCAACATCGTGGTGCTCGAGGCCGGTGCCGAGCAGCCCGGGCCGCTGGAGTTTGCGCGGCTGCGCCAGCGCAATCTCGATTACGGCGAGAGCCCCTGGCCCAAGGACCACATCGACGGCATGTTCGTCGAGGGCATGCAGAGCCCCACGCAGTGCGTGGGCGGGCTTGCCATGCACTGGGGCGGCGTGACGCCGCGCTTTTCGCCGGAGGATTTCCGTCAGCGCTCCGCCTGCGGCGTGGGCACCGACTGGCCGATCAGCTATGAGGAACTCGATCCGTTCTACCAGGAAGCAGAAGAGCTGATCGGCATCGGCGGTGAGCAGGGCCCGGCCGAACTCGATCCGCGCGGCAAGCCCTTCCCGATGCCCGCGCTGCCCCTGAACTACAACCTGCTGCAGTACCGCGAGTGGGCCGCTAAAGCGGGCATTCCGATGTGGAGCCAGCCCTCGGCCAAGCTCACGGTGGCGCGTCCCGACGACGGCCGTGCCTCCTGCTGCCGCAGCGACACCTGCGACCCCATCTGCCCCACCGGCGCCAAGTACTCGCCCGACATGACGTGGCGGCGGCTGCGCGCTGCGGGCCACGTCAGGCTGCAGGCAAACACCATGGTGCGGCGTCTGCACACTGCACCCGGCAGCGAGCGCATCGAACGCGCGGTAGCCGTGACGGGCGGGCAGGAGGTGGAGTACCGCGCGAAGACCTTCGTGGTGGCCGCAGGCTATCTGTGGAGCAGCTACCTGCTGTTGCTCTCTGCGGATGCGCGCCATCCGCAGGGCATCGCCAATTCCTCGGGCCTCGTTGGCAAGTACATCACCGGGCACCGCAACGTGAGCGCACGCATCGCGCTGCCCATGCGCCTGTTCCCGGGTATGCAGGAGCAGCACTCGCTGGTCACGAAGCACTTCATGCGCAAGCCGCGCACCGAGAAGTACCTGCGACACGATCTGCGCATCTGGGAAGACACCGTGGGCCGGCTGCCGCGCCTGCGTGATGACGCCGGCACCCTGCTGATGGGCGATGCGCTGCTCGCGGACTGGCGCTCGCGCACCGAAACCGAGTCCACCGCCCGCGTGCGTGGTTACTACGACGTGATCCCCGGGAAGGACAGCGAGGTCACGCTGGACGCCGCCCGCCGCACGCCCTTCGGCGATCCGCTGCCTCGCCTCGCGCTGCGCGACGATCCCGTCTCGGCAGAACTGCGCGGCTACAGCGAACAGCGTCTCGCGGAACTCTTCGCCGACATGGCGCGTGCCGGCAACGGCCGCGTGATCGCCTCGGCCACCGACAGCTTCCAGGACCACCCCGGCGGCGGCTGCCGCATGGGCAAGGACCCGGCGAGCAGCGTGGTCGACCGCCACGGCCGCAGCCACGACCACGAAAACCTCTTCGTGGTGGGCGCGCCCACGCTGGTGTCTTCGGGCTGCGCCAACGGCACGCTGACCTTCAGTGCGCTCTCGCTGATGGCGGCTGCCGAAATCTCGCGGGGGCTGTCCTGAGCAACGGTTCCTCTCTTTGTTTTTTTGCACGTGTTTTCCATTGTCTGAAACGGAGTCATTCATGAGCGATACATCCCCCCTGCGCGGCCTGCAACTGCGTTCCCTGATCCGCGCCGAGGGCGAACTCGAGCTTTCGCTGGTCGAGGTCGAGACGCCCGAGCCGGGTCCCGACGAAGTCGTGTTGCGCATCGAGGCCTCGCCCATCAACCCGTCTGACATCGGCCTGCTTTTCGGCGCCGCCGATATGGACAGCGCCACTGCAGTGCAGATCGAGGGCCAGCCGGGCCTTCGCATGACCGTGCCCGAGCGCGGACTGCGCGCCATGGCGGCCCGCATCGGCATGGCCATTCCCTGTGGCAACGAGGGCGCGGGTACAGTCGTGCGTGCGGGCTCCTCGCCGGCTGCTCAGGCTCTGCTCGGTCGGCGCGTGGCCGGCATCGGTGGCGGCGGCATGTACGCCCAGTACCGTTGCCTGCGGCTCGATCAATGCCTGCCGCTGCACGATGGCGCCACGGCAGAGGAGGGCGCTTCCTGCTTCGTGAATCCGCTCACCGCGCTCGGCATGGTCGAGACCATGAAGCTCGAGGGGCACCGCGCGCTGGTGCACACGGCTGCCGCCTCCAATCTGGGGCAGATGCTGAACCGCATCTGCCTGAAGGATGGCATCGAGCTGGTGAACATCGTGCGCAAGCCCGAGCAGGCGGATCTGTTGCGTGCACAGGGAGCGAAGCATGTGTGCTGCACCGCATCGCCGTCCTTTCTGGCGGAGCTGACCGATGCGCTGGCCGCAACCGGCGCCACCATCGCCTTCGACGCCATCGGCGGCGGCAAGCTCGCTGGCCAGATCCTCGGCTGCATGGAGGCTGCCATCAGCCGCACGGCCACCGAGTTCAGCCGCTACGGCTCCAACGTGATGAAGCAGGTCTACATCTACGGGGGGCTCGATCTTTCGCCCACCGAGATCACGCGCAGCTTCGGGATGTGCTGGGGTGTGGGCGGCTGGCTGCTCTTCCCCTTCCTGAACCGGGTCGGCCCGGCCGTGACGGCGGCGCTCAAGCAGCGCGTGGCCGATGAGCTGCTCACCACCTTCGGCAGCCACTACGCCCGCCGCATTCCGCTCGCCGGAATGGTGGATCCGGCCGAGGTGGCGGTGTATGCCCTGCGCGCCACCGGCACCAAGTTCCTGGTGGAGCCGGCATCGCCCTGATGATCGGTCGGCAGGGGGGGAGACAATTCCCCCTCTGCTGGCTAGACTCCGGAAAACCGTACTGAACGAGGAATAAGCAAGATGAGCTCCTTGCCAACCAATCGTATTGGTCGACGCGCCCTTGCAGGCGCAGTTTCCGCCGCTGTTGCGGGGACTGCGGCGCCTGTGGTGCTTGCCCAGCAAGGCATCGAGGAAGTCATCGTCAGCGCCCGCAAACGCGACGAGAACATCCAGGACATCCCGCAGGCGGTGCTCTCGTTCAGCGCCGCGGATATGGCCAAAAAAGGCATCCAGAGCCTTGAAGACGTCGCGCGCTTCTCTCCGTCCATGACGGTGGTGGGTGCCGGTGCCGGCCAGATGAAGATCGTGTTCCGCGGCCTCGCGGATTCGCCCCGGCCCTTCATCGCCGAGTCCTCCGCAGCCATTTATCTCGATGAGCAGCCCCTCACCTCGGGCGCGCAATCCCCCGAGATCCGCCCCATCGACCTCGCCCGCATCGAGAGCCTTGCCGGTCCGCAGGGCACGCTCTACGGAGCGAGTTCGCAGTCGGGCACTGTGCGCTACATCGTGAACAAGCCCGATGCCGAGGCCTTCGAGGCCAGCATCGGTGGCGGCCTTGAGCAGATCGACAACGGCGGCATGGGCTGGGACGGCGACGTCATGGTCAACCTGCCCCTCATCAAGGACAAGCTCGCGATCCGTCTGGTGGGTTTCGGTGCCAAGGATGCTGGCTACATCGACAACGTTCTGGGCACCACGCCCCTGCTCGGCGCCAAGGACAACTCGGCTCTGGTCGGCAAGGACATCAACGAAGGCAACTGGCAGGGCGGACGCATCTCGGCCAAGTGGTGGGTGAACGAAGACTGGTCCCTTACCGGCATCTACAACAACACCCGCTCCAAGCAGACCGGCTTCAACGACTTCGACGCCAATATCGGCGATCTGAAGACCGTGAAGTTCGTCGACGAGCGCTGGGACGACGCCTGGTCGAACTACCAGTTCACCGTCGAGGGCGATCTGGGCTGGGCCACCGTCACGAGCTCGACCTCCTACTTCGAGCGCGATGTGGCTTACGTCTTCGACGCCACCAAGAACATCGCCTACTACCACGCGGTGCTCGGCGTGT
>CAIYPF010000146.1 GCA_903928015.1 uncultured Gammaproteobacteria bacterium | reverse complement strand
GTGGTGGCATAGCATCCGGCGGGCAGCCCGAAGCGCAGCTCGCAGGTGCTGGCGTCAAGCCACTCCCACGAGAGATCCCGCGGCACCAGCCGCAGCGGACGGCGCTCCTGCCGCAGGCCGTTCGATTCCAGGCCTCGGGCGAGGTCTGCGTACTGCTCTGCGACCTCGCACTCCAGACGCCGCGCGTCTGACTGCGATGCTGTCTCGCCAGAGCCCCAGAGCGGACCGCTAGGGTGGATGTCTCCCGCGGCAAGGCGCGAGGAGAGCGTGGCATCGGTGCCATCGTCCAGGAACCAGGAACCACTGCCGTCCAGCTGCACGGCCTCGCCAGGCAGCAGGGCAGACCAGCTGCCCTCGGCCACGCGTCGCGCGAGCACCGCATTGAAGATCGCGGAGCGCGCCGATGAAAGCAGGATGCCCCGCTCGTTGCGGTCACACACCCTGAGCGCGCCCGAAAACCAGGCCTGCGCACGTTCGATGTTGCCTGCCTCGCGCCCGAAACGCTGGACGCCGAAGTAATTGGGCACGCCGTGGCTGCGCAGTTGCTCCAGCCTCTGGCCAAGCAAGGCCGCATCGCCGTCGAAATCGCGCAGGCGCAGCACGAAGTCATTCCCCCTGAGCCCCCCGGTCTGGAGTTTGCGTTGGCGGCGCACGGACTCCAGCACCTCGATCGAGGGTGGCAGCGAGGAGAGGTCGGGGTCGGGTTTGCCGGGCAACTGGACGCTGAACCACTGCGTGGTGACCGCATGGCGGTCCTTGCGGCCGGCAAAACCCATGGCGCGCCCGTCGACACCCGCCGTGCGTGCCAGAAGGCGCGCCACGTAGTCGGTGTTTTCGCCCGTCTTGCGCACCCGGAGCCACAGGTGCTCACCCGCAGGCTCGGGCGCCATCTCGATACGCTCGTCCACACGGAAATCCTCGGGGAGGACCCGCATCAGGGCACTGCCGGCACAGGGGCCGGCGCGGGGAGTGGTATCAGGAAAATCCATGTGAGGGGCCTCGATCTCCGGGGCCACGGCATGCGTTGCGCGGGAGGGAATTTGCAGAAGGCGCGGATGCTCACCGATCGCCTCGCCCGCTGGCAAGGGTGGCCACACGGCCTCAGGGAACGAGGCCGCAGGCTCCATCGGCGCAGCGCTTGCGCCAGCGCCGCGCGGCAAACACCTCGTAGGCCTTGCCAAGCACGGCTTTGATCGGACGGAAGGACGCTATCAGCGCGAGCGGCCGCAGCACCGGAAACGCCTGCCACAGCCGGATGAAGCCATCCACACCGACGAGCAAACCGGCGGAGGGGCAGCGCGCGTGAAAGAGCCGCATCGCCTGCTCGAAGCCCAGATCCGGTGCAGGCGGCTCGCCGCGCCGCTCATCGAGATCCACCCACGCCACGGGCTCCCGCGTTCGCAAATGTTGATACCAGCGGATTTCCCGCCGGCAGAGCGGGCATCCGCCGTCGAAGTAGATCGTCAGGATGCGGGTCGGGGCATGCACGGTATCGGTTCCACTGCGGCAGCGACGTGTCTACCCGGTTTGTGTGGCGCCGGATCGGCCGATCAGAACTGTCCGGCGTCGCCGCGGGCAAACAGCATGGACGGATCACGGAAGCTCTTGAACTCGAGGTGGTTGCCGCTCGGGTCGCGCAGGAACAGGGTTGCCTGCTCACCTACCGTCCCTGCAAAGCGTACGCGCGGCTCGATTGCAAACTCCACTCCCGCGGCGCGCAGGCGTGCCGCCAATGCCTCGAAATCTTCCCACGCCAGCACGGGTCCGAAATGCAGCGCGGGCACGTCGTCTCCGTCCACCGGGTTGCGGGCAGCCGCCGGGTGGTCTGCAGGATCGACCAGATGCGCAACCACCTGATGGCCCCAGAAATCGAAATCGATCCAGCGGGTGGACTCGCGGCCCGTCCCGCAACCGAGCAGGCCCACGTAAAACGCACGTGAGGCCTCGAGATCCGTGACAGGAAGTGCGAGATGAAAGGGAGGGATGCTCACGCAGGGTGCTCCGTCCAGGGCAGAGGGGATTCGAGGTCCACGTTGCCGCCGCTCAGCACCAGCCCCACGCGACGGCCTGCGAAGCGCTCCGGCTGGGCCAGCACTGCGGCCAGCACGACAGCGGACGATGGCTCGACCACCTGTTTGCAGATCTCCCAGAGGAGCCGGGTGGCGGTGGCGATCTGCGCTTCCGTGACCGTGATCACGCCGCGCACTTCACGCTGGAGAACGGCGAAATTGAGCACGCCGAGCGAGGTGCGAAGTCCGTCTGCCATGGTGCGCGGATCGGTTTGCGGCAGACGCTCCCCGGCGGCGAGCGAGCGGGCTGCATCGTCGGCACCCAGGGGCTCGGCGCCATAAACGCGGATGGCAGCATCGAGGCCGTGCGCGGCAATTGCCGCGCCGGCGAGCAGGCCACCTCCGCCTACAGGCGTGACGAGGTCATCGAGCCCGCCGGTATCCTCAACAAGTTCCAGGGCGGCCGTGCCCTGCCCCGCGATCACGCGGGCGTCGTCGTAGGGTGGCACGGCGCTCGCGCCAGTCTCGGCCAGCACTGCGGCGAGAGTGGATTCGCGGGCCGCGAGCGTCGGCTCGCACAGCACAATGCGGGCACCGTAGCGCTCTATGTTTGCGCGCTTGGCACGGTTGGCGTTAGACGGCACAACCACATGGGCCGGAATGCCGCGCAGCCGCGCCGCCCAGGCCAGCGCCGCCCCGTGATTGCCGGAGGAGTGCGTGGCGACACCGCGGGCCGCTTCCTCGGGGCAGAGGCCGAAGACCGCGTTGCTCGCACCGCGCGCCTTGAATGCACCGGTTTTCTGCAGGTGCTCGCACTTGAAGAACAGCCGTGCGCCGGAGAGGGCGTCCAGGGTGTCGCTGCGGATCACCGGAGTGCGCTCCACCACGGCGGCGATGCGCTGCGCTGCCGCATGGATAGCGGCGAGGTCGGGCAAATCGGGGCTCTGGCTCATGGGCGGTCCTCAGGCGACCGGCTTCACGACAAGCCCATGGCCGGCTGCGGCGAGAAACTCGTTCTCGGCGCGCAGGTCTTCCTCGACCAGCGGGTGCTGCGCGAGCCAGTCTGCCGGGATTTCCAGCGTCCAGCCCTTGCGCGCAGGCAGGATGCGCATTGCGGGGAATCTCTGCTCGGAGCGGATGCGGTTGAAAAGGCAGGCAAGCCTCAGCACCAGCACCAAGGCCCAGTCGGGGCTGAACCGGTAGCTGCTCGTCTCCGGCACCCGCAGCTTCCGGCGATGGTTCAGCACCAGGAAGCTCAGCATCGTCTGCTCGCGCCGCGAGAAACCCGGCATATCGGCGTTCTCGAGGATGTAGGCGCCGTGCTTGTGATAACCGCTATGCGAGATCGGGAGCCCGAGTTCGTGGAGTTCGGCCGCTGCCCGCAGGGCCTGCTCGGCGAAGACGGGATCAAGCACCAGTTGATCGCGCACCTGCGGCAGCAGTTGCCGGGCGAGGCGCTCGACGCGCACGGACTGCGGGCGGTCGATCTGGAACTGCTTGCAGAGGTACTCGATGGTCTTGCGGCGCGTGTCCTCGTACTGCCCCTGATCGGCAAGCTCGTAAAGAGCGCCTTCCTTGAGCGCATAGTCCGACACGTGCAACTCGCGTATGCCGAGTTCGAGAAAAGCCGCGTGGAGGATGGCAAGACCGCCGGGAAAGACCGGCTGTCGATCGGCGCTGAGTCCCACATCGGCCAGGGCCTCGACCTTGCGCGCCTCGATCATGTGGCGCACCAGCCGCTCGATCCCCTCCAGAGTGACCAGGTGATCGCAGGGCATCAGGGTGTCGATGGCCGCGGCCACGTAACGCACCGTGCCGGAACTGCCCACGGCCTCGTCCCAGCGGCTGGCACCGTAGCCCTCGGCAAGGTGCTGGATCTCGGCGCGCGCAAGGGTCAGGGCGCGCGCATAGCGCTCTTCGGTGACGCGACGATCAGGGAAGAAGCGCTCGCTCATCGATACGCAACCGATGAACAGACTCTCGACACGCTTGGCCACGCGCTTGCCGACGATGAACTCCGTGGAGCCACCGCCGATATCGATCACCAGACGCCGCACCGCGCTTCCCGCGTGCCCCTTGACCACCCCGAGGAAGATGAGACGCCCCTCCTCCTGCCCGGAGATCACATCGATGGGAACACCGATGACCCGCTCGGCACGCTCGAGGAATTCCTCGGCGTTGTGCGCTGCGCGCAGGGTGTTGGTGCCTACCACCCTGAGGTTCTGGCGGGGCACACCGCGCACTTGCTGGGCGAAGACGCCGAGGCTTTCCAGGGCGCGCGCCATCACGGGTTCGGACAAAAGGCCGTCGTGCAGCAGGCCCTGCGCCAACCGGACCGTATCCTTGCGGCGGTCGATGGTCACAAGGCGACCCTCGTCAAGCCGGCCCACGAGCAGGTGGAAGCTGTTCGAACCGAGGTCGAGCACGGCGCAGACGGAGCGGTTTTCCTCGGTCATCTGTGCGGGAATTACCTTGCCGCTGGTATTGCGGCTGTCATTACACTGTAGCGTCCGGATCGACAATGGCCGTCACCCCGCGGATCACCCCCGGGAGGCAGCAGGGTCGAGAGTGTAATCGCTGGACGGGTCTTTTCAATGACGCCCGTCATCGCATTGGAGCAGTCGATGTCAACGCGCAAGAAAGCGCCGCAGATCTTTGCCAAGGAGCTCAGCTGGCTGTCGTTCAATGCCCGCGTCCTGCAGGAGGCGGAGGACCCCTCGGTACCACTGATCGAGCGGGTACGCTTCATGGGGATCTTCTCCAACAATCTCGATGAGTTCTACCGCGTGCGCTACGCAGATGTGCGACGGCTCGCGGTCTTCAGCAAAGGCCGCGAGAAAGCGGTCTGGGAGAAACTGCTCGACGACATCCGCGACGCCTCGGGAGACCTGCAGGCCCGCTTCGATGCCGTCTACCGCAACTGCCTGAACGAGTTGCGTCGCAACAGCATTTACCTGGTCGACGAGCGCCAACTCGACCAGCAGCAGCGCGAATTCGTGAAACGCTACTTCTACAGCCGGGTGTTGCCGGAACTGGCACCGCTGATGATTGCCGACACCATCATCACGGCCCAGCTCGAGGACGGCTGGATATACCTGGCAGTGCGACTGCAACTGCAGGGCGGCAGCACGCGTTACGCCATCGTGAACATCCCCACGGACCGGCTCGAGCGGTTCGTGGTCATCCCCTCCCCTGCGGGCCAGCCGCAGCGGCAGGTGATCATGGTGCTGGACAACATCATCCGGGCCTGCCTGCCCGCGGTGTTTCGCGGCACCTTCGACATCCAGAGCGCGGAGGCCTACACCATCAAGGTGACGCGGGACGCCGAACTGGAGATGGGTGAAGGGATCACGCAGAGCGTGGTCGATGCGGTCTCCAGCAGCCTGCGCAAACGCAAGCAGGGGGATCCGGTGCGGCTGGTCTACGACCGCCGCATGCCCGCCGATCTGCTCGACACGCTGGTGAAGCGGCTGCGCCTCGGCAGCTACGACAACGTCCTGCCCGGCGCCCGCTACCACAATTCGAAAGACTTCATGGACTTCCCCAACCTGGGCCCGAAGACTCTGGAGAACAAGCCTTTTTCCCAGCTTCCGGTGAGCCGCATCGAGCGCTGCGCGAATATCCTCGACGCGATCGCCGAACGCGACATCCTTCTGAACTACCCCTACCACTCCTTCCGCTACGTGGAGCAGATGATCAGCACCGCGGCCATCGACCCGGCCGTGCGCAGCATCTCGATCACGCTCTACCGGGTGGCCAAGAACTCGCACATCGGCCGCTCGCTGGTCTGTGCTGCGGCCAACGGCAAGGAAGTAACGGCCATCGTCGAGCTGCGCGCACGCTTTGACGAGGCAGCCAACCTGAGCTGGGCCCAGCGCCTCGCAGAGGCCGGCGTGCAGGTGATCTTCGGCATACCCGGTCTCAAGGTGCATTCGAAGCTGATCATGGTGAGCCGCCAGGAAGGCTCGACGCTGCGCCGCTACGTGCACATCGGAACCGGCAACTTCAACGAGAAAACGGCGCGGATCTACACCGACATCAGCCTGTTCACCGCCAACCAGGAAGTCGCCGAAGACGTGGCCAATGTCTTCGATTTCATCCGCCACACCTACCGCAGGCACAAGTTCCGGCACCTGGCTGTATCGCCGCTCACCAACCGCTCGCTGTTCCTGCGGCTCATTCACACCGAACTGCTGAACGCGCGCGCCGGCCGCCCGGCATCGATATTCCTCAAGTGCAACAACCTGGTGGACGAGCAGATCATCGCGAGGCTCTACGAGGCGAGCGAGGCCGGCGTGAAGGTCCGCGCAATCGTGCGCGGCATGTGCTCTCTCATGGCAGGCGTGGAAGGACAAAGCAGCAACATCGAAGTCATCAGCATCGTCGACCGGTTCCTCGAGCACAGCCGGATCTACATCTTCCACAACGATGGCGAGCCGCGGTACCTGATGTCCTCTGCAGACCTCATGACCCGCAACCTCGACCACCGCGTGGAGGTCACAGCGCCCGTCTACGACCCTGTGGCGCAACAGCGCTTGCAGCGCTTGATGGACACGCAGTGGGCCGACAACGTGAAGGCGAGGATCCTGTCAGGCCCACAGGAAAACGAGTACCGGCCACGCGGCACGCGCAAGCGTTTCCGTTCGCAGGAGGTGCTGGCGCGGCTCTACGCAGAGGACGAGCGGGACGAGGGCCCCTAGTGTTTGCTGCCGCCCATGCAGTCGGGCGACTGCGGCGCGGCACCCGGAAGTGCGGCCCACTCTGACGGCGTGTAGGTGTGAAGCGCCAGGGCGTGCACTCCGCCCCTGAGCTCCTCTGCAAGCACTGCATAGACCTGCTGGTGCCGCGCCACGGAGCGCTTGCCCTCGAAGGCGCTGCAGGCGAGCACAACCTTGAAGTGGGTCTCGGAGCCGCGGGGCACGTTGTGGCCGTGGCTCTCGTTCTCGACCTCGAGATGCGCCGGCGAGAGCGCCTGCTGCAGCTTGCTTACGATGGTGTCGCGTACGCTCATCGGGATGTTCCGGTCCGTGGGGCGGAAGATGCGGACCTCGGGTGGCAGCATTTCCCTGTCACACGGCGCCGGCGGCCCCGATAATAGCCACAAGTACAGCCTGCCGCGACCACGACCCATGATGCGAAAGCCCGAACTGCTCTCTCCCGCCGGATCCTTCAAATCAATGCGCTACGCCTTCGCCTACGGGGCGGACGCGGTTTACGCGGGCCAACCCCGCTACAGCCTGCGTGTGCGCAACAACGAGTTCAACGACATCGATCGCATGGCGGAAGCCATCGCCGAGGCCCACGCGGGCGGCAAGCAGTTCTTCGTGGCGAGCAATATCTCGCCCCACAACGACAAGCTCCGCAGCTACCTGCGCGACATGGAGCCCGTCATAGCCATGGGCCCCGATGCGCTCATCATGGCCGACCCCGGCCTCATCATGATGGTGCGTGACCGTTGGCCCGACGTGCCGATACACCTGTCCGTGCAGGCCAACGCAGTGAACTGGGCCAGCGTGCGTTTCTGGCAGCGGATGGGACTCACCCGTGTGATCCTGTCCCGGGAACTATCGCTCGAGGAAGTAACCGAAATACGCCAGCAGTGCCCCGATATCGAGCTCGAGGTGTTCGTCCATGGGGCGCTCTGCATCGCCTACTCCGGGCGCTGCCTGCTCTCGGGATACCTCAACCACCGCGACCCCAATCAAGGTGCCTGCACCAACACCTGCCGCTGGAAATACACCGCGCACGAGGCTGAACAGACCGCATCGGGCGACGTGGTCGCGATCCACGAACCGGAACCTGTGGTTCAACAGCCGCAGCAACAGCCGATCGAAGACCGCATCTTCCTGCTTCAGGAAGAGAACCGCCCCGGGGAATACATGCCCGCGTGGGAGGACGAGCACGGCACGTACATCATGAACTCCAAGGACCTGCGCGCCATACAGCACGTGCAGCAACTGATGGAGATCGGCGTGGACTGCCTGAAGATCGAGGGCCGCACAAAATCGCACTACTACGTGGCCCGTACCGCGCAGGCCTACCGCCGCGCCATCGACGATGCCGCTGCAGGCCGTCCCTTCGACATGGGCCTGATGAACGAACTGGAGAAACTCGCGAGCCGCGGCTACACCGAAGGCTTCTACAACCGCCATCCAACCGGCGAGTACCAGAACTACGAGCGCGGCATTTCCCGCGGGGATTACCAGCAGTTCGTGGGCGAGGTACGCGAGGTCGACGCAAACGGCTGGCTCACGGTCTCGGTGAACAACCGCTTCGCGGTGGGCGACAAACTGGAACTGCTGGGGCCGGAAGGCACCACGGACTTCGAACTGCGGAACATGGAGTCGGAGACCGGCGAAAGCCGCGAGGTGGCACCCGGCAACGGGCACGTCGTGCGCATCCCGCTGCCGGAAGGCGCCGTGGTGCCGGCAGAGCCCCGCTTCGCGATGCTTGCCCGCTACCTCTGAACGCTCAGTACATCAGCGAGAAGAGCTTGCGCTGGTACTCCGCGGCAAGGGCATCGCCCTTGCCGAGCGCTCGGATGATATCGAGCAGCGTCTTGCGCGCCTCCCCGCCACGGAACTCACGGTCCGTGCTGATGATCGAGAACAACAACTCCAGCGCCTCGCGCTGACGCCCTGCCTGACTGAACTGAACCGCCAGCTGGAAGCTCAGGTCCTTGTTGTCCGGGTCCTTCTCGAGGGCCGACAGCAGCGACTGGATCTCGGGGGTGTCGGAGGCCTGCTGCTTCAGTTCGAGTTCAGCGATCAGCCGCTCGTAGTCGGCGTCCTGCTCGACCATCGGTATGGCTGCCAGCACCACCTGGGCATCTTCCAGACGGGAGGTCCGGATCAGGATTTCCGCATAGACCTTGCCGATGTCGGGGCGCTTGGCCGACTGCTCCCAGGCGGCGCGAGCCGGCACGGCCGCAGCGGTTGGATCCCCGCCATCGAGCAGGCGCAGCGCCTCGGCAAGCAGCACGTCCCAGGGCTTGGGAAGGTGCTTCTCGAGCATGGCACGCACCGCAGACTCCGGTTGTGCGCCGACAAAACCGTCCACGGGCTGGCCGTCTTTCATGAGAATGACGGTGGGCAGGCTGCGCACGCCGAACTGGCCGGCGATCATCTGCTGCTCGTCGCAGTTCACCTTGGCGAGAAGCAGATTGCCCTGGTTCTCGCGCACGAGTTTCTCGAGGATGGGCAGCAGCGCCTTGCAGGGCGCGCACCAGTCAGCCCAGAAATCGACCAGTACGGGCTGCTTGAAAGAGGCATCGATGAGCGCCTGCTGGGCGTTCTCGCGGGTGACCTCGACGGAGAGTTCTGACATGGCGCGGATTCCTGTTCGGGGAGATCGGGGGCGGGAGCGGCGAAGTCAGTCGACCTTGCTGTCCTTGGCCAGCCTCTCGAAATAACGCTGCACCTCTGCGGCCTTCATATCGCCGGCACTGGAGAGCGCCCCGTGGTTGACGAAGAGGGATTTGCCATCGGCGTCCAGCAGAACCACCGAAGGAATGCCGTCGTCGATGGGGTTGCCGTACTCCTCGACGAGATCCAGGTTGCGGTGGAAACTGCCGATATCGACGTGGACGATCTTGAACTCGCGCTCGAGCAGCGCTGCCATCCCGGGGCTGCGGTAATGGGCCTCGAGAGCGCGGGAGTCCGAGCACCAGTTGGCGCCGAAGGTCAGAAGGATGCGCTTGCGCCCCGGGTTGTCTGCAATCGCCGCGGCTATCTGGGCGCGCGCATCGGCCTTGGCATCGTAGGGGCGCGGGTTGTTGTCGGGCGTGGCCGACGCACTGGCGCAGGCTTGAAGGCCCAGCACCAGAAGAAACGCAAAGACAACGCGTGCTGCGCTGCGTGGCGTCCAGATTCCGTTGGAACCGATGTGCACGGTGATTCCTCGTGATGGCGTTAGGCGCTATTGGCGGTGCAGCAGGCTGCAGCGGGTTCGGCCGCATTATTGGACAAGCTCCCGCCAGCCGCCACCACCCCGGCGAGGGTATTAGTGCCCCGCGACGCGTGGCTGCATCTCGAGGGCGCGGTATTCGCCTGGAGTGCGGCCGGTCCACTTCTTGAACGAGCGATAGAAGGCGCTGGGGTCGGTGAAACCCATCAGGATGGCGACATCGTTGATCGAGAGTTCGGGCCTGCGCAGGTAATCGACGGAGGCGTCGCGACGGCAGGCGTCCTTCAGTTCCTGGAACGTGGTGCCCTCGCGCTTGAGCCGCCGGCGCAAGGTCGGAGCCGACATGTGGAGCAACTCCGTGATGCGATCGAAACCCGGAAAACCACGGCTGAAATCGTGACCGATAAGGGAACGGACCTGATCGACCAGGCTCGACTTGCCGGGGTCCGCCGGCATGATCAGCAACTGGTAGGGCGCGGTCCGCAGGAACTCGCGCAGCGAATCCTCGGTATGTACCAGCGGGTAGGCGAGATACTCGGCCGGAAAACGCAGCGTCGGCGTTGCCGCCTCGACCTCCACCTCGCAGCCGAACAACTGCCGGTAGCGCTCGAGGCCATCGGGTCTGCGCCCCGTGAGCTGCACCGACTCGAGCGGCAGCGGATGCCCGATCAGCCAACCGAAGAAACGGTGCCACATCGAGAGGCAACACGCCGCCTCGACCGCGGACATGGGGCCACCGGGCTCCGGACGATCGAGGCGCACCTCGGGAGAGGCGATGATCTCCAACTGCGCGCCCTCGGTATCGGCGAGCAGGCGCATCTCGAGTTTGCCGGCGAAAAACACCCGGTGGAACTCCACCACACGGCGTATGGCGCGCCCGAGATTGGGGCAACTGAGGAGGCTGAAGCACATGATCCTGAAGGCGCCGGGGTTCATGCCGACGTCGCGGCGCAGCCCGAATGTCTCGTCCTGCAGCGTGGTCATCACGCGGCGATAGAGCGCGCTGTAGGCGGAAATGGGGACGGTGGACTCCCGGAAACGCGCGGGCTCGTCTACCAGCGCCGGGTCGATGCCTGACTCCTCGCAGGCGCGGCGCGGGTCGATGCCGCGGGCTGCCAGCATGCGCGCGAGCGAAGCCGCGAACTGCGCAGGGACGCTCTCGTTGGGCGGGCGGGACGGGGGCCGGACACTGCGCACGTGGTTCATGCCATCTGGTTTGGGGGGATTATCACTGATAGTCCGCTCCCGGGGCAGCACCCCGGTCTGCTCGCTTATACTCCGGTCATCATCGACGAGGGGCGGCCCCATGACTGAACCCCGTTTCGACATCCTGTTCGCCGGCGAGATCCTGCAGGGCTTTTCCCGCGAGAGCGTGGAAGAGAACATCGCACGACTGTTCAAGGCCTCGCCCGACACCGTGGCACGCCTGATGGATGGCGGCACCCACGTGCTCAAGAGAGGCACCGACAGGGACACGGCCATCAAGTACGAGACCGCGCTTGAGCGCGCCGGCGCACGGGCAATCCTGCGCGCCGCTGCCGTCGAGCCTGCTGCCGCCGCAACGTCGGCCCCGCCTGCGCCAGCACCTGCGGCACCCGCGCCGGTGGCTGCGACATCCACGCCCGGAAGTGCACTCAGCCTGGCACCCGCCGGGGCCGACATGCTCGCCCCGCACGAGCGGCGCGCCATCGAGGCCGTTGCAGTGGACACCAGCGGCATCACGCTTGCCTCGCCCTTCATGGCCAACGCCGGTACGGCACTCACGCCGCCTCCCGCGCCCGATACCTCTCACATCAGCATCGCCGCTCCCGGCGCGGACCTGCGGGAAGGCCGCAGCTCTCCTGCGCCGCCACCCCCGCCGGACACCAGCGCGCTCTCGCTGGCAGCGCCCGGGGAACTGCTGGCTCCGGCAGACGAGAGACCGCCCGTCGCGCTCCCCGATCTCGATGGCATCAGCCTCGCGCCACCCGGAACGCCTCTCGACGAAATCAAACCCGACCGCAAGCCGCTGGACCCGGACACCAGCGGCCTGTCGATCGAAGCGCCGCGGTTCTGAGGACGTTCAGCCGCCCCGGGGCAACGTCACGCTGACGCGCAGGCCCGGCGCGTTGTCCGACAGGCTCACACGACCGCCGTGGAGCGTGACCACCGCCTGCACCAGGCTGAGACCCAGCCCGTTACCGGGGTGCCCGCTGCGGCTCTCCTCTACCCGGTAGAAGCGCTGGAATACCTTCTGCCGCTCGGCCGCCGGAATGCCGGGACCCTGGTCGGCGAACACCACCTCGGGGCCTGCCGCGCCCTCCTCTATCACCACATCGACATCCCCTCCCGGCGGGGAGTATTTGATGGCGTTGTCGAGGAGATTCGCGAAAGCCTGGAACAGGAGGTCCCGGTCACAGATCGCGCGACAGGAGGGCACAAGGCGCATGCGGATCTGAAGCCCGCGGTCAGCGGCGAGCGGTTCGTAGAACTCGCAGACATCGGCGAGGATCGTGGAGAGATCATTGGGCGCGAAGGCTGCGCGCCGGTTTCCGGACTCTATCTGCGCGATCCGCAGCAGCGCGCTGAAGGTGGCTAGCAGGGCATCTGCTTCCTCGATCAGTCCGGCTACGGTGCCGCGTTGCTCGCCCAGTTCGTCGAGCTCCACGCTGGCCAGCCCGTTGCGCAGCCGCGTGAGCGGGGTGCGAAGGTCATGGGCGATGTTGTCCGAGAGTTGCTTCACACCCTCCATCAGTTGCTCGATGCGATCGAGCATGTGATTGAAGTTCACGATCAGCCGCGCGAAATCGTCGTCGTTGACGTTCACCACCGGAATGCGCTGCGCGAGGTCCCCCGAGAGTATCCCGGCTATGGAACGGTTGACGCCAACGATGCGACGTTCCATCAGCAGCGCAAGCAACGCGGCACCGATGCTGCCAAGCACGATGGTCGCGAGCATCGACTGCGTAACAACGGTAAGCGTGAGGCGCAGGTACTCGGTGATGTCCTGGTAGTGGCGCGCCACCAGCAGACGCTCGCCTCCGGCAAACACCGTCGTGGAGCCCACGAACTCGAAACGGAAGCCCGTCTCGGTCCACTGGCGTATGGCAACGCCCGGCCCTATCCAGTCTTCGGCCGGCCCGAGGCGCTCGGGCCAGCGTGCCAGATTGCCCGCGAGCTTCTCGCCGCGCGCATCCACCAGCAGGTAGAAAAGTCGGGGAAAGGTGGGGGCCTGGATGCGCTCGGCGATGGAGGCGGAAACTGCCGGGATGCCGCCGCTCGCATTACGGCTGGCGATCGCAGACGTCTCGCGGGCGATCAGACTGTTCAGTTCGCGGAAGAATCCCAGCGTGTAGGAACCGTAGACCAGGGCGAGTACCACGAACACCGCGAGGCTCACGCCCACCATGTAGTTCAGCGTGTACCGGAAAAGGCTGGTGCGGAAAATCCTCAGCAATTTCACGCGCGCGGACCGTCAACCCGCCACGGGCTCGGGCTCCTCCAGCATGTAACCGGCACCGCGCACAGTTTTCAGCAAGGGGCGCTCGAACTCCTTGTCGAGCTTCTGGCGCAACCGGCTGATGTGCACGTCGATGACGTTGGTCTGGGGATCGAAGTGATAGTCCCAGACGTTCTCGAGGAGCATGGTGCGGGTGACCACCTGGCCCGCGTGCTTCATCAGGTATTCCAGCAGGCGGAACTCGCGGGGCTGGAGGTTCAGCGACTTGCCGGCGCGCGCCACCTTGTGAGAGAGCAGGTCCATCTCGAGATCCGCCACGCGCAATCGCGTGACCGGTCCGGCAGACTCCTTGCGCCGCAGCAGGGCCTCGATGCGGGCCAGCAATTCGGCGAAGGCAAAGGGTTTGACGAGGTAGTCATCACCGCCGGCGCGCAGGCCTTTGACACGGTCATCGACCTCGCCGAGTGCGCTCAGGATCAGGGCCGGCGTGTGGTTTTCGGCGCCGCGCAGCGTGCGCACGATGGTGAGGCCGTCAACGCCCGGCAGCATCCGATCCACCACGAGGGCGTCGTAAGCCTCCGCGCTGGCTTTGTACAGACCGTCCTTGCCGTCGGCCGACTGATCCACAGCGAAGCCGCTCTCGCGCAGCCCCCTGCTGATGTAGTCGAGCACACTGGCGTCGTCCTCGATCACGAGAATGCGCATGCCATCTGACCCCTGCGATCGCCTCACCGCTGAAATGAACTGCACCGGACCGCCTCCCCGACTGGCGAACGCAGTGTGGAGGGAGGAGGTTTAACGCTGCTTTGCGCCGCGCTTACCTTTTGGTAACTTGCGGCTCCCTGCCGCGTCGCGGCCCGAGGCTTCGCGCCCTACGATGGCCGTCAACGATACCCGCATGCCACAGCCCGCACCAGACAGCTCTCAACACGAACGTGCAGGTCTCGCACGCCGTTTGGGAGCGATGCTGTACGACAGCCTTCTCGTCTTTGCCGTGACGTGGACCGTCACCGCAGCCGTGATCGGTCTGCGCGTGTGGTTGAATGGCGCCGATCAGCTCCAGACTCACGGCGGCAGGGCCGCATCCGGCCCGCTTCTCCAACTGCCCCTCTTGGCGGCGGTGGTGGTGTTCTTCGTGTGGTTCTGGGTGCGTTCGGGCCAGACGCTAGGCATGCAGAGCTGGCGCCTCCGGCTCGAGACCGAAGACGGGGAATTGATCGGCGCGCGGACGGGCCTGGCAAGACTGGGGCTCGCGCTGCTGTCCTTTATCTGCCTGGGCGCAGGCTACTGGTGGATACTGATCGACCCCGAGCGCCGCGCCTGGCACGACCGCCTGACGGGCACACGGGTAATCGTGCTGCCCAAGCGCTGATTGCCGGGGCATATAATCGTCCCGTCCACCCGTCCCGCATCGTCATCCGGAGCCAGCATGCAACTCTCACTGAAAACCGTGACCGATCCCGCCGCACTGCGCACCGGCTGCCTGGTACTTCCCGTCACCGAAGGCGGAAGCATGCAGGGCGCTGCAGGACTCGTGGACCGCGCCTGCGGCCTGAGGCTGTCAAAGCTGATCGCCGCGGAGCATTTCACGGGGGCGGCCGGGCGAACGCTGATCGCCCACGCATTACCCGGCCTCGCAGCAGCGAGGGTGGTGCTGATGGGCGTGGGCAAAGCGGGGGCGCTGGATGCGGGTGGCTGGCGCAAGTCACTGTCGGCCGCACTCGGGCTGGTCCGCTCCACCGGCACAACCGATGCCGTGCTGCTCGCGGACGGCCTGGACGTCAAAGACCGCGATCAGGCATGGCTGCTGCGACAGGTCGGAATCCTCTCCGAGACCAGCGGCTATCGCTACAGCCGTACGCTGTCCAAGCCCGAACCTGCCGCGCGCCTGGCGCGGATAGCCGTCGCGCTCGCAACCAAGCCTGCGCGCGCCCTCTCTGCCGCGCTCGTCGAAGGCGGCGCCATCGGTCGCGGCATGAATCTCGCTCGGGAACTCGGCAACACTCCGCCCAACATCTGTACACCCACGCATCTCGCCGATCAGGCGCGTGCGCTCGCCCGCCGCCACACGCGACTGCGCTGCCGCGTACTCGACGAAAAACAGATGTTCGCGCTGGGCATGCATTCGCTGCTGAGCGTCAGCGCAGGCACACGCGAACCCGCGCGCCTGATCGTGCTCGAGTACCGTGGCGGCACCAAGGACGAGCGCCCCTACGCGCTGGTCGGCAAGGGCATCACCTTCGACTCGGGAGGCATCAGCCTGAAGCCGGGCGCCGCGATGGACGAGATGAAGTTCGACATGTGCGGAGCCGCATCGGTGCTGGGCACCATGCAGGCGCTGGCAGAGACCGCTCCCGCGCTGAACGTGGTGGCCGTGGTGGCGGCCTGCGAGAACATGCCGAGCGGCAGCGCCACACGACCGGGCGATGTGGTGAAGAGCATGGCCGGCATCACCATCGAGATCCTGAACACCGATGCCGAAGGACGCTTGATCCTCTGCGATGCCATCACCTACGCGAAGCGCTTCAAGCCGCGCAGCATCGTCGACATTGCCACCCTGACCGGCGCCTGCGTGGTGGCCCTGGGCAAGCACGCGAGCGGACTCTTCAGCAACGACGACGCCCTCGCCGCGGAATTGCTCGCGGCGGGCAACGAGGCCCACGACCGCGCCTGGCACATGCCGGTCTGGGACGATTATCAGGAACAGTTGAAGAGCAACTTCGCCGACGTGGCCAACATCGGCGGCCCGAGCGCGGGCAGCGTGACGGCGGCCTGCTTCCTCTCCCGCTTCGCCACTGGCGAAAAATGGGCGCACCTCGACATCGCGGGTACGGCCTGGGAACAGGGCGCAGCCAAGGGCGCCACCGGACGTCCGGTGGGCCTGCTGCTGCGCTACCTCCTCGCGCAGGCCTGAGCCCGCGGAGCCCGGAATGACACGGATAGACTTCTACATATTGCCGGTGGCCGAGCCGCACGGGGCGCTCAGCTTTGCCTGCCGCCTGGCGGAGAAAGCCTGGCAGGCCGGCAATGGGGTCTACATCCACGGCGCCGACGAAGAACAGGCGCGCGCGCTCGATGACATGCTCTGGGGATTCCGCGACAGCGCCTTCGTGCCGCACGAACTCGCCCTTGGCATGCCACCGCGCCCCGGTTGCCCGGTGGTCGTGGGCACGGGAGAGGACCCGGGCGAGCACCATGAAGTGCTGCTCAACCTTGGCCCTGCAATACCCTCTTTCTTTGCCCGATTCGACCGGGTCGCGGAAGTGGTGCTGAACGAGCCCGCCGCCCGCAGCGAGAGCCGCCGCCGCTGGGCTTTCTACAAGGACCGCGGCTATGAGCTCGCCCACCACGACATGCAGCACCTGAGAGGCAGCAGTGAGCACTGAGGACAGCCGCGTCCCGACGCTTGCCGTGAAGGCGATACCCGTGCTGCTGGACGTCATCGACGCCGGCTCGGGCGAAATTGCAGCAGCGCATCGCTTGTCTGCGGATCAGCGCGCGGCACTTGCGGCCGAGGCGCACTACATCCTCGACGAACTTCTCGACGAGTGTCTGCCACTGCTGGAGGCCCGGTTGCGCGAGCGCCTGGAGCAGAGGGTGAGCGCCCTGCTGGGCGACTGAGCCGCAGCGCGGTTGCCCCTGCCGAAAGCCCGACGTTATCCTCCCGACCTTATCTGTTTTCACGCGAGTTCCCATGGAAAAGACCTACAGGCCCGAGGACATCGAGCGGCGCTGGTACGAGACGTGGGAGAACCGCGGCTACTTCCGTCCCTCCGGCAGCGGCGAGCCCTATTGCATCGTGATCCCGCCGCCCAACGTCACGGGCAGCCTGCACATGGGGCATGCCTTCCAGCAGACGATCATGGACGCGCTGATCCGCTACAACCGCATGTGCGGCCGCGACACCCTGTGGCAGGGCGGCACGGACCACGCGGGCATTGCCACCCAGATGGTCGTGGAGCGCTTGCTGGCAGCCGAGGGCACGGACCGGCACGCACTGGGCCGTGAGGCCTTCCTCGAGCGCGTGTGGCAATGGAAAGAGCACTCCGGCGGCACCATCACCCGGCAGCAACGTCGCCTCGGGAACTCGGTCGACTGGTCCCGTGAGCGCTTCACGATGGATCCGGAACTCTCCGACGCCGTGCGAGAGGTCTTTGTCCGCCTGCACGAAGAAGGGCTTCTTTACCGCGGCAAGCGCCTGGTGAACTGGGATCCGAAACTGCACACCGCGATCTCGGACCTCGAAGTGGTGCAGGAAGAAGAAGACGGCCACATGTGGCACCTTCGCTACCCCCTGTCCGATGGCAGCGGCCATCTGGTGGTGGCCACCACGCGCCCCGAGACCATGCTGGGCGACGTGGCAGTGGCCGTGCACCCGGAAGACGAGCGCTACCGGCATCTCGTGGGCAAGACGCTCGCCCTGCCCCTCACCGCCCGCGAGATCCCGGTGATCGCCGATGACTACGTGGATCCGGCCTTCGGCACCGGCTGCGTCAAGATCACCCCGGCGCACGACTTCAACGATTACGCCATCGGTCAGCGGCACGCGCTGCCGATGATCAACATCCTGACGCCCGACGCCATGCTGAACGACGCAGCCCCCGAGGCCTACCGGGGCCTCGAGCGCTTCGAGGCACGCAAGCGCGTGGTGGCCGACCTCGAGGCCGCGGGGCTTCTGGAACGTATCGAGAAGCACAAACTAAAGGTGCCGCGCGGGGATCGCAGCGGCGTGGTGATCGAGCCCTACCTTACGGACCAGTGGTTCGTGCGGGCGGCACCGCTCGCTGAGCCTGCCATCCGCGCCGTCGAGGAAGGCCGCATCAACTTCGTGCCCAAGCAGTGGGAAAACACCTATTTCGCGTGGATGCGGGATATCCAGGACTGGTGCATCTCGCGCCAGCTCTGGTGGGGCCACCAGATCCCGGCGTGGTACGACGAGGCGGGCGGTGTTTATGTGGGCCGCAACGAGGCGGAGGTGCGCGAGCGCCACGCCCTTGGCAACACGCCGCTGCGTCAGGACGAGGACGTTCTGGACACCTGGTTCTCCTCGGCGCTCTGGACCTTCTCGACGCTAGGCTGGCCGCAGCAGACGCCGGAACTGGCGCGCTTCCATCCCACCGATGTGCTGGTCACGGGCTTCGACATCATCTTTTTCTGGGTCGCGCGGATGGCGATGATGACCCTGAAGTTCATGGACGAAGTGCCCTTCCGCACCGTCTACGTCACGGGCCTGATCCGCGACGAGCACGGCCAGAAGATGTCGAAGTCCAAGGGCAACGTCATAGACCCGATCGACCTCATAGACGGCATCGGCATCGACGAACTGGTAGCCAAGCGCACGGCCGGCATGATGCAGCCGCAACTTGCGCAGAAGATCGCTGCAGCCACGCGCAAGGAGTACCCGCAGGGCATCCCCGCGCACGGCACCGACGCGCTGCGCTTCACGCTGTGTGCGCTTGCCTCCACGGGCCGCGACATCAAGTTCGACATGGGCCGCCTGGACGGCTACCGCAACTTCTGCAACAAGATCTGGAACGCCACGCGCTACGTGCTGATGCAGACCGAGGGCAAGGACTGCTCCGGCACTCCTGGCTCGGGCTCCATTGCCGGGCGCTGGATACTCTCGCGCCTGCAGCATGCGATAGACGAGGTGCACCGCTCGCTCGCGAGCTACCGCTTCGATCTGGCAGTGCAGGCGATCTACGAGTTCGCCTGGCACGACTACTGCGACTGGTACCTGGAGTTCAGCAAACCGCTGCTGGCACAGGACGACACCGTGGCGCGCGACACCCGCGCCACCCTGCTCGCGGTGCTCGAGACGCTGATGCGCCTCGCCCATCCGTTCATTCCCTTCCTCACCGAGGAGATCTGGCAGCGCGTGTCGCCCATGACGGGTGCGGGCGGCGACACGGTGATGCTGGCCGCTTTCCCTCGGGGCGATGCCGCTCTGGTGGATGCGGCGGCGGAATCGGATGTCACGTGGCTGCAGCAGGCCATCGTGGCCGTGCGCAACATCCGGGGCGAACTCGGCATCCCGCCGGGCCGAAAGCTCGCACTGCTGCTCCGCCAGGCAGGCGACGATGAACGGCGCCGCGTGGCAGAGCACGGCTTGCTGCTGTCGACGATGGCGAAACTGGAGTCGATCACCGTGCTGGAAACAGCCGAGGCGCCCGCCTCGGCCACACAAGTGATCGGGCAAACCGAGCTGCTGGTGCCGCTCGCCGGCCTGATCGACGTCGAGGCCGAGTGCGCACGGCTTGAGCGCGAGGAAGAAAAACTCGCCAGGGAGATCGAGAAACTGGAGGCAAGGCTCGGGAACCCGGGCTTCGTCGACAAGGCACCGGCAGAGGTCGTGGCGCGCGAGCGCGCGCGTGTCCTGGAACTGACAGGCGCACGTAACGCGCTGGCTCGCCAGAGGGAGGGGATGCGCAACGCCTTGTAAAAACAGAGAACGGGGGCCAGAATGCCATCGGGGTGCCATGTTTTTTGGCACCCTCTATAAGCACTAAAACCCCGTCGACTGGAGATACTCATGCAGTCAAAACCCGGCACATTCGCCCGCTCGCTGCTCGCCATTGCGATCGGCACCACGATATCCACTCTCGCTACGGCACAGGACAACGCCCCAAGCGCCCAAGGTCTGGAAGAAGTGATCGTCACCGCGGAGCGACGCGAGACCTCGCTGCAGGACACTCCCATATCGGTGCTCGCCTTCGGCTCCTCAGACCTCGAGAAGTTCGGCATAGATGACCTGGGCGACATCCAGCACAGCGTCCCCAACCTCTACATGCGCCAGTTCCCCAACAGCCAGGCCTCGCTGCGCACCTACATGCGCGGCGTGGGCAACAACGACGTGGGCATGTCCACCGACCCCAGCGTTGGCGTCTACATCGACGGCATCTACGTGGCCCGCTCCATCGGCCTCGGCAGCGAAGTGGCCAGCCTCGAGCGTATCGAAGTGCTGCGTGGCCCGCAGGGCAGTCTCTACGGCCGTAACACGATCGGCGGCGCGATCAACATGATCACCGCCAAGCCGACGGGCGAGTTCGGCTTCAAGGGCAACCTGAGCGCCGGCAGCCACTCCTACACCCGCGGCCGCGTCGAGGTAGACACTCCGCGCGCCGGTGGCGTAGCCGCCAAGCTGAGCCTCCTCAAGTCCAAGAAAGACGGCTGGGTGAACAACCAGGGCTCGGGCCCCAACTTCGGCGACAACGACAGCCTGGGTGGCCGCATCGCCATCAACTGGCAGCCGACAGACAGCGTGAACGTCGATTACTCCTTCGACAGCACCGACACCGACGCGGGCACCATCTACTACCAGAACATCGGCCCCTCGCTGTTCGGCTACAGCAAGGTGCGCTACCAGAAGGACCGCCTTGACGACGTGCGCCCCAGCACCCCCTTCAAAGAAAGCAACGTCAAGATCAAGGGCCACGGGCTCACCGTCAGCTGGGACATCAGCGACGACCTCCAGATCAAGTCGGTGACCGGCTACCGTGAGGTCGAGCAGAGCATTTACCAGGACTATGGCGCCAACCGCTTCACGCCCCGCCTGTTCGCCAACGTGCCCTTCGACAACAGCCAGGACCAGTTCTCGCAGGAACTGCAGGTGCTCGGCAAACTGATGGACGGCAGCGTCGACTACGTGCTGGGTGCGTACTACTTCACCGAGAAGGGCGACGAGGACACCACCGACTACATCACCCTGCCGCTCGGATTCCTGCCGCCGTTCCCGCCGAACTACACCGATCTGCTCGAAATCGAGCTGCCGACCCGTGTCAGCTCGGCCGAGAACGAGGCCCGCGCGATCTATGGGCACTTCGTGTGGACGCCGGCCGCGATGGACCAGCTTCACATCACGCTCGGCCTGCGCTACAGCGAGGATGACCGTGAAGTCGAAACCGCCGCTTACTCGGGCGGATTCCAGTTCTTCAGCGCCAATCCCAACGACTCCTGGGACAACCAGAGCTTCGACATCACGGCGGCCTACGACCTCACCGACGACGTGAATGTCTACGCCAAGTTCGTTCAGGGCTACAAGACGGGCGGTTTCAACATCCGCGCCACCAGCGAAGTCGCCGCCAACCTGCCGCTCGGCGAGGAAACGGTCGAGACGATGGAAGCGGGCATCAAGGCCCAGTTCCTCGACAACCGTGTACGCCTGAACGCCGCGGTCTTCAGCTCCGACTACCAGGACATCCAGCTGTCCTTCGCGCAGTTGAACGACCCGACCAACGTGGTGCTTTACAACGCCGGCCAGGCCAAGATCAAGGGCGCGGAACTCGACCTGACGACCCTTATCACCGACAGCCTCAAGCTGACGCTGGGCTACGGCTACCTCGACACCTCGGTGGATCCGGTTGACAACCCGCAGACCCCTGCCGTGGAGCAAGACCACGTGGTGCTGCCCTCGGCTCCGAAGAACTCCTTCACCGCAGACCTCGATTACACCTTCCCGTCCTTCGGCTACGGCGAGCTGACGCTGAACGTCAACTACTCCAAGGTCGACGACGCGGACTTCGTGTCATTCGTGCGTCGTGGCTACAACATCCCGGGCTACGATCTGTGGAACGCCCGCCTCACGCTGGGTGAGCTCTGCCTGAGCAATGGCCGGGCCTCCGTATCCATCTGGGGCAAGAACCTCGCAGACGAGGAATACCTCCTCGACGGCATCGAGGGTTTCCCCTGGTCCCCGATGGTTGCGCCCTACGGCGAAAGCCGCACCTGGGGCGTGGACTTCAACTGGGAGTATTGATCCCTCAGGCCACCCGATTGGCCGACTGGCCGCCAGGGAAGGCGGCAATGACCTCTACCATCTGATCCACGAGACGTTGGCGGGCCGCACGGCCCGCCCACGCCACGTGCGGTGTCACCAGCAGATTGTCCATCTCTCGAGCAGCCTGCAGCAGGACAGAGTCCTCGCGCGGGGGCTCGGTCTCCAGCGTATCGAGCGCGGCACCACCGAGATGGCCGCGGCGGAGCGCATCGAGCAGTGCGGCCTCATCGACCAGACCGCCACGCGCGGTGTTCAGCAGCAAGGCGCCTCGCGGCATCAGCGCGAGTTCACGCGCACCTATGATTCCCATGGTCTGCGCCGTCAGCGGGCAGTGCAGGCTGGTCACGGCCGAGGTGGCCAGCAATTCGTCCAGCGGCAGCCGCGGCCATGGCGCAGGGGCTGCAGGGCGTCCGGGCAACTGTGCCGCCACCACGTCCATACCCAGCGCCTCGCAGCGGCGGGCAACGGCACTGCCCAATTCACCGCAGCCCACCACGCCGAGGCGCCGTCCCGAAAGCTCCAGCAGGGGTTGGCCATGCAGGCAGAAGAAGGGGCTTCGGCTCCAGTCGCCATCGAGCACGCTCTTCCGGTAAGGCACAAGGGCACGAGAGAGCGCCAGCATGAGGGCCAGCGTGTGCTCGGCCACGGAGTCCACCGCATAGCCGCGGACATTGCAGACATGGATCCCGAGTTCCCGGGCCGCGTCCAGATCGATGTTGTTGGTGCCGGTGGCCATTACCACGACGAGTCGCACCTCGCGTGAAGCAGCCAGGGTTTCACGGTCCAGCACGACCTTGTTGCTCAGCACGACCTGCGCACCGGCGATGCGGGAGCGCACGTCTCGGGCGGGCGTCGATCCGTACATCCGCCAAGCGGGCAGTGCGGCATTGAGGCCCCCGAGGTCGAGGTCCGCAGGGTGAAGACTGTCCAGATCGAGCACCACACCCTGCATCAGATTTCTCCACGCGATTGATCAGCGACCCAAGGTTGACCCATGTCATGGTGGCCCGAAGGCGAGCTGCAGAAAATGCGCAGCGCCAGCCCGACGTCGGGCCAGCCATCCGGGGACACAACAATGAGCGCAAACGCCACCAACGAGCATCCAGTCTACAACTACGCGGTGGTCAGGCAGTTCACCATCATGACGGTGGTCTGGGGCATCGTAGGCATGCTGGTGGGCGTACTGATCGCCGCGCAGCTCGCCTTTCCGCAACTGAACTTCAGCATCGGCGATCTGCACCTGCACTTCGGGCGCCTGCGCCCCCTGCACACCAACGCCGTGATCTTTGCGTTCGGAGGATGCGCGCTGTTCGCCTGCTCGCTCTACGTCGTGCAGCGTACCTGTCAGGCAAGGCTCATATCGGACGCACTCGCCTCTTTCGTGTTCTGGGGCTGGCAGCTGGTGATCCTGCTCGCGGCGGTGACACTGCCCATGGGCTACACCAGCGGCAAGGAATACGCCGAACTCGAGTGGCCCATCGACATCCTGATTGCGGTGGTATGGGTGGCTTACGCGGTGCTGTTCTTCGGCACGATCATGAAGCGGCGCACCTCGCACATCTACGTGGCGAACTGGTTCTTCGGCGCCTTCATCATCACCGTGGCGGTGCTGCACATCGTGAACAGCCTCGCGGTGCCGGTGTCGCTCACCAAGTCCTACTCCATCTACGCCGGCGCCATCGACGCGATGGTGCAGTGGTGGTACGGGCACAACGCGGTGGGCTTCTTCCTCACCGCTGGATTCCTCGGGATCATGTATTACTTCGTGCCCAAACAGGCCGAGCGACCGGTGTACTCCTACCGGCTCTCGATCGTGCATTTCTGGGCGTTGATCGCGGTGTACATGTGGGCGGGCCCGCACCATCTGCACTACTCGGCACTGCCCGACTGGGCGCAAAGTCTGGGTATGGTGATGTCGCTGGTCCTGCTCGCGCCGAGCTGGGGCGGCATGATCAACGGGATCATGACCCTCTCGGGTGCCTGGCACAAACTGCGCTCGGATCCCACGCTGCGCTTCCTGGTGGTGTCGCTGTCCTTCTACGGCATGTCGACCTTCGAGGGGCCGATGATGTCGATCAAGACCGTCAACGCGCTCTCCCACAACACCGACTGGACCATCGGCCACGTCCACTCCGGCGCGCTGGGCTGGGTGGCAATGGTGTCGATCGGCGCCATGTATCACCTGATCCCCGTTCTCTGGAACCGCCGCCAGATGTTCAGCGTGCCGGCCATCAACCTGCACTTCTGGCTCTCGACCATCGGCACCGTGCTCTACATCGCCTCGATGTGGGTGAACGGCATCATGCAGGGGCTCATGTGGCGGGCCTACAACAACGACGGAACGCTCACCTACACCTTCGTCGAATCCGTGCAGGCGAGTTACCCCGGCTACATCGTGCGCCTGCTGGGCGGGGCCATGTTCTTCAGCGGGATGCTGGTGATGGCCTGGAACACCTGGAAGACCGTTTCGCCAGGCGTGGCGCCCGAGCGGGCGCTGCAGACGCAGCCGGCCTGAGGAGCACACGCCATGCGCCACGAGAAAATCGAGAAAAACATCGGCCTGATGATCGTCCTGATCGTCGTGGCCATCAGTTTCGGCGGCCTGGTCGAGATCGTGCCGCTCTTCTTCCAGCAGCAGACCACCGAGCCGGTGGCGGGCCTGAAGCCGCTCACCGCCCTGCAGCTTGAAGGGCGTGACATCTTCATCCGCGAAGGCTGCAACGTCTGCCATACGCAGATGGTGCGGCCGCTGCGCGCGGAGACCGAGCGCTACGGGCACTACTCGGTCGCCGGCGAATTCGTCTACGACCACCCCTTCCTGTGGGGATCCAAGCGCACCGGCCCGGACCTCGCCCGGGTGGGCGGCCGCTACAGCGACGACTGGCACCGCGCGCACCTCATGAACCCGCGCGACGTTGTTCCCGAATCGAACATGCCGGCTTTCGGCTGGCTCTTCGACGACACGCTGGACGGCACGGACACCGCCACGAAGATGCGCGCACTGCGCATGGTGGGCGTGCCTTACACCGATGCCGACATCGAGGGCGCGCAGGCCGCAGTGGCTGGCAAGCCCGAGGTCGAGGCCGTGATCGCATACCTGCAGCAGCTCGGCACGCTGCTCAAGCGCGAGCGCTGAGGAGAAACCATGAGCCAGGGTGACTGGATGGGGATCGCCACGCTGCTCGCTTTCCTGGCGCTCTGCGGGATCGGCGTGTGGACCTTCAGCGCGAGCCGCAAGGCACGCTTCGAGGAAGCAGCGCAACTGCCCTTTGCCGACGAGCCTGGGCACTCGCCACAGCGGGAGATCGAACGATGACGGGCAACTGGAGCATTTACATCATCACGCTCACCGCGATCATGATCGTGGGCAGCTTCCTGCTCCTGTTCGGCAACCGTACACGCCCGGCCGACAGCGAGGCCAAGACAGGCCATGTCTACGACGGGATAGAGGAATACGACAACCCGCTGCCGGCGTGGTGGCTGTATCTCTTCGTCATCACCTTGCTCTTTGCCATCGCTTATCTCGTGGCCTATCCGGGGCTGGGCAATTTCCCCGGGCTCCTCGGCTGGAGCCAGACCGGGCAATGGCAAGCGGAAGTGGATGTCGCGAAGGCCCGCTACGAGCCGGTCTTCGCGAAGTACCGTGATATGCCGGTCGAGCAACTTGCGAAGGAGCCCGAGGCTCTGCGCATGGGCCAGCGGATATTCGCCAACAACTGCTCGCAGTGCCACGGCTCCGACGCCGGTGGCGCGCGCGGATTCCCCAACCTGCGTGACAGCGACTGGCTCTGGGGCGGCAGCGCCGACGCGATCCACACCACGATCACGAACGGACGCCAGGGCGGGATGCCGCCATGGGGCCAGATGCTGGGAGAAGACGGCGTCAACAACGCCGCGCACTACGCTCTCTCGCTCTCGGGTGCATTGCCCGCAGGCACCGAGAGCGCAGCCGGAGAAGCCACCTTCAAGACGATCTGCTCGAGCTGCCACGGCGCCGACGGCAAGGGCAACACACTGCTCGGCGCGCCCAACCTCACGGACGGAATCTGGCTGTACGGCTCGGAACTCGAGACGGTGAAACACGGCATCCGCAACGGCCGCATGGGACAGATGCCCGCATTCGGCGCCACGCTCGACAGCGACAGGATCCACCTGCTTACCGCGTATGTCCTGAGCCTGTCAGCCGCACGATGAGCGATCCGGATCGTATTCCCGTACACAGCTTCGCACCCTCGGAGGTCGGCGAACTCGATCTCTACCAGAAGCGCGAGCGCATCTACACGCGCAAGGTCGAGGGGTTTTTCCAGCGCCTGCGGCTCTACACCGGATGGCCGCTGCTGCTTGGTTACTTCTGCGTCCCGTGGCTGCAGTGGGACGGCCGGCAGGCGGTGTGGTTCGATCTCCCGGGGCGCAAGTTCCACATCCTCGGACTCACCTTCTGGCCGCAGGACTTCCCGCTGCTCGCGTGGCTGCTGATCATCGCCGCATTCTCGCTCTTCACCGTCACGGTCTTCGCGGGGCGCGTGTGGTGCGGCTACACCTGTCCGCAGACGGTGTGGACCAGCATCTTCATGTGGGGCGAACAGGTCACTGAAGGCACCCGCAACCAGCGCATCCGCCTCGACCAGGGCCCCTGGAACAGCAACAAGATCCTGCGAAAGAGCGCGAAACACGGCGTGTGGCTGGGCGTGGCTGCGCTCACGGGCATCACCTTCGTGGGCTATTTCTCGCCGATACGCGAGCTGGTGGTGTCGCTATCCACGCTGCGCGCAAGCGCATGGGAGGCGTCGTGGTCAGTGTTCTTCACGCTGGCGACGTACATCAACGCGGGATGGATGCGGGAGCAGGTGTGCATGTACATGTGCCCCTACGCGCGCTTCCAGTCGGTGATGTTCGACCACGACACGCTGGTCGTCTCCTACGACCGCACACGCGGCGAGCCGCGCGGCTCGCGCAAGCACGGCGAGGACGCGCGCTCGGGGCTCGGCGACTGCGTCGACTGCCAGCTCTGCGTGCAGGTCTGCCCTACCGGCATCGATATCCGCAACGGACTGCAATACCAGTGCATAGGCTGCGCGCTCTGCGTGGACGCCTGCGATTCGGTGATGGACCGCATGGGCTACGCCCGCGGTCTGGTGCGCTACACCACGGAAAACAACCTGCTGGGCAAACCCTCGCGGCTGCTCCGGCCGCGCCTGATCGGCTACAGCGTGGCGGTTCTGCTGATGCTAGGCCTGTTCACCGATGTGCTGCTCTCACGCGTGACGCTGGGCATAGAGGCGATACGGGAACGCGGCCAGCTCTACCGCGAAGCCGCCGACGGCAGCATCGAGAACGTCTACACACTCAAGCTGCGCAACATGTCCGAGACACCGCGACGCGTGCGGCTCAGCGTGAGCGGCATGGAAGGTCTGGTGCTGCTGGGAGAGACGGAGCCTGAACTGGCGCCGGGCGAAGTGCTGGCACTGCCCGTGAGCGTGCGCGCGCCGCGCGAGCACCTGCGCGGAGGGCATGACATAGTCTTCGGCATTGCCTCGCAAGGCGAAGCTCCCGAGCAGTCCAGCTCCGAGAGCCGTTTCCTCTCACCCCAAGGGCACTGACCGCGTGAGCACTTACCCAGCACATCCGTGGTACCGCCAGGCGTGGCCGTGGTTCCTGATCGCGCTGCCCGGAGCCGCCGTTTGCGCGTCTTTCTACACGCTCTACCTTGCCGTCAGCGAACCCGAGGCAGTTGTACGCGACGAGTACGACCGCAACGGCCTGGAGGTAACCCGCCGTCTGGGACAGGACGCCTGGGCACTGCGCCACGGCATGGCGGCCGAGCTGCACTTCAGCGCCTCGGGCTCTGTCGACGTGCAGTTGCAGCCCGCCTCGGAGCGGCCCGCCAGCCTCAGCCTGCAGCTGATCCATCCCACCGCACAGGCCCAAGACGAAGTGCTCGAGCTCAAAGCGGGGCCCGATGGACGCTACACCGGCACCGCCACACATCCCGTGGGCAAGCGCTATCTGCAGCTTGAGGCCGGCGGGGGAGCGAGCCAGTGGCGCTTGCGCGGCGTGCTGGAGGCCGGAGGCGGGACCAGGGCCCGGCTGTTGCCCGGCAGCAACTGAGCGTGTCCGCCGTGGAGTGCTTCCACTGTGGTCTGCCGGTGGACCCGGGCTCCGATCTGAGCGTCAGCATCGAGGGCAAGGCGAGGCCCATGTGCTGCAGCGGCTGCGCAGCCGTGGCGGCGCTGATAGCCGGTAGCGGCCTGGCGGGCTATTACCGGCACCGGGATGCGCCGGCGTCGGTTGCCGCAGATCCCGGCAAGGGAGCATCCGACTACAGCCTCTTCGACCTCCCAGACGCAAACGCTGACTTTGTCGCCTCCGACGCCGACGGCAACTCCCGGGCCGAACTCGCCATCGATGGCATCCACTGCAGCGCCTGCACCTGGCTGCTGGAAACAGATCTGGCGCGGATTCCCGGCGTGCAACGCATCGACGTCAATCTCGCCGAGCGGCGCGCGAGCCTGCGCTGGCAGTCGGCGCAACTGCCGCTCAGCACCGTGATGGGGCGCATCCGTGCGCTGGGCTACCGACCGCGGCCGTGGATCGCCTCCGCGCGCCAGCAGGACACCCGGGCCGAAGGCCGCGCGCTCCTGCGACGCATGGGCGTGGCCGGGCTCGTGCAGATGCAGGTCGGGATGCTTGCGCTCGCGCTCTACGCCGGGGCGTTCGACGGCATGGAGACCGCGTACCGGGACTATCTGCGGGCAAGCAGCCTCGTTCTTTGCCTGCCGGTACTCTTTTACTCCTGCACGCCGTTTTTTGCCGGCGCGTGGCGCGGGCTGCGCCATGGCGCACCGGGCATGGATCTGCCCGTCGCGGTGGCGATGTCGCTCGCTTTCGTGGCGAGCGCGTGGTTCACGTGGAGCGGAGGCGGCGAGGTCTACTTCGACGCCGTCTCGATGTTCGCATTCCTGCTGCTGCTTGCGCGTTACCTGGAACTGCGGTCGCGGGAAAACGCAGGGCTCGCCGGAGGCGGCCTGCTCTCGCTGCTGCCTGCGGGCGCGACGCGCCTGCTTCCGGAAGGCGGTGTCGAGGAGGTGCCCACAGGCAGGCTGCGTCCGGGCGATCGCGTGCTTGTGCGCGCAGGAGAATCCGTGGCCGCGGACGGCCGCGTTCTGGAGGGCGCGGGCAGCTGTGACGAGTCGGGACTGAGCGGCGAGTCCATGCCCGTCAGCAAGGGTCCCGGAGACAGCCTCGCAGCGGGCAGCCTCATGGTCGACGGAGCGGTAGAGATCGAGGTCCGGGCAACGGGACTGCAGTCCGGTGTTGGCGCGATGCTGGCGCTGCTCGATCGCGCTCAGCAGCAGAAACCCGCGATCCAGCAACTGGCGGACCGCTGGGCCGTCCGCTTCGTGCTGCTGGTGCTCGCAATCGCAGTCATCACCGGCGTGTACTGGCTGCACGCTGACGCGGGTCGCGCGCTGCCGGTGGTGCTTTCCGTGCTGGTCGTGAGTTGTCCCTGCGCGCTCTCGCTCGCCACACCTGCCGCCCTCGCCGCGGCAACTGCGGGCCTTCGTGAGAGAGGTTTCCTCGTGACGCGCTCACATGCGCTGGACGCGCTCGCCGGGGCCACGCTCGCGATCTTCGACAAGACGGGCACGCTGACCGACGGCCGACTCGAACTCGAGGAAACACGGGTGCTCGGCTCGCTCGGTGCCGAGCGCTGCATCGCGATCGCAGCATCTGTCGAATCGCGATCCCGCCATCCCGTCGCGAGCGCCTTCGCGGAGCACAGCACTCTGCCTGTCGCGGATTTCCGCAACGAGCCGGGAATGGGTGTGGAGGGCTTCGTCGATGGCCTGCGCTATCGCGTGGGTGTGGCCGCATATGCTGCACCGCGTTCCGGCGTGCAACCACCATCCGCAGGGAAGTGGGTGCTGCTCGGCGACGGCGATGCCGGCGCGCTGGCATGGTTCAGTCTGGGCGACAGGGTCCGTGCGGATGCAGCGTCGGCACTGGCCGCTCTGCGGGAACTCGGACTGGAGATCGCGTTGCTGAGCGGTGATGCAAACGAAGAGGTCGAACGCATCGCCACCACGCTCGGTATCGGGCGCTGGAGAGGTGCGTGCTCTGCCGCGGAAAAGCTCGGGGCGCTGCATGAGACTGGGCATGCGCCAGAACGCACACTCATGGTGGGCGATGGATTGAATGACGTTGCAGTGCTGGCGGGCGCGGGTGTCTCTGTGGCCGTTGCGGGAGCGACGGATTTCACGCGGGCCCAGGCGGATTGCCTGTTGCTCGGCAGCGGTCTGGATCGCGTTGCAGAGGCCATCAGCGTGGCGCGGCAATCCCGGCGCGTGATCCGCCAGAATCTCGCGTGGGCAACGCTATACAACCTCCTCGCCGTACCCGCGGCCGCCGCAGGAGTGGTGGCGCCCTGGCTTGCCGCAGTGGGCATGTCGGTGAGTTCGCTGCTGGTCGTTGCCAACGCTCTGCGGCTGCGCAAGCATGCGCCGCAGCCGCGCTGACCGGAGTGCCGCCGTGGAAAGCCTCTACGTACTCATCCCTGTGACGCTGGTGCTTCTCGGCATCGCACTCGCCGCCTGGCTGTGGTCAGTGGGGAGCGGGCAATTCGACGATCTCGACAAGGCAGCGAGCAGCATCCTTTTCGAGGACGCGTTGCCGGCGGAGGAAACGCCAGCAACGCCAACGAACAACACGGGGCAAGGCGCACCGTGAATACCTTCCAGGCCTTCGGCCCGGCGCTGCTGCTGGGGCTGTTCGGCAGCGCACATTGCATCGGTATGTGTGGCGGCCTGAGCGCCGCACTCGCCTTCGCTCTGCCGCCGCGCACAACGCCTGCACGCAGACTGATGTTGCTCGGGCTGATGGGTGTCGGGCGGATCACGAGTTACGCGCTGCTGGGTGCACTCGGCGGCGCGCTGTTGCCAGCGACGACAGCAAGCGGACTCCCGCTCGCACGCATCGCCGCTGGCGTTCTGCTCGTATTGATGGGCTTGTCGATAGGCGGCTGGAATGTCGCATTGGCACCGCTGGAGCGGGCCGGGCACCGGCTCTGGCAGCGGATCGGCCCGCGTGCGATCGGACTCGCACGCCTCGATAGCGGGGGCGGCGCGCTGGTGGCGGGCGCGGTGTGGGGATGGCTTCCCTGCGGGCTGGTCTACAGCACGCTTGCGTGGTCTGCGAGCGGCGGCGATGCGCTGCGCGGAGCCACGTTGATGGCGGGCTTCGGGCTGGGCACCCTGCCCGCCGTAATGGCGAGCGGCGCGTTGGCTGCAGGTCTGCGTACGATGCTCCAAAAGCGCGGATTACGGATCCTGATCGCGATACTCATGATGGGATTCGGAATCTGGACGATGGTGCAACCTGTCGCGCACGGCATGCATGGCAGCCACCAGCACAGCCCGATGCAGATGCATCACGAGGCGCAAGGGCTCCCGGACCACGAGGGTCATGGGAGCCACACACATCCGCATCAGAAGCGGTAGCCCAGCCCCACGGTGTAGACCCAGGGGTTGATATCCACGTCCACGCCCACCGTGCCGAGCGCGGTGTCGAGATTGGCCTTGGTGTCGATGCCGATGTAGTAAACGCCCGCGTGCAGCGACCAGCTGTCGTCAAGCATGTAATCGAAACCGGCGCGCGCCGCGAGCCCCCAGGAGTCATCGAGCTTCAGGTTGTGGGCGCCAAGCGCCGCACGTGCGTCGCTGCTGGTGTCTTCCTGGAAGAACACCGTGTAGTTGAGGCCGGCACCGATGAACGGCTGGAAGGCCGAGCCCGCATCCATCGGATACCACAACACGGTCAGCGTGGGCGGCAACTGCTTCACTGTGCCCACTTCCACATCCGACAGATCCAGTTCCATCCCGACCCCCGCCAGACCCTTGCTGTGGATCGTGTGTTCGAATGGCGTGGCGGCAAGCAGCTCCAGCCCGACGTGGGAGCTGGCCATCCAGGTCACGTTCAGCAGGAACTGCGTGTTCTCGTCCACGTCCACCCCGGTTCCGCCGAGCTTGCCAGTGCCCGCGAGATCAAGGGCGCTGCTCTTGTCG
>CAIYPF010000145.1 GCA_903928015.1 uncultured Gammaproteobacteria bacterium | reverse complement strand
CGCATGCAGATGTCCTTGCGTCTGCTCACGCACCTGCACAACCACGCGTCCATCGGCGCCGAGATCGAGCAGCTCGAGCTCGAGGACATGGGGCGTCTTCTCGGCAAGCGCCCGCGCAATCTGCGCGAGGGCATCCGTGCCGTGGACGCGCTGGTCCGCGAGGCCGATCCGGGGCGGGACGAGGAGATCCTCGGATATCTCTATCGCCAGAGCGTGCGCGATACCGCGCTTATGCGCGGTGCCATGGGGCGTGCGGAGCATGCGCGGGCTTCTGCCATTTCGTAGCTCGCTTCGCGCAGCGCTCAGCCCCCGCGCTTCGCGCAGCGGTGAGAGCGCCCGCGCTTGGCGCAGATGGCAGCACCCGCGCTTCGCCCCGCGGACTCCCGCTGCTCGCTCACCGCGCGAATCCACGGGGCGAAGCGCTCGATCTGATGCCGCTTTGTGTGGTGTGGCGATACCGATCGGATACCTCTGCGTGGGAGGGGCCATGCCCGCGACCCGGCGTCGGGTACACGGTTTTGCCGCCCACGACGGTGCGCAGCACCTTCACGTTGGCGATGTCTTCTGGCGGGATCGTGAGGGGGTTGCGGTCCAGCACGATGAAATCCGCGAATTTGCCGGGCTCCAGCGAGCCGGTGACGTCTTCGTGGTGCAGCGAATATGCGGCGTTGATCGTTGCTGCGCGCAGCACGGCCTCGGCGCTCAATCCCGGATCCTTGCCGAGACGGCCGCGGTAGGCGGGATCGGCGTCGGGTCTGTTGCTGCGCGTCACGCCCACTTTGAGCGCGAACCATTCATCCAGCGCATCCACCGGCCAATCGCTGCCGAAGGCGACACGGGCGCCCTGTGCGGCCAACAGGCCCGCGGGCTCGATCACGGCCATGCGCTCGGGGCCGAAGATATCCACCAGCCCCAGCGTGTCGCCCGCGGGTTTGCCCCACTGCATCGAGAGAACCGGCGTGACGTCTAGCGTGCGGTAGCGCGGCATGTCGCTCGCCGACACTATCTCGTCGTGGGCAATGGCAGGCCGGATGTCCTTTCCGGGAAGCGCCTTGCGCATGGCCTCGTAGCCGTCCAGCGCGGCGCGCACGGCTCCGTCGCCGTCGGCGTGGATGTGCGGGTCGATGCCGTTGCGCGCCAGACCCGTGAGGATGTCGGCCAAGGGCGCCGCCGGAAAGTACGGTTCCGGACCGCGGCTCGGGCCCGGAATCCAGCGCGGCGCATCCGCAGTGCCGGCGTTGATGCGGTAGGGCTCGATCATCGTGCCCGTGAGTGCGGGCGCCGCGATCACGCCATCCATGAAGAGCTTGGCGTTGCGCACGCTGATGCCGGGCGCCGGTTGCGGCACTCCGCCATCGTGCCGCCGGGAGACATCCACCACCCGCGCCACCGCAGCAGCCGGGTCTGCGCCTTCCTTGGGATCGATGGCCACCGCGAAGTGGCCGCGCGCCGTGAGGCCGCCCGCGGCGTGCACGGCCGAGAAGGCTTCGATGGACTCGAGTCCTGCCGCAGCGTCGAGGAATCCGGTGACGCCTTGCGAGGCCATCATGGAGAGCGCGGCCTCTGCGGCCTTGTGGTTCTGTTCGACGGTGGGTGGCGGCACCAGTGTGTTGAACACGTCGTAGGCGGAATCCTCGAGCAGGCCCGTGGGCTCGCCTTTACCGTCATGCCAGATCTTGCCGCCCAACGGATCTTTGGTGTCGCGCGTGATGCCGGCCAGCTGCAGCGCTCTGGAGTTGGCGAGCACGGTATGGCCGAAGGACGAACGGATGATGATCGGCCGCGTGGTACCCAGTGCGTCCAGGTCTGCGCGGCTGGTGCGCACTCCCGGAGGAAGCATGTTTTCCTGGAACCAGGCCACTACCTGCAGCCAGGCGTCCGGCCCCTCGGCCTGTGTTTCGTCCAGGCAGGCTTTCACCCGCTCCTGCAGTTGCGGCACCGTGAGCGCGAGGTACTGCAGGTTGCATTTGAGCAGTGCGCCGCCGGCCTCGAAGGGGTGCATGTGGGCATCGATCAGCCCCGGCATCACGAAGCGCCCGCCCAGGTCTTCGCTGTGCGTGGCGGGGCCAATGTAGGGCCGCAGGCCGGATTCGTCCCCGACATAGACGATGCGGCCGCCGGCCACGGCCAGCGCCTCCGCCTGCCGCGATCGGGCGTCGGCCGTGTAGATCCGGGCGTTTCGGTAGACGGCATCCGCGGGCGCGGCAGCCTGGCCGGCCGTCGCTGACGAGACTGACAATGCCGCGGCCAGGAGAGTTGCGAGTCGCATGGGGGCTGTTCCGTATGGCGGAGGGCTTTGCTGGCGGCCCAACCTTAACCATCGTGCCCTTGGCCGCGCAATCTCGCCTTGCAGTGTGAACGGGCGCACACAAACCCGGACGCCATCAACGGATGTTCCGATGGCAGTGCGTCTGGCAAGGGTCTAGACTGACCCTCCATAGACTCTCGTATATGAAAGTATCGCAATGCATCCTGGCTCGCGAAAGGAATCCGGCATGACGCTTGTCGAGCTCCTGGTGGCGCTTGCGGTTGCCCTGCTCCTGCTTTCTGCCGGAATCCCCGGTTTCACCACGCTTACACGCAACAACCGTCTGGTTGCCAGCGCCAACACCCTTGCCGGTTTGTTGGGCGAGGCGCGCTCCGAATCCGTTTCACAACGCAGAACGGTATCCGTCTGCGGCAGTTCGGCCGGTACCTCCTGCGACGCGGCCTGGGCCACGGGAGCGGTGGCGTTTCTGGATGCCGATGCCGACGGCGTCATCGACACGGGGGAAGCCGTCTTGCGCCAGATCAGCAACCCCGTGCCCTCCGTCACGATCGCCCTGAGCGGGCCCACTACGGTGCGCTACACCAGCATGGGCTGGCTTGCCGCCAACTCCGCCGGCACGTTCCGATTTTGTGATGCGCGCGGCAACCGTTATGCGCGCGCCCTTCTGCTGTCGTCCACGGGGCGTGTCAGCACCGCCACCGACACCGATTCCCCCGCCGATGGCATCGTCGATGATGCCGGCGGCTCCAACATCAGTTGCCCCTGACGCCGATGCCTGCCCCAACGCACTGCCCACATTCCCGTCAGCGCGGTTTCACCCTGATCGAGGTGATGATCGCCGTGGTCGTGCTCTCGGTCGGGCTGCTGGGCGTGGCCGCCTTGCAACTCACCTCCAAGAAATCCAGCCACCAGGCCTGGCAGCGTGCGCAGGCAGTGCTGCTTGCCGACAGCATTCTCGAGCGCGTGCGCATGAATCCCTCGGCCGCGGCGTCCTATCACACCGGCATCGGCAACTCTGCGCTCGGCGGCAGCACCCGCACGACGCCAGGCCGTGACTGTTCCACCCAGACCTGTACTGCCGCCCAGATGGCCACGTGGGATCTGTGGAACTGGGAGCGGCGCATGGACGGCAAGGCCATCGTCGACTCGGCCAACCGCAACGTCTCGGGCCTCGTCGATCCGCACGGTTGCGTTGTCTTCACGGCGGTCAGCTCGTCTTTCCCCAATACCGGCCAACTGCGCGTGATCGTGAGCTGGCGCGGCACCACCGACATCTCCGACGCCGTCACCTCCGGCACCGCCTGCGGCCCGGGTTCCGCAGGCTCGGTCGACTCCCGCCACCAGGTGATCGTGAACACATACGTGATCGACGAGCGGGGGCTGGGCTGATGCGCATGCCGGGCAGTCAGGGACAACGCGGGCTCACCATCGTCGAACTGATGATCGCGCTGCTGCTTGGACTGTTCGTGATCGGTGGCGTGATCTTCGTGTTCGCCGGTTCCAAGCGCAGCTACACCGAGACCGAGCAGCAGGCCCGCATCTCCGAAAACGGCCGCTTCGCGGTGCAGATGCTGGAGGGCGAACTCCGGATCGCAGGCTTCTTCGGCGAGTCCACCGCCGCCAACATCGACCCGGATGCAAACCTCGGCAGTGTCACCAGCGATTGCAGCTCTCCCGCGCAGGCCTACGACGTCGACAACTTCCTTGCCGTGCTGCGTGCGAGCGGTTCCGGTGCAGCAGCGAGCTGCATCACCGATGCGGTGCCTGCATCCGATGTCATCGTGGTGAAGTCGGTGCGCCCCTTCCCGCTCTCCGACGGTGTGCGCGATGACACCTCCGATGACAACGGCTCCATCGACTCGCCCAACGCGCTGAGCGGCCAGCTGACCTATGTGATGAGCAATCCGCTGAAGGGTGTGCTCTTCGACGGGGCGGACACCGCACCTTCGATCACCGAGGGCGGCACGGTGCCCGGCGGCACGGCCTGGGAGTACCGCTTCCAGGTCTTCTACGCGCGTGCCGGCAGCCCGCCGCAACTGGCGCGCAAGACGCTCGCATGGAACGGCTCGGGCATGAGCGTCACCACCGAGAACCTGGTCGAGGGCCTGGAACAGTTGCGGGTACGCATCGGCATCGACAGCAACGATGACGGCGAGGCCGACCGATTCGTCACGGCCGACACAACGGGCATCGACTGGTCCACGGTCTCGGCGCTCGAGCTGAACCTCCTGATGCGCGGCATCGACGTCGATGCCGCCTATACCGATACCCGCACCTATGATCTCGCCGGCTTGTCCGTCACGCCGGGCGGCAAGTACCGCCGCGTGCTCGTGAACAAGTCGGTATCGCTGCGCAACGCTGCGCTCACCATCAGGGGGCGACTGTGAAACAGATCCATGGCACGTACCGCCAGCGCGGCGTGGCGCTCGCCATCGCGCTGATACTGCTGGCGGTGATCACGGTGCTCAGCATCTTCGGGGCCGCCACGGGCTCGCTGGATCTGCGCGTCAGCGGCAACATGCAGGCCGCCTTCGATTCCTTCGAGCAGGCCGAGGCCGGAGTGGCCGCGGTGGTGACGCTTTCCGCCACCGGCCCCGATCCCTTCACGGGCGTGGACGACCTCGACCCGATGAACGGCGCCTCCGGCAGCCCGCTCGGCAACCTGAATGACGGCTCCGGCAGCCTCGATCTGAACGTGAGGCTGAAAGTGAAGGGTGGTACCTGTCCGCGCTCCCGCTTGGGTTACAGCGCGGATCTGATTGCCTGTGACCATTACCGTGTCGAGTCCATACACACCGCAGCCGATTCCCGATCCAAGGTCGACGAAGGCGTGGTGAAATCCGTCATCGGGAGTGCAACGCTATGAGCAGGCCCGTCTCCGTTCCCTCTGCAGTCCGCGGCCTTCTTGCCGCGCTCGCCCTGCTGCCGGTCCTGTTTCTGCCGGCCACGGAGGCGCGTGCCGACGACACCGAGATCTACCGGGCCGCCTACGCGTCCGGCAGCGGTACGGGCCGCCCGAAGGTGCTCATCATTTTCGACAACTCCGGAAGCATGGATACCGTCGCCGAGCAGAAGCCGGCTTATGACCCGTCCACCACGTATGACACCGTGACCGGTGTGGTGAGCGGGCGGCTGTACTGGGCCACCGGTTCTTCGGGTAATCCGCCATCTGCCAACACCGGCCAGTGGATCAACGACTACCGCAACCGCTGCGCGAGCTCCTACACGCCGCTCGCCACCTCGGGATACGTCCAGGACAAATTCGCGATGTGGCGAACCTCCACGGTCACCGCGTGGAGCGATCTGGCCACCAGCACCACCGACCCGCTGCACGTCGAATGCGCCAACGACGTCACCGCCAGCAACAACGGCAACGGCTCGGGCACCGGCAACCCCGGCAGCGGTTATCCGCGCTCCACCGCACCACGCCCCTACGGCAGCTCCAAGCAATCCAGCGTCTCCGGCGGCTGGAGTTCCTACCGCCTGTACAACGCCAATTACATGAACTGGTACTACAGCACCACGCTGGTGGACCGCAGCCGGATACAGGTGGCGCAGTCGGTGATCACCGACCTTATCAACGCCAACCCGAGCATCGATTTCGGTCTCTCGGTCTTCAACGCCAACAGCAGTTCCAGCAACGATGGCGGCGCCATCGTGCGGCGGATCATCGCCAATTCGGCGAGCAGCGACCGCAGCAACCTCGTCAGCCTGGTGAGCGGTCTCACCGCCGACAACTACACGCCGCTCTGCGAAACCACCTACGAGGCCTACCGTTACTTCTCCGGTCAGGCCACGGTCTATGCGCGGGAGCGAGGCTCAGCGTCGCCGGTCAAGGATTCCGCAGCAGAGAGCCCCAGCGGCACCTACGATTCCCCGGTGGCGGGCTGCGAGTACGTCTACGTCATCCTGATGACCGACGGCGAACCCACCTACGACACCGATGCCAACGCCCGCATCGAGACACTCACGGGTCGCACCTGCTCCAGCTACGTCAACGGCTTCGGCAGCAACGAGAAGAACTGCCTGCCCGATATCGCCGAGTACATGCACACCAATGACCTCGACGGCGATTCCACCAACGGCCAGCAGAAGGCGATCACCTACACCATCGGCTTCACCACTAACCAGGCGCTGCTGAGCACCACGGCGCAGCGCGGCGGTGGTCTCTACTACACCACCGATTCTGCCGAGGGGCTCGCGGACGCCTTCCAGGGTGCGATCACCTCGATCCTTGCCACCAACAGCACCTTCACCTCGCCCTCCGTTGCCGTGAATACTTTCACGCGCACCGAGAGCCGCAACGAGGTGTTCTTCGCCATGTTCACGCCGCAGATAGGCACCGAGTGGCCGGGCAACATCAAGAAACTGGCGATCAGCATTTCGGGGGGCTCTGCCTCGCTCACCGACGCCAACGGCAACGACGCGATCGACTCCGCCACCGGGCAGATCCTCGGCACCGCGCAGACCTACTGGAGCGCCACGCCCGACGGACCGGACGTCAATTCGGGCGGCGTGGGCGCCTTGCTGGCGGCACGGACGCCCAGCACGCGTGTGATCAAGACCAACACAGGTACGAACGGCGCACTGGAGGACTTCACGTCGGCGAGCTTTACCGCCACGGCAATGGGTGTGGCCGCGCTTTCGGACGTGTACACGCGTTTCAACGTGGCGAGTTCGGGTGCGCTGGACGATCTCCTCGACTGGGCGCGCGGCTACACCGACGCCACCAGGGCCGATACCCGCGACTGGATCCTCGGCGACATGCTGCACAGCCGTCCGCTGGTGCTGAACTACGGTGCACGGGGCAGTTTCACCACCGCGAGCCCGGACATCCGCATGGTGGTCGGCACCAACGCCGGTTTCCTGCACATGTTCCGCAACGACACCGGCGCCGAGAGCTGGGCCTTCTTTCCCAAGGAGTTGGCGGCCGTGCTCGACAGCCGGCGCGACAACGTGGCCGGCGCGCGCAATGTCTACGCCATCGATTCCCCGCCTGTTTCCTACTCGGTAGACCTGAACAACGACGGCACCATCGACTCCGCTGCCGGCGACAAGCTCTACGTGTTCTTCGGCCTGCGTCGCGGCGGCAAGGCGTATTACGCCTTGGATGTGTCCAACCCGGACGCGCCCGCCTTCCTCTGGAAGATCGACAAGACCTCCACCGGTATGGGCGAGTTGGGGCAGAGCTGGTCGGTGCCGGTCGTGAGCTACATACCCGGCTACGCGACGAGCGGTGTACCCAAGCCCGTGCTGATCTTCGGCGGCGGCTATGACGTGCTGAAGGACGACACCGCCACTGTTGCGGGCTCCGACACCGAGGGGCGCGGCATCTTCATCGTCGATGCCCTCACCGGTGCACTCGTCTGGAGCGTCACACCGGCCGTCAACAGCACCACCAACCTGCAATCGACCGGCACCTCGGGGCTGCGGTACTCGATACCGGCGAGCCTGACGGTGCTGGACAGCGATGGCGACGAACTCACCGACCGTATCTACGCAGCCGATACCGGCGGCAACGTATGGCGGGTGGACCTGCCCGGCAACGCCCGTCCCACTTCCAGCCAAAACACCTGGCGCATCACCAGGATGGCGGCGCTGAACACATCCTCCACCGACAGTCATGCCGGTGACAGACGATTCTTCAATGCCGTTGATGTGGTGCGCACCCGAGACAGCTCCGGCACCTACGATGCGTTGCTGATCGGCAGCGGGGATCGCGAGAACCCCAACGCCACCAACAACCGTGATCGTCTCTACATGATGCGTGACCGTCAGATATCGCCCTACACCACCGCTGCGCCCAGCACCTCTGCCTGCACCGGAGGGAGCACGGACTTCCGCTGCACGCTGCCGATAGCCAACACCGACCTCTACGACGCCACCGACAACCTGCTGCAGGTGGGTAACACCACCCAGAAAACCGCAGCGCAGGCATCGCTGGCGAGTGCCAAGGGCTGGTACGTGAGGCTGAACGAGTCGAACGGAGAGAAAGCACTGGCCCGCTCGCTCAGCATAAGCGGCAAGAGCTTCTTCACCAGCTTCGCGCCCGATACCTCCGGGGTCGTGCTATGCGAACCCGCCGCGGGCACCGGAAAGCTCTACGAACTCCGGCTCATCGATGCCACAGCGGTTGAAGACTTCACGGGTGACGGCCAACTCGCGCTCGCCGACCGTACCCTGACGCTGGGCAGCCTGATTCCCGACACCCCGGCGCCGCACTTCGGCTCGGACGGCAAGATCCGGCTGCTGTTCCCCTCGGGTGGTGGTCCGCTGGGGCGTGACAATCCCATGGACACCAACTCCAAGCTGCCCAAACCCTACGGCACCTATTGGTACAACCAGGAGTACTGAGTGAGCCTGCGCAACGACGGCCCGTCCCGGGCGCATGACAACCGGGGTTTCACCCTGGTTGAACTGGCGGTGGTGGTGACCATCGTGGGGATTCTGGCGGCGGTGGCGTATCCCGCCTATCTGAGCCAGACCCAGAAGGCCAGGCGCAGTGACGCCAAGACCGCGCTCATGGACGCAGTGAGCCGGCAGGAACAGTTCATCCTCGACCACGCGACCTATACCACCGACATGACGGAGCTCGGCTACGCAGCCGATCCTTTCACCTCGACGGACGCTTACTACACCGTGGATGCCAGCGCCGGCGCCTGCGGCTCGATCGCTACCTGCTACACGCTCACCGCCACCCCGGTGGCATCCAAGCCCCAGTCCAAGGACACCCAGTGCACCACGCTGTCCGTTGCCTCCACCGGCGCCAGGACCGCAACTGGCTCCCTCGGCTCGGGCTGCTGGTGAGATCACCAAGAGGCAATTTCCCATGCGCGCCCGTATTTCCGTCGTCTGCCTGATGCTCCTCGGTGCCTCGCTACCGCTGCATGCGGCTGACTTCGCCTGCTACGTCACGTTCCCTACAGTCGCCCCGTCCATCGCGCTGATCGAGACCGACACCGTTGCCAACGCGGTGAGGATTGCCGCGGGCACCCACTCGAAGGGTCCGGTCCGGCAGCGAGAGCGGGTGAAGGAAGTGGTGGAGTGCATTCTCAGGCTGACGGAGCGGTTTTCCGATCCGGCGGCGCAGCGCCTGCTCGATAAACTGCCCATCTGAATCAGCGCCCGGATGCGCGCCTGGCGCGCTCCCGGGAAAGCCCGGCCTCAGCCCGCGCCCGTGGGCTTCAGCACCAACCTCACGGTACGCAGGTCTTCCCGCGCACCGGCCGTCTGGTAGAGGGCTTTTGCCACCGCGTTATCCGCAGGCGCATCGATCTCGAGTTGTGACTCCCCCCGCTCGCGGCAGAGCTCCCTTGCACGGCGCAGCAGCGCCTGTCCCACGCCTCCACGGCGCAGGTCCCCGTCCACGAATAGCGCTCGCACGATCCGGAACTTCGAGAGCGTGAAAGGGCAACTCGATGCAATCGTGTGGGCGAAGCCGTGGAGCTTTCCACCGGGTTCCTCGGCCACCAGCAGGCAGACCCCCCTGGGTTAGCAGTTGCTCCTCGACCCAGCTGCCCGAACCCGGGAGGTCCGAGGGCGAGCCCTGGTTCTGGCGGTAGAGGTTGATCAGGCGGGCGAGCGCCGGCACGTCTTCCCGGGCGGCGGCACGCACTGTTACCGCCACGTCCTTGCGGCCGAAGTCGCGGGAGCTGAGATTGCTCCCCGGGTCCGGAACGAAGACCCACGGGAATACCGTTGCCAGAAACGCGAGGCTCTGCAGCCGGATCTGTTGGCAATCGAAGCCCTCGCTGTCGAAGAGCACCCCCTGCCAGGCGATGTCGATGAGCCCCGAGATGGCCAGCGCGATCACATCGGCGTTGTGCTCCACCGGGGGATCGGCGAGGTCGATGACTGCACGGCAGAGTTCGGTGATCAGGAAGTGGAGCTGGTCGTCGTGGCGTGCGCATACCTCCTGGTATTCGCTGCGCGACTTGGCCTCGCTCATGAAGGCGTACCACACCGCCGCGCTGCCGGGCTTGATGATCGCCGGGTCGGTGGCCGAGAGCACGAGTGCGCGTAGCCGGTCGGCCGGCGAGGTGCCGGCCTGCTCCACTGCGGACCACACCGACTGGTAGAACTCGTCCGTAACGGCTTTGAGCGTTTCGAGGAGAAGTTCTTCCTTGGAGCTGAAGTAGAAGTTCACGCTGCCGGTGGAGATGCCGGCGTGGTTGGCGATGTGCGCCAGCGTCACGCCGGAGAGGCCTTTTTCCAGGATGGCCTCCGAGGCGGCTGCCACCAGGCGGCGGCGCTGCTCTTCGAGGGCGAACTGCCCTGCTGCGGTGCGACGTTGCGTCACGGTTGGTCCCTTTTTGCCGGTGTCGTGGCCCGGAGCGCTAAGCCGGCCCACGGGATTTTTTTTCGTTTGCGGTGGGCTCATGGCGCACCGGGAATCGGTCGTAGTAAAACGAGAACCTCTCCCGCAAAGCGCCTGTGTCGATGCCGAAATCCCCTTCCAGATCGTACTGCACCTGTCCGTGCTTGCCGCGCGGGTTGGCCGCAAGGAATCCGTCGATCTGCGCCTGTGCCGCAGGCGTGAACTCCAGCCCTGCCATGTCGTAGACGCGGCGGATGGTGGACTTCTGGTCTGCCATGTACTCGTGGAAGAGCACGTCGAGTGACTGCGCGCGCGGCAGGCGTTCGCGGTCGCGCACGCAGGCCCGGAGCAGCATCTCGACGCGGTCTATCCAGTAGTTCGCGAGTTGCTTGAGGTCGAGCGGCAGCGTGCGCCGCAGCCGGTCGCCGTAGGCGAGCATGGTGATCGCGGACTGGATCACTGCGATGGGATCGCGGTGGGTCACCACCACCGTGGCGTCGGGATAGGTGTGGATCAGCGGGCCGAAATTCTCCATGTGCGGCGGGGATTTCATCACCCAGCGGTTGGGCCCGCGCAGCAAGGTCATCGCCTGCAGTGCGCGCTTGCCCCAGGCGTAATGCGGGGTCTGGTCGTGGGCGAAGTAGTAATCGCGCCAGCGGTAAGTCCGCGACAGCCACTCGGGCAGGTAGGTGCTGAAGTCCGAGCCCTGCAGTTCGATGTCCTCGTGCACGTGCTCCGGCGCCATCTCGTGCATCGCCGGCATCAGCGGCAGCAGCGCCTCGAAATTGCCCCACATCTCCCGCGTGCGTGTGAACCGGGGATCCTCGCCCGGCACGGTGGGCGTGTCGTTGTCTGCCGGTACGGGCTCCATGGTTTCCCAGAGCGGCATCGAGCGCAGGCGCGTGTCGGCGGCCAGGATGTTCACCAGATGCGTGGTGCCCGAACGGGGGAGGCCCGCGATGATCACCGGGCGGTCGAGCACGATGCGGTCGATCTCGGGGTGTTTCTTCCACAGGTTCACCAGCCGCAGCCGCGCCACGCAGTAGCGCACGCAGTCGCCGAACATCCCGGCGCGTCCCACGGGCCCCAATCCTGTGTCTTCCTCGAAGCAGGCGAGCCAGAGCGTGAGGCGCTCGCGGAAGTCATCGGGTCCGAAGTCGCTCAGGCCTGTGGTGGCGCGTGCTGCGGCCAGCACGGCCTCGATGTCCATCACCACGGGTGGAGTGGCTGCGATCACTCCCTTCAGCGCGTCGGAGAGGACCGGGTTGGCGAGGTCTGTTATGCGTATCGCGTTGCCGTGCTCACTCATGGCAATGCACCAGCACCTTGGCGGAATTCTGCTTGTCCTGCGACACCTCGAAGGCCTCGAGAAAATCCCCGAATGTGTAGCTGTGGCTCACCAGTGGCGATATGTCGACGGAGGTGTCGCAGAGCGCCTCGATCACGGCGGGAAACTCGTCCGGGTACGCCAGCGACATCTCGAAGGAGAGTTCCTTGGCGAGAGCAATCTGGAAGTTGATGGGCACTTCGGTGTGGTGCACCGCCACGATCACGAGCTTCGCGTGGAAAGGCGCCATCGTGACCAGCGACTGCAGCACGGCGCCCACGCCCGTCACCTCGAACCAGAGATTCGCGCTCGCCACCGGCCAGCCGAAGACATCGCCCTTGCCGTGGATGCGGCAGAGCGCATCGAACACGTCTTCGTGCGCGGGGTTGATGGTGGTGCTCGCGCCCAGCGCGCGGGCGCGTTCGAGGCGGCTGTCTGCCATGTCGACCACGGTGATGTCTTTCACGCCGCGACGTGCGAGCCCGAAGACGATGCCGAGACCGATGGGGCCTGCGCCCATCACCACCACCTTGTCTCCGGGGCCTGCGCCGGAGCGGTTCACGGCGTGGGTGGCCACGGACAGCGGCTCGGCGAGTGCGGCGCGCTCGAAGGAGAGTTCGTCGGGTATCGGGTGGATGGCGCCGCCCACGGTGGCGTTGGTCACCAGCAGGCGCGGCGCGAAGGCCCCGCCCCAGGGCGCGCCGTTGCCAATGCCGTTGCCATCGCCCATGGGGTTCACGATCACGCGGTCGCCCACCTTGATGCCCTGCACCTCGGCGCCCACCTCGGCGATGGTCCCCGCGAGTTCGTGGCCCAGGGTGAAGGGTTCGGAAGTGGGGCCGGCAACGCCGCCGACTTTGGTGAAGGTGACGTCGGTGCCGCAGATGCCAGCCACTGCCACCTGCACCAGCACATCGCGCGGGCCGGGGACAGGTGCGGGTATGTCATCGATGCGGAGATCGCCGGGGCCGTGTACGCGGACTGCTTTCATGGTCATTTCCTTTTTTATCGGGGGATGTGATGAACAGCGCTGTCGGGGTCGCGGGCATGGCCCGCGGGTGGTTGTGTCATTCCGGCAGGAGCGCGCCATGCGCGCGACAGCAGCGGTGATGCCGGCAATGTCGCGGGCATGGCCCGCTCCTGCGCGGGTTCATCGGGATTTCCAGACCACGGGGCAGTCGGGGTGGTCGAGCACGCTGCCGGGCTCCACCGTGGCGTGATGTGGCTTCTGTGCGGCGCCGCGGCGGATGCGGTAGCGGGCATCGTCACCGCAATAGCGCACGGACATCGCGCGGCGCGTGAGTGTCGACGAGCCGTTGCCCAGCGCGCCGTGCAGCGTGAGCGCATGGTGCACCGTGAGATCCCCCGGCTCCATGTCGAAGCACAGGATCTCGGCGTCCTTGCGGTTGGCGTGGTAGTCGGGCGCGTCCTCGCCCTCGGTGTCTGGCATGGACTCGTGCTGCACGAAGTAATTCGGGCGGTAGGTTTTCTTCCAGGTGTGGCTGCCCTTCACGAACAGCAACGAGCCGGTTTCACGGCGCACCGGATCAAGCGGTACCCAGGTGGTGCAGATCTGGCTGCCCTCGACGTGGAAGTAGGGCAGGTCCTGATGGAACATGGTTTTCTCGACCGTGCCGGGTTCCTTCACGAGGATGCTGTCCTCGTAGAGGTTCACCTTCGCCGAGCGCAGCAGCGCGCCCACGATGCCGGGCAGGGGAGACTCGCAGGCGAAACTGCGGCAGGCCGCGTCGGTTTTCCAGTGATCCGTGCCGCCGTAGAAGTGGGCCTTGGGCCGGGCCGCGCCCTCGCTGCGGGCGGCGCCGAATTCAGACAGGCTGAAGCGCGCATCCGAATGCAGCCAGCGCTCCACGCCTTCTTCCAGGAGCGATAGCCAGGCTGCGGGCATGATGCCCCTCAGGCACACTGCGCCGTCGCGCCAGAACGCGTTGATTTCCTCGGGAGTGACATCCCGAAGTGCGGGGGGGCGGGTAGGGCTCATCGGTCGGTGGTTCCGTTCCCTTTGGCCGGGAATCATACGGATCGGACAGCCCTGCGCCTACCATCGGGCCGCAGTTCAAACCTCCAGTCCTGCCGCGTGCATGCCGCTCTCCAGAGCGCTCAGTGCCGTGCTGAAGTCGAAGCCTCTGATGGACCGCTCGATGGGCGGATACGCATCCGGAATCGCCTTGCGAAGCAGGGGAGCCCTGGCTTCGAAGACCGAGGCAACCTTGAACTCTCCCTGAGCAAGCATCTGCCGCAGTTCGGTGCAGGCCTCGTGGAGTTCCCGCGGATCGAATACTGCTGCCGTTGATCCCGCGGACCCGGTTGATGGCCTGTGGTCCGGCAAGCTCATCATGGCGTTGAGTGCCCTGCGCAAGCGGCTCGGCAGCAGGGGTTTCAGTACCACGGCGTCCACCTCTTGCGGGACGGCACATGGCCCGTTCACCAGCAGGGCGATGCAGGGTGGCGGCGAAGCCTCGATTGCCCTCACGGCGCGGGCTGTTTCGCGCGCGTCCGAGGTGGCGGAGGAGGCATCCAGCAGAAGCAGTGCGGGTGCGCTTCCCTGCGCTGCGGCAGCACGGAACAGACCGACCGCCGCTTTGCCATCGATGGCCTGCAGTACCCGCAAGCCCATTGCAGCCAGGTCGCGCTCCAGCGTCTGTGCAGCGTGCAGGCTGTGGATGCTGACCAGAGCGGTTGCCCCGTGAAGCGGCGATGTTTGCGGTTTCTCGTTTTCTGCTGGCGTAGTGCCTGCCTCCAGCGCAAGGGTGAACCAGAAGGCGCTGCCCGCGCCGAGCGTGGTCTCCACCCCGATCTGGCCGCCCATGAGTTCGACGAGACGCTTCGATATCGCAAGCCCCAGCCCCATGCCTTCCCCGCGCCGCGTGGTGGCGTAGTCGATCTGGTCAAAGGCACGGAACAATCTCGTCTGGTCCTCGCGGCTGATACCGATTCCCGTGTCGCGCACCGTCACAGCCAGAAAATTGTTCCTGCTATCCGGGCTCTGCTGTCGCAACTCCACGATTACCTCGCCGCGCGGCGTGAACTTGATGGCATTGAGCACCAGATTCGACAGCACCTGCCCGATCCGATCGGGGTCGCCGACCAGGGTGTCGGGCAGATCGGGGCTGCGGTCCACAATCAGTTCCAGAGCCTTGTCGGACAGGCTCTCCTGCACGCTGTCGGCCATGGTCTCCAGCAGGTCGTCGAGCCGGAATTCGCGCTTGTGCAGCGTCAGGCGGTCGCTATCCAGACTCGCGAAATCCAGCAGGCGGTTGACCATTTCCAGCACGCGCCTGCCGGCCGTAACGATTTCCTGCAACTGCCGCCGGCGCCGTTCTGTGGATTCGGTATCGAGCAGCAGCGTGGCAAAACCCAGCACGGCATTGAGAGGCGTACGGAATTCGTGGCTCACGCTGCGCAGCATGGCGCTCTTTGCGATATTGGCTGCTTCGGCTGCGTTTTTTGCCTGCAGCAACTCGCGGGTGCGCTCCTCGACCGTGCTTGCCAGCGTCTCGCGCTGTTCCGTCAGGCTCTGCATCAGGGCGTGTTCGTGGCTCACATCGGTTATCACGCCGTCCATCCAGAGCGGCACGCCCTCCGGCGTCTTGCGAATGCGTGCGCGAGACCTCGCCCAGCGCATTTTTCCGGCAGCATCGGAAATACGGTATTCGACTTCGAAGGGCATACCGCGAGAGGTGGCCCATTCCACGATCAAGATCACCCTGGACAGGTCTTCCGGATGAATGCTCCCCAGCAGCGACTCTTTGTTGGACAGCCAGTGCGCAGGTGGTTTGCCGGTAAGCTCCGTGATGGCCTCGCTGATGTATTCGACCGTCCAGGGCGGTGTTGCCCTGGCGCGGAAGACCGTTCCCGGCACGCTGTTCACCAGCGCGGAGAAGGCGTCGTGCTGCTCCTTGAGGTCCTGGTGCAGGGTCACGAGCCGACGCTGGAAGTAGATCGCGAGCATCACCGCTGAACACAGCAGCAGGCTGATCGCGCCGCCAACGTACAGCACATGCCGTTGATCGGAGGGGAGCCACCGTCTCTCGAAGGCCGGGCTGCTCAGCACGCGCAGTGTGAGATGCTTGTCGCCGATGCCTACCTGCATGTCCCGGGAGAAGTGGGGCTGGTGCTCTCCCCGATTGCTGTACAACAGCGCGCCTTCTGCAGGATCTCCGGCATAGAGCTCGAGCAGCGCGTCGTTTTCCCGCCCGAAGGGCGGGCTTTTCATGAAATCCCGGGCATCTATCGCAGAGACCATGAAGCCGATCAGATTTTTGGCCGGCTCGCCAGGCTCCCGGGACGGCACGCCGGTTGTGTAGACGGGTTCATACAGCGTGAAGCCGGGCGGCAGAGGGGCTTTCTGCTCCGGCCCCGCGCTTATGCGGTCTGCAAGGCTGAGGCTGCCGTAGTCCCGGGAATGCTCCATCGCGGCGCGATGCGATGGCTGGGACCACAGATCGATGCCGCGGGTCTCCAGATTTGCCGCTGTCTCCGGGTACAGGTACAGGATGCGCGTGTGGTTCTGGCGCGCGCCCGGGGGCGGGGGTTCAGAACCGGCCATGCTCGTCACGAAGGCCATGAACCGTATCCCGCTGGTCATGGATTCGCCCAACGATCTTGCGGCGTAATGAGTCCATCTGGTGGCATCAGCTCCTGCTGCCACGCCAACTGCTGCCGCGGCGCTGTCGAGCAGGGCGTGCTGCTCGTTCAGGCTGCCGTACAAAGTCCCCGCCACGCGCTCAGCGATGTTCTCGAAACTTGCGTGGGCAATGCGCTGTTCGTCGCGCGACTCCACAGCCCATAGCGCCACCGTGAGCAGCAGGCACGGTATGAGCAGCAGGAACGGGCCCAGGCGGCTGGTGCTGAGCCGCTCGAAGGTCGGTGAGCGCAGGGCGTCCGGTTCCGCCATAGCCTGAGCAGGCGGCGCTCCGCTGTTGCTCGCGTCCATGAGCACTTCTCTCCGTTGCGGAAAAGAATTGGAGAGCAGTTTGGGGCAGGGGTTTTTGAGTTGCCTCAAAAAAGGAGGTCCCGGGCCGAGGTTTTTCAGGAAATCTGACCCGTTCGGGTCTTTGTCGTGTGATTATCCGGGCGTGAGTCGGGGCGTGGAGGCCCGGGATGAGAGCTATCGGATTGGTCCTGCTGATGTCCGGATTGCTCTGGGTGGGCATCGCATTCCGGATGGACACCACCGTCACTGCAGGCGGCGCGATGGTGGGTGACACCTGGATTCCCACGCGCACGGTCCACAACATCGGCTTGCAGGACGAGCGGCGCAATCATCTTCTGATCGGCAGCCTGATCGCAGTGATCGGTGCGCTTCTGTTCGGTTTCGGCGGGCTGCAAGCCGCACGCGGTCGAGCGGACGACCCGACGCCGGTGCCGGTCGAGCCGCCCTGCTCCCGTGATCTCGCTCTGGACCCCTACAAGGTGTGGCTGGTCGCCCGATATGGCATCAGCCGCAACGAGGTTCTCGGTGCCTGGGTCTGCGAAGGGCAGCTGTTTCCGGATGTCGACGGCGCGCTCGCCCGGGCCCACCAGCAGGAACTGGCGGCGCATGCCGCGCGCGAGGAGGCCGCGCTTGCGGAGGCTGCCGCACGGACCGGGGAGAAACACAAGGCAACTGCAGCCGCTGCCTTGCGCGCAGAGGCCCTGCAGCGCTGGCGTCCGCTGATAATCGCCGTTGCGTTGGTGGTGTTCGGGGGCGGCGGCTACTCGGCTGTCCGCGGCCATCAGACGGACTTGGCCCGGCGTGCCGAGATCGCTCAATTGCAGGCCCACTTCACCGAACTCGGGGAAAAACGTGATGCGATCTCGGCCTCAAGGGAGCAGGCGGTGGCTGCACGCGAGGCCGCGGTGTCGGCGTCGGCCACGGCGCTTGAGAGTGCCGAACTGTCCAAGCTCGAGTTCCGTCTCGCGCCCGATGATCTTGGCCTTGGCTACACGGCAACCGTGAAGAACGGCTCGTCCTACCACCTCGAGTCGCTGACGGGCAGCCTGCATCCGTTGAGTGACGGCGCCGATTTCGGCGCGGAGAGTTTTTTCCTGTGTTGCGACCATGCCACCGACCAGCACGGCTTCGATCGCGGCTATGCAATCGCGCCTGGCGGCAAGGCCCGTAAAGAGCAAGCCGTGGGCATCTACGATGTACAGGCCGACGCGCCGGAGCGGCGCAAGTTCGCCAGCGACCATGGACTCACGCTGAAGGAAGACTTCATCGGCCAGCCGACCATGCCCATCGACGCGCTGGCGCACTTCGATGGCAGCGCGCGCTGGGTGCGCGAGCCGCGGCTGGAGGTGTCGGGCGAAGCGAACGTCTACACCGCAGAGCCTGTGGATTTTCATGCTCTCGCCGAGAAGGAGGGAGACTGGCGCGTGATGGACGCGGACATCGCGGGGCTCGATGCCGAACTTGGCGCGATCGACACGGAGCTCGAGGCTCTGCGCGCGCGACTGCCATCCACAAGCAACTGAGCGAGAGGAGCACCCGATGGGAAAGATGCTCGTGTTCACCAACGCCCTCGAAGGGCGCGACGATGAATTCAACCGCTGGTACGACGAAATCCACCTGCCGGAGGTGCTCGCGCTTCCCGCGTTCACGGCCGCGGAGCGGCTGCGGCTCGCCGAGGCGCAGATGTTTCCGGAGCAGCGATTCCGCTACCTCGCGATCTACGAATACCAGGGCAGTGCCGCTGATGCCATGGACGCGCTGATGGGGGCCTCGGGCAGTTTCCGGATGACCGACACCATGGCCGCAGAGGTGCAGGTCTCGCTCTTCGACGGGCCTGCGTGAGAGCCCTGTTGCCTGCGTGTGCTCTGGCTGCCTGCATGCTGCCGGCGCTAACGGCGCAGGCCGACGAGACGGCGCCGGGGCCCGCTGCCGGTGTGACTGCAACGCTGCCCGCACCCGCTCCGGCACCCGACGTGCGACCGGGCAAGGCCAAGGGTGCCTGGCAAGGCGAGTACCCCGTCCCGAAGCCGCCGCTGCCGGAGAGGCCGGCCGCTCCAGAGGGCGGAAAGCCCACTGCAGAATCACCGCCACCGCCCACGACCGAGCTTCCTTCTGATCCACCACGCCAGATGTGAGCGGGCACACGCCGTGCCGCGGATCGAAGGCGGTGGGCCTCGCTTGAGACAGCGTTCCGTGGTCGCAAACCAGGCGCTTTGTACGTACCATCCGCGCATCCCGAAGGAGTGCGAACCCGCGTGATCGAGCGCTTTGTGGGGGCCGTGGACGCCCTGAACGAATGGACCGGACGCGCCGTGGCATGGCTCACGCTGGGCTGCGTGCTCACCTGCTTCACGGTGGTGGTGCTGCGCTACGCCTTCGACACGGGCTACCCGTGGATGCAGGAGCTTTATGTGTGGCAGCACGCGGTGGTGTTCATGGCCGGTGCCGGTTACACCTTCCTGCACCGCGGCCACGTGAACGTGGACGTGCTCTATGGCCGGCTTGGCGATCGTGGCAAGGCCTGGGTCGACATACTCGGCACGCTGCTCTTCCTGTTCCCCTGGCTTGCCGTGGTGTGGTTCACCTCGCTGCCCTTCGTGAAAGCCTCGTGGCGCGTGCTCGAGGCCTCGGGCACCGCGAACGGTATGCCCGGCATGTATCTCCTCAAATCCCTGCTGCTGGTCTTCTGCCTGATCATGTTCCTGCAGGGGCTGGCGCTGATCGCGCGCCGCGGGCTGTTCCTCGCCGGGCGCCCCATGCACGACCAGCACGAGGAGCCGGTGACCGATGAACGCATCTGATCGGCGCGCTCCGGGGGCTTGCTCATGAGCACCGTGCTGAGCGGAGAACTGCTCTCGGTGGCGATGTTCCTTGCCACCATCGCGGCGGTCATGGCGGGCTATCCCGTGGCCTTCACGCTCGCCGGTGTGGGGCTGCTGTTCGCGGCGCTCGGGCTTGGCGCTGGCGTGTTCGACACGGCCATCCTCTCGGCGCTTGCCGAGCGTTACTTCGGCACCATGACCAACGAGACGCTGGTGGCGGTGCCGCTGTTCGTGTTCATGGGCGTGATGCTCGAGCGCTCGAAGATCGCCGAGGCGCTGCTCACCACCATGGGCGAGCTCTTCGGCAGCCTGCGCGGCGGGCTTGGTTATGCGGTAGTGATCGTTGGCGCGCTGCTCGCGGCCTCCACCGGCATTGTCGGTGCCACGGTGGTGACAATGGGCCTGCTCTCCTTGCCCGCAATGATGCGCGCGGGCTACGACCCCAAACTCGCTGCCGGCACCATCTGCGCGGCCGGAACCCTCGGGCAGATCATTCCGCCGTCCACCGTGCTGATCTTCGTGGGAGACATCCTGCAGGGCGCCAACCAGCAGGCCCAGCTCTCGCTCGGAAACATGGCGCCGGAGCCCATCTCGGTGGGGCAGCTTTTCGCGGGCGCGATGATCCCGGGCCTGGTGCTGGTGCTGCTCTACCTTTCGTGGATCGTGTTCAAGGCCATCACCGATCCGGACTCCTGCCCGCCGCTACAGATGACCGAGGCCGAGCGCGCGGGGCTGGGCCGCAGGGCGCTGCGCGCGCTGGCGCCGCCGCTGGCTCTCATCCTCGCGGTGCTGGGTTCGATACTTGCCGGCATCGCCACGCCCACCGAGTCGGCCTCGGTGGGCGCCGTGGGTGCGATGGTGCTCGCGGCCGCCAATCGCCAGATGAGCTTGGGCATGCTGCGCGAGGTGATGCGCTCGACGCTGAACATCAACTCGATGGTTTTCGTGATCCTGCTCGGAGCCAGCGTCTTCAGCCTGGTGTTCCGGGGGCTGGGCGGCGAGAACCTCGTGCACGACGCGCTCTCCTCGATGCCCGGCGGCGCCTTCGCGGCGGTGCTGGCCACCATGCTGGTGATCTTCTTCCTCGGCTTCTTTCTCGACACCTTCGAGATCATCTTCATCGTGGTGCCCATAGCGGCACCCGCGCTGATCCGCATGGGCGTGGATCCTGTGTGGCTCGGCGTGATGATCGGTGTGAACCTGCAGACGAGCTTTCTCACGCCGCCCTTCGGTTTTGCGCTGTTTTACCTGCGTGGTGTGGCGGGCAAGATGGTCCAGACCATCGACATCTACCGCGGCGTGGTGCCCTTTGTGGGGCTGCAGGTGCTGGGGCTGGCGCTGGTGTGGTGCATCCCCTCGATGGCCACGTATCTGCCCTCGCGGCTCTTCGACGTGAAGCCCGCAGAGCTGGCCGCGCCTGCTTCCGCGCAGGAGGCGCCGGCCACACGTTCCGGCTCCCCTGTGGCTGACGATTTCAGTGACCTGTTCCCCGAGCCCGGCACTGCGCGCAAGGCGCCGTGGATGGACGATTTCCGCGATCTGCTGCCCTGAGCCTCAGCCCTTCAGTCCGAACTCGAAGGGCAACTGCCGGGCGTTCATGAAGGCCTGCTCGCCAATCCGTGACCACGGGATGATGTCTTTGCGGAAGGCGAGGAAGTCCTCGATGATCCGCTGCACGATGCGGTTGGGCGAGGTGTCCCCCGCGTGTATCTCGTTCAGCACCTCGTTGGCTTTCTCGCCGCAGGCCATCAGCACGTCTTCCGGCAACCCCCGCACGATCACGCCGTGATCCTTCACCAGCGTGCGCAGCGCCGGGCCCGAGCGGGCGTTGAATTCGGCAAGCGTGTCCTTGTAGGCCGCATCACAGGCCGTGCGCACGATGGCTTGCAGTTCCGCGTCCAGCGACTGCCAGGCCTCCTCGTTGATCATCAGCTGCAGTGCTGCGCCGGGCTCGTGGTAGCCGTGCGAGTAGTAGTACTTGCAGACCTGGTAGAAGCCGAGCGCGAGGTCGTTGTAGGGCCCGATCCACTCGGCGCCGTCGATGGCGCCCGATTGCAGCGCCGGGAAGATTTCCCCGCCCGGCAGCGTGACCGGGGTTACGCCGAGTTTCTGCAGGATGCGGCCCTGGTTGCCGGGCGAGCGGAACTTGAGGCCTTTGAGATCCTCCAGCGAGCGCACTTCCTTGCGGAACCAGCCGAACATCTGCGTGCCTGTGCTGCCGGCGAGGAAAGCGCGGATGCCGAAGGGCGCGTAGAGCTCGTCCCAGAGTTTCTGACCGTTGCCGTAGCGCACCCAGGCGTCCATCTCGTCGGCGGTGAAGCCCCAAGGGAAGGCCGTGAAGAAGGCGCAGCCCTCGGATTTTCCGGTGTGGTAGTACGCGCCGTCGTGGCCCATCTGCGCCGTGCCGCTCGCCACGGCACTGAAGCACTCGAGTGCCGGCACCAGTTCGCCCGCGCCGTAGACCTTCACCCGTAGCCGCCCACCCGACATGGTGGTGATGTTCGAGGCGAGCCGCTCGGCCCCGGTGCCGAGGCCCGGCAGGCCCTTGGGCCAGCTGGTGACCATGCGCCATTCCTTGATGCCGCTGGAGAGCGCGGGTGCCGCGATGGCCGCACCGCTGCCGAGTGCGGTGGCTTGCACGAAGGATCTGCGTTTCACGGTGCTGCTCCCGGGTGTAACCGGCCGCTACGATAGCCGTGGCGAAGCGTGCTAGCCACCGCTGCTTGCCCACGCAGGCTCCATAACCCGCGCGCCAGCGTAGACACCACCCCGGACCGCTCAGCAGCAGGGAGCCATGTCAGGCCGCATCCGTCGTAAATCCATGCCCGATCCCGAGAGCCTGCCGCGCACGCCCGGTGCGTTGTCATGCCCCCTGTGCGAGCGTGTGATACCGCCCTCGCAGCGCGACGCGCACCACCTGGTGCCGCGCTCGCGCGGCGGACGCCACACCGAGTATCTGCACCGCATCTGCCATCGCCAGATCCATGCCCTGCTCACCGAGACCGAGCTCGAGCGCGAATACAGCACCGTTCAGGCGCTGCAGTTGCACCCGCAGATGGCGGAGTTCCTGGCCTGGGTGCGCGGCAAGCCGCCGGAGTTCAGCGAGCGCACCCGCAAAAGCGCCCGCATCCGCAAGAAGCCGCGACGCTGATGCAGCGTGGGTGTGCAGGACGCGGGCTGCGGTCGCGGGCATGGCCCGCTCCTACGGGGCTGAACGCTCGCTGTTGGGGGTGCGGGTGATGCCGGCGGCCGTCTGCACGTCCGGGGTCGCGCGCATGGCGCGCTCCTACGGGG
>CAIYPF010000144.1 GCA_903928015.1 uncultured Gammaproteobacteria bacterium | reverse complement strand
GAGGGGGCGGTGCCCCCGACTGTCGCGCGCATGGCGCGCTCCTACATCCGGATCCTGTAGGAGGGGGCGGTGCCCCCGACTGTCGCGCGCATGGCGCGCTCCTACATCCGGATCCTCCAGGAGGGGGCCATGCCCCCGATCGTCGCGCGCATAGTGCGCTCGTGCCACCACAAATCGGCCGTATTGGCTTATCGTTCACCCGTCGCCATGCAGGTACCGCCCATGACCATCCGCATCGCTCCCGGCGCCATCACGCCAGACCGCATCGTGCGCTCCGTGTGCTCGCCCAACTGCACCGGCAGCTGCGGCATCAATGTGCACGTTAAAGACGGCAAGATGCTCAAGGTCGAGCCCGCGGAATTCCCCGACCCGCGCTACCGCCGCATCTGTCTGAAAGGCATCTCGATGGCGATGCAGCGCGTGGATCACGAGGGCCGCATCCGTTACCCGATGCTGCGCAAGGGCGAGCGCGGCGGCGGGCAGTGGCAGCGCCTCTCGTGGGATGACGCTTTCGATTACGTGGCAGGAAAACTCGACGGCATCGCGAAGCGCTACGGCCCCGAGTCCAACGCCTGGATCAGTATGACGGGCAACTACGGCATCCTCTCGATGATGCTCTCGAGCCGTGTGGCGAACAGTCTGGGCGGCACGGCCTTCAGCAACCTCGGCATCATGGGCGACCTCGGCGCCAACATGGGCTTCCTGCCCACGCTCGGCGTGCACCAGGAATCGAACGAGTGGCCCGACATTGTCGGCAGCAAGCTGATCATCCTCTTCGGCAAGAACATCGCCGACACCGCCCACAGCGACATCCACTTCATGTTCGAGGCCATGGAGAAAGGCGCGCGCGTGGTCTCCATCGATCCGCGTTTCTCGCGTACCTCCACCAAAGCCGACCAGTGGATCCCGATCCGTCCCGGCACCGATGCGGCGATGATCCTCGGCATGATGCAGGTGATCATCGAGTCCGGCCTGCATGCCGCGGAGTACCTGCGCCAGCACTCGAACTCGGCGTATCTGGTGCGCGAGGACGACGGCAGCCTGCTGCGCATCGGTGGCGAGTGCGCGGTACTCGACGAGAACACCGGCCTTCCCGCCACTGCGGGCAGCACGTCCGTGCCCGCCCTCGACTGGCGCGGCAGCGTGATGCTGCCGGGCGGGGGAGAGGTGGCGGTGCGCACCGGCTTCAACGTGCTGCGCGAGAGCCTGCGTGATTACACCCCGGAAAAAGCCTCCGCACTCTGCGACGTGCCTGCAGAGACGATCCGCTCGCTCGCGCTGGAATACGCGCGCACCGACCCCGCATCGTTGTGGATCGGGCAGGGCACCCAGCGCTACTACAACGGCCACCAGTCCTTCCGCGCGCTGATCACCCTCGGCGCGATCTGCGGCAACATCGGCAAGCGCCACGCAGGTGTGAGCTGGGGCGGCGGTTCGCTCTTGCGGCTCATCTTCGCCACGCCGCCGTCGTGGCTGATGCCGGGCGGTCGCACCGGGCGCATGTATCCCGGCACACGCATGCACGAGATCATCTCGAGCGGCGCGCCGTACCCGATCAAGAGCCTCTGGGCCCACAACTACGGCTTCGGCACGCAGGCGCCGCGCCGCAACCGCTTCATCCGCGAAGCACTCCCGCAGCTCGATCTTTTCGCCGTCTCGGAGCTGGTGTGGACGCAGGCCGCGCAGCTCGCCGACATCGTGTTGCCCGCGACCAGCTACTACGAGGAAGAGGCCGACGTCGTCGCCAGCTGGAACAACATGTACGTGCAGCTGCGCACCCGCGCCATCGACCCCGTGGGCGAGGCAAAGCCCGACTGGGAGATCTTCAAGGGCGTGTGTGAGCGCCTCGGGCAGGGCGAGCATTGGAAGATGAGTGCGATGGAAGCCTGCGAGCAGATCGTGCGCGAGGCCACCGACCCGTGCATCCGCGACATGTCCTGGGAAGAACTGCGCGAGAAGGGCGTGACGCGCGCTGCCATGCCCTCGCCGCACGTGCCTTTCGCCGATCTCAAATTCCCCACGCCTTCGGGGCGTATCGAGGTCTACACCGAATCGCTGGTGCAGCACGGGCAGGGTGTGCCCACCTTCGAGGAACCGCTGGAAGGCAATCGCCGCGAGAAGGCGCGCCGCTACCCGCTCACCTTCATGAGCAACCACTCGATGTATTCCGCCAACGCCACCCACATGATCCTGCCGTGGATCCGCGAGGTCGCACCCGAGCCGCGCGTCGAGATGCACCCGCAGGACGCTGCCGCGCGTGGCCTGCAGGACGCCGACCCCATCCGCATCTACAACGATCGCGGCGCCTTCGTGGCGCACGTGCACGTGACCGAGGGCATCAAGCCCGGCGCACTCAATTTGAGCCAGGGCTGGTGGCCGGAGCACTTCATCTCAGGCCACTACGCGGATCTCACGCAGATGCCGCTGAACGCGGCGCAGGAAACCATCCTCGAATCGAACTACCCCGTCTACGACTGTCTGGTCGAAGTCGAGCGGGCCATGGTGGAGGCGCTCTGATGCGCGTCGAGAAGCAATTCCTGATCGATATCTTCCGCTGCATCGGCTGCGACACCTGCTCGGTGGCCTGCAAAATGGAGAACGGCCTGCCGGTGGGCGAGAACCGCCTGCGGATCCTCAATCCGCAGCAGCGCACCGTCTTCGACAAGCCCGTGGGCTCCTACCCGGAGTTGAAGATGGAGTGGTGGCCCGTGATGTGCCAGCACTGCGAGGACGCACCCTGCATCGACGACTGTCCGACCTGGGCGATCCACCAGCGCGAGGACGGGCTGGTCGAGATCGACCCGGAACTCTGCATCGGCTGCCAGAACTGCGGTGCTGCCTGCCCCTACGATGCGATCAGTTTCGATTCGGCACTGGGCACCGCCGACAAATGCAATCTTTGCGACCACCGTGGTCCCGAGCAGCCCGAGCCGCCGTGTGTCATGACCTGCCCCACGCGCGCGATCATCCTCGTGGATGCCGACAAGGCAGATGCCGCGGTGCAGGAGTGGCGCCCGGGCCGCGACGTACACCGCCTGAACGAAGACGCCGGCACGCGTCCCACCACCCGTTACCTGTTCCGGGATTGAGCCCATGAGCAACGCCGATCCCATCGTCATCGTCGGTGGCGGACAGGCCGCCGGACAACTCGCCGACTCGCTGCGCCGGGAGGGCTACGCGGGCGCTGTCACGCTGGTCTGCGACGAGCCCATGCCGCCCTACCAGCGCCCGCATCTCTCCAAGCTCTACCTCGCGGGCATCCTTGCCCACGAGAAGCTCCTCTACCGCCCGCGCGATTTTTATGCCGAGCGGGGCATCACGGTGACGAGCGCCAGACGTGCTACGCGCATCGACGCCGCCGCGCGGCAACTTCATCTGGACGATGGCAGCACGCTGCCCTACTCCGGGCTCGCGCTCTGTACGGGTGCGGTTGCGCGTCGATTACCGGTCCCGGGTGCAGATGCTGCGGGCGTGCATTGCCTGCGCACACTCGCCGATTGCGAGCACTTGCGCGCCGCGCTGCCCGCGGCCACGCGCGTGGTCTGTGTGGGCGGAGGCCTGATCAGTCTGGAGGCCGCTGGCGTCATGGCGGGGCTGGGCAAACACGTCACGGTGCTCGCCACGCAGCCGCGCGTGATGGAATCCATCGCGGTGCCCGCGGTGTCGGATTTTTTTCACGGTGTGCACGCATCGCAGGGGATCGAGATCCGCACCGGCTGCACCGTGACCGGCATCGAAGCCGCAAACGGTGCCGTGTGTGCCGTACTCACCGCCAGCGGCGAGCGGTTTCCTGCAGACCTCGTGCTGGTGGGCATCGGCGTGGAGCCGGAGCTCGCGCTTGCGCGCGAGGCGGGCCTCAGCTGCGACAACGGCATCGTGGTGGACGAGTACGCGCGGAGCAGCGACCCCCACATCGTGGCGGCTGGCGACTGCACGCGGCATCCGAACGCGATTCTGGGCCGCAGCCTGCGGCTGGAATCCGTGCAAAACGCGGTCGAACAGGCGAAGACCGCCGCCGCCACGCTCTGCGGCAAAAAGCGCGCGTACGCGCAGGCGCCGTGGTTCTGGTCCGACCAGCAGGGCTACCGCCTGCAGGTTGTGGGTATCGCCGGGCGCAACGCGCAGGTGGTGCTGCGCGGCGATCCGGCCACGGGGAGTTTTGCAGCCTGGTGCTTCGAGGGCGAGCGGCTCGTGGCCTGCCAGTCGGTGAGCCGTCCGCGCGAATACATGGCGTGCCGCCGGATGCTCGAGAACAATCTCCTGCCCACGCCCGTCGAGGTGGCGCATCCGCGCTTCGATCCCGAGGCGCGTCTGCCGCGCAAGGCGCCGCTCGCGTTCCAGCGTCGCTCGGTCTGAGTTGCGGTTGCAGCCGAGCTCAGGGATGTGCCGCTGAGGGTGCGGGCAGCAGACCGCCGAGCGAGGCGGCCTCGCCGGGGCGTTTGAGCACGCGCCCGCCGAGCATCACCATCGAGACACGCTCCAGCGCGCTGATGTCCGTCAGCGGATTGCCCGGCACGGCGATGATATCGGCGAGCTTTCCCGGTTCCACGGTGCCCAGTCGGTCGTCCCAGCGCATGAGTTCGGCAGCCACCCGCGTGCCGGCCTGTATTGCGTCCATCGGGGAGATGCCTGCTTCGACGAACACGGCGAATTCCCGCGCATAGACCTTCGGATCGGCGCTCCCCGCGCCGAGATCGAGGCCGATCACCACCTTCACGCCGGCGCGGTGCGCGCGTGCGATTGCCGCGAGGAAATCGCCCCTGCCGTGCTTGATGTATTCGTCGTTCTTGTCTTGCGCGCGCAGCGTGTTGTCGCCGGTGGCGTAGTAGTCGCCCAGGTAAACGGTCGGCACCAGGAAGGTGCCGCGCTTGGCCATCATCTTCATGGCCTCGTCGTCGATGTAGGTACCGTGCTCGATCGAGCGCACGCCGGCCGCGACAGCCTGCTTGATGCCCTCGGTGGCGTGCGCGTGAGCGGCCACCGGAACGCCGTGGCGGTTGGCTTCTTCCACCGCGGCACGCAGTTCCTCCGGCGAGAAAGCGACGTTGCGGGGGTCATCGCCCACGGATTCGAAGGCGCCGGTGACGAGCAGCTTTATCCAGTCCGAACCGTACTTCACTTCCTCGCGCACCGCCTTGCGGATCTCCTCCGGGCCGTCGGCGATCAGGCCGTCCGGATGGACACGCTGCTCGGGCGAGAGGTAGTTGATGTCGCCTCCGCCCCCGGTGATCGAGATGTAATGCGCGGCGCCGCTCATGTGGGGGCCTGTGAACACGCCGTTGTCGATGGCGCGCCGCAGATCCTGGTTGCCATAGAAGACGTCCGCGTCGCCCATCACGCGTACGCCGGTCCAGCCAGCGAGCAGCAGCCGCTGCAGCCCCGCGAGCCCCATCAGCGTTTTGTACGCGGAGGAATGCGCGAGCTGCACCTGCTGGTAGTCGTCGCCGAACATCAGCGGGTGCTCGTGTGCGTTGATCATGCCCGGCATCAGCGTGGCGTCGCCGAGCTCGATCACCTCGGCCCCGGCGGGAATCAGCGAGCGATTGCCGATGGCGACGATGCGTTCGCCCTCGATCAGCACGACCGCGTCGGTGAGCGCTGTCTTGCTGCGCCCGTCGATAAGGTGATCCGCCACCAGCGCCGTGGTTGTTCCGGCCTCCGCACTGCAGGCGAGGACTGCGATTGCGGCCGAGGCGAGCCAGTTGCGGCGTGCGCGATTCTTCAGCGGAGCCTGATCGACGTTCATGGTTGCGGTGATCCCTGCTGCGTTGCGTTGACGGTTTTCATTCAGGGCCGGACGGTTGCGGTACTGCCGCTGTAACGGATGTCCAGCGCGGGAATGCCGAAGCGTTCGTTCTGGAGCACCACTTGCCCGATGATCCCTCGCGCCTCGGCGGTGTCTGTAACAAGCCGTGGAATCCCGCTCGTCGTGAGCGAGCTGCCGTAGCCTTCCTCCACCGGGTGCAGCACGATCGCGGCCAGTTCTCCGTTCGCGAAGCGGCTTTCCGCGAGCACGCTCTGGAAGGTGAAGGGCGTTGCGAAGGCCTGTTTGTTGAGAGGCGCCGTGAGGTCGTAGTCGGTGGCCCTGGCCGGGTTTTCCCAGGCGGCGGCAAGCGTTGCCTCGTTTCCGCGCCGCAGGTCAGCGGGGAGCGGCTCCTGTATGTCGCTCCAGAAGAAATTGCCCAGGCCGTAGAACACGGGGCGTTTGCCGCGTGCCGGCGAGTCATAGACTTCGATTGCGCCCAGGTTGTGGTTCCCGGTTGCAACGAACATGTCGGCACCGCCGTCGATCGCATCGTGGGCCAGTTGCCGCAGGAAGTCGGCGGCGCCGGCGGGAGTGTCTCCGCCCTTGCAGTTGCGCGAGCATTCGTGGCTGTGGATTGCCACGATCACGAAATCGGCATGCTGCTGCGCTGTGCGCACGGCCTGCAGTATCTCGGCGAGATCGACCGGATCCATGCTGAACGTCCTGGAGGCATCCTCTGCCTGCCGGAATTTCTGGCCGAACAACTCGCCCGTGGTGCCCGCCTCGTCGCAGTGTTGCGGCTGCACGGCGCAGCGCGCGCCCTGCAGTGCGCGCAGGGCGGCGGGTGGTACCTGAAGCACCTCGGCAAGACGCAGCCCGCTGACCCCGGGCCGGCCCGGCGCGAGCCCGGATGCCGGCAGCGACTCGCTGGTGGGCCGGAACGTCGAGGCTAGCGATACCAGCGCGACCCGTGCGCGCGGGGCTTCGAGATACTGCGGGGCACGTGCAGCCCCGTGGGTGTCGCCGGCGCCTGCGTGCACGATGCCGGCCTGATCGAGCCAGCGACCGGTCTCCTGCATGCCCTCGATGCCCCAGTCGAGGGCGTGGTTGTTGGCGCGCGACACCATGCCGAAGCCCATCTGGCGCAGATCTCCCGCTACTGCGGGCAGCGCGGAAACCGTCCAGTCTCCGTTCCAGGAATATGGCGAGCCCTTGAAGCTGCGCGGGTCGAAGATCGTGGTTTCGAGGTTGCCGTAGGCCACATCGCTGCGCTGCAGGACCCTCACAAGAGAGCCGAAGCCCTCCAGGCGTTTGGCGTACTGGCTGAGGGGGCGCGAGATGATCAGATCGCCTGCGGCGCTCACCGCGAAGCCATCGGGCACCTCCATGTCGAGTTCGCGCGCTACGGGACGCCTGGCGTCGAATTGCGCAGGATCTTTTGCGACGGGGTCTGCGGGGCCGAATCGCGTGCCGTCTGCCTGCGCGTCGCCCGCGCCCAGCCAAAGCCCCAGTAGCCCGACGAGAATCGGCAGGCGGTTGATCATGGAGGGCAGTCTCCCCGCGTGTGTGGCAGACAGGGTATCCCAACTCGCCCCGGTGCCTCATTGCCGGCATTTGCTTACGCCGTTCCCCTGTGCCCGCTAGAATCCGCCTCCGCCCCGCACCGGAGCCTCGCCATGAGCCGTATCCCCGAAGACCTGCGTTATTCGTCCACGCACCAGTGGGCGCGCCTCGGCGCCGACGGCCTGGTGGTGGTGGGCATCACCGACCACGCACAGGAGGCACTCGGCGATGTGCTCTTCTGCGAGCTGCCCGCGGTGGGCACGCGTTTCGCGGCTGGCGAGCAATCAGGAACGGTCGAGTCCCTGAAGGCCGCCTCCGAGGTGTATGCGCCGGTATCGGGCGAGGTGGTGGCGCAGAACCCGATCCTCGGCCTCACGCCCGAGCGCGTGAACGAAGAGCCCTACGGCGAGGGCTGGTTCTTCACGCTGCGCCCCGAAAACCCCGCAGAGCTCGACGCCCTGCTCGATGCCGCAGGCTACGCTGCCTCGCTGGGTGGCGCATGAACGCCCTCGCGCCGCTGCAGTTGCGACGCCACGAGGACCGGCGCCTGCGCCAGGGCCATGCCTGGGTCTACAGCAACGAGATCGACACCGATGCCACGCCGCTCAAGGCCTTCGAACCGGGCGACCAGGCGCTGCTTCTCTCGGCAAGCGGCCGCCCGATGGGCGTGGTGCTCGTCAACCCGCACTCGCTGATCTGTGCGCGTCTCATCCACCGTGACGGCACCGAGCCCGTGGGTGCCGCGCTGATCGAAGAGCGCCTGGCGGCGGCGCTCAGGCTGCGCGAGCGGCTCTTCGACCGCCCCTATTACCGTCTCGTCTACGGCGACAGCGACGGCCTGCCCGGGCTGGTGGTGGACCGCTTTGGCGAGCATCTCGTGCTGCAGGTGGGCACGGCCGGTATCGAGCGCCTGCTCCCGGAGGTGCTGGCCGCACTCACTTCCTTGGTGAAGCCCGCCGGCATCCTGCTCCGCAACGACACCGCTGTGCGTGCGCTGGAGCAATTGCCTGTCTACACGCAGGTGGCGCAGGGCGAGATCCCGGCATTCCTCTGCGTGGAAGAAAACGGCACGCGTTTCGAGGTGAGTGCGCAGGAGGGCCAGAAGACGGGCTGGTTCTACGACCACCGTCCGGGCCGCGCGCGCGTGGCCTCTCTTGCGGCAGGCTGCCGCGTGCTCGATGTCTTCAGTTACGTGGGAGCCTGGGGCGTACAGGCAGCGGTAGCGGGCGCTACCGATGTCTGCTGCATCGACAGCTCGGGCCCTGCGCTCGCACTGGCGGCGCGCAACGCACAGCTGAACGGTGTGGAGGCGCGCATGCGTTTTGTCGAGGGGCAGGCCGTTCCGGAGATGCAGCGCCTCGCCACCGTGGGCGAGCGATTCGACATCGTGGTGCTGGATCCGCCCGCGTTCATCAAGCGTCGCAAGGACCAGAAAACCGGCGAGCACGCCTACCAGAAGCTCAACCGCGAGGCCATGGCGCTGCTCGCCGACGAGGCCATACTGGTAAGCGCCTCCTGCTCGATGCACCTGCCCGAGGCGGGCCTGCTCGAGATCGTGCAGCACGCTGCCGCGCAGGCCGGACGCACGCTGCAGGTGCTGGAGTTCCTGGGGCAGGGACCTGACCACCCGGTGCAGGCCGCGATCCCGGAGACGCGTTATCTGAAGACCATCGTGGCGCGCGTGATGCGCTGAGCCCGTTCCGGAGACATCCCATGAGCATCGCTCCCCGTGCGTTCGCTGTGTTCTGTCTTCTGCTGCTCTGCGCCTGCGCCGACCGCGCGCCGGTGCCGCCCGCGCAACTGCTGGTCTTCAACGCCAACATCCTCACGATGGACGCAGCGCATCCGCGCGCCGAGGCCATGGCCGTGCGCGACGGCAAGGTGGTGGCGCTCGGCACGCGTGCGGAACTCGAGCCGCTGCGCGGGGAATCCACCGAGCTGCGCGACATGGGCGGTCGTACGCTCATTCCCGGCCTGATCGATGCGCACGCGCACCCGGTGTGGGGCGCGGTGAAGGAGCTCTTCGCCTGTCAGTTTGCCTTCGAGTCCACGCCCGAGCAGGTGCAGGCGGCCATCGCCGGCTGCGTGAAGGCGCAGCCCGCAGAGAAATGGATCCGCGGCGGGCACTGGACCAGTGATTTCTTCCGCAACAATCGCATTCCTTCGCCACGGCGTTTTCTGGACGAGGTCTCGGGCGGCAAGGCGGTAGTGCTGCAGGACGATTCCGGCCACAACAACTGGGTCAACACACGCGCGCTGGAATTGCTCGGCATCGGCAAGGACACGCCTGACCCGGAGGGTGTGACGCTCGAGCGTGAGGCCGATGGCATGCCGAACGGCGTGATCCTCGAGGGTTTCAAGGTGGTGGATGGCGTGGTGCCGGACTACACCGACGCGCAGTACCTCGCCGCCGCGCGCGCCGCGCAGGATCAGGCGCTGCGCCGCGGCATCGTGGCCTTCAAGGACGCGAGTGCCTCCGAAGTCGAGGCGCGCGCCTATCACGCACTCGATCAGTCGGGTGACCTGAACATATCGGTGGCGCTCGCCTTGGTGCTGGATGACAAGGCGCCTTTCGATCTGCCCACGTTCACGCGCCTGCGCGACACCTACCGCTCGGCCCACGTCGACACGCGTTTCGCGAAGCTCTTTCTGGACGGCGTGCCCACGGCCTCGCGCACCGCCGCCATGCTGCAGCCCTACACGGTGGACGATCAGCACCCCGAGCACACACGCGGTTCCCTGCACGTGCAGCCGGCGGATCTCGACCGCTATCTCACAGAGCTGGATCGTGCAGGTTTCACCGTGAAGATCCATGCTGCCGGTGACTGGTCCGTGCGCGTTGCGCTGGATGCGATCGAGGCCGCGCGCAAGGCGAACGGCAACAGCGGCCTGCGCCACGAGATCGCGCATGCGGGTTTCGTGGATCCCGCGGATCTGCCGCGTTTTGCGGCGCTGTCGGCGGTGGCGGATTTCTCCCCGTACATTTTTGCGCCCTCGCCGATCATCGATTCGGTGGTGGGCGCCGTGGGCGAACGCGGGCGGCAGTACTGGCCCACGCGCGCGCTGCTCGAGAGCGGCGCGCCGATGCTGCTCGGTTCGGATTGGCCTTCTGCGGTGCCGAGCATGGACCCGTGGGCAGGGCTCGAGGCGCTGGTCACGCGCCGCGATCCCACCGGCAAACACCCGGGCGAGCTCTGGCCCGAACAGGCCGTGGATGTGATGGCGGCGCTTGGCATCTTCACAGGGCAGAACGCTGCGGCACTGCTGCTTGGCAGCGATCTCGGGAGCCTCTCGGTTGGCAAGCGCGCGTCTTTCGTGGTGCTCGACCGCGATGTCACAACGGTGGATCCCGCGACGCTGGATGCCACCCGCGTGCTGCAGACCTGGGTTGATGGGGCGCTGCGGTTTGCAGACGCGCCCGCGTCGGGCGCGGACTGAGCCCGGGAGGCGCCGTCTCGGTTATCACCATGCACGCTCAATCCCACGCTTGCCGTATCGCCACCTCTGGGGCTTCGATCGAACGAACGCGCAGTGGTCCATGCTCGTCGACTCGGCGCGCATCGGGTCGGGGCGGGCCGGGGTCGTTCCCTTCGAGATGATGCTTTACCCGGGCTTCACACACCGGATCTCGGGTCCGCAGGCGGGACGGCATCTCTACGAGACGATGTTCCGGTTTCTGGATCGGAACGGGGTTGGCAGCAAGTGAGCCGCGATGTCAGAGCTTGCAGTCCCTGATCTCTCCGAAGCGACGCGGCTGCGGCCCGAAGAACCGCTGTGCTTCGTCGAGGAAGGCGAAGTACTCCTCGGCAGTCAGGCGCCGGTTCCCGGGCGAATCTCCTCGAGCAGGCTTTCCACACCGAACATCGCCGCATAGCGCTGCACCCGTGCCCAGTCGAGTGTCGGGTTGTTCTGTATCAGTGCTGCGATGTCCGCTTGATCGTGCCATTTGCGCGCCGGGTTGTTGCAGAAGGCCTGGATTTTCAGGCCGATGATGTCCTCGACCCTGAGAAGCATGGTACCCGCCATGGGGTCGGGCGTCGCTTCGGCCAACATCTGGCGTGTCGTTTCGCGTCGCGCGAGAAGTATGTCGACCGGTACAGGGCCAGTGAAATGCAGCACTTCCTCCGTGGCCACCGCGAGTGTGAACCCCGCCGCCGTCATCAGGTCAAGCACCTCATCGCGACGTGTCCCGTCGACCAGCAAGTCGATGTCGGCCGTGGCGCGTGCATAGCCGTGCAGCCCCACTGCGACGCCACCGATCAGGGCATGCGCAACGCCAGCGTCGCGAAGTAGTGCACCCACCTCGCGGAGCACCCCGCCGAAGGACGATGCCTCTCCCATGGCGCTTCGATTCCTGATCACGCAGATCGCCCGAGTATAGGTCAGTGCCTCCCGTGGGAGCGCGCCATGCGCGCGACAGCAGTCCTGATCCAGGCGCCGTCGCGGGCATGGCCCGCTCCTGCGGGGATGTGTTGCGGGCTATCCGGCCGCAGCCCACGCAGCCAGATGCCGGTGGATCTGCTCCAGCCCGTCGCTGAGGCAGGCAGGCCCGGGCTGCAGGATGTCGCAGCTCTTGATCTCGTGCAGGCGGCCGCTCTGCACCGCGGGCGCGGCGCTCCAGCCGGGGCGTGCGGACACGCGCTCGGGACGGAATTTCTTGCCGCACCAGGAACCCAGAATCACGTCGGGCGCACGGCGCGGGGGCTCGGAGGTGTCGTGGATGATGCGGTCGCGGCCCATGCTCTGGCGGCCGAGTTC
>CAIYPF010000143.1 GCA_903928015.1 uncultured Gammaproteobacteria bacterium | reverse complement strand
TCGGAGGGCGACAGCAGTGCGGGCGCCTTGCCAGTCATCCACTCGGTGATGGCGTCGATGGCTGCGGCGCGGATCTCGTCCTGGGTCGCTGCCGGAAGCCCGCCCGTATCGTTGTCGTCCAGACCGCGCGTGCGCGTGGGCTGGTAAGGCGGCTCTATCCAGCGCCGTTCACCCGTCAGTTGCAGCAGCAGGCATGCGAGCGTGGGAATGTTCGCGATCGCGATGGCATCGACGAGCCTCTGGCGGGTCTGTCCTGCGACGCTCATGGGTCCCACCGTCCGGCGAGTGCATTGCCGTTGCTGTCTGGGCTCACCACCGGATGGCGCCTCCATCGACCACCAGATCGATGCCGGTGCAATAGGAGCTGGCATCGCTCAGCAGGAATACGGCCGGCCCGACCAGTTCATCGACCTCGCACATCCGCCCCATGGGAATGTCGTTCACCAGATGTTTGACCATCTCCCAGACCTCGGGTTTTCTCGCCATGGGTGTGGCGGTATATCCGGGACTGATCACGTTTACCCGCACACCCTGCTGCGCCCATTCGAGGGCCAGTGAGCGCGAGAGGTGTGCGACGCCCGCCTTGGCGGCGTTGTAGTGCACCTGCGGCAGGCCGCGGTTGCAGATATGTGCCGATATCGAGCCGATGTTGACGATGCTGCCACCGCCGTTGCGGAGCATGGCTCGACCCTCGGCCTGTGATGAGACGAAGACGCCGCTCAGATTGGTGTCGAGCACGCGTTGCCACTGTGCCCGCGACATCTCCGTGGCCGCTGCGTTGTCGTGCACGCCAGCGCAGTTCAGCGCGGCGTTCAGCGGGCCGAAGGCGGCCTCGATGCTCGCCACGGCAGCTTCCATCTGCGCCTCGTCGCGCACATCCGCGGGCAAGGCGATGGCATGCCCGCCTGCTGCCGTGATGGCCTGGACGGTGGCATTGAGTCCGGCTGCGGCCACATCCACGCAGCCCACCGCGGCACCGAATGCCGCAAGACCTTGCGCGATGCCTGCGCCGATCCCGCTACCTGCGCCCGTGACGAGCGCAACTTTCCCGTCCAGCCGGAATGACGGCATGCCCATGGGTGAGTCTCCCGTGTAGTGATCACGGCAGCATCATGCCCACCGTGATCGCGTGCGAATACTGCGGGCCGCGGGGCCCGCGAGACGCTGCCGGAGCACTTTGCTCCGACAGCGCCCGTGTTCGATCCGGAAAGGCCCGGGATCAGAATTTGTAGCGTGCCTCGACCATATAGGTGCGTGGCGCACCCGGGATCACGGTGTTCACCGCGAAGAGGCTCGCAAAGCCGATGCCGCCGACGTAGTAGGTCTCGTCGAAGGCGTTCTTCAGGTAGGCCGCCACCGTCCAGCCGCCGTCCTCGCTTTCCACGGCGAGCCGCAGGTTCGTGATCGTATAGCCGTCGATCTTGGAACCCGGGTTCAGGGTGTCTGCGGTGGAGGAGAAGTACGAGGAAGTCTGGCTGTAGACGTCCGCCCGCAGCGAGCCCTCGAGGCCGTCGGTGATCGGGAACGACAGGTCCGCGAATACCGAGCCCGACCAGTCGGGTTGATCCGGGTACGGTCCGAAATCGACTTCCGGGTTCTGCAGCACGGAGACCGCGCTGTCGGTGAACTGGGCGTCGGTGTAGGCAACGCTGGCGCCGAGGCTGAGCCACTGCGTCGGGTTGATGACGCCGTCGATTTCTACGCCCTTGATCTCGGATTCGGGCACGTTGACGGTGATGCCCGCGAGCTGGCCGAAGATCGAGACGTAATTGGAGCGCTGGATGTCTTCGATTGTCATCGTGTAGAGAGCGATGTTCAGACGCGCGGGCACATCGCCTGCGGTGCCTTCCCACTTGGCGCCCACTTCGAAGTCGGTCGCCTTCTCTTCCTGGTACTCGGCGCCGCCCTCGTTGCCGAATCCGGCCAGCGGCGGGGCGAAGTAGTTGAAGCCGCCGCTGCGGTAGCTGCGCCGGGTGACGGCGTAGAGCAGCAGGTCATCGCTCAGCTGCTGCTGGAGGCCCAGCGTCCAGCTCACCTGCTCGAAGGTGTCGGAGAGCGGATTCTCGAAGACGGCTCCCGGGGGTGCCGGGTTGGCGATATAGACATCATCTGCCTTGTGCTTGAACTCCACGTCCTCCTCGGAGTACCGGGCGCCTGCAGTGACACTCAGTCCGTCGACGCCGGTCATGTCACCGATGTCGAGGGTGCCTTGCGCGTAGACCGCTTTGGTCTCGTTGCTGGTCCTGCCGTTGTTGATCTGCTTGGTTACCGGCGCGATCGGGCTCAGATCGACGATCTGGCTCAACGAGTAGGTGTTGTCCTCTTCGTCCGAGTAATACAGGCCCGCCACGTAGGAGAGTGCGCCGCCAGCGGATTCGCCCACCAGCTGGAGCTCCTCCGAGAACTGCTTGAGGTTGCCGATACGGCCGATGTCGCCGCCGGAATCCGCCGGGTATTCCGTGCCGTCGAATTCCGAGGCGATCTGGGAGTCGAGGTCGGTGTAGCCGATGATGTTGCGGATCTTCAGGGTGTCGCTCAGCTCGAAACTGGTGATGTTCGACATCACGTAGTTCTCGTTTTCGCGGATGTTGGGCGCGTCGGAGTTGATCTTGAAGGGGCCGCGCTCGCGTTGCTTCGCCACGGAGGCCTCGAAGCCTTCCGGATCGGTGCCGGGGTGGGCTGCGAGGAACAGATCCCACAGGCCGGGCGTGGCGAAAGCGGTATCCAGACCGGGCGAGTAGAGAAGTTGCGTGGGTACGAAGCTCGAACCCAGCGGCACGGTGTTGTAGGCAACGCTCACCATGCTGGTGCCGCTTACATCCGCGTAGTCGAGCACGAATTCGTTGGAGATGCTGTCGGTCGGGTTCAGTGTCAGGCTGACACGCAGGTTTTTGCGGTCGATGTCGCCGCCGCGGTCGCCGGTGCGGATGTTCTCCTGGAAGCCATCGGCTTTCTGGTAATAACCCGAGACGCGCATCAGCACTTTCTCGGGAACGATGGGCACATCAATGGCGCCTTCGACCTTGCGGTTCTCGTAGTCACCGAGCCAGCCACTCACGTAGCCGCCGAGCTCTTCGCCCGGCTTGGCGGTGGTCATCAGTACCGCGCCCCCGGTGGAGTTGCGGCCGAAGAGAGTTCCCTGCGGGCCCTTCAATACCTGGATGGAGGAGAGGTCGTAGAACGCCGTGGAGGCGGAGCCGCCCACCTGCACCTCGTTGAAGTACGGCAGCACGCTGGCGCGCGAGCTGCTGAAGGAGTCTACCGTCTGGCCCCGCAGCGCGTAGTTCAGCTGGTTCGAGCTCTGGCCCGCCTTGACGGTGAGGCCTGGCACGGCGAGTTGCAGGTCGGCTTCCGAGATCACGGCCTGCCGCGCGAGCGACTCGGTGCCGAGTACCGCCACGGCCACCGGTGTGCGGGAGAGGCTTTCAGAACGGCGCTGCGCCGTTACCAGGACTTCTTCCAGGCCGGAATCACTGCCCGTCGCGCCGGTTCCGGTTTGTGCGATGGCGCACGGTGACTGCAGGGCAGTCAGCACCGTGACCGCGGAGATGACGCCTGAGAGGTACTTGATCTTCATGCCGATGATTCTCCTGCTGGATGTTGGTCCGAAATGTACTTATGTGAACTCCGCCGGAAACGCCCGGGGAAGACCATGCATGGCACGGATTCCCGCTCATCACGTCCTGTCGGCGGCCCGGCGAGCGTAGCCCGGGGGCCTCTGGCAGCTGCGTGAACGGGGTGCGCTTCCGGATGCGCACCCCAGTGATTGCCATTCTTACAACACAGATGTTGACGAGTCAACAGCGATATTGACTTGGGCTCGAATGGCTACCCTGAGCGTGTTTCAAGGCATTTCAACTTGAGCGTTGACAGCGTTTCCGGGTCGTGCGGATAATCGGGCGGTGGATCCGGTCTTGCCTTGTGATCTTGTCTGCCGCGTGACCGTAGCTATCGATCCTTGCACTCACATTCCCTGGAGCGATAAAAAAATGTTGGGAAAACGCGTTCTCTGCGGTCTTTTGCTGGTAGCTGGGTATGCGGTTGCCGGAGAGGGTCGCATCTCCGGGCAGGTGCGCAACTCTGCGAACGGTCATCCTGAAGCCGGGGTATGGGTGATCGCCGAAAGCAGCGGACTTCCTACGTCATTGCGCAAGATCGTTGTGACTGACGATCAGGGACGGTTTGTGCTGCCGGAATTGCCCGCAGCGAGCTACAAGGTATGGGTGCGCGGTTATGGACTGCTGGATTCGGCCAAGACCGATGCCGTGGGCGGAGCCGATCTCTCGCTGGCGGTGAATACTGCGAAAACAGCCCAGCAAGCTGCGGCCATCTACCCGTCGAGCTACTGGCTTGCGATGCTCGAAGCCCCGTCGGCTGAGCGGCTTGCCAAGGCAGAGCACGCCTACGCATCGCCCGAGGCGTGGATCGGTCAGCTGCAACTGAACTGCATCATCTGTCACCAGCAGGGAAGTCCCTTGGTGCGCGGGGTCGCAGGGTCGCGCATGGCACTGGACCACGGCCTGAAGAAAGCGGGCCTCATGAACATTCTCTCAGAGCAGATGAATCGCGATGTACTGCTCGATACCTACGAGGTTTGGGGCAAGAAAATCGCCGCTGGCGCAACACCCAAGGTGCCGCCGCCGCGTCCCTCAGGCATCGAGCGGAACATGGTGATCACGGAGTGGGGTTTCGGGGGAAAGTACACCTATTCCCATGACGTGATTTCCTCTGACAAGCGCAATCCCCGACTTTATTCCGGCGGGAAGATCTACGGACTCGACATCGGTAACGACAACCTGCTGATACTTGACCCCAGGGCAAACAGTTGGGAGGAGATCAAGCTCCCGAGCTACGCGAATGCTGTTACGTGGTGCGAACAGACTTACAAACCGCTTGGCGGAACCGCGGAAGTCTTCGCGGGCACGCAGTTGACAGGCTGCCCGGTGCCCGGCACCGAGAGCCCTCACAAGGGCGCATATACCAATCCTGTGAACGCCCACAACCCGATGATGGACGACACCGGGAAGGTGTGGATGACCATGCAGGTGCGGCGCGAGTGGGGCGAGGATATGCCGGCGTTCTGCAACAAGGATCCGGTTATCGCGCAGAACATGCATCACCGCCAGTTGGGGTATTACGACACCAAGACCGGGAAGTTCCAGCAGATCGACACTTGCTTCGGCACTCACCACCTTCAATTTGATGACAAGGGTGTGCTGTGGGTGAACGGTGACGGCAACGTCGTAGGGTGGTTCGACCCCAAGAAGTATGACCCTGCGAAACCAGAGACACTCGAGGCTGCGCAAGGCTGGTCGGAATCGAAGGTGGACAGCGACGGTGACGGCGTGGCCGAGAAGCCCATCGTGGGCTACCGCTACAGCATCATTCCCAGCCCGGCAACGGGTGATGTGTGGGTGTCCATACCGCCAGGCTCCTATGGCAAGTACCCTAGTTTCGGCGACCGCGGTTATATCGAGCGCTTCGATCCCAGGACGGGTAAGCACGAGGCCTACAAACCGCCGGCGCCGGCGGTGGGCGCTCGCGGTATCGATGTCGACAGCAAGGGTGTGATTTGGGCCGGCATGGCGGGGAGCGGACATCTTGCCCGCTTCGATCGTCGGCTGTGCAAGCAGACCTGGGGAGACGGAGATCAATGTCCTGAAGGCTGGAAGCTCTGGGAGACACCCGGGCCGCGCTTCGAGGGCATTCCCGGCAAGGGCACCAACTTCCACTACTACACGTGGGTTGATCAGTTCGACACGCTGGGGATGGGCAAGGACACGGTATTTGTGACCGGCACCAATTCAGACTCGTTGATCGCTTTCCGGCCGGATACAGAGAAGTTCACGGTGATCCGTATCCCGTATCCGATGATCAGTTTCACGCGCGGGCTTGATGGTCGAATTGACGATGAGTCTGCCGGGTGGAAAGGACGGGGGTTGTGGTTCACGAACGGTCTGGACCCCGTGTTCATGTCCGAGATCCCGCAGTCTTACGCCGGCAAAGTGCAAATGCGGCCTGACCCGCTCGCATACTGAGTTGCGTGCTGCGGCAACGGGCGGAGCAGAGATGCCCCGCCAGTTGCTGTCTCAATCGTTCACGCAATCTCGAACAGCGCGGCGGCCCCCATTCCTCCGCCTACGCACATGCTGACGACCACGTATCGGGCGCCACGACGCTTGCCCTCGATCAGGGCGTGCATGGCGGTGCGAGCGCCTGTCATGCCGTAGGGGTGGCCGATGGAGATGGCTCCCCCATCGACGTTGTATAGCGCGGGGTCGATTCCGAGCGCATCACGGCAGTAGAGGCTCTGCACTGCAAAGGCCTCGTTAAGTTCCCACAGTCCGATGTCGCTGACGCTCAATCCGTGCAGCTTCAGCAGTTTCGGGATCGCGTAGACCGGGCCTATACCCATCTCCTCGGGAGCGTTGCCCACTACCATCATGCCGCGGTAGATGCCCAGTGGCTCGAGGTTGCGTTGCGAAGCTAGAGTGGCATCCATCACGACGCAGGCTGCCGCCCCATCCGAGAGCTGGGAGGCATTGCCCGCCGTGATCGTGCCACCTTCAATTACCGGATTCAGCTTCTGCAGATCGGCCAGAACGGTTCCGGGGCGGTTGCCTTCGTCCCGGTCAAGTGTGACCTGCTCGTAGCTGGTGGTTTTGGTCGCCTTGTCGAACACCGATTTCGTCGCCGTTATTGACACAATCTCGCGGTCGAACCGGCCGGCCGCTTGTGCAGCAGCGGTGCGTGTCTGTGATTCAAGTGCGTATGCGTCCATCTGCTCACGGGTGATTCCGTATTTCGCCGCCACGAACTCCGCTGTTTGCAGCATGGGCATGTAGGCGTGCTGGTGCTGCGCGACCACAGCATGATCCGCTTCGCGAGCGGCCCAGTCGAAGTAGGGACCTTGGACTGCCGAGATGTTGTCCTGCCCTCCCGCCACGCATATCGAGAAGCCATCGACCAGGATCTGCTTGGCGGCAATCGATATTGCCATCAGGCCGGAGGAGCACTGCCTGTCTATTGTCTGAGCGGAGGCGGTAACCGGTAGTCCCGCAGCCAATGCAGACATGCGCGCCACGTTCATGCTGGCCGTGCCTGCATTGAGAACCGAGCCGATAACCACGTCTTCCACCTCGGCGCCGTCGATGCCGGCCCGCGCCACTGCATGCGAGATGGCGTGGGCCATCATGCTCGGTGACTTGATGTTGTTGAGCGCTCCCTTGAAGGCCCTTCCGATCGGGGTGCGCGCCGCTGAAACGATGACTGCTTCTTTCATGCTTTTCTCCTCATGGTGATGTTTGCTGGGTGTGGTCGTATGCGGTTGCCCGCGATGCGGCTCTCATGCGTACCGAAGCACCCGGTTACGCAGGACGCCGATGCGCTCTATCTCGAGTTCGACGAGGTCGCCGTGCTGCAGATAACGGTTCTGCTCCAGACCGCAGCCGCTTCCAACAGTGCCGGATCCCAGGACCTCGCCCGCATGAAGGGTTTCCGAACGGCTGATATGGGCGATGACCTGCTCGAAGCGGTGGAACATGGAAGAGGTGTTGCCGCGGGACCATTCTTCGCCATTTACGCGGGCGGTCATTTCGAGTGCGTAGGGATCGCCCATTTCGTCTGCCGTGACGATGCAGGGGCCAAGGATGTTGGCGTTGTCGAAGTCCTTTCCCTTGCCGGGGCCGAGACGCCCGGCCATGGCGCGGAACTGTTCGTCACGCGCGCTGAAGTCATTGAAGACCGTGTAGCCGAATACATGGGATAGAGCATCCTCCGCAGCGATGTCCCGCCCTCCGATACCGATGACCGCAGCGAATTCCAGTTCGTAGTCCATTACCTCCGAGTAGGCGGGCCACAGCACATCGGTATCCGTGCCGCCGACGGCGAAGCGGCTGGCGTTGTAGTAAATCGGGCTCTGATACCAGACCGGTGGAATTGAGTAGGCGCCGCTGCGCTCGAGTTCCTGGCGCGCGGCCTCGGGATCCGCGGAGCGCGATGCGATGAGTTCTTTTGCGGCAGCAAAAGCGTTCAGCAGGTGCTGCTCGAAACAGAGAAAATCGCGCAGTTGAGCGGGGCGCGGCAATGGTGCCTTCAGCCGGCAGCTTGCCGTCGGGACGACACACTGATCGGAGCGGCGCAGGATCAATTCCCGCGCAAGGTCCCAGGCCCGTGGTCCGGAGGAGATCATGGTCTGCATGTCGGCGAAGAGGCGCTCATTCTCGCCAGCCTCCCGCGCCGCATGGCCAAGATCCAGCACCACGGTGTCCCCGTCCAGCCATGCGCCCGTGAATTCCCTGTCCCGATGAATTGCGGTGACGAGTCTCATGTTGCGGAACCTTGAGCGGCCATCGTTAACGGCAAATGGTCAACTAAGCTGTTGACGTGTGTCAACGTTTATGTTGGAATTCGGTTTCAACGGGAATAATCTTTTTACATCAACTCAAACACCGGGCCTCAACGTGCAACTCGAAACCCTTGTCTACGAGAAGAAAGACCGCATCGCCACTGTCACGCTGAATCGCCCCCACAAGGGAAATGCATTATCCCGACAGCTACGCGACGAGCTCGATCTGGTGATGGACGATCTGGACGTCGACGACGAAACCCGCGTCCTGCTGATCAAGGCAAACGGCGACCATTTCAGCACCGGCTACGACCTGAACGAGTTCTCCTATCTATGGGATGCCGACAGCGCCATCAATGACGTGCAGCGTCGCCCACACCGCCGGTCTCCCGTGTGGTCGAGGCGCGAGTTCCACCTGTCCCGGGAGCGCTGGATGCGGCTGTTCCGCCTGCGCCAGGCAACCGTGGCCTCAGTGCATGGTCACTGCGTCGCCGGCGGTCTCGATCTCATTGGTGTCTGCGACATCGTTTTCTGCGCCGATGACGCCCGACTCGGGCAGCCCGAGGCCCGTGCCATGGGAGAGATCCACACCTTCGGTCTCTGGCCGGTGCACCTCGGGATGCGCAAGACCAAGGAGTGGCTGCTCACCGGTGACAACATGACCGGCGCCGAGGCGGCCGAACAGGGTCTGGTGAACCGGGCCGTTCCGCGAGCGGAAGTGGATGCCGTGGCGCGCGCATATGCGGAGCGCGTGGCTAACGTGCCTCTGGATGCGATCTACTCGCACAAAGAAGTCACCAACCGCTGGTTTGAGACGATGGGGATAGTGGCGGCGATGGCCGCCGCGAACGATCTCGATGCCATGGGTATCGCGGGCCCTGGAATGGATGAGTTCACAGCGGTCTGGCGGCAAGGTGGCGTACGGCCTGCGGTGCGGATGCGCGATAAGCCCTTCAATGAGCACCGCACCTACTGGGATGCTTATCAGGCGAGCCGCGCGAAGGGCCCTGCGGCCGAAGACTGAGCATCACCAGAGTGCTGACGTCGATGCAGCCCGTTGCCGAGCGGCAGAAAGGCCTCGACTCGCGTTTCCCTGTGTGGGAGAGATGGACCCTCCACGCCATGCTTGAGCGGGTGGCGGCGGAGTATCCCGATCGCCCTTACGTCATAACCGAGACGCGTTCTTTCACTTACCGCGAGATCCTGGATTGGTCCTTGCGCATAGCTGCAGGCTTGCTGGCCGCAGGCTTGCGCCCCGGCGAGAACGTGGCCCTGGTGATGGCGAACCATCCGGAGTTCGTCGCCCTCAAGTTCGCCATCGCCCGTGCAGGTGGCGTGTGTGTGCCGGTGAATTACCTCAACCGCAAGGACGAACTCGCCTACGTTCTCGAGCAATCCGACGCAGTGATGCTGGTCACGATGGACCGGTTCAGGGACCTCGATTACATGGTCATGCTCGATGCCATCGCGCCTGACTGGAAGGCGAGTGGAGGTGGTCTGCGCCTGCCTTGCCTGCGCGATGTATTTGTCTTCCAGACCGGAGATCAGCCCTTGCCTTCCGACGCGCGGGCGTTTTCTGTGCTGGAGGCCGATGCCGCACAAGCTCCTGCCTTTCCTGTGGTTGATGGCGATTCTCCGTCCGACATCATCTACACGTCCGGAACCACCGGCGGCCCGAAGGGCGTCGTCCTCAGCCATGACATGTTGTTGCGTGCAGCCTTTGGCAGCGCCCGCTGCAGGGCCTTCGAGGACGCGCGCCGCATCGTGTTTTCCCTCCCGATGTATCACGTCTATGGCTATGTCGAGGGGATGCTGTCAGTTCTCTTTGTAGGCGGCGCCATCGTTCCGCAGTTGCAGTTCGATCCCGCCGCGACGCTGCGCGCAGTCGAGCGGTACCACGCCACCGATGCGCTGTTCATTCCCATGATGACGCTTGCTGTGCTCGCAGAGCTGCGTCAGCGCAGCTACAACGTGTCTTCCTTACGTTCACTCATTTCTTCGGGTGGAAAGGCACCGCCCGGTATATGGTCGGAGATACGCGCGGCGCTCGGCGCAATTGAAATCACCACCGGTTACGGCATGAGCGAGGCCACCGCGTCCACCACAGTGACACGGCCGGATGACCCGGACGAGCGACTGCTGTGCACCAACGGACGACTGCGTGACGCAGGAGTGGCGGGTGATCCCGCGCTTGGTGGATTGCTTGTCGCTTACCGCGTGATCGATACGCAGACGGGTGCTGAAGTCCCTCCAGGCGAAGTCGGTGAACTCGTCATGAAAGGCCCCGGTGTCACTCGCGGCTATTACCGCAAGCCGCAGGCCACTGCCTCTGCGCTGGATGCCGCGGGCTGGTTCCGCACGGGCGATCTCGGGCGCATCGACGCCGATGGCTACCTTGTTCTGGTGGGACGGCTGAAAGAGTGTTACCGCTGCGGCGGGGAGCAGGTCATTCCGCTCGAGGTCGAGGAGGTGTTGGCGCGCCATCCCGCCGTGATGCAGGCACACATCGTTGCCGTGCCCGATCCGCGCATGGGCGAGGTCGGTGTCGCGTGCATCGTACCCCGCTCGTCGACAGAGGTCGCTCCTGAGGCCCTGATCGCGTTTTGCGCCGCAAATCTCGCGCGATTCAAGGTGCCACGGCACGTGCTTTTCATTACCGCAGAGGAACTTCCCGTGACGCCGACCGGCAGGCCGCGCAAGTTCTTGCTGGCCGAATTCGCCGCCCGCAGGCTGGGCCTCGCATGAGCATCTCAGCCGCACTCCCGCGCGTAGCGATCGTGACCGGTGCAGCGAGGGGAATCGGTGCGGCGATAGCAGGGCGATTGGCTGCGGACGGGTTCGACGTGGCTGTCCTCGATATCGATGAGCAGCGCTGCTCCGGAACGGTCTCTGCCGTACGCGGTTCCGGCCGTAATTCCATCGCGGTCTCGGTCGACGTCAGCGACGAGCCGGCGGTGGAATCCGCCTTGGCGCGGGTCGTCTCGGAACTGGGGTCGCCCTCGGTGCTGGTGAACAATGCCGGCGTTTTCTTCGAGCGAATGACCCACCGCACGGGCATTGAGGACTGGAACAGGGTTATCGACGTCAACCTGCGCGGCGCATTCCTGATGAGTCGTGCGATGCAGCCTTTCCTCAAGGCTTCAAGCGGTGGGCGCATAGTGAACATCGCCAGCGTCGCCGCGCTTGGCCACCTTGGGCAATCGGCGTATTCCGCTGCCAAGGCCGGCATCGTCGGTCTCACCCGTACCCTGGCTATCGAATTCGGTCATCTTGGCGCTACTGTGAACGCGGTGGCGCCCGGATTTGTGCTTACCGACATGACCCGCGCTACCGCCGAGCGTCTCGGGGTGAGTGTTGAGCAGTTCGTGGCGGATGCCACGCGCGACGTGCCGGTCGGTCGCAGCGGCACGCCGGAAGACGTGGCGCAGGTCGTTTCGTTCTTCGTCGATTCGCGATCGGGTTTCGTTTCGGGACAGGTGCTGTATGTTGCGGGCGGGCCGAAGGGCTGAGCGGTATTCCCGGGTGGGCTGCGCGCCTTGCTGCAAGCACCCCTGTGGCTCGTTATAGTTGCGCCCGACCTTGCGCCTCTCTGGCGCATGACAACCAACACGAGGCCGCTCACGTGACGTCCACTGTTTTCTCGCCGGTAACCCTTGGCGCAGCGCATTTGCGCAACCGGATCCTGATGGCACCGATGACGCGCGCGCGCACACCAAGCACCGTGCCCAATGCCGCCAACGCCACCTACTACGCGCAGCGCGCTGGCGCCGGGCTGATACTCACCGAGGCCACGCAAGTCTCCGTGCAGGGGCGCGGTGCCTGGGCCACTCCCGGCATTCATACGCCTGAGCAGATCGCAGGCTGGCGCCGCGTTACCGACGCCGTGCACGCCGCCGGCGGTCTGATTTTCTGCCAGATCTGGCACTCGGGCCGCGTCTCTCACGGGTTCTATCAGGTGAACGGCGAAGCGCCGGTGTCGTCCTCCGCTGTGAAGGGAGCGATCCGCACCTTCATCGATACAGGCTTTGTCGACACGCCGGAGCCGCGCGCCTTGCTGCTCGAGGAGATCCCCGGCGTTGTCGAGCAGTACGCGCAGGGTGCTCGCAACGCGATGGAGGCGGGTTTCGACGGCGTTCAGATCCACGCCGCGAACGGCTACCTCGTGGACCAGTTCCTGCGCGATGGTGTCAACCGTCGCACCGATGCTTACGGTGGATCTGTCGAGAACCGCTGCCGTTTCCTGCTCGAGGTCACGGATGCCGTCATCGCCGCGGTTGGCGCCGATCGCACTGCGGTGCGGCTCTCGCCCTTTTCCGTTACCTGGGATTGCCGCGACAGCGATCTGAAGAGCCTGTTCACGCATGCTGTCGGCCAGATGAACTCCCGTGACCTCGCCTTCCTCGAGGTCGTGGAGAGCATCAACGAGGCGGCGGACATCAGCTCCGGTGGCTCGACGGTCGACTTCAATATCGACGACATCCTCCGCGTGTACACGGGACGGTTGGTGATCAATGGTGGCTATGACGCGCAGCGAGCCGAGGCCGTGTTGCAGAGGCCGGGGGTAGATGCCGTTTCCATTGGTCGCCCCTTCATCGCCAATCCTGATCTGGTGCGGCGTTTCGCGCGAGGCGCGGCGATGAATCCGATGGGCGATCCGGCGGTGGTATATGGTGGCGCAGAGGCGGGCTACATCGATTTCCCTGTGCTGCCCGACTGAGTTCCTGCGTCTGGTCTGTTGCTGCGCAGCACCGTCTCCCGCAGGAATTCACTGATTATCGCCGCCAGTTCCGCAGTACTGCCCGGCGAGACGATGTCCCCCGCCAGCACATGCTGCGACGGGTCCGATGAGTGCTCGTAGGCAAGCAACTGCTTCTGGCTTGCACCCCATGCCGCGAAGGCTTCCTGCACAGCGCTCGGGTCAATGACCTGGTCACGGGGGGAGTAGATCATCAGCGTCGGCGTCGTGATGAGAGCTTTGTCCACACGCTCGACTTGCTTCATGAGTCGCGCGAGTTCCACCAGCGCGGGCCATGGGTAGTGCCAACTCCAGTAACGTGACTGCGGTTCGTTCAGGGGCTGCCAGCTTCTCTCTTCCTTGCCGAACCAGGTGAGCAGCAAAGGCCCCACCACGGGCCAGTCCAGAAGGTAGAGTGCCTTGTCGGCAGGCGCGAAGTTCGGAGAGATCATCACGAGTGCTGCGAGGCTGTCGTCTCCCGCCGTGCTTGCCAGCCAGGTCGACAGCGTCCCACCTGTGGATGTCGACAGCACGACTACCTTTTCACCGATGCTGCGGCCGATATCCAGAGCCTCGCGTGCGTCGGCCTCCCATGCGGCAGTCGTACCCTCGAGCATCGCCTCTGCGCCGCGCCCGTGCCCCGTGAGGCGCGTCTCGAAGAGGTTTGCTCCCAGCGCGTCCGCGACCTCTTCGGCAAGGGGGTAGACCTCCTGCCGGGTCGCGGAATATCCATGCAGGTAGACCAGCGATATCCGGCTTCGGGAAGGCTTGCCTTCGATCCACCGCACCCGTCGCTCCGCTCCCGGCGTGATGCCGGGCTCTCTGTGTTCGCGCGCCGCTATGCGTGCTTCCACGGTGGCAGGTGGATTCGGGGGCGCTGCCGCTGCGACGCAGCCCGAAAACAGCATCAGGAGGAGGTATCGCATCGCAGTGATCCGGGAGTGTGTGACGCCGCGGCGCAGCTTAGCACTGCCCGAAGCGCGGCCCGGATGCCTCGGGACGAGGCGGTGTTGTGATGCTCGTCACGGCCTCCGGGCCCGGGTTCGCGAACTGTGCATTCGCTCACGCATGGGTTGCGCTGCCAGCGCTAGCGTGTACTCCATCCAGGCTGAAGGAGTGTGCATCATGGCGTCCAGATACCTTGGTCCTGTGCTGGTGGCTACGGTCGGATGGTGGGCGTGGACCGGGCCCATCCACGACATGCGCGAGGAGACCGTGCAGGAAGAACTTGCCGATCACGCGCGGACGATGAGTCTTTGCCTGCGCGGCGAGGCCTTTGCTGCCGGTGCGGGCGCGAATCTCGAGGGTGATCCCGAGTCCCGCTGCGCGAGCCGCCACGGCCTCTACCGTTACCAGGGGCAGTGGTGGTCATACGATCAGAACCGGGCCGTGCGTTACCGGCGTAGCTCGACCTGAGCGTCTGCGCTTGCGGGCTTGCATGCACCGCTGGCACCATCGGGATGCCCGCATCAGGCACGGTGCCTGAGCGCCCCTCGAGGAAGTTCCGCATGAAAATGGCAGTGGCCATGGTGTTGGCGATGTCCGTTGCGGGTGTTGCCCGCGCAGCACCCCAACCGGTCTTGATGAAAGGCGCTGCCCTCCACGGCAATGTGTTCTCCGACCCGCGCGCCCAGACGATTCCGGAAACCAGTGAAACCGGCACCGTCGACGCGAAGGACCTGGTTGCCCACGAGAGCGCGGATGGGTGCTTGCAGACCGGCGTCTATCAGACAGGGCGCAACCGGTTCACGTCCACCGAGCCCTACCCGCACGACGAATTCATGTATTTCCTCGAGGGTGGCGTGACGCTCTCCTCGACCGATGGCACCGTGACGCAGGTCGGTGCTGGCGATGGGGTGCTCCTGCCCAAGGGCTGGACCGGTGTCTGGGACAGCCCCGGCTACCGCAAGATCTACGTCATCTACGACTGCAAGCCCAAAGCGCCCTGAGGCCTCTCAGGCGAGTTGTTCGCTCACTGCCCTGAAGCCGGCGTCTATCGCAGCGTCGAGGTACGCCCGTGCGTGTGAGTCGGCGTTGGCGATCGATATCCGCCTGATCTGCGCGCGGCCCGCGATGTGCGGCCCGTTGTCAGGCGTCCATTCCGGCGGATCGACGAGGTCGACATACTCGTAGGCATAGCCGTGCGGCCAGCGGTTCACCGTGATGCCGGCGATGTCTTTGCCAGCGTCGAAACCGTGTGCGCCCAGCATGCCGTTCAACAGGCGCAGTATGTGTCCCTCGAAGTCCTCGAAACTGGTGCTGAGCAGCTGCGCACGTCCTTGTCTGTACTGCTCCCGTGCAGGCAAGCCGCGGACCCTCGGCGTATGCACGAGGTGCATGATGATCGGCTCATCGGGTGAGGCGCTGAAGGCATAGCCGGGCACGCTCACCGGGAAATCGAGCATGCCGTAGCTGAAGAATTCCTGCGGAGCCCGGAAGGAGTACATGCCTGCCCGGGCCGGCGCGCGCCAGTTCGTGAGTGCGACGTTGGTGTAGACCAGCGGAGCCTTCTGGGGCAGTCGCAGGGCCTCGACCTGCTTCGGGGGGACGTCCGGACAGATGTGCGGTATGACGTGGTTCCAGCAGGCCATCACCACGTGCTTCGCACGGACGCGCTCCACGACGCCGCCCCTCGCGTAGCACACATCGACCGCCTCCCCGGACGGCAGGTGGCGCACGTCGATGGCGGTGGAATTGAGCCGTATGCGCGTGGCGTTGGAGGGGCGGTCCAGTGTTTCATAGCGGACCCGTGCGGTGACGATGTCTTCCATCGTGCTCCCGCCCGCGCTGCCAGGGACAAGCGCGCGTACCAGCAATCGGGCGACGCCTGAATTGCCTTCCGGGAAATGGAAGATGTAGGGGTCGTTGTGGGGATGTTCCCCTGCAAGGACGTCGTCCAATCCCAGATAAGTGGTGCCTGGCATTCCCTCGCGAGTGGCTTCGAGGGCGGAGATGGCGTCATAGCCCACGGCCCACAGGCCTACAGACTCGTTGTTGAACATGTCCACCACTTCCTCCGGCATGCCGGCGAAGCGGCGGAGGAAATCGTCGTAGGACATTCCGCGCAGTGTTGCGATTTTCTGCTCGACGGATTGGCCCGCAAGCAGGTCGCGTTTCTCGTCGTGCAGTCGAAGCAAGGCTTCCTGTCCTTCCCGGGAGATCGGCATCGCACCGATGATGGTTGCTGCGTCCGGTGCGTCGGCGATGGCCAGCCACCGGGTGGAGAAGGGGTCTTCGGTCAGCATGTCTTTGCCGTAATGGGCGCGGTCGAAGTGGACGCGCGCTCCGAGTCCGTGGCGTTTGACGAAGTCCTTGTCGTAGTAGGTGTGGAAGCGCGAGACGTCCACGCCCAGTTTGCGCAGCAGGCCGATGGCAACGCGGCTGTAGGCCGAGGGCGTGTCGATGCTCTGGCTGCCGCCGTAGCCGATCAGCGTGCGCCCGCCGACGGTGAATTCGTTTCGCTTGGCGTGGCCACCGAAGTCATCGTGATTGTCCAGCACGAGGATGCGCGCGCCCGCTGGCGCCTGCTCCCGGAAAAAGTACGCGGCTGATAGCCCCGACACGCCGCCGCCCACCACCACCAGATCGTAGATGCCGTCCACAGGCCCGGCGGGGAGCGCAGGCGCCTTACCCTGCATCGCCAGCGCGTGTGCGATCTCGAAGGAACCCGCGTGGCTCCCGCGCAGCCCGGTCAGGGCGGGAGGGTAGTAGTCCGGTCCGATCGCGGCGGGGTCGAGCAGCCCCTTTGCCGCAGCCTGCAGCGGCGACAGATGCAGTGCTCCGGCGCTGACCGCGAGGCCCGAGACGAAGTCGCGACGGGTGAAGGTCATGGGCGGAAATCTCCGTGTTATGCTCGCGGCATGGTCTATCAGGCGGCGTTGGTGTCGCAAGCCTCTGGACGGAATCCGCCTACCCCATGACCGATATCCGCATCGATCGCACCCGGTTGCAGCGACTCTTCGACGACGAGTGTCGGGCCTTCGAGCACGCCAATCCCCGTTCGCGCGAACTTGCCCTGTCGGCACATACAGGGCTTTTCGGTGGCGTGCCAATGCACTGGATGGCCGACTGGCCCACGCCCTGTCCGTTGTTTGTCGAAGAGGCTCACGGTGCGCATTTCACCGATGCGGACGGCCACGCCTATGCGGATTTCTGCCTCGGCGATACGGGCGCCATGTTCGGCCACGCACCGCCTGCTGTGGCGGCGGCCATGCGCGAGCAGGCCGATCGCGGTTACACCACCATGCTCCCGGGCGAGGACGCGGTATGGGTGGGTCAGGAACTGGTGCGGCGCTTCGGCTTGCCGTACTGGCAGTTCACGAACACCGCCACGGATGCCAACCGTTCCGTGATGCGGTGGGCCCGTGCCGTTACCGGGCGCCCGGTGATACTGGTCTTCGACGGCTGCTATCACGGAGCGGTCGACGAGACGCTGGTTCGCCTTCGCGAGGGCGCTACCGTGCATCGCCCCGGATTGCTCGGGCAAGTGCAGGATCTCTCCGCGTTCATGCGGGTGGTCGAGTTCAACGACCTCCCGGCACTCGAGGCTGCGCTTGCGCCTGGCGACGTCGCTGCCGTGCTCTGCGAGCCCGCCATGACAAACATCGGGATGGTGCTTCCTGATCCCGGTTTTCACACGGAACTGCGGCGCATGACGCGGGAGAGCGGTTCACTTCTCATCGTCGACGAGACCCACACTATCAGCACCGCGCCTGGCGGTTACTCGCGTGCCTTCGGGCTGGAGCCGGATATCTTCGTGCTCGGAAAACCCATCGCAGGCGGCATTCCCTGCGCCGTTTTCGGCGTTAGCGAGGCGGTTGCCAGCGGCATGCGCATTGCCCGGCAACGCGCCTCCTCTGCCGGAGGCCACGGGCACTCCGGCATGGGCACCACGCTTTCTGCCAACGCCTTCACCATGCATGCCGTTCGCGCGAATCTTGCGGATGTGATGACCGATGCGGCCTACGCACACATGATCCCGCTCGCAGCAGAGCTTGCCGCCACGTTGCGGACAGTGATTGCCGCACGCGGGCTGGCGTGGTCGGTGACGCAACTGGGTGCGCGCGTCGAATTCCAGTTTTGTGGCGCGCCCCCGCGCACCGGGCGCGAGGCAGAGGCGGCCTTCGACGCCGAGCTCGAGCGCTTCCTGCACCTGTTCATGCTGAACCGGGGCGTGCTGGTGACGCCTTTCCACAACATGATGCTTGTCTGCCCCCACACCGAGCGCGGTGATGTCGATGCACTGGTGGCAAGTTTCGCCGCCGCTCTCGATGCGCTGCTTTCACCTGAGGAAAAACCATAATGAGCCAGATCAGGAATCACCGTCCCGCGCGCCTCGCCATCCTTGCGCTGTCGTTGGCGCTCGCCGCTTGCGGCTCGCGCGAGGCGGCTGCGCCTCCTGTGTCAGCACCGGTGGTCGCGGCTGACCCTGCGGCCGATCTCGTGCTGCGCAATGGCGCCGTCTACACGGTGGATGCGACACGCAGTTGGGCCGAGGCGGTGGCGGTCAAGGACGGGAAAATCACCTTTGTCGGCCGGAACGCGGATCTGGCAGATCGCATCGGGCCTGCGACGCGGGTCATTGACCTCAAGGGGCGCATGCTGATTCCCGGCATGCAGGATGCGCACATACACCCCATCAGCGGCGGGATAGAGGCGTCTGCCTGCGATCTGAACGGAAAGCACGGGCCCGAGGAGTACGTCGCAACGGTCAAGGCGTACGCGGCCGCACATCCCGACGAGCCGTGGATACGCGGCGGCGGATGGTTGATGTCGGCATTCGGCCCCGGCGGCATGCCGTCCAAGGAACTGCTTGATGCGGTGGTGCCGGATCGGCCGGTCTATCTCAGCAGCACCGACGGACACACCACCTGGGTGAACAGCAAGGCGCTGGAGATCGCCGGCATCACGCGTGACACGCCAGACCCCGCTGATGGCCGCATCGATCGTGACCCGAAGACCGGTGAGGCCATCGGCAGCCTGCAGGAAGGCGCTGGGGATCTCGTTGGCAGGCACGCGCCGCCGTGGTCGAAGGAACGGCGCATGGAAGGCCTCCGCTACTCCCAGAAGATGCTGAACGCCTACGGCATCACGGCGATACAGGACGCGAGCGTGCAGGAGCCCGATCTCGAGGCCTATGCAGCGCTGGATGCTGCAGGAGAACTCAGTCTCAAGGCGGTGGTGGCGCAGTGGTGGGAGCGGGGAGAGGGTCTCGGGCAGATCCCCGCCATGGAAGCGCGCCGCAGCAAGTACACCCGCGGCCGTGTACATGCCACGGCGGTCAAGATCATGCAGGACGGCGTGATGGAGAATTACACCGCCGTGATGACCGAGCCTTACCACGTGCACGGTTCTCCCACCGGCATTCCCATGGTCGACCCGGAGCTTCTCAAGCAGGCCGTCACGCAACTCGATGCAAAGGGCTTCCAGGTGCATTTCCACGCCATCGGTGACGGCGCGATACGCCAGTGTCTCGATGCCGTCCAGACAGCGCGCGAAACCAACGGCAACTCCGGCCTGCGCCATCACATCTCGCATATCCAGATGATCAATCCGGTCGACCTCCCGCGCTTCCGGCCGTTGGGTGTGATCGCCAACTTCCAGCCGCTCTGGGGCTGGGCGGACGAGTACATCACCAAGCTCACCACGCCTTTCGTCGGCGAAGAGCGCACACGCTGGATGTATCCGATCGCCCAGATCCACGCGAGCGGCGCCATCATCGCTTTCGGCTCCGACTGGTCTGTGTCAACGGCAAACCCCTTCGACGAGATGGAAGTTGCGGTGCGTCGCGCCGACCCTTCGATTCCCGATGGCGAGGTTTTTCTGCCTGAGCAGCGCATAGCGCTCCCCGAGGCCATTGCCGCGTTCACCATGGGCTCTGCCTATGTGAACGGCATGGAGCATGAGACCGGATCCATCGAGCCTGGCAAGGCGGCGGATCTGGTGGTGCTCGACCGCAATCTCTTCACCATCGATCCCCGCGACATCTCGGAGACCACGGCGCTGCTCACCTTGCTCGACGGCAAGCCCGTCCACGGCGATCCCGCCGCGCTCTGAGCCTCGCCCGACAGATACCCGCAACCAGGAAACCACGCATGTTCGACGATATCTCCCTGCTGCCGCCCGACCCCATCCTCGGATTGCTTGGCCGCTTCCGCGCCGATCCCCGCGACGGCAAGATCGATCTTGGCGTCGGTGTCTACCAGGACGAGGAAGGCCGCACACCGGTGATGCGTGCAGTGCAAGCGGCCGAGTCCATGCTGCTCGCCTCGCAGACCACCAAGACCTATCAGGGCATAGCGGGTGATCCGGAATACAACGAGCGCATGCTGGCGATGTTGCTCGGCGAAGGCCACGTGGCGTTGCGCGATTCCCGGATCCGCGGCGTGCAGACGCCAGGCGGTTGCGGTGCGCTGCGCATCGGTGCCGAGGTGATCCGCCGCGCGCGGCCCGACGCCCGCGTCTGGGTGAGCACGCCCACGTGGGCCAATCACATTCCGCTGATCGGCGGATCGGGCCTGCAGATCCTCGAGTATCCGTACTACGACCCCGCAACACGAGGCGTGGACTTCGACGCCATGATGTCCGCGCTCGAGAAGGTGCCGGCGGGCGATGTGGTTCTCCTGCACGGTTGCTGCCATAACCCCACGGGCGCGGATCTCACGCTCGAGCAATGGCGGGAACTCACTGCGCTCACCTTGCGCGTTGGATTCACGCCGTACATCGACACGGCGTATCAGGGGCTTGCCGATGGTGTGGAGGAGGATGTCGCCGGCATGCGCCACATGATGTCCGCGGTACCCGAGTGTGTGCTCGCGGCCTCGTGCTCCAAGAACTTCGGCATCTACCGCGAGCGCGCTGGCGGCGTGTATTTCCTGGCGAGGGATGCGTTGCGCGCCGAGGCCGTGCTGAGCAATGCGATGTCGGCAGCGCGCCAGATCTACTCCATGCCGCCCGCCCACGGGGCTTCCATCGTTTCGCTCATCCTCTCGGATGCAGCGCTGCGCGCAGACTGGCTCACGGAACTCGGAGACGTGCGCAGCCGGATCGCCGGCATGCGTGAGCTTCTGGCGAGCAGCCTCGAGGGCAACGCAGCGGGCACCGACTTCAGCTTCGTGACGCGGCAAAAGGGGATGTTTTCATTCCTGGGCATCACGCCTGCGCAGGTCACCAGGCTGCGCGAGGAGTTCGGTGTCTACATGCTCGACTCCACCCGCATAAACGTGGCGGGCATCACGCCCCGGAACATCGCTCCGCTGGCAGCCGCGCTGCACGCCGTGCTTGCGGACACCACCGCATGAGTGCCCCGGCGGCCGGCAACACCCGCTGGAAGTTCTTCGCGCTGCTGGCCGCGATGGCGTTCCTGTCCTACGCCTTGCGCCAGGACATCCAGGTTGCCGGGCAGTTCATGATGCCGGCGCTCGGCATCGACGAAGTGCAGATGGGCTGGATCTACGCTGCATTTCCGCTCGGTTATGCGGTCGGGCAGTTGCCGGGCGGAATGCTGGGCGAGCGCTTCGGTGCGCGCAGGGTCTTCGCAGTCCTCGGAGTGCTGTGGCTTCTCACGTCTGCAGCTACCGGCTTCCTGCCCGGTCTTTTTGCCGGATCGCTGCTCGCGGTCATCGGGATCCTGCTGGTGGTGCGCTTTCTCGTGGGCATCGTCCACGCGCCCATATTTCCCGTGCAGGCGGTAGCGATTGCTGCGTGGTTTCCGGTGGGTCATTGGGGGCTGCCGACGTCGCTCTCCAGCGCAGGCATCACCCTCGGTGCCGCGGCCACGCAGCCGCTGGTGGCTGCCGCCATGATTGCCTGGGGCTGGCAGAGTGCGTTCTACATCTACATCCCCTTTGGCGTGCTGCTCTTCGCACTCTGGTGGTGGTATGCCACCGACGATCCCGCGGATCACAAAGGCGTAGGGCAGGGCGAACTCGCGCTGATCCGCGCCGGGCGCGAGGCGCTTGAATCGGCACTTCCGGAAGAGAAGGGCGCCTGGCTCAGGTTGCTTCGCAACCGCGACACCTTGCTGCTCACGCTCGCGTATTTCGGCATGAACGTGGTGTTTTATCTGTTCTTCACCTGGTTCCTGCACTACCTGGTCAAGATCCGCGGTTTTTCCCTCCTCGAGAACGGCGGCTGGCTTGCCGCGCTGCCCTGGCTCACGGGCTGTTTTGCTGCAGTGCTGGGCGGCTGGGCCTGCGACCGTCTCTGCGAGCGCTTCGGACCACGGCTCGGGTGCCGTATTCCGGGCGCCTGCGGCATGGCCGCCACGGCGGTTTTCCTCGTCGTCGGCTTGCACGTCGACAACGCATACCTTGCGGTGGCGCTGATGTCCTTGTGCTTTGCCTCCACGCAGTTCACGGAGGCGGCGTTCTGGCAGGCGCAGACATTCCTCGCGCCAGCACATGCCGGTTCCGGCACGGGGATCATGAACACGGGTGCCAACGTGGCCGGGTTCATCGTCGGTCCATTGGTGCCCTGGCTTGCGGTCAATCAGGGTTTCGGTTGGGTGCCCACGCTGGGCGGTGCGGCGGGCTTCGCCGTGCTCAGTTCTGTCCTGTGGCTCTTCGTTCGTGCCGATCGTCCTCTGGCAGCCGCGGCATGAGCCCCCCGGCGCCGCGCGATGTCTGGCTCTTCAGTCTCGATTCCGAGGGCTTTCACGCTGCGCCCACAACCACGGGTGCGCTGATCGCCTGGTACCGGCACCACGGCGATCATGCCGGCGAGACGAGGTTTCGCCAGGTGCATTTCCGCAGTGCGGCGCAGGCGGAACGCTGGGCCGGCGCGGAATTCGAGGCCCTTGCCGCAGCCGCGATCGACCCGGAGTACCCGCCGGTTGCGGGATTGAGCGTTTACACATGGAACGCCGCGGAGTTCAGTGCGCTGGCGCGTCAAATCCGGCTGCACTGTCCGGGTGTCGTGGTGGTGGCGGGCGGGCCGCATGTACAGCAGGCCGGCGACTGGCTGGGCAGCGAGGCCATCGATGTGGTGGTGTTGGGGGAGGGCGAACTCACTTTCCAGCAACTGCTCGATACCCCGCGTTCGCGCTGGGAGGGGATTCCCGGTATCGCCTGGCTCGATTCCATCGGGATGCTGCGGCGCAGCGCTCCCCGGCCACGGCAACTGCGGCTCGAAGAGCTGCCATCTCCCTTCGAGGTGGTAGAGCTGACTGATGCCGAAGGGCGGCCGCTCTACGACGCGGTGAGTTACGAGACCTCGAGAGGTTGCCCCTTCCGTTGCGCCTTCTGCGAGTGGGGCACGGGCGCCATCGGCACCAAGATGCTGTCGTTTCCCCTGGAGCGCCTGCGCCGGGACTGGGAGCTCATCGTCAAGGCAGGCATCCCGAACATCTGGCTCGCCGACTCCAATTTCGGTGCCCTGAAAGACGATCTGGAGAAAGCGCGCATCGTCTGCGACCTGAAAGAGCGTTACGGCCTGCCGCGGAGCTTTGCGACCTCGTGGTCCAAGAAGCACAGCCCGCGCGTGCAGGAGATCGTCCTTCTGCTGAACTCCCACGGGCTGCTGCCCTTCTACCAGCTTGCGTTGCAGACGCTCACGCCGCGCGCTCTGGAGCTCTGTCACCGAGAGAACATGTCGGCGAACGAGTACGAGCCGATCGCACAGCGCATGGCCGAGGCCGGCGTACCGGTGTCGGCCGAGTTGATCTGGGGCCTGCCCGGGGACGATCTCGCGAGCTTCGAGGCCAATCTCGGGCGTCTGCTTGCGGTGTTCCCCGACATCAACATTTTCGGTTACACGCTGCTGCCAGGCACCGAGTTCTTCGAACGCCGGGACGAGTTGCAGCTGCGCACGCGGCCCGTCGCGGGCTACGGCAAAGCACGCGGTGAGTACGTGGTGGGCAGCCTCAGTTTCGATGTGGCAGAGGGCGAGGAAGGCTATTTCCTGGTGACGTCCCACCAATTGCTCGTGAGCGGGCACATCCTGTCGCGCACGCTGCGCTGGCTTGCCCTTGAGACCTCCTTGCCCGTCGGCGGCCTGATGCGGGGGATCACCGATGCCTTGCTGCAAGAGGGCTCTTTGCCCGGTGTGGACGTGGTCCCCGCCGATCGTCTCGCGGTCTATGAGTCGCGCGCTGACATCTATCTTGGCCTGCTGGCTGAGCCCGAGCGCCTGCAGCGGGTCGTCAGCTCCGTGCTCGTGTCCTGGGTCCACGCGCAGGGGAGGGCAGAACTCTTGCCGGTGCTCGAGCGCCTGCTCCTGCTTGATGCCTGGATACGGCCACGTTACGGCGAGATCACGGAATTCGATGTCGAACCCGATTTCGACATCAGCGCCGTGATGCATTCCCTGGACGCCATGCGCCTGCCCGAGCTCAGCTGCTTCGACGCAGAGCCCCGCCGCGTGCGCCTGCGCAGCCCCGGAGGCCTTGGAGTGGTGCTTTGCTCCCCCGATGGCGGGCATTGGCTGCAGGCGCGGCTGCTGCCCCCGGAAGAGAATCTGCAGCATGATGGGCTGTTGGCGGCTGGCGTCACGGCCGCGACGGTGGTTAACCTGTCACCCGGCTGAACCGCGAGGACTTCCGCATGAAACCCCGCCACGCCCTGATCTTTTCCCTGCTGTGCGGGCTGCCCGTGCATGCCGCCGACGTCTACACATGGGTCGATGCGCAGGGAGTGAAGCACTTCAGTTCCTCTCCTCCCCCCGGCCAGACGGTCGAGAAAGACGAGCTGCACTACAACCGGGGCGACCCTGCGGCAGCGGCTGCAGCGGAGCAGCGCAGGCAAGATCAGGAGAAGCAGGCCAGGGAACAATCCGAGGCTGCCGCACACGCCGCCGAAGAGGCGGGCACGCGCGGGGCCGAACGCCAGCGCTCCTGCGCTGACGCGAGGGAGATCATCCAGCGGCTTGAATCATCTCCGGCGACCCGCTACCGCCGCGAGGACGGTACTTTCATGAGGTACTCGCCCGAGGAAGTGGCAAGTCGGCTTGCGGAAGCGCGCGCTCGCGAGCAGGAATACTGCGACTGAACCCGAATGCCCGCCGCCCCTCTCTGACAGTCGCGACGCCGGTCTCAGCCAGGACACTGCGCCGGGCGATCGATCAACTCCACGCCGCAGCCTTGAAGCCGCGAGAGATCCTCGCAGCGGAAAGCCGTATTGCCCGAGAGAGCGATCTTGCGTCCGGGCTTTCCACACAACGCGGCCTCGAAACCTGTGAGGCGGTTGTCCCGCAGTTGCAGCAGTTCGAGGTTCCTGAGCGCGGCGAGCGGTGCCACGCTGGCGAGGGCATTGCCGTCGAGTCCCAGGCGGCGAAGCGCGGGGAAAGCGCCGATGCCCGCCAGATTGCTGATTCCCGCTTTGGAGCAGTTGAGATCCTTCAGCCCTTCGGCCGTGGTGATCGACTGGTCTTCGATTGCCTGCTGCACGCACTCCTGCAGCGCCCGATCCGCGAGTTGGTAGTCGGCAAAGAGGCGTGGAGGCGTGAAGACCTCCTTGTTGTTCAGCGTGTAGGAGTAGCCGTGGCAACCCGCCATCACCAGGGCCAGAGTGCCGAGCAGTGCATGCAGTCGTTTGGTAGGCATTGGCGCGGGTCCTGTGCGGTGTTCGGGCCGCAGTATATCCATCGCAGGACTGCGCTTGCGCGGGCATCTCGCACGCTGTCCAATCACGCGCGCTCATACGGACTCCCTCGCTGATGCAGTCTCCAGTGCCTGATCCCGTTTTTGCCGTGGCCGGCCAGGACCTCCCCTCCTGGCCACGCGCCGTTGGCCTGGCCGAAGAACTCTCGCTGCAACTGCTCGATGCCCGCTCGGGCGATTGGCGCGGGTTGCCCTCCACCGGTGTCGTGCTGGTGAGCGAGGGGGGGCTTGCGCTCGGTCTTACCGGTCGCGGATCGCCTCTGCCGGTAGCGGTGGATTTCTGCTCCGGAACACTGCTGCACCGATTGCGGGGAATCGGACCGCGACGCGAGGATCTCGCGCGGGCGGTTGGGCTGCCCGCGCCCCGGCGCCTCCATGTGATCGATGCCACCGCCGGATGGGGTACGGACAGCGCCGTGCTTGCCGCTCTCGGTTGCGAGGTCACGATGATCGAGCGTCACCCGGTGGTGGCCGCACTTCTTGCCGACGGTCTTGCGCGGGCAGCATCCAGCGATGCAGCCGTGTCGCTGCAGTTCCTGCAGAGGCTCCGGCTCGTGCACGCAGATGCAGCTGATTGGCTCGCCACGGCGGAGCCCGACGTCGTGTTGCTGGATCCGATGTTCCCCGAGCGCGCCAAGAGTGCCGCCGTGCGCAAGGAGATGGTGCTCTTCCAGCAACTCGTGGGCGATGACGCAGATGCTTCCCGCCTGCTCGCTGCAGCGCTGGGCGTTGCCCGTCACCGGGTGGTGGTGAAGCGCCCTGCCGCCGCACCGCCGCTCGAGGGAAGGGCGGCGGACTTCTGCCTGAAAGGCCGATCAACGCGTTTCGATGTCTACGCCCTGCGGCGTATCGCCTGAGCACGCCGTCGCGCTCAGTTCACCAGAAGCCGCTCCAGAATGTCTTCGTAGAGAGCGCTGAGCGTGTCCAGTCCGGCTGCGTCCACCCGCTCGTCGATCTGGTGGATCGTGGCGTTGCAGGGGCCCAGTTCGATTACCTGCACGCCGTATGGTGCGATGAAGCGTCCGTCCGATGTGCCGCCGCCGGTGGAGAGTTCCGGCTCCAGGCCAACGCGGCTGCGGATAGCCGTGATTGCTGCCTCGCGCAGTGCGCCGGCCGCAGTGCGAAACGGCATCGCGCCTCGCGTCCAGTCGATGTCCCGGTTCAGGCCGTGGCGATCCAGCAAGCGCTCTATGCGTTGCTGCAGCGACTCTGGCGTTGAGGCGGTGCCAAAGCGCAGATTGAAATCGACACGCATCTCTCCGGGGATCACGTTGCCGGCGCCGGTGCCGGCGTGGATGTTGGAGATCTGGAAGCTGGTGGGCGGGAAGTCCGCGTCTCCGGCGTCCCAATGGGTGGTCGCAAGCTCCGCCAGCGCGGGTGCCGCAGCGTGAACGGGATTCAAGGCCCGTTCCGGGTAGGCCACATGCCCCTGCACACCTTTGACGCGCAGCCTGGCGCTCAATGAGCCACGACGACCGACGCGGATGAGGTCGCCCGTGTGCAGGGTGGAGGAGGGCTCTCCCACCACGCACCAGTCGATGCGTTCGTTGCGAGCCTGCAGCCAGTCCATGACGCGGACGGTTCCGTCCACGGCCGGGCCTTCCTCATCGCTGGTGAGCAGGAAGCCGATCCTGCCGGACAGACTTCGCCGCGAAAGCAAACGCTCGCAGGCCGTCACCATGGCTGCGAGGCTGCCTTTCATGTCGGCGGCGCCGCGTCCGCACAGGAATCCGTTTTCCAGCCGGGGCTCGAAGGGTGGATGACTCCAGTGTTCAAGCGGGCCCGCAGGCACTACATCGGTGTGTCCGGCGAAGACGAACAGCGGACCGCTGCTGCCGTGCACGGCCCAGAGATTGCGCACCTCGCCGAAAGGCAGTGCGACCACATCGAAGCCCAGTGCCTGCAGTCGCGCCGCGATCAGAGCCTGGCAGTCGGCATCTTCGGGCGTGACCGAGGGCCTGCGGATCAGGTCCATCGCCAACGCCAGCGTGGCTGAGTGCGTGTCCACGGGTGCTTCAGTCGTTGGCATGCAGGGCCGCGTTCAGTGCGATCGCGGCGCGGTTGGAGAGGCATTCGATGGCGCCGCTCTGCGAGTTGCGCCGGAACAGCAGGTCCGAGCCGCCGGAGAGTTCGCGCGCGCGCACGACCCGCTGCACGGTGCCTGTTTCGTCCAGCAGGCTAACGCGTGCGCCTGCCGTCACATAGAGGCCGGCCTCGACGGTGCAGCGATCGCCCAGCGAGATGCCGATGCCCGCGTTGGCGCCGACGAGGCATTCCCGTCCGACCGAGATGCGTGCCTTGTTGCCGCCCGAGAGCGTTCCCATCGTCGAACAGCCGCCCCCCAGATCAGAGCCTGCTCCCACGAACACGCCGGCAGAGATGCGCCCCTCGATCATGCCCGGCCCCGCGGTGCCGGCGTTGAAATTGACGAAGCCCTCGTGCATCACGGTGGTCCCTTCGCCGAGGTAGGCGCCGAGCCGCACGCGTGCACCATCGGCGATGCGCACGCCCGAGGGCACGACGTAATCGACCATTCGCGGGAACTTGTCCACAGCATGAACCGTCAGCGTGCGGCCAGCGGCCCGCGATGCAAGCGTGCGTGCCGGCAACTCGGCAACAGCGATGGCGCCTTCGCTGCTCCAGGCAACGTTGGGCAGCACGCCGAAGAGGCCATCGAGATTCTGCTGGTGCGGACGGCATAGCCGGTGCGACAGCAATTGCAGCTTGAGGTAGGCCTCGGGCACGTTGCGCAGCGCGACATCCGCGTGAAGCGCCACAACCACCGCGAGACCGGCGCTCCCTGCCAAGCCCCGTGCGATGGCCGCCTGCGCGCTCTCTCCCGCCGCATCCAGCGCAGTGGCGAGTTCATGCAAGGCCTCCGTGCCCGGTTCGAGGAGTTCAGCGTTACCGCCCCAGCCGTGGATGATTGCGGCGACGGCAGGCGAGGGATTCAGGATCGGCTGCGGGAACAGGACTTCCAGCCAGGCGCCGGTGGCGCTGCGGGTGCCCGTGCCCAGCCCCAAGGCGAACAATGCGTGGGACATGGTGGATTCTCAGGAGTTGGCGAACAGGCGCTCGTAGTCCTGCGCGTTGAAACCGACGTGGAGCAGATCTTCGCCCACCAGCACCGGGCGGCGCATCAGGGTGGGGTTGGCGATGATCACAGGCACGGGGTTGCCCCGCTCGACCTGCTCTCGCCCCGTGCTGTCCAGCGTGCGCCAGGTGGCGCTCGATTTGTTGATCAGGCGCTCGCGCCCAAGAGCCTCGAGCCAGTGCTCGAGCGTGCGCGAGTCGAGGTGATCTTTCCGGACGTCGTGCAATTCGAACGCGATGCCACGCGACTGCAGCCATTTGCAGGCGGCGCGGACGGTGTCGCAGTTGGGGATGCCGTAGACGATCAGCACGGATCGCGCTCGCTCTGGATTGCTGTTCCGTGACGAGCTTAACAGAAGCAACTTGAGATGTGCCCTGCGGGGCCTTGACCTCAGGCTCCTCGCCAGTGTCCCTCGACGAAGCGTCGAATGCGCCGCGCAGCCTCGATGCTTTCTTCGAGTTCCCCGACCAGCGCGATGCGCACCCGGCCGGCCCCGGGATTTCCCTGTTTGCCGTCCCGCCCGAGAAAGCTGCCCGGCAACACCGACACACCCTCCGTGCGCAGCAATTCCCGGGCGAACACGGTGTCATCGCCGCCGACAAGGGGCCAGAGGTAGAAGCCACCTTCGGGAAGGCGCAGATCAAGGCAGTCGCCGAGTTCCGACATGACGTCGTGGAATTTCCGGCGGTAGAGCGTCCGGTTGGCGATCACGTGCGTCTCGTCCGCCCAGGCCGCGGCGCTGGCGTACTGATGGGGCAGGGGCATCGCGCAGCCATGGTAGGTGCGATAGAGCAGGAACTGCTTCAGCAGATCGGGATCTCCGGAGACCATCCCCGAGCGCAGGCCCGGCAGGCTCGAGCGCTTGGAGAGACTGTGGAATGCCACGCAGCCGCGGAAATTCCCGCGGCCCAGCGCCTTGCACGCTGCAAGCACGCCGATCGGGGGGCTGGACTCGTCCGGGTAGAGCTCGGAGTAGCACTCGTCCGAGGCGATGACGAAGCCGTAGCGGTCGGCGAGCTGGAAAAGCGCTTCCCAATCCTCCATGCCCAGCACGGCGCCCGAAGGGTTGGCGGGAGAGCAGACGATGAGCATCTGGCAGCCCGGCCATTCGGTTTCGCCAACGGCGGCGAAATCCGGAATGCCGGGACGCTCCGCCAGTTCAGGCAGGTAGAGCGGCTTCGCCCCTGCGAGCAGCGCTGCGCCTTCGTAGATCTGGTAGAACGGATTGGGCATGGCGACCCGCGCGCCGCCAGGATCCCGCGACACCAACGCCTGCGTGAAGGAAAACAGCGCCTCGCGGCTGCCGCTTGCCGGCAACACACCCGAGGATGCCTGCATCTCGCTTTCGGCGAGCCCGTAGCGTTTTCGCAACCATGCGGCCATCGCGTCCCGGAGCCAGGGCTCACCGGCCGTCTTGGGGTACTTGGAAAAACCGTCCCGATGTTCCCAGAGTGCGTCCAGAGCGATCGCCGGAGCGGCGTGTCCGGGCTCGCCTATGTGCATCGCAATGGGCTTCACGCCATCGGGTGGGGAAACACCTTCCAGCAGAGCCGAGAGGCGCTCGAAGGGATAGGGGTGGAGTTGTCGCAGGTCGGGGTTCATTGTGCCGAGCGCGAGCGCGACTCCTGCCGCGTCTCGTTGCCGTCGAGGGCTGCGCGGATGTCGCGTTGCAGGCGATCTGCAGCATCCGGATCGGTGATCGGCTTGCCGTTGGCGCCGGTGATGAAGAACACGTCTTCCACCCGCTCACCCAGAGTGGTGATTCGCGCGTTGCTCACGCGTATGCCGTTGGCCAGAAACACCCGTCCGATGCGAGCCAGCAGCCCGGAGCGATCGGGGGTCATGACCTCGAGTATCGTGCAGCCACGTCCCTTGTCCTCGCCCAGTCGTGTCTGGGTGGGAACGCTGAAGTGCTTCAGCGCACGCGGGGTGTGTCGTTGCACCAACTCGACCAGGTTTTCGCGCCGCAGGTTGGATGCCAGGGCGCGCTGGACCTCCCGGCTACGTTGCGCGCTGCGGTGAACCGGGGTTCCGTCCTGCTCCAGCACGAAGAAGCTGTCGATCGCATGACCGTTGGTAGAGGAGTGAACACGCGCGCCGTGCACGTTCAGTCCGAGTTGCTCCATGGTGGCCGCGATCACGGCGAAGACGTTGTCGCGGTCCGGAGCGTAGATGAAGATCTGCGTCACCGGGTCAAAGCGGGAGCCGACTTCCTTCAGCAGCACCAGCGGTTCGTCGTCGGCCGCGGCGAGTATGGCTTCGGTATGCCATGCCACGTCTGCGGCGGATTCCCGCAGCAGATAATCGTCCCCCAGTTCTGCCCACAGGGCGGCGATCCGCGTCTGCTCGAGCCCCTTCGCAGAGAGCAGTTCAAGCGCCGAGGCGCGCGTCTCTGCGATCCGCTCCCCGGCGTCCACCGGGTTTTCAAGGCCGCGCCGCAGGGCGCGCTTGGTCTCGACGTAGAGCGCGTGCAGCAGGCTCCCCCGCCAGCTGTTCCATAGCGTGGGATTGGTGGCGTTGATGTCGGAGACGGTGAGCGCGTAGAGGTGGTCGAGCCTTGGCTGGTCGGACACCAGGCGAGCGAACTCCATGATGACGTCCGGGTCTCCGATGTCGCGCCGCTGCGCGGTTGTGGACATCACCAGGTGGTTGCTCACGAGCCATGCGACGAGGTTCGCTTCGCGGGGGCTCAGCCCGAGCCGCAAGCAGAAGGCGTGCGCATCGGTCGAGCCAAGCTCCGAGTGGTCCCCGCCCCGCCCCTTGGCAATGTCGTGGAAAAGCCCCGCGATGTAGAGGAGTTCGGGGCGGGGCAGGCGGCGTGCCGCGAACGCCACGCTGGGAAATCGCTCGTTGGCCTCGGGCAGCAGAAGCCTGCGCATGTTCCTCACCACGCGCAGCGTGTGTGAGTCCACGGAATAGACGTGGAAGAGATCATGCTGCGTCTGGCCGACTATGCGGCCGAATTCCGGGATGAAGCGGCCGAGTACGCCGTAGCGTTTCATGCGGTCGAGCTGTGTGGCGACCCGGAAAGGCGCACCGAGCAACTGCAGGAACAGGCGATTGGCGCGCGGATCCTGACGGTAGGCTGCATCGATCTGTCGGCAGTGCTGGTGGATCAGCCGGATCGTGGTCGCGCGCACGCCATTGATGAAGTCGTGCTGGGCCATCAGCGTGAAGATCTCGACCAGTGCCCAGGGCGTTTCGCGGAACACGCGGTCGTGTGCGGCCTCGATGTAGCCGTTGCGCACATTGAAACGCTGGTTGAGCTCGTGGAGCCGCACCGGCTCGCAGGCGCGCAGGATGGCCTCGTCGAACAACTGGACGAGCATCTCGTTCAGCACGCCGAGTTTCAGCACCCAGCGGAAGTAATCCTTCATGAAGTGCTCGACCGCGAGGCCTTTTTCATCGTCCTCGTAGCCGAAGAGCCTGGCGATGCTCAGCTGATAGTCGAAGAGCAGGCGGTCGTCAGGTCGGTCCGAGAGCATGTGCAAGGCATAGCGCACCCGCCAGAGGAAGTGCTTTCCGGTGGTAAGGGTCTGGTATTCGGTCTCGGTGAGGAAGCCGCGATCGACGAGCTCCCGCGTGCGCGCAGCGCGGAAATGGCGCTTCGCCACCCAGGCAACCGTCTGTATGTCCCGGAGACCTCCCGGGCAGCCCTTTATGTTGGGCTCCAGGTTGTATTCGGTGTTGTCGTACTTGCGGTGCCTTGCGATCTGTTCGTCCCACTTGGCGCGGAAGAACTCGGCGTTCGGCCAGATGCAGTCGGGTCCGGTCGCGGCGCGCAGAGGCGGCATCAGCGCCTCGTCGCCTGCGATCAGGCGCGCTTCCATCATGCTGGTGGCGATGGTGATGTCTTCGGCACCGACGCTCGCACAGTCTGCGAGCGTGCGGACGCTATGGCCCACGATGAGTCCCATGTCCCACGTGGCCGTAACGAATCGCTCTATGGATTGCGCGTGCTCGCCACGCCGCTCGTCATCGGACAGCAGCACCAGCAGATCGATGTCCGAGTGCGGATGGAGCTCCCCCCGCCCGTAACCGCCTACCGCGACCAGCGCGATGCCCTCGTTGCCCGCCAGGGCGCAGTGGAGCCACAGGCAGCGCATGAGCGCGTCGACTTCGCGGGCGCGTTCCCGCACCAGTTGGCGGATGTCTTCCCGCGCCAGGAAGCGTCGGTCGAGTTCGGCCCGGACGGCCGCCAGTTGCGTGCGCATGATCCCGCGCGGCGCTGCGCCCGAAGCGAAGGCGGCCCGCAGAGCGGACTCGGCGAGCGGTCCGGCTGCCTCGCTCATGTGCGGACCTGGCGCCAGGGTTCGTCGTTGCGCGCCGTGAGTACCTCACAGCCGCTCGCGGTTACCAGCAAGGTGTGCTCCCACTGCGCCGAGAGCCGCCCGTCCTGTGTTTCCACCGTCCACCCGTCGCGCTTCGAGAGCTTGGTGAAGCGCTTGCCGGCGTTGATCATGGGTTCGATGGTGAAGGTCATGCCTTCGTGCAGTTCATCGCCGGTACCGGGCCTTCCGTAGTGAAGCACCTGCGGCTCCTCGTGGAACTGCGCGCCGATCCCATGGCCGCAGTACTCCCTCACCACCGTGTAGTAGCTACCTTCGGCGTGCTGCTGGATGACGTGACCTATATCCCCCAGCCGTGTCCCGGGGCGCACGAGTTCGATGGCGCGGTAGAGGCATTCCTGGGTGACCCGGACCAGACGCTCGGCATGGGCGTCCACCTTGCCCACCAGGAACATCGCGCTGGTGTCGCCGTGGTAGCCGTCTTTGATGACGGTGATGTCGACATTGACGATGTCGCCGGATTTCAGGATTTTTTTCTCGGACGGGATGCCGTGGCAGACGACCTGATTGGGCGAGGTGCAGATCGAGCGGGGGAAACCGTGGTAATTGAGGGGGGCAGGGATGGCTTGCTGGACATTCACCATGTACTCGTGACAGATCGTGTCCAGTTCCCCGGTGCTGACGCCGGGCTGGACGAAGGGCGCGATCATCTCGAGTACTTCGGCTGAAAGGCGCCCGGCGACGCGCATTTTCTCGATTTCAACCGGCGTCTTGATCCGGCCGGTGGGCGGCAGTGTGGTGGGGCGGGTGCCGCCCTCGGGGTTATGCATTTTGGGAGGTCCGCGGGTTGCTCTGCTGGCCAGCGCGGGAGTGTACCCGATCACCCCGATCTCCTCTGCGCGGCCCTGTGGCGGATTACGGGACTTTGCCACCCCGCTTCACGGGCGGCTTCTGCCCGTCGTGGACCCTGTGTTATAAGGCTCGCCGCTCCGGGGTTTCCCCCGGGCGTGCGGTACCACGCAACCCTGCCGACGGCAGAGGCGTTTGGAGACCGTAAACGACACACACGCACCGGCACGACAGCCAGGGTGCCCCTGATACCCCTCCCTCGGGAGGCCAGGGGTTGGTTGCCGGGGTGCGTGGAGGCCTAACCCTACATTGCAGGTGATTTATGACTACCGTTTCGATGAAAGAAATGCTGCAGGCCGGCGTCCACTTCGGACACCAGACCCGCTACTGGAACCCCAAGATGAAGCCCTTCATCTTCGGCGCACGCAACAAAGTCCACATCATCAACCTCGAGCACACGGTCCCCGCGTTCAACAACGCGCTTGCTTTCGTGCGCCAACTGGCGTCGAACAAGAACCGCCTGCTCTTCGTTGGCACCAAGCGTTCCGCCAGCCGTATCATCGAGGAAGAAGCACGCCGCGCCGGCATGCCCTTCGTCAACCAGCGCTGGCTGGGCGGCATGCTGACCAACTACAAGACCATCCGTGCTTCCATCAAACGCCTGCGCGAGCTCGAGCAGCAGAGCCAGGACGGCACCTTCGCCCAGCTGACCAAGAAAGAAGCCCTGATGCGTACGCGCCTGATGGGCAAGCTCGAGCAGAGCATCGGCGGCATCAAGGACATGGGCGGGCTGCCCGATGCGATCTTCGTGGTCGACGTAGACCACGAGCGCATCGCGATCAGCGAGGCCAACAAGCTCGGGATTCCGGTAATCGGCATCTGCGACACCAACAGTGACCCGAGCGGTATCGACTACCTGATCCCCGGCAACGACGACTCCATCCGCGCCGTTCGCCTCTACGTCAGCGCCATTGCGGATGCCTGCACCGCCGGCCGTTCCGATGGCAGCGGAATCCCGCAGAAGGACGACTTCGTCGAGGTTGCGGCAGAACCGGCCGTCTGAGGCCGGCGCTCCCGCGATCCCCGACCCGAAGCGGCGGCCTACCAGCCGCCGCTTTCGCATCAACACCCTGTTTCCGGAGGAATTACTCATGGCTGAGATAACCGCATCCCTGGTGAAAGAACTGCGCGAGCGCACCGGCCTCGGCATGATGGAGTGCAAGAAAGCGCTGGTGGAATCGAACGGCGACATCGACCTCGCCGTCGAGGAACTGCGCAAGTCGAGTGGCATGAAGGCCGCCAAGAAAGCCGGCCGTATCGCTGCCGATGGCGCTGTTGCAGTGCGCGTCTCGGGCACGCGCGGCATGCTTCTCGAGGTGAACAGCGAGACCGATTTCGTCGCGCGTGATTCCAACTTCCTCGGCTTCGTCGAGCGCGTTGCTGATGCGGCGATCGCTTCCGGCATCGACGATGTGGCAGCCATCACCGCTGGCGCCATCGAGACCGAGCGCCAGGCGCTGGTCCAGAAAATCGGCGAGAACATATCGGTCCGTCGCGTGCGCCAGGTGGCGGTCGAGGGAGCGAACCTCGGCAGCTATGTGCACGGCAACAACCGCATCGCCGTGCTGGTGGCCCTCCAGGGCGGTGACGCCGAACTCTCCCGCGACATCGCCATGCATGTCGCGGCCCAGAACCCGCAGTTCGGCACGCCGGCCGAGGTTCCCGCCTCGGTGATCGAAAAGGAGCGTGAGATCTACACCGCGCAGGCCGCCGATAGCGGCAAGCCGGCAGATATCGTTGCCAAGATGGTCGAGGGCCGGGTGCGCAAGTACCTTGCCGAGATCAGCCTCTCGGAGCAGCCCTTCGTCAAGGACCCCGACATCACTGTCGCCAAATTGCTCGCCAAGGGCGGCGCCTCTCTGGCAGCGTTCGTGCGCTTCGAGGTGGGTGAGGGCATCGAGAAAGAAGAGAAGGATTTCGCTGCCGAGGTTGCTGCCCAGCTGAAAGGCTGAGCGCTCCCATCAGTTCGGCCGGCAGACGCGGAGGGCGGAAGTCGTTAGACTTCCGCCCCACTCCGAACCGCAGCCGGGCACCGTGATGCACAAGCAGAAAGCCAAGGACAAGAAGTACAAGCGCATCCTGCTCAAGCTGAGCGGCGAGGCACTGACGGGAACGGAAGGTTTCGGCATCGATCCCAAGATTCTCGACCGGATGGCTCTGGAAGTAGGGCAACTGGTCGGTATCGGCGTACAGGTCGGTCTGGTCATCGGTGGCGGCAACCTCTTTCGCGGTGCGGCCCTGCATGCGGCGGGGATGGACCGCGTGACTGGCGACCACATGGGCATGCTTGCCACCGTGATGAACGCGCTGGCGATGCGCGATGCGCTCGAGCGCTCCAATATCTCCTCGTCCATCATGTCCGCGATCCCGATGAGCGGTGTCGTCGATCACTACGACCGGCGCAAGGCCGTGCGGCATCTCGGGCAGGGCGACGTTGTGATTTTCGCGGCAGGCACCGGCAATCCCTTCTTCACGACTGACTCCTCCGCCTGCCTGCGCGCCATCGAGGTCGATGCTGACCTCGTCCTCAAGGCCACCAAGGTCGATGGCGTCTACACCGATGATCCGGTGAAGAATCCGGATGCCGTGCGCTTCGAGAGACTCAGTTATGACGAAGTTCTCGACCGCAAACTCGGTGTAATGGACCTGACCGCCATTTGCCTGTGCCGCGACCACCACATGCCGGTGAGGGTGTTCGCGATGGACAAGGCAGGAGCGCTGCTCAACATCGTGATGGGCGGCGAAGAAGGCACATTGATCGAATGACCCGGGCGAAGGGAGAACCCAGATGATCGACGATCTCAAAAGCGATGCCGAGCAGCGCATGCGCAAGAGCGTGGAATCGCTCGCAGCGGCGATGAACAAGATCCGCACCGGTCGGGCGCATCCCGGCATCCTCGACACCGTGCGAGTGTCCTATTACGGCAACGAAGTCCCGATCAACCAGGTTGCGAACGTGACCGTCGAAGAGGCGCGCATGCTGGTCGTCACGCCCTGGGAGCGCAGCATGGTTGCGGATGTCGAGCGCGCGATCATGAAGTCGGATCTGGGCCTGAACCCCTCCAGCGCGGGTCAGGTGATCCGTGTGCCCATGGCCGCCCTCACGGAGGAGACGCGCAAGGGCTACATCAAGCAGGCCCGGCACGAGGCAGAACTCGCGAGAGTCTCGATTCGCAATATCCGGCGTGACGTCAACGGGGACTTCAAGGACCTTCTGAAGGAGAAAGACATCTCCGAAGACGAGGACCGGCGCGCCCAGGACGATGTCCAGAAACTCACTGACCGCTTCATCGCCGAGGTCGACCAGATGCTCGCCGTGAAAGAAAAGGACTTGATGATCATCTGAGCCGCGCAGGCGAGATGTCCATGCACCTCGGAGCAAGCGAACCGCTGTCCGGTCACCGCGAGGGTGCGCCGAGACACGTTGCGATCATCATGGACGGCAACGGCCGCTGGGCGCGCGCCCGCGGCCTGCCGGCGCTGGCGGGACACCGCGCGGGAGTCGAGGTCATACGCAGGCATCTTGACGCCTGTTTGCGCGAGGGAATCGAGGTTCTTACGCTGTTTGCGTTCAGCAGCGAGAACTGGGCGCGTCCGCGAGATGAAGTCCGCGGGCTCATGGCCTTGTTCATCCGCTATCTCAGATCCGAAGTGCACAAACTCCACCAGAACGGCATTCGTTTGCGCATCATCGGTGATCGGGGTCGATTGCCTCCCCGCTTGGCCGCCCTGATGGAGGAGTCGGAAGGCATCACGGCCTCCAATACGGCCCTTACTCTGGTGATCGCAGCGGATTACGGTGGTCACTGGGACATCCTGCAAGCAGCCCGCCGCCTGGCCGCAGAAGCGGCTGCGGGCAGGATCGATCCCGCGGCTATCGATGCAGCCGACATCGAGGCTGGCCTGAGCCTGAGCGATCTGCCTCGCCCGGACCTGCTCATCCGCACGGGTGGGGACCACCGCATCAGCAACTTCCTGCTCTGGCAGCTGGCGTATACGGAACTGTATTTTTCCGAGTGCTTCTGGCCGGATTTTGGCGATGAGCAGTTGCAGGCCGCGCTTCAGGACTACCGCATGCGCGAGCGTCGCTTTGGCGCCCGCCCGACGCTGGCAACAGGGAGTCCCTGATGTTGATGCAGCGCATCCGCACCGGGTTGTTCATGGCAGTGCCAGCGGTGCTGCTCATACTTTCGGCTCCACCCCTTGTTCTGGACATGGCCATTGCGGCGCTCATTCTCGGGGCTGCCTGGGAGTGGTCCGCGCTTGGCGGGCTTGCTGGCAAGGCGGTTCGTCTGGCCTTCGTGCTGGGCACTGCCCTGGTCATGGGGTTGGCTGTGCTGCTCGCCGGCCCGGGCCGTGATGGCCTGGGCCTCCTTTTGCTTGCGAGCGGTACGGGGTGGGCTTGCGCCGCCGTCGCGGTGGTCGCCTACCCGCGCGGAACCGCGCTCTGGGGTTCCGTGCCCTGCAGGCTTCTTCTTGGTCTGTGCGTGCTGGTTCCGCCGTGGATTGCGGTGTTGTACCTGCGCTCCCTGCATCACGGGGAGTGGTTGCTGCTGTTCTGTATCGCCCTCATTGTGTTCGTCGACATCGGAGCATTTTTTGCCGGCCGATCTTTCGGTGGTCCCAAGCTGATGCCGCACGTCAGCCCGGCGAAGACCTGGTCCGGGTTCTGTGGCGGCTTGTCGGCCAGCCTTGCGCTTGCCGGCGCCGTCGCGCTGGGCGTCGGGATGCCTGCGGATCGCCTCGGGGCGTGGCTTCTTGTGTGCCTGTTCACCGCTCTCGCGGCGGTAGTGGGTGATTTGCTCGAGAGCATGCTCAAACGCTTCACCGGCATCAAGGACAGCGGTTCGCTGCTTCCGGGGCACGGGGGTTTGTTCGACCGCCTGGATAGCCTGACCGCGGGGCTGCCCGTGTTTGCGCTGGGTGTGTTCGTCGCGGGAGGCTTTGCGTCATGACCGGGCCAAGGCAGGTCTGTGTGCTCGGCTCCACGGGATCCATCGGCGAGAGCACCCTCGATGTCATAGCGCGGCATCCCGAGCGCTTCAGCGTCCGTTCGTTGTCATGCGGCAGTCGCTGGGAGGAACTCCTGCGCCAGTGCCGGCGTTGGCGGCCACGCCTTGCTGCGGTAGGGGATGCAGTTGCTGCGGGCAAATTGCGCGCTGCCTTGCGTGCTGACGGCATCGATACCGAAGTCCTGGAAGGTGAGTCCGGACTCGAGGCAATCGCCTCCGACCCAGAAGCAGATACCGTGATGGCTGCCATCGTTGGTGCGGTCGGGCTTGCCCCGACAGTGGCGGCGGCGCGGGCGGGCAAGCGTCTGTTGCTGGCGAACAAGGAATCCCTTGTCATGGCTGGCGCGTTTTTCATGGCTGCGGTGCAAGAGGGCGGAGCGGAACTGCTTCCGATCGACAGCGAGCACAACGCGATCTTCCAGTGTCTGCCGGGCGGCTACCGGACCGGTGACACGGTGCCATCGGTGCGGCGCCTGCTGCTGACGGCCTCAGGAGGACCGTTCCGCTCGGCGCCGCTCGAGAGTCTCGATGCCGTGACGCCGGAGCAGGCCGTTGCCCATCCGAACTGGGTCATGGGTCGCAAGATCTCGGTCGACTCGGCAACCATGATGAACAAAGGGCTCGAGATGATCGAGGCCTGCTGGCTCTTCGGCATGTCCGTCGATCAGGTCGAGGTCGTGATACACCCACAGAGCGTGATTCACTCGATGGTCGAATACATCGACGGCTCGGTCCTCGCCCAACTGGGAAGCCCGGACATGCGCGTGCCCATCGCGTGTGCGCTGGCATGGCCTGAGCGTATCGCCTCGGGTGCACCGTCCCTCGATCTCGTCGCGGCCGCAAACCTCGCCTTCGAGGCGCCGGACCTGCGCCGCTTCCCCTGTCTGCGGCTCGCGCTGCAGGCAGCCAGAGAGGGGGCTTCGGCCCCGGTGGTACTGAACGCAGCCAACGAGATCGCGGTCGAGGCATTCCTTGACCGGCGCATTGGCTACATGGCCATACCCGAAGTGATTGCATCGGTGCTGGATTTGCACGTATCGAGCGAACTGGAATCGCTGGAGCATGTCAAAGCGATCGATGCAGGGGCCCGACGCGCCGCGCGCGGGCTGCTTGGCTGATCACGAGGGACACGCGATGGAATTGCTGAATACCGTCCTGCTAACCCTGATTACGCTCGGGATACTGGTTTCTGTTCACGAGTTCGGCCACTTCTGGGTGGCGCGTCGCTGCGGCGTTCGCGTGCTCCGGTTTTCCGTGGGCTTCGGGCGTTCGCTATGGAGTCGGGTCGGTCGGGACGGAACCGAGTATGTCGTGGCCGCAATACCGCTGGGCGGCTACGTGAAGATGCTCGACGAGCGTGAAGGGGCGGTGGCGCCAGAAGATCTGCCTTTTTCCTTCAATCGCCAGCCGGTGCTCTCGCGCATGGCGATCGTTGCCGCAGGCCCGTTTGCCAATTTCATCCTGGCCGTTGTGGTGTTTTACGCGCTCTTCATGGTCGGCGTGCGGGGCGTTGCGCCAGTTGTGGGCAAGGTCGAGCCCGGCTCCCCGGCGGCCTTGGCGGGGCTGGAGGCCGGTGAGGAGCTTGTGTCCGTAGACGGCAAGCCCACGCCCACGCGTCAGGCGGTCTCCATGCAACTGCTGAAGCGTCTCGGCGAGACCGGTGAGATACGCCTCGGCCTGGTGGTGTCCGGCAGCGAGCAGACCCGAGAGGTAGTGTTGCCAATCAACGATTGGCTCAAGGAGCAGGAGGAGCCGGATCTGCTCGGTGGGCTGGGGCTCGCCTTTGAACTCCCCGTGATCGAACCCCGCATCGCGGAGGTCGTGGCCGGGAGCGCTGCCGAAGCGGCAGGGCTGCTGTCCGGGGATCGCATCCTCTCGGTTGACGGGTCTGCTGTATCGACCTGGGAGGATTGGGTGCGCGTGGTGCGTGCGAGTCCCGGTATTGCTTTGCCTCTGCAGGTTGACCGTGGCGGTGTTGCCGTCACGCTCAGTCTCGTGCCTTCCCCCATAGAGCAGGCCGACGGCCCGCCGGTGGGGCAGGCAGGCGTGAGTGCGGTCATCCCCGAATGGCCTCCCGAGTATCTCCGCTTCGAGCGTTACGGGCCTGTAGGGGCCCTGCGCCCGGCGCTTGCCCAGACCTGGTCGCTGGTTGTCTTCACCGTGGACTCCACGCGCAAGATGATCGAGGGCCTGATATCGCCGAAGAACTTGAGTGGCCCCATCACCATTGCTAAAGTGGCGGCCGCTTCCGCGCGCTCAGGATTGGAGTCTTATATCGGTTTCCTTGCACTGCTCAGTATCAGCCTGGGCGTGCTGAACCTTTTTCCCATCCCGGTGCTCGATGGCGGACATCTGCTCTTCTGCCTTGTCGAACTGGCGAAGGGCAGTCCGGTCTCCGAGAGAGTCCAGATGCTCGGATACCAGGTGGGGCTCCTTATGCTCGTCAGCGTGATGGCGCTGGCCCTTTTCAACGACATTAGCCGGTTCGCGGCCAACTGAGCGCCACAATGCGCCCAATCCGGAGCGAACCAAGCCAAGGACCTGCCGAATCGATATGAAGCGCCACCTACTGCTCTTCTCGCTGCTTCTCGGTATCGCCTGTGGCGCCTTTGGCGAGACATTCACCATCACCGACATCCGCGTCGAGGGCTTGCAGCGGATCTCGGCCGGTTCCGTCTTCAACGACATACCCGTCAAGGTGAACGACAAGGTCGATGACTCTGTCGTCGCAGAGACAACCCGCGCACTGTTCCGCACTGGCAATTTCGACGACGTGCAGATCGGCCGTGATGGTGGCGTGCTCGTGATAACAGTGGTCGAGCGTCCCTCGATCAGCGAGATCAACATCGAGGGCAACAAGGCCATCGAGACCGATGCGCTGCTCGACGGTCTCAAGAAGTCCGGTCTCGCCGTCGGCAACGTCTTCCAGCGCGCCACACTCGAGCAGATGCGCATCGAATTGCAGCGCCAGTACGTGAGCCAGGGTCGCTACGACGCCACCATCGAGACCGAGGTTGCAGAGCAGGCGCGCAACCGCGTCGCCGTTAACATCGATATCTCGGAAGGCAATGTCGCGGCCATCAAGCACATCAACATCGTGGGCAACACGGTGTTCGAGGATGACGATCTCATCGAACTCTTCAAGCTGAAGAGTTCGGGCTGGCTGTCGTGGATCACCAGCGATGACAAGTACTCGCGCGAAACCCTGAAGGGTGACCTCGAAACGCTGAGTTCCTATTACCTCGATCGTGGCTACATCCGATTCAACATCGATTCCTCGCAGGTGGCGATCACGCCTGATCGCACCGGCGTCTACATCACCGTGAACGTCACCGAGGGCCAGAAGTACACCCTCAATACCGTGGGGCTTTCGGGCGACATCATCGTTCCCGAGGCCGAGATGAAGCCCCTGCTGCTTCCGAAAGAGGGCGAGGATTTCTCGCAGAAGCAGGTCACGGACACCGAGGAACTCCTCACCCAGCGACTCGGCGTGGAGGGTTATACCTTCGCGAAAGTGACCGGGATGCCGGAGATTGACGACGAGAAGAAGACTGTTGGTCTCAAGTTTTTCGTTGACCCGGGCAAGCGCACCTACGTTCACCGTATCGAGTTCCGCGGCAATACCAAGAGCGTCGATGAGGTGCTTCGCCGCGAGATGCGCCAGATGGAGTCGGCTCCGGCCTCTTCGGCACTCATCGAGCAGTCGCGCGTCCGCCTTGAGCGGCTCGGTTTCTTCAAGGAGGTCAAGACGGAGAACAAGGCTGTTCCCGGCACTGATGACCTGATCGACGTCAACTACACGGTAGAGGAGCAGTCTTCGGGCTCCATCGGTGCGAGCGTAGGCTATGCGCAGGACGCAGGGCTGATCCTTGGCGCCAACCTGCAGCAGAACAACTTCCTCGGCACCGGCAAACAGGTGGGCGTCGGCCTCAACACCAGCAAGTACCAGGACCTGTACAGCTTCAATTACGTGGATCCCTATTACACCGAAGATGGCATCAGCCGGGGCTTCACGGTGTTCTACCGTTCGACCGATCTGAAGGAAATCAACATAGCGAGCTACACCACGGACACCATCGGCGCCAGCGTCGCCTTCGGTTATCCGATCAGCGAGACCCAGCGTCTGGGGCTTACATTCGGCATCAACCAGACGGATATCAGTGCCGGTGTGGGCGCGGTGCAGGAAATCAAAGGCAGCCCCCGTCCCTGGGAAGATGCCATTGGTTACGTGAATTTCGCCGACCTTCCCAAGGATGGCTCTTACCTCGGGCTCGACGATATCCAGGCTGACACGCCCTCCAGGTACTTTCACAATGGTGCCGCCAACGGCTTCCTCGATCTCTACGGCGACAGCTATTTCAACTACCTGGTCACCGGCACCTGGTCGCAGTTCGCCCTTAACCGTGGCCAGCTCGCCACCCGCGGGTATTCGCAGAACCTCTCTCTCCAGGTGGCCACACCGGGCAGCGATCTCAAATACTTCAAGCTGAACTACAACGGGCAGGTGTTCATCCCGATTTGGCGCGACTTCACCGTCCGGCTCAGAACCGATCTTGGGTATGGCGACGGATTCGGCAATACCAGTGAACTGCCCTTCTACGAGCACTTCTACTCGGGTGGCTTCCGCTCCGTGCGTGGTTTCAAGGCGAACACCCTTGGTCCGCGCAGTACCGTTGCTGATCTCTATCAAACGCAATCGGTGCTGAACGACAATCTCGACAAATATCTGGGCAGGGCCTATATCACCTGCGCCCATGAGAGGGTCAAGGGCGAGTGGGTGCCCAAGAGCGACTGCAAGGGTCCGGGCATGCAGAAGATCGTTTCCAACCCTGCGTACTACAACAGCAGGAACAACAACGGCAACGATCCTTTCGGTGGAAACATCCTTGTAGAAGGCGGCGCAGAACTCCTGTTCCCGATGCCGTTCATCAAGGATCAGCGCTCGGTTCGAACCGGCTTTTTCCTCGATTTCGGTAATGTTTTTGATACAAACTGCAATGCCGAGCAAGTACTATGTTCCGACATCGACTTCGGTGAATTGCGGTACTCGGTCGGATTCGGCGTGACCTGGATAACCGGCTTCGGCCCGATCACATTCAGCCTCGCCAAGCCCATCAACGACGAGGCCGCTGACCGTACGGAAGTCTTCCAGTTCTCGCTGGGCCAAGGCTTCTGATGTCCAACTTCCTGACCACCTCAATCTGGAGTATCCACGTGAATCGGATCGGTTTCGCTACGATCTTTGCCTGTGCGCTGTCGCTGTTTTCTGGCGCCGTCCTGGCGCAGGGCCGGGTAGCCGTGCTCAACCTCGAGGAGGCCGTCTTCAACACCGAGGAGGCCAAGACCCAGTTCAACGCGCTGCGTCAGACCCCCGACTACACGCGGAACAAGAAAGAAGCCGAAGGCATCAAGAAGCAGTACGACCAGCTTGCCGAGGAGTTCAACAAGAACCGGGAAGTCATGAGCGCCGAGCAGCAGGCTGAGAAAGCCAAGAAGCTGAACGATCTGCGCACGGATCTCGAGTTCGTGGTGAAGAAGCTCCAGCAGTCCGAGCGTGAAGTCGCTGGCCGCGTGATGCGCGAGATGATGCCACGCGCCAATACGGTGGTTGGCGATCTGGTCAAGGCCGAAGGGGTCGGCCTTCTCCTGAACTCACAGGCGGCGCTGTTTTCCGAAGCCAGCTATAGCCTGACCGCCAAGGTCACGGACAAACTCAACCAGACCAAGCCCTGACAGTCGGGGTGTTGCCCCTCGCTCGCCTGATGCGGGCGAGGGTGTTTTCAGGCCTCACTTCGCGTTTTTCCACGATCACGCGCCCGCGCCTGCCGAGGTAACGCAACGATGCTCATGGACGTCAACGATATCCGGGAGCACCTGCCTCACCGTTATCCCTTCCTTTTGGTCGACCGAGTGGTTTCTCTGGAACCCGGCAAGGCCATCGTGGCGTTCAAGAACGTGACGGTGAACGAGCCCTTCTTCGATGGACATTTCCCCGACAAACCGATCATGCCGGGTGTGCTTATCGTCGAGGCAATGGCGCAGGCCGCCGGGATCCTTGGATTCAAGACGATGGGCAAGAAGCCCGCTGACGGTTCGATCTACCTTTTTGTGGGCGCAGACGATCTGCGCTTCAAGCGGCCCGTAGTCCCTGGCGATCGCCTTCAGCTCGAGGCAGCGATCCTGGCCGAGAAGCGCGGGATCTGGAAATTCGATTGCCGCGCATCGGTAGATGGCGAGCTCGCCTGCTCGGCCACGATCCTCTGCGCGGATCGCAAGCGCTGATCCTGCTCGCGCGGGATGTCATCTTCTCCCCGCAGCAAGCGCACGTCTGCACTGGAAGCGACTGACTGGCGCGAACGCGTCCTCCCTTTCCGGAATGTCGCCGGCGTCGACGAGGCAGGCCGGGGACCCTTGGCGGGCGACGTGGTTGCCGCGGCCGTGATCCTCCCGGCCGCAGTGAGCATCCCCGGGCTCGATGACTCCAAGAAACTGTCTGCCGCCAAGCGGGAAAAGCTCTCCATCATCATTCGCGAGCAAGCCTTGGCCTGGTCGGTTGGCCGGGCCAGTCCGGGCGAGATCGACGAGCTGAATATTCTCCAGGCAAGCCTTCTGGCGATGCGCAGAGCGGTAGAGGGTCTCGTAGTCCACCCCGATTTCGTTCTTGTGGATGGCAATCGCTGCCCTAAGTGGAGCCATGCTTCGGCAGCTGTCGTGGGCGGCGATGCAAAAGTGCCCGCGATCAGCGCGGCCTCGATCCTGGCGAAGGTCAGCCGTGATGCCGATCTGCTGGATCTTGATCTGCAATACCCCGGATACGGCTTCTCCGTGCACAAGGGTTATCCCACGCCGGATCATCTGGACGCGTTGGCCAGGCTCGGTCCCTGTCCGGTCCATCGTTACTCTTTTGCGCCGGTCCGTATGGCCGCTGCACAATGGGCGCAATAGCCCCGGTGAGCTGCAGATGAGTGTCCCCTTCGTCCACCTCCGCCTGCACTCCGAGTACTCCCTGGTCGATGGACTGGTGCGTATCGAGGAACTCGTGGAGCGCTGTGCGGAACTCGGCATGCCCGCCGTCGCGCTTACGGACTTCTCGAATCTCTTCGGTCTCATCAAGTTCTACAAGGAAGCCTCTGCCGCCGGCGTTAAGCCGATCGCTGGCAGCGATGTGCTCGTGGACGATGCGGGAGCAGTGCATCCGCTCACCTTGCTTGTCAGCTCCCACCGGGGTTACCGCAACCTCATGGCGTTGCTTTCGAGGGCGTGGCTGGAGGGGCAGCAGTTGGGCAAGCCCGTCCTGCGTCGCGCCTGGTTGCAGGGGAATACGGATGGCCTGCTCGCGCTCTCGGGCGGACGAGAGGGCGCGATAGGCCAGCAACTGCTGTCGGGCAAGAGCGCTCAGGCAGCCGACTCCCTTGCGGAGTGGATGCGGCTTTTTCCGGATGCCTTCTACCTCGAACTCTGTCGCACCGGTCGCCCTCAGGAAGAGGATTATCTTCACCTGGCTGTCGATCTTGCGGCGCGACTCGCTTGCCCTGTGGTGGCTACCAACGATGTTCGCTTCCTGGCTCGCGACGACTACGAGGCCCACGAGGCCAGGGTGTGCATACAGGAGGGCAGGGCACTGGCGGATCCACGCCGTCCCCGCAATTACAGCCAGTACCAGTACCTGCGCCCTGTGGAAGAAATGCAGGCGCTGTTCGCCGACCTGCCCGAGGCGCTCGAGAACACAGTCGAGATAGCCCGTCGATGCACGCTCGCAATCGAACTCGGCAAGTACCACCTTCCCGATTACCCGGTGCCTGAAGGCGACACGCCCGAGCGCTACCTGGAGCGCCAGTCAGCCGAGGGGCTCGGCCTCAGGCTTGCATCGATGGCGAAGCCGGCAGCCGATGTGGCGACCTACCAGGAGCGTCTCGCATTCGAGTTGAAAACGATCAACTCGATGGGCTTTGCGGGTTACTTCCTGATCGTCATGGACTTCATCAGTTGGGCCAAGAACAACGGCGTTCCGGTGGGGCCGGGGCGCGGATCAGGCGCAGGTTCGCTGGTGGCCTATGCGCTCGGCATCACCGACCTCGACCCCCTTGCATACAACCTGTTGTTCGAGCGGTTCCTCAATCCCGAGCGGGTTTCACTGCCGGACTTCGACGTCGACTTCTGCATGGAAGGACGCGACCGTGTCATCTCCTACGTGGCGGAAACCTACGGCAGGGACGCGGTCTCGCAGATCATCACCTTCGGGACCATGGCGGCAAAGGCCGTGGTCCGCGACGTGGCCCGTGTGCAAGGCAAACCCTACGGCCTCGCCGACAAGCTCTCCAAGATGATCCCTTTCGAGGTGGGCATGACCCTCGAGAAGGCGATGGCACAGGAGGAGCCCCTGCGCGATTTCGTCGCGCAGAACGAGGACGTGGCCGAGATCATGGAAATGGCCTTCAAGCTCGAGGGCCTCGCGAGGAACGCGGGCAAGCACGCCGGTGGCGTGGTCATCGCCCCTACCACGCTTACGGACTTCTCCCCGCTCTATGCCGACGACACCGGTGGTGGCCCGGTCACGCACTACGACAAGGACGACGTCGAGTCCGTAGGTCTGGTGAAGTTCGACTTCCTCGGACTGCGCACGCTGACGATCATCGATTGGGCGCTGGACATCATCAACGCGTCCCGGGCCCGCCGGGCAGAGCCTGCCATCGACATCAATGCGATCCCGCTGGATGACGGAGCGACCTTCGGCATGCTCTGCCGGGGCGAGACCACTGCGGTGTTCCAGCTCGAATCGCGAGGCATGAAGGAGCTGATCAAGCGGCTGCAGCCGAGTTGTTTCGAGGACATCGTCGCATTGGTGGCGCTGTTCCGCCCCGGGCCACTGCAGTCCGGCATGGTCGATGACTTCATCGATCGCAAGCATGGCCGTGCTGTCGTGCGCTATCCGCATCCGCTGCTCGAGCCCATTCTCGACAACACCTATGGCGTGATCCTCTACCAGGAACAGGTAATGCAGATCGCGCAGGTCCTGGCGCTCTACACGCTGGGTGGCGCCGATCTCCTTCGCCGCGCGATGGGCAAGAAAAAACCCGAGGAGATGGCCAAGCAGCGCGAGATCTTCCTCACAGGGGCGCGCGACAACTCCATCGAGTCTGATCTTGCCGGCTCGATCTTCGACCTCATGGAGAAGTTCGCGGGCTACGGCTTCAACAAATCCCACTCCGCGGCCTATGCGCTGGTGTCTTACCAGACTGCATGGCTGAAGATGTGCTATCCGGCGGAGTTCATGGCCGCGGTGCTTTCCTCCGAAATGCACAACACCGACAAGGTGGTGGTCCTGGTCGAGGAATGCCGCCACATGCGCTTGCCGCTTGTGCTTCCCGATGTGAACGCCAGCGAGTTCCGTTTCACGGTGAACGGCACCGGCGAGATCGTCTACGGACTCGGCGCGATCAAGGGTATCGGCGAGGGACCGGTGGAGAGCCTTGCCGAGGCGCGCGCCAAAGACGGCCCTTTCCGTGATCTTTTCGATTTCTGCCGCCGCACGGACCCCAAGCGCGTCAACAAGCGTGCATTGGAGGCGCTTATCCGCTCTGGCGCCATGGACGGGCTCGGTGCGCCCCGGCAGGTCCTCATGGCCGCGATGCCCGAGGCACTGAAAGCGGCCGAGCAGCAAGCCCGCAACCACAATGTCGGGCTAGTGGATCTTTTTGGCGACGCGGTGGGCAGCGCGTCGGGCGCCGATGATGGGACGGATCCCTATCTTGCGTATGCTTTCGCGCCCGCATGGAGCGTCAAGGAGCGGCTGCGTGGCGAGCGCGACACGCTCGGTCTCTACGTGACGGGTCATCCCATCGACGACTACGCCGCGGAGGTTGCCCGCTTCACCCGAACCCGGATCGCGGGTCTACGCCCCTCGGACGAGCCGCAGCGTGTCGTTGGCCTGGTCGTGGGCCTTCGCACCATGAAGAGCAAGAAGGGTGAAGACATTGCCTTCGTGCAACTGGACGACCGCACGGCGCGCATCGAGGTCTCCTTGTTCGCCGACACCTATCGCAGTTGCAGGGAATTCGTCGTTCCCGACAGCTTTCTGGTCGTGGAAGGCACGGTGAGCGTCGATGAGTTTTCGGGCGGTGGTCTGCGCATGCGAGCACAGGAGGCCTATACCATCGCCGAGGCGCGCAGACGCTTTGCGCGGGAACTGGTGCTGCGCCTTGGAGAGGCGCACTTCAGCCCGGATTTCGCCAGTCAGTTCGGCAGCCTGATGTCGGGCTGGCGCACGCGCGGGGGCTGTCCCGTGCGCGTGGTCTACACGGGAAGCGGGGCCCAGGCCGACATCACGCTTGGCGAGCAATGGCGCGTACCTCCCACCGATGAGGCCCTCGGCCGTCTGCGCGAGCGTTTTGGTGCCGACAACGTCGTGCTCTCCTATGGCTGAGCCCGTGCCCGTGTGCGTGGAAATTTGACGGTCACGTTGCTAAGCTCATCGACCCCACGCGCGGCAAGGCTGTTCCTTCGCGATGAATCCCAATTTCCTGGACTTCGAACAGCCGATCGCCGAGCTCGAGGCGCGTATCGAGGAGCTGCGGCTGGTCGGTAACGATGCCGGAATCAGCATCACCGACGAGATCGAGAAACTCCGCGGCAAGAGCGAGCGCCTCACCGACAAGATCTACGGCGCGCTGACGCCCTGGCAGATCGTCAAGGTGGCGCGTCATCCCCGCCGCCCTTACACCAGCGATTACATCGAGCGCATCTGCACCGATTTCGACGAGCTTCACGGTGACCGTCATTTCGCGGATGACGCTGCCATCATTGGCGGTGTTGGCCGTATCGACGGGCGTCCCGTTGTGATCATCGGTCAGGAGAAGGGCCGCAGCGTCCAGGAGAAGGTACGCCGCAATTTCGGCATGCCCAAGCCCGAGGGATACCGCAAGGCGCTGCGCCTGATGAATCTTGCCGAGCGCTTCCACTTGCCGGTGGTCACGCTCATCGACACTCCCGGCGCATATCCCGGCATCGATTCCGAGGAGCGCGGGATCAGCGAGGCCATCGCGCAGAACCTGGCGGTCATGTCCCACCTTGCCACGCCCATCGTCTGTGTGGTGATCGGAGAGGGAAGTTCGGGCGGCGCGCTGGGCATCGGCGTCGGAGACCACCTCGCGATGCTGCAGTACTCGACCTACTTCGTCATTTCGCCCGAGGGATGCGCCAACATCATCTGGAAGACCACCGAGAAGGCACCAGAGGCCGCTGAGGCAATGGGTGTTACCTCTACGGTGCTGCAGGACCTTGGCATCGTGGACGCGACCATCCCCGAGCCCCGCGGCGGCGCACACCGGGATCCGGACGCGGTTGCCGTCCGGGTGCGCGATCATGTTGTCGCCCAGCTTGACCGACTCTGCGCCATGCCCAGCGACGAACTGCTGGAGGCCCGGTTCCGGAGGCTCATGTCCTTCGGGAACCGCTGAAGTTCCGTGCGCTCCGTCGACCCCCTGGAGCGCCTCCTTGAGGAATATCCCGCCGCCCGGCGCTGGGTCGTCGCCTTCAGCGGCGGCATGGATTCCTTCGTGCTGCTCGACCTCTGCGTCCGCCTGCTTGCCGGCAGTGAGTCTGCGCCGACGCTCGAGGCGCTTCATGTCGATCACGGCGTCAACCCCGAGTCTTCCGCCTGGGGCCGACACTGCGAGGCAGTGTGTGCGGCACGTGGTGTGGCTTTCAGCCTGCGCCGTGCCGAGCCCGGTTCGGCGGCAGAGGATCGCCTGAGGCGGGCACGGTACCAGGTCTTCGAGAGTTTCTGCCGCGAGGACGATCTGCTTCTGCTCGCCCATCATCAGGACGACCAGGCAGAGACCGTGCTGCTGCGTTTGCTGCGGGGCGCAGGCCCGGCGGGGCTCGCCGGCATGCCTGCAGCCCGGCCTTGCGGTAGCGCGCTCCTCTGCCGGCCTTTGCTCGAATGGCCCCGTGAACGCTTGCGCGAGCACGCGCTGGGCGCCGGGCTCGACTGGATCGAAGATCCCTCGAACGCGGAGCCCGGCTACGCGCGGAATTTCCTGCGACGCGAAGTGATGCCCGTGCTTGAGTCCCGCTGGCCCGGGGCCGCTGCCCGTATGGGCAGAGCTGCGGCTCATTGCGCCGATGCCGCCGCGATTTGCTCGACGCGCGCAGAAGAGGACTTGCAACTGTGCAGGGCCTTGGACCGTTTCGGCCAAGGCTGCCTGCGCCTTGGGCCCTGGCGTGGCTTCCCGCAGCCACGGCGCAGGATGGTGCTGCGCGAGTGGCTCAAGGCCCATACGGATCAGGCCGCGGAGGCGCGCTCCCTTGAGACGCTGGTCACGGAGGTGATCGAGGCGGCGCCGGATCGTCAGCCGAGGCTGGTGATCGGATCAAGCGTCGTCCGACGATTTGACGATGCGCTCTATCTGCTTCCCCGCAGGGCCGAGCGGGAGCCTGCCCCGACGCCTTTCGACATCGAACCGGGCCATACGGGACAGATCCCGGGAGCAGGTCGGGTATCTCTTTTGACAGAAAAACCAGGTGGTGGCGTAAGAGCGGGCACTCGTTACACCGTGACGTTCCGTGGGGCAGGGATGCTTTGCCGCATCTCGGGCCGGCCGGCAAAGCCGCTCAAGCAATTGCTCGCCGAGGCCGGCATTCCGCCATGGCTGCGTGACAGCGTTCCGTTATTGCTGGTCGACGGGCAACTGGCAGCGGTGGCGGGTGTGGGAGTCTGCGAGGGTTTTGAGGCGGGGCCGGGGGAGCAGGGCGTCCGTCTGGTCTGGACGCCCGTGGGCGGCGAGGCTCAGGCCCTCGTCACCACTTGAGGGTCTCGATGGCTTTAGCCACTTCCGGGCGAAGCGTCAGCACCGTATCCGGGCCTACCGAGCCGACGACGATCTCGTCGGAGAACAGCAGGGCGCTCCCTGCGTAGACGTCCTTGCGCCGGCTGGCTGGAGCGTAAGCCAGTTCGTCGGACAGTCGCCGCGCCACCTGCACGTAGTCTGCAAATGCCAGCTCTGCGCTGGCGTAGTCCCCGAGGCGGGTCATGGCGCGCATCATCACGCGCTGCCCCGGCGCCTTGCAGTGGACGCTCAGCATCATCTTCTGGGGGCGGCTCAGCTTGGGTTCGAAACCGGCAATCGCCTCGGCGAGCTCGGGGATGCCGGTCTTGCGTTTGCCACGCTCCCTGCGCTTCTCGTGCAGGATCGCGTCGACGATGCCGCGCAGCTCGACCATTATCTCGTCGAGGTCTGTGCCCTCGAAATCTGCTATGCGCTCCTTGTTCTTCCAGACCCGGCCCCGGTACTCGTCGTTCCATGAGCGCGCGATGAGGTCGTAGTTGAAATAGTCTTCCTTGAGTACGCGCGAGTCGATATCTGTCAGGGGTTTGGGCTGCATCCATGACCTCGGTTGTAGGCTGCGCTACGTGCCCCCACGTGCGACACGGGCTCGCTTTCCTTTACAGCTGGAGGCGAGGGCGGCGCATTCTTTTCATCTGCAACTTTCGTTGTCAAGCCCGCGCGGGTGGGCCGCCGAGGCAACTGTCGCGGCCGTTCTGGCGGCTTGCTGCCGGGACCTGCGATCGCCCATAATCCGGCGCCTCCTGCACGGGTCCCTTATGGTGGTCCCGGTCGGTCCCCTCGCAACGCTAGGTAGCGAACCCCGCCAGGCCCGGAAGGGAGCAACGGTAGTTGCTGATGCATGTGCCGGGGTGTGGCTGACCGGGGCCGCCTCCATGCCCCTGCAGGCTTGGCCTTGCCTCCGTCACCCGGAACCAGCCGCCACACCATGAGCTACCAGGTACTCGCACGCCGCTGGCGTCCGCAGGCCTTTGACCAGATGGTCGGGCAAGAGCACGTGCTGCGTGCCCTGGTGAACGCTCTCGGAAGTAACAGGCTCCACCACGCATATCTCCTGACCGGCACCCGCGGCGTCGGCAAGACCACGCTCGCGCGCCTCATCGCCAAGTGCCTGAATTGCGAAGAAGGGGTGTCTGCTTCGCCGTGCGGCCAATGCAGCGCCTGTCGCGAGATCGCGGATGGTCGCTTCGTTGATCTGCTGGAAGTCGACGCTGCCTCGCGCACCAAGGTCGAGGACACCCGGGAGTTGCTCGAGAACGTTCTCTATGCGCCGGCGCGCGGTCGCTACAAGGTGTACCTCATCGACGAGGTACACATGCTCTCCGGGCACTCTTTCAACGCGCTGCTGAAGACCCTCGAGGAACCCCCTCCGCACGTCAAGTTCCTGCTGGCCACCACCGATCCGCAGAAACTCCCGGCTACGGTTCTCTCCCGCTGCCTCCAGCTTCACTTGCGCAACCTCTCGCCCGAGCAAATCACCGGGCATCTGGAAAAAATCCTTGCCGCTGAAGGTCTCGAAGGCGAGCGAGCCGGGCTTTGGCAGATCGCCATCGCGGCCCAAGGCAGCATGCGGGATGCACTCAGCCTCACCGACCAGGCGATCGCGCATGGCGGCGGCAAGGTGGCTGCCGCCACCGTTAGCGAGATGCTCGGCTACGTCGAGCGCGAGCAACTCCGTGCGCTGCTGGACGCCTTGCTTGCCGTGGACGCGCCGGGCGTGCTGCTGGCCGTCGAGTCCCTTGCGGCGCAGGGTGCCGACTGCGAGCGCGTGCTGGCCGAAGTGCTGGTCGAGCTTCACCGGATAGCGCTGGTGCAGGCCGTGCCGGCGGCAATCGAATCGATCCATGGCGAGCGCGATCAGATCACGCGCTGGTCCGAAGCCGCGAGCCAGGCTGATCTACAGCTCTATTACCAGATCGGCTTGCAGTGTCGCCGTGATCTTCCCTATGCCCCTGATGCCCGCAGCGGGCTCGAGATGGCGCTGCTCAGGATGCTCGCGTTTCGCCCTGCGGCGGCGCCCCCTGCAAGTGCTGTTACATCTTCCGCTACGGTACCCGCGCAGGAGGTGGCGGGCTCCGTAAAAAAGCCTGAGCCCGTGGTCGTCCGGGAGCCTGTCGTGGCCCCGGAGTCGCCGCCGGCTGAGGTACGGTCAGTTGCCGAGCCTCGGCAGAGCAGTTCTCCCGCGGCGCAAGTGCCGGTCGAGGCCGTACAGAAAGCAGCGGAGCGCGTCGATGTCCCAGCCCCCGTGTCCCTCGATGAGCTGAACACGGGCAACTGGGCAGCCTTGCTGGCTGTGCTTCCCCTGGCCGGCATGGCCCGGAGTCTCGCGATGCACGCGCTTCCGCGGGTTGTGGAGACGGGCAGCGTGATGCTCGACCTCGGTGCAGGCCATGCGAGCCTTGCCTCGGCAGCGGCCATTGAACGGCTTGGCGGCGCACTCTCTGCGCACTTCGGTGCTCCGGTGGATCTCAAGGTTCAGACAGGCGATCCGGTCGGTGAGACGCCCGCGGCGCGTGAGCTGCGTATCGCGGAAGAGCGGCGTGAACAGGCTGTCGTTCGTATCGAGGCTGACGCCAACGTCAGATTGTTGCTCGACACTTTCGCCGGCCGCTTGCTCCGTGACAGCATCCGGCCCGTTGATGCGCCATCCACCGGAGGATCGTGACATGAAGGACTGGCAGGAGTTGATGCAGCAGGCGCAGGCCGTGCAGCAGAAGCTGAAGGCCGTTCAGGAAGAGGTTGCGCGTCTCGAGGTGCAGGGTGAATCCGGTGGTGGGCTGGTTCGTGTGCGGATGAGCGGCAGCCACGAGGTTCGCCGGATCCACATAGAGCGTTCGCTGTTCACCGAGGATCCCGCGGTCATCGAGGATCTCGTTGCCGCAGCCTGCAACGATGCCGTGCGGCGGCTCGGTGAACTCCAGCGCGAGCGGCTCGGCGAGGTGGCCGGGGGCCTTGGTCTTCCAGCCGGGTTTCCTGCCGCTTTCTGAACCCCCCTTCGGAGCTCTCTGCATGCGTTTTGGTCCGGCGATAGACACGCTAATGGATGCCTTGCAGTGCTTGCCCGGCGTTGGCCCCAAGTCAGCCCAGCGCATGACGATGCACCTTCTGGAGCGCGATCGAGAAGGCGCGTCCGCGCTTGCAGCTGCCCTTGCCCGGGCTGTGGAGAAAGTCGGCCGCTGCCGCCTTTGCCGGAACCTGAGCGAGGACGGTGTCTGCTCTATCTGTGCCAGCGAGCGCCGCGACCGCAGCACGCTCTGCATCGTCGAGACTCCTGCAGACGTGATCGCAGTGGAACAGGCGGGCGGATACCGCGGGCTTTACTTCGTGTTGCTGGGTCGGCTTTCGCCCATTGACGGCATCGGCCCGTCGGAACTGGGACTTGACCTGCTCGCCGTGCGCGCGCGCGAGGAACAGTTCCGTGAGGTGATTCTCGCGACGAACCCTACAGTCGAAGGTGAAGCGACGGCCTATTTCATCACCGAGCAGCTGCGTGCAGCGGGTGTGTCTGTGTCGCGGATCGCGCACGGTGTGCCGCTCGGTGGTGAGCTCGAATACGTGGATGGCGGAACACTCCAGCACGCCTTCCTCGGCCGCAAGCCCGTTTGAACAGCGAGGTGCCTACGTTGTCGTCCTTCTCGCTGTTGCCCGATACCGCCGCCCTGCGGCAGGCCACCGACCGATGCCGCGCGACGGGCCTGCTTGCTCTCGATACCGAGTTCATGCGCGTGCGGACGTTTCACCCGCAGGCTGCGCTCTTCCAGTTGTTTGATGGTGAGCTCTGCCATCTGGTCGATCCTCTCGCGATCGACGATCTCTCGCCGCTTGCCGACGTCCTCGCCGATGCAACCGTCACCAAGGTAATGCACTCGTGCAGTGAGGATCTGGAAGTGTGCGCCAGACGTCTGGGCGCATTGCCGGAGCCGCTGGTCGATACCCAGGTGCTTGCAGCCTTCTGCGGACACGGTCTGTCGGTAGGCTACCAGCGGCTGGTGGGTCTCGAGTTGGGAGTTGAATTGCAGAAATCGGAAACGCGTACCGACTGGCTGCAGCGGCCGCTGTCAGCGGCGCAACTGAGCTATGCAGCAGAGGATGTGCTGTTCCTGCCGCGACTGCACGAGGCCCTGCTGGCGCATCTTGCCGCAGATCCACGCAAGGCAGCCTGGGCCGCCGCAGAGTGCGCAGCCATCGTGCCGCGGGCGCGCGCTCGGGAACCCGCAGCTGATCTTTCTTCCATAGGTGGCGCCTGGCGCCTCGATCGACCGCGGCTCGCAGTGCTGCGTGCGCTGCATGCCTGGCGCGAGCGTACAGCCCGGGATCGCGACCTGCCCCGAAGCTGGGTCATCCCGGACGCAGCGCTTCTGCGGATCGCGGAGATTCCGGTCCTGGATGAGCGTGGTCTCGAATCCGTCCCCGAGCTGCAGGAGTCTGCCCGTCGGCGTCACGGCAAGGCGTTGCTGGCCGAAGTGAGCGCCGCGCTTGCCCTGGCGCCCGAGCAGCAACCCGATGCGCTTTCTCCGCCGCCCGGTCCGGCAGAGACCCGCCGCGTGAAAGCGCTGCGCGCGCATGTGGTGGAAATGTCGGAAGTGCTGGGCGTTGCGCCCGAGATGCTGGCCCGGCGCCGCGAACTCGAGGACCTCGTTCGGCGTGCGTCCGGCAATGGCGCAGCCGAGGATTCGTCACTGCTGATTGGCTGGCGCCGTGAAGCCATCGGCGAGTCCCTGTGGCGGATGGCGAGGGAGTTGCCGTGAGCAGGATGATCTGCGCGGTGTTCCGCTCGCGTCGCAACCCGGACACATACCTTTTCGTAGACCATCAGGAGGGCTTTGCCCGCGTGCCTGAAGCACTTCTCCTGCAGCTGGGTGGGACCGAGCGCGCCATGACCTTTGCGCTGACCCCGGAGCGGAAACTCGCTCGATCCGATGCCGCCGACGTTTTGCGTGCGATCGAGCACAATGGCTTCTACCTGCAGTTGCCACCCCATCCCGGGGCGTCGGACCGAGTGGAGGACACCTGAAGTGCAGACCATGTCCGACTACATCATGGCCTGGTCGATTTACCTGCTTTCCGCGGTGGCCGTGATGTCAGTCTTCTGGCGGCTCACTGCGGGCTTCTGGTCGTGGGTCAGTGACGCTCTGCGGGTGATGCTTGCCGTGGTGTTTCTGGTGCCGGCGTCGGTTGATGGCACGCAGGAGCACCTCGCGCCTGCGCTTTTCGTTGTCGTCTACGAACTGCTCACCGCGCCCGAGGGCGGTCTGGGCCCGCTGGTAGGCGTGCGGGTGCTGCTGATCATGGGATTCTCCGTGGCCGCATGCTGGTTGCTGCGCTTCCTGTGGAGCCGGTTGGTGGTGGCGCGGCGCAGCAACCCCGGGCGCGCGGATGCAACGCCGCAGGACAGCTCCCGCCGGGCGATCAGCTGATCGCCTGTACCAATTCCCTGTCGCCGAAGCGGCCTTCGAACAGCGGGCTTCTGAGGTAGCGCTCGCCAGAGTCCGGAAGCACGACCACGATGGTTTTGCCGGCGTGTTGCGGTTGCGCTGCGACCCGTGCTGCGACTGCCGCTGCCGCGCCGCAGGAGATTCCCGCCATGATGCCTTCCTCCCGCATCAGGCGGTGGGCGAATTCCATTGCCTCGTCATCGCTGACCTGCTCTACCTGATCTACCAGCGAGAGGTCGAGGTTTCCCGGCACGAAACCCGCGCCGATGCCCTGGATCTTGTGCGGGGCGTGGGTGGCGGGAAGGCCTGCCAGCGTGTTCGTGATCATGGTTGATGACGCGGGCTCGACGGCTACGGTGGTGATGGGCTTGCCCTGTGTTTTCTTGATGTAACGCGAAATGCCCGTGAGCGTGCCCCCAGTGCCGACGCCCGACACCAGTATGTCGATGCTGCCGTTGGTGTCGCGCCAGATTTCCGGGCCCGTTGTGCGCTCGTGAATGGCCGGGTTCGCCGGGTTCTGGAATTGCTGCATCATCAGCCTGCGCCCGGGGTCCTGTGCCACCAGTTCTTCCGCCTTCCCGATGCAGCCCTTCATACCCAGCGCGCCGTCTGTGAGCACCAGGTTCGCTCCGAGCGCTGCCATCACCTGACGACGCTCCAGGCTCATGGTGTGGGGCATGGTGAGCGTGATGCGGTAACCGCGTGCAGCAGCCACAAACGCCAGCGCGATTCCGGTGTTGCCGCTGGTAGGTTCCACTATCTCCATGCCGTGTTTGAGCGAGCCGTCCTGCTCCGCTGCCCAGACCATGCTGGCGCCGATACGGCATTTCACGGAAAAGGCGGGATTACGGCTCTCGAGCTTTGCGTAGACGGTGCCACTGGTGATGCGGTTCAGGCGCACCAGCGGTGTGTTGCCGATGGACAGGCTGTTGTCTGCAAACACGTTCATGGCATTCGTCCCCTGCAGTGCGGAAGTTGATGCTGTCGAGGCTAGCGTGCCCCGCACCCCTGCGTCCATGCGGAGCAGTGGAATCTGAGCTGTTTCGACAGTCCGGGCTCGCGCCGTCGTGGTTTAGACTCTCGCGTCAACATCCATCTTCCCCCGGCTTAGCACGGTGCTTGCCAGGGACGGTGCCACACGCGGGAGCAGGCATGAGTTTCACCGGTACTGACAGGTATATCGCCACCGAGGACCTGCAGATGGCAGTAAACGCTGCCGTGGCATTGCAGCGTCCTTTGCTTATCAAGGGTGAGCCAGGGACCGGCAAGACAATGCTCGCCGAGGAGATCGCGCGTGCCCTTGGCAAGCCGCTGCTGCAATGGCACATCAAGTCCACGACCAAAGCCCAGCAGGGTCTGTATGAATACGATGCGGTATCGCGGCTCAGGGATTCGCAATTGGGCGATTCGCGCGTGCACGACATTCGCAATTACATCCGCAAGGGCCGCCTCTGGGAGGCTTTCGAAGCTCCCGAGCAGGCTGTGCTGCTCATCGACGAGATCGACAAGGCCGACATCGAGTTCCCGAACGACCTGCTGCTCGAGATCGACCGGATGGAGTTCCACGTCTACGAGACCGGCGAGAACGTCCGCGCGATCACGCGGCCCATCGTGATCATCACGAGCAACAACGAGAAGGAGCTCCCCGACGCCTTCCTTCGCAGGTGTTTTTTCCACTTCATCCGGTTTCCCGACAAGGAGACGATGCAGCGCATCGTCGAGGTGCACTTTCCGGATATCAAGAAGTCACTGGTCAGCGACGCCATGGACATTTTCTTCGATGTCCGCGGCGTGCCCGGTCTGAAGAAAAAGCCCTCTACCTCCGAGTTGATCGACTGGCTCAAATTGCTGCTGGCAGACGACATCCCCGAAGAGGTACTGAAGAATCTCGACCAGAGCAAGGCGATACCGCCGCTCTACGGCGCGCTGGTCAAGAACGAGCAGGACGTGCACCTGCTCGAGCGCCTCGCCTTCATGCACCGGCGTGAGAGTCGTCGCTGATGCTGTTGAACTTCTTTGCCGGCCTGCGCAGCGGCGGCGTTCCGGTCTCGATCCGCGAGTACCTCGATTTGCTGGGTGCCTTGCGTGCACGGCTGGTCTTTGCCGACATGGACGGCTTCTACCATCTGAGCCGGGCGATTCTCGTGAAGGACGAGAAATACTTCGACCGCTTCGACCGGGCCTTCGGTGCTTACTTCAAGGATATCCAGTCTCTCGACGACATCCTCGCCACGCTCATCCCCGAAGATTGGCTGCGCAAGGAGTTCGAGAAATCCCTGACGGATGAGGAAAAAGCGAAAATCGAGTCGCTGGGCGGACTGGAGAAACTCATCGAGGAGTTCAAGAAGCGTCTCGAGGAACAGAAAGGGCGTCACGAGGGCGGCAACAAGTGGATCGGTACGGGAGGTACTTCGCCATTCGGTGCTCAGGGCTACCATCCAGAGGGCATCCGCGTCGGTCCCAACGGCGGCAACCAGCGCGCGGCCAAGGTGTGGGAGAAGCGTGAATTCAGGAACCTCGACGATGCTGTCGAGATCGGGACGCGCAACATCAAGATCGCTCTGCGGCGACTGCGGAAATTCGCGCGTACCGGTGCCGCGGAGGAACTCGACGTCCCCGATACCATCCGCTCCACGGCGCAGAAGGCGGGCCTGCTCGACCTGAAGATGGTGCCCGAGCGCCACAACTCGGTGAAGGTGCTGATCTTCTTTGATGTGGGGGGCTCCATGGATCCCCACGTGCGCACCTGCGAGCAGTTGTTCTCGGCGGCGCGCACCGAGTTCAAGCACATGGAGTATTTCTACTTCCACAACTTCCTGTACGACGCCGTGTGGCGGAACAACGCGCGCCGCCACAGCGAGAAGGTCAGCACCCTGGATGTGCTGCACAAGTATCCGCACGACTACAGGGTGGTGTTCGTGGGTGATGCATCGATGTCTCCCTACGAGATCCTGCAGCCTGGCGGAAGCGTGGAATACTTCAACGAAGAACCCGGTACTGCGTGGATGCAGCGTGTCGTGCAGACGTGGAACAAGGTGGTGTGGCTCAACCCGACGCCACAGGAGCACTGGGATTTCACCCAGTCGATAGATCTGACGCGGCAGCTGGTCGAGGACAGGATGTTTCCCATGACCTTGCGCGGTCTGGAAGACGCCATGGGCTACCTGGCGCGCTGAGTTCGCGCCTCAGCCGCTCGTGGCGGCCATGCTGGCCCGGTAGGCTACCAGCGCAGCCGTAACGGCCACGTTCAAAGACTCAACACCGTTTGCCATCGGCACCGCCAGGCGCTCATCTGCAAACTCCATCGTTTCCTTGCTCGCGCCGGAGGTCTCGCCCCCGAGAACGAATACCCTGGGCCTCGCGTCCAGTGCGCCGAAGAGGCTCCGTCCTGAGCGTGCATCAAGTACCGCAACCCGCCATCCGTGCTCTCTCAGCTGGCCAAGTGCGGCACCAAGCGAATTGCACCGCAGCACCGTGGCGCGGAAAACCGTCCCCGTGCTGGCCTTGATGACCAGCGGCGAGATCTCACAGTTTCCTTCCCGAGGCAGGAGGATGCCGAGACCTGCTGCGGTTACCGATCGTATGAGCATTCCCAGGTTCTGCGGATTCGTTATGCCGTCGACCGCGACAAGCGAGGTGTCAGCTGCCGGGCGTTCGAGGAGCAGGTCGTCGAGTTGTCGGTATCCGGACCATCGCAGGTCTGCAGCCACGCCCTGGTCTTCACGGGCATTGCGCGAGATGTGCGCGAGTGCGCTGCGCTCGTGCTCGCGGATCTCGGCGCCCTGACGACGTGCCAAAGAGATGATGTCTTCGAGTATCTCGGCCTCGCGGTTGCTCCGCGCCAGATGCAACCGCTCGCAGTGCACTCCCGGAGCCTGAAGAGCTTCCAGTACTGCCTTCCGTCCGTAAACGGTAAGGCAGCGCTCGAAGCGGGACTTGCGGAGTGAATACTCGGGGGAGGGTGGCTTCACGGCCTGTGGGCGTCCAGGAGGGGAGCACTTGCCGGAGACGGACGCGTCTTGCAGGAGATCAGCGCGGGCTGTTCACATGGCTTACGTAGCGCTGGACGCCGAGGGTGGCATCGATCCGGTTCTGGTAAGGGCCTTCGCGGGTCTTTTCGCGGGTGACGAAGTACCAGCGTCCGTCGACCTGGTAGAGCCGGTCTGTCCGGAACGGGGGCATCGATGTCTCGCCTGATCTGAGGTACATGATGTCCCGATATGTCTGGATCCCGCTGCGCCCAAATCGGAGCAAATTTCATACCGAATTGAAAATAGCCCGGTAGTCCAAATGGTTGCCGGAAGACGCCCGGCTTTACCTGCGTTCCACTGTAAAAAAAATCGACATCAAGCGGCATCGAACGCTATCCGCATCTCCTTCATGCCGTTGACGAAGAAGGAGCGCACGAAGCGCGGTGGCGCGAGCATTCGCGGGTTCCGCAAGCGCGGGATGATCTCTTCGAACATGACCCGAAGCTCCAGCCTTGCCAGGTGCGAGCCGATGCAGAAGTGTTGCCCGATCCCGAAAGAACGCAACTGGTTGTAGAGATCGGGCATGCGCTCGGCCCGGCGGACGTCGAAGCGCATCGCGTCCTCGCCGAAAACGCGCTCGTCATGATTGATCGCATGGTAGTGCAGCAGGACCTTGTCACCCTTGCGGATGTGCTGTCCCGCCAATTCCACGTCCTGCATTGCTGTTCGACGCATCGCGATGAAGGCCGTGTTGTAGCGCAGCATTTCCTCTGTGGCCGCGCCGATGCGCTCAGGGTTCTCGACGAGGAACTGCAGCTGGTCCGGGTTCTCCATAAGCAGGCGCATGCCATGGGCGATGACCGTGCGGGTGCTCTCGTTGCCGCCTACCAGCGTCAGGACGAACATCCAGCCGAATTCCTCGGTGCTGAGGGGTTTCCCGTCGATCAGTCCGTCCAGCAGCGCTCCGAGCACGTTCTTCTGCGGCGATTGCCGGTGCTCCTCGGCAAGGCGCATCGCGTAGCCGATCACATTGGCAGCAGCGATCTGTCCGTCCAGTTCCGAGACCGCCATATCGGGGTCGTCGGCGAAGATCATCGTGTTGGTCCAGTTGAAGAAATCCTTGCGGTCGGCGGGATCCACGCCAAGCAGCTCGAGGATCGCCAGGAGCGGCAGTTCTGCTGCCACCTCTTCGACGAACTCGCAGTCACCGCGTGAAAGCACCGCGTCGACAATCCGCTTGGCGTGCAGCCGGAACGAGGCCTCGTGAGCGTCCACGGCGGCCGGCGTGAAGGCACCGCGCATGATCCTCCTCACCTTCTGGTGCAGTGGTGGATCCATGCCGATGATCGTCTTGCGATGTATGCCCTCAACCTGGTCCTGGGGATACTCGGCCGGGAAAGGCGAGCGCTCAGCCGAGGAGAAAAGCTCGGGGTGTTTGGATACGTAGTCGAGTTCCTGCTGCCCTACGATCGCCCAGTAAGGAACGCCCGTAAGAGGGTCTTCATGACGGACCACCGGGCCCTGCTCCCGATATCGACGGAGTTCGTCGTAGGGCATGCCTTCCGCGTAGGTGTCCGGGTCGATCAGATTTGCGAGAGGGCAGCCACCCATGGGATACATCCGTGGAAGAGTTGAAACGTGCGCGAGCTTAGCGACAGGGCTTGCGGCTCGTCCAGACGAATGCGCGCCTCGGCCCTCAGTTGCGCGCCCAGCCGGGAGTCGCCGCCAGACCATCTTCAAGCGATGTGGCAGGCGCCCAATCCACAAGCGAGGTGATGTCGTCGTTATCGCACACCCAGTCGGGATGCCTCAGCTCGCGGAGTTTCTCCGGTGACAGCATGGGTTGGCGCCCGGTCAGTCTGCAGATCGAGCGATTTGCGCGCGCGGCAATATCAAGCACGTGCGTTGGTAGCTCCCAGACACGCACGCGCCGCCCGCATACGGCCGCTGCAGCCTCCGCAAGGTCGGGCCAGTCGTAGCCACCGGTGTGGCCGTCATGCAGCGAGCACACGGCGCGGATGCGTTCGCGGCGTGGCAACCAGGCAACGGACGCATCCACGAGGTCATCCACAAACACCAGTGAGAGTCTGTCGCTGCGCCTGCCTGCGCAGGGTGCGAAGCCTGTGCGCGCCATGAACCGGAAGACTGGCAGCATCTCCTTGTCGCCGGGGCCATAGACCGCCGGAGGGCGCAGCACCAGCCATGGGCCGTCGTAACCCGGGAACAGATCCTCCGCCCGGCGTTTGCTTGCCGCGTAATGAGACAACTGCGGTTCGCGGGCGGCCAGCGAAGAGAAGAAAAGCACGGGAAGCCGTGGCGCGCGTGCACTGCATTGCGCTATCAGCCGCGCAGTGCCGTCCACGTTGGGGAAATTGAAGTCTGAGGCAGTGCTGCCACGCACTGCCCCTGCGAGATGCATCAGGGCATCACAACCCTCAACCAGCCGGCCAAGGGATTCGTTGTCCGAGAGATCTCCGCGGACGGGTTCGATCCCCGGGGGAAGTGACATGGAGTTCCGGCGGGTGAGAGCCCGTACCGTGTGGCCTTCTGCAACAAGCCTTTTCGCCAGGCGCTCGCCAATGAACCCTGTCGCGCCCGTGAGTGCAACGAGCACCTGGGATTCGCCTTGGCCTCAGGCCGAAACTTGCTGGCGCAGCGGTGCGCCTTCCGCAGTTGCGGCAACCTCTGACAGGTCGTGGGTCTGGATGAATGTCTGACGTGCTTTGGATCGGGAGAGCTTTCCCGAGGAGGTTCGAGGCAAGGTGTGCGGCGGTACAAGCTCGATGTAGGAATCGATGCCCATCTCGAGGCGCACCAGTCGGGTAAGGCGATCAATGAGCGCCGATCGACGCTGCAGATTGGTTTCCCGGCACTGCACCACGAGTACGCATATCTCTCTGGATTCGGGTCCCGGCACCGAGAAGGCCAGCGCGTCACCGACACGAGCCTCGGGTTGATGCTCCGCCAGATACTCGAGGTCCTGGGGCCAGATGTTGCGACCGTTGATGATGATCAGGTCTTTCTGCCGACCGGTGATCACCAGACTTCCGTCGACCATATAGCCGATGTCGCCCGTGTTCAGCCAGCCGTCCGGGCTGAGTGCGGCCGCGGTCTCTGCAGGGGCATTGAAGTACCCGGACATCACGCTCGCGCCGCGGACGAAGATCGTGCCTGTTGTCCTGTCCTGCAGGATGGCACCGTGCTCGTCACGGATTTCCATCTCGTACTCGGGGAGCGGTTTGCCGCAATCGACGAAGGCTCTGGCCCGCCCGGTAGCGCCCTCACTGACGGGCACTGCACGTCCGTGGTCGGTAAGGTGATCGAGATCCACGAGGTCGGTCCGGAATCCACCGAACAGCGGAGAAAAGCTGACTGCCAGCGAGCACTCTGCCATGCCGTAGCAGGCAAGAAATGCCCTGGGGTCGAAGTTTGCGGGGGCAAGGACTGCTGCAAACCGCTCAAGCGTCTCCCAGCGGATCATCTCGGCCCCGATGCCCGCGACGCGCCAGTTGCTGAGGTCATAGCGCCCGGCCTCACCGTCACGCAGGCGCCTGGCGCACAGCTCGTAACCGAATGAAGGGCTGAACGATATGGTGGCCTTGGTCTGGGACATCAGGCTCAGCCATTGCCTGGGGCGCATGGCGAAATCCCGAGTGTCCATGTAATCGACGGACATCTGCGCTGCAACGGGAACCAGCACCAAACCGACCAGCCCCATGTCGTGATAGAACGGCAGCCACGAGAAGCAGCGGTCGCCTTCCTTGATTTTCACGCCATCAATGATGATTCCGTTCAGATTGCTCATCACCGAACGGTGTTCGATGATCACTCCGCGCGGGAATCGGGTGCTGCCAGAGGTGTACTGGAGGTATGAGACATCCCCCGGCTCGATCACGGGCAATTCAGCACCGTTCTCGGGCAACTGATCGAATTCGGCGGGCTCTCCGACCATCAGCAGGGGCAGGTCCTCAACCGCTTCGAGCACGAAGGGAAGGAAGCCCTCAGAGGCGATGGCGATGGACGAGCCGCTGTTTTCGATAAGACCGCGCAACTGCGCTACGAAACTTTGGTGGCCACCAAGGTTGATGGTGGCGGGAAGGGCCACAGGGATCAGGCCTGCGTACTGACACCCGAAAAATACCCGCAGAAAATCAGGGTGGGTCTCGGCGACCATCGCAACCCTGTCACCCTTCTGGAGCCCGAGGCCAAGCAGCTTGCGTGCAAGGCAAATGGACTGCTGTCTCAATTCGGAGAAGGGCAGAGACGCGTAGAAGTCTCCGCGACCCGTATAGAAGTTCGCGCCGGTTTCGCCGCGTGCGGCGTAATCCAGAGCTTCGGTGAGAGTACGAAAATCCGCGGGGCGAAACGGAAGATCGTGTCGTGTGGGTGTCGATTCGGTGCGCAAAACCGTGTGTTTCCCTTGTTGTATGCCCATGTCGTGGTCGAGCTCGCTGGCGCCTACCCACTTGCCTTCCCCTTGAAGGCCTGCGCCGCTGCTTCTTGGCCCACGACAGTCTTTGAGCGCTGTCGTACTTGTCGGACCTATTTTTCGTTCGTACTCGCCCCAAATCAACCTTGGTCGATTGGTACTATTTGGCCCGAAAAGGCCGCAGGCACATCGTTTTTTGCTCAGCTAATTGCCGGATTTGAAAAGAGTTTTTTCAGTGTGCTCGCGAAGGCGTTGTCATGTGGCGCTGTCTTCAAACCGGCTTGTATACTCGCCGCACTGCTCCTGTGGCACGGTTCGGAGAAACCATCCATTGAAACGCTCCGACAATGCGATCAGGGTGCTCCCCGTCGATTCCCGATCCCGCCGTAACGACTTTCTCCGTCTGCCTTCGCAGCTTTACGCAGGCGACCCGCATTGGATAGCGCCGCTCGAGTTCGAACTCCGTGAAAGGGTCTGGGGCAGCAATCCTTATCTCTTGCACGCGTCAGTCCAGGCGTGGGTTGCCTACGACGCATCAGACAGGCCCGTTGGCAGAATCACCGCACAGTGGGACCAGTTGCATCAAGACATGCACGGGGATCAGCGTGGAGCTTTCGGTCTGTTCGAAGCAGCGGATGACCCCGCCGTCACCAGCGCCTTGATGGACGTCGCCGCGGCGTGGCTGCGCTCGCAGGGGGCTCGCAGGTTGCGGGGGCCGCTGAATTTGTCTGTGAACGAGGAGTGCGGCCTGCTGGTCGAGGGTTTCGATTCGCCGCCTTGCGTGATGATGGGGCATGGACTGCCGCGTTATGACGCAGCCCTTCAGTCTGTCGGTCTGCTGCCAGCTAAGGATTTGCTGGCCTACCGCGTCGCTCCTGATTTCCAGGCTCCCCGAGTGATGAAGCGTCTCGCAGAGGCTGGAGGAGCCAGCGTCCGGGTGAGACCCCTCGATACCCGAAATCGTGAGCGTGAACTCGCGCTGATCCGCGATATCTTCAACGACGCGTGGTCGCGCAATTACGGTTTCGTGCCGTTCACCGAGGAAGAGTTTGCGGATGTCGGCAAAATGGTCACCTTGTTGTCGCCGACCGATTACGTCCAGATCGCCGAGGTCGACGGTGAGCCTGCCGCTTTCATCGTGGCAATGCCCAACATCAACGAACTCATCCGTGGTTTCGGTGGCAGATTGCTTCCTCTCGGCTGGCTGAAGCTGCTCTGGGGACTCAAGGTCAGACACCCCCGAAGCGCCAGAGTGCCGCTCATGGGGGTGCGCCAGTCTTTCCAGCATTCCCGGCTGGGGCCCGGGCTCGCATTCCTGGTGATCGATGCCGTCCGCAAGAGCCTGTGTGCCCGTGGCGTCCGTGAAGTCGAGATGTCCTGGATACTGGAGGACAACTCGGGTATGCGCAGCATCATCGAGGCGATCGGTGGCCAACTGTACAAGCGCTACCGGCTTTACGAGATGGAGCTGTGAGAATGGATGCCAGGCGGTGCGCGGCGATTGTGCTGGCTGGTGATCGTCGGCAGGACGATCCGCTGGTAGTCGCCTCCGGGCGTGGCTGCAAGGCGCTTCTGCCGATTGCCGGCAGGCCCATGATCCTGCACGTGCTCGACGCGTTGAAGAGTGCTGCCTGCATTTCCTCGGTTCACCTGAGCGGTCCGCCGATAGAGGCGGCGCGGGCCGACCCCGAGTTGCTGGAGCGGCTAGACGCAGGCGCCGTCAGGTGGAGAGCCTCCGGTGCAACGCCCAGCACCAGCGCATCGGACGTGTTGCGGGACATCGATCCCGCGCTGCGTGTGCTCCTGACGACGGCAGATCATCCACTGCTCCGGCCTGAGTACATCGAGTATTTCTGCGCTCACGCTGATCAGACAGGAGCAGACGCGGTGGTGGGCCTGGCGCCTTACTCCAAGGTCCGGGAAATCTTCCCCACGATGCGCAAGACGCTGCTGCGGTTTCGGGATGACGATTACTGCGGGTGCAATCTTTTCGTCTTCAACACAACTGCCGGCCGGGAACTTGCGGCGCTGTGGCGTCAGGTCGAGAGTGCGCGCAAGACTCCGTGGCGCGTCCTTCAACTCTTGGGGTGGACAGCCGTGCTGCGCTATCGGCTTGGCTGGCTCACGCTGGATCAGGCAATGGCGCTTCTCACGCGCCGTACAGGTATTCGCGTTGCTGCTGTGCGAATGCCTTTCGGCGAGGCGGGTGTTGATGTGGACTCGATCGAGGACCATGCTCTGGTCGAAGCAGTCATGTTGCAACGGCCCTGATGACCTTCAGCGGGATCGTCCGATCTCCAGCCTTGCGATCTGCTCTTCCCGATAGATTGGCGAGCCTTCCTGCCAGCTGCGAGCCCTGACATCCACCCGCCAGCCCCGCTCAGTCCTCACGACATCGTATTCGTTGTACTCGGATGCGTGTTTGCAATGCAGTCCTGCCGCAGAGGCCGACGGAATCCCGAACACCGGGATCTGGCGTCCCGTCATCTTGATCAAGGTATGACCCGGCCGGTGCCTGTGTCCGTGCAGCACCATGTCCACAGGTCGTTTTTCGAGAAGGCTGCACAGCTCCGGAGCATCGACAAGGCGCTTGCGCCACCTCTCGGTGCCAGGCACCGGTGGGTGATGGAGCATCAAGACACGAAGAAGCCCGCTGTGCTCGAGCGCTGCAAGCGCCTGATCCAGACGATCCAGTTGTTCGTCACCCAGTCTGCCCGTCGCAAAAAGGGGAGGAGAGGGCTCTGCTGAGCTGAGGCCTATGAACGCCACGGGTCCGCGTATCCGGACGAGCGGAAACAGAGATCCGGTGCCTGCTTCTGCGCTGTCGGCGCGCATGAACTCGGACCACAAGCCGAGCGACTGGTCCCACGGCATGCGTACATAGCAGTCGTGATTTCCCGGGACGACGGTGATGCGTTCCGCAGTTCCCAGTGAGCGTAGCCACTCGCGGGCCTCGAGGAACTCCTGGGGCAGGGATATATGGGTAAGGTCCCCGGTGATAACGGTGTGGTCCGGAGCCCTGTTCTGGAGATCGCTGCTGAGGGCGTCAAGGAATTCGCGTCGATGTTCGTGGCGGCGACGGCGCCGCCAGGAGAGGTATCCCAGCGCGCGCTTGCCTGCGAGTTCGCGAAAGCGGGCGCCCGAGGGGTCGGTCAGGTGCGGGTCTGACAGATGCGCGAAGCGGAATACCGCCTCGGGCGCAGTCATCAGGCCGCCTCCTCGAGCTTGAGGTTGGCGTATGCCTTGAGGATGCGCGTGATCTGCTCTTCGGTGTGCGCCGCACTGGCGCTCGCGCGCAGCAGGCTGTAGGTCGATGGCGACCCCGGGGGGACAACGAGGTTGACCAGCACACCTTGGTTCAGCAGTCCCCGCCAGTAGCGGATTGCCGTGTCCCGATCCTCGAAGATGGCTGCCACGACGGGGCTGGCCTCAGGGCCTACGCGGAAACCGAGATCGCGCAGCCCGTTGTAGAGCATTCTGGAATTTCGCCACAGCGTGTCCCGCAGTTCCGGTCGCGCCTGCAGCACCCGCAATGCTGCGCGTGTGGAGGCTACCGTGGCAGGTGTCGAGGAGGCCGTGAAAAGGTAGGAGCGTATCGAGAACCGGATGGCATCGGTCTGGTCGAGATTGCTGACGCAATAACCACCGATGGATCCCAGGCTCTTGCTGAAGGTGCCGACGATGAAGTCGACGTCGTCCTCTACTCCTGCGGCCTCGGCAAGGCCGCGCCCCCGCTCGCCAAGGACGCCCATGGAATGGGCCTCGTCTACGAGCAGGCAGAAGCCGTACTTGCGCTTGAGTTCCGCGATCTCGCCAAGGGGCGCCATATCGCCCAGCATGCTGTAGATCCCTTCGACGACTACCAAGGTGTCTTTTGCCTTCTCGCCGAGCCGTTCAAGACGCTTCTCGAGGTTGGCGGCATCGTTGTGCCTGAACCGCACTACCTCGGCGCCACTGAGACGGACTCCATCGTAGATGCTGGCATGGCTGTCGGAGTCCATGAGAATCGTGTCGCCCGCCCCGGCGAGGGTTGCAGGTACGCCCATCGTGGCGCTGAAGCCGGTGGAAAAAACGATGCCGTGACGACGCCCGAAGAAGGCAGCGAGTTCGCGTTCCAGCGCGTCGTGTTCCGCGTATGTGCCCGCCGCCATGCGTGAACCGCAAGTGCCTGTGCCTTGCTCCGCAACGCAACGCTGCGCCGCAGCGATGCAGTCGGGGTCGAAGGTGAGGCCCAGATAATTGTGGGTTCCCGCGAGGATGACCCTTTTGCCCCCGATGGTGCCTTCCGTGGGGGAAATAATCTGTTCGTTCACGGCGCCAAAGGGGCGCACTCCACGCGAAGCGAGTTCTGCGCGTACTGCGGTCATGGCCTCGAACTTGTCGAGCAGGCTCATTGCGACAGCCTCGCGATCTCTGCGGCGAGCTCGCCGGCGGTGCGGATGGATGAGAGGTTGTTCAGGGGGAAGGAGATATCGAACTCGTCCTCGATGCCTTCGATCATTTCCATTACGTCGATCGAGGAGAGTCCGAGTTCGCCTATCAGGTCGCTCGATCCTGAGACAGGACCGCCCGCCTTGGCGAGGGGCGCGAGCAACTCAAGCACTCGCGCGAGACAGGTGTCGTAGCTTGCCATCGTGCGTTTTCCCGGCACTTGCCAGCGGCCAACTCGCCGCGGCGGTGAATGTCCTCAGTATACTTGTCACGATCTCGGCTCGACCGCCCGGTCGGTGCCCCTTGTGCATTTTTGGTGGAAAGCAACGAGTGTCCGGGAAAACCGCCCAACCCCGCGTGTGGGTGATCGGTGCCTACAGGGCTGGCGAGCAGAGTCAGATGCTGGCACTCGCGGAGGCGCTGGGCTGGCCCTTTGAATTGAAGCCTGTCCGTTACCGTCCGATTGGTCGTCCATTCGAGCTATTCCGTGGCACTGGCCTTTTCGGGCTCGCGCGGGACAGTGCTGCAACCCTGGTGCCCCCATGGCCGGATCTGGTTATCGGCGCCGGCATGCGAAACGAGCCGGTGTGCCGCTGGGTACGGGAGGCATCCGGTGGCCGTACGCGTCTTGTGCACGTGGGCAGGCCGTGGTCCGATCCGCCCGCTTTCGATCTCGTCGTCGCGACACCGCAGTACCGCTTGCCTGCCATGCCCCAGGTGCTTCAGAACGCACTTACGATGCACCGGGTAACACCTGCGCATCTTGCCCAGGCGGTCGAGCGACACCAGGAGCGCCTCGAGCAATTGCCCTCACCGCGCATCGCAGTGATGGTGGGTGGCCCGAGCGGGCCGCACGCCTTCGGGGCTCGTGCCGCCTCCAGGCTTGCGCTTCAGGCGAGCGCCCTCGCCCGTGAATTGGGTGGCAGCCTGATGATAAGCACCAGTTCACGCACACCGGCGTGCGTGACCGGCTTGCTCCGGAGCGAGACCAGCGTTCCTCATGAACTCTACGAGTGGCGCGCTGGCGATCCTGATAATCCCTATTATGCGTATCTCGGCATGGCCGATCGGATCATCGCCACCTTTGACAGCATCTCGATGCTGTCCGAGGCTAGCGCCACCTGCAAGCCGCTCTATCTCTTTGACCTCGACCGGGATCATTCCCCGCAGGCACGGCCTGTCGCGCGCGATCACAGTCCCGACACGATGGGTTACCGATTCTTGCTGCGCTGCGGGCCGCGCAGGCTCGGTCGTGACATCTCCCTCGTGCACGACAGGATGATGTCGGAGGGCAGGGCGGTCTGGCTCGGTCAGGAGCACCACTTGCGGAGCGTGGCGCCTTCGCCGGACGTGGAGCGGGCCGTGCACAGAGTCCGGGCGCTTTTCGATCAGCCTTGAAGCTGCGCCCGGCCGTTATCCAGGCGATAGACGCGGTCCGCTATATCCACAAGCAATTCCTGGTGCGTGATAGCCAGAATCGTGAGCGATCCCCGGAGTTGCTGGAGTGTCTGTCGTACAGCCTCCGCGCTTTCGCCATCCAGGGCGCTGGTCGCCTCGTCAAGGATCAGCAGTTGCGGCTTGCGTACCAGAGCGCGCGCTATCACGACGCGCTGTCGCTGTCCTCCGGAGAGCTTTCCTCCCCGCTCGCCCACGCTCGCGTCCATGCCTCCCGGAAGAGCGCTTACGAAATCCCAGGCACCTGCGGCCCGCAACGCCTGCTCGATATCCACGACGGGGATTTCCGGATCTCCGAGGCTCACGTTGTGCGCAATGCTCTCGTGGAGCAGCAAGGTCTCCTGGGGCACATAGCCAATGGCGCGACGCCACTGACGAATGTCGGTCTCCGCGAGCGGGACGCCACCAATCATCACCCGTCCGGAGTCAGGGCGCAGCAGTCCGATCACGAGGTCCACTATCGTGGTCTTCCCGCTGCCCGAGGGGCCTATCAGGGTCACCAGCGAGCCCGCCGGAATTTCCAGTCCAACGTCGTCAAGAACCGTCCTCTCGCCGTAGCGGAACCCCAGATGTTCGAGGCTCAGGCCAGTGCCTATCGAGGGGATCGCTCCCGCGGGCAGTTCCTCTTCCTCGCCCGCGGCCTCGGCGATGGTCGCGCGCATCGACCAGTAGGCGCTCTCGCCGATGGTCGACTTCTGGTACTGCTTCTGGACCTTGCCTAACAGTGCGACCATCTGGCCGATGACCACGACCAGCACCATCACGGTAGCGAGGGGCATCCCGTTACGGACCAGTGCCACGTACATGCCGCCTGCGATGATCACCGCGAACAGGATCTGCTGCATGGAATCCAGCCAGGCGCTGCTCAGCACCTGACGCTCCAGCGCCTGGTTGAGACGGCCGGTTTCCATGGACAGTACCGACCCCGCGAGATGCTCCCTGCCCATGCCCTTCAGCGGTTTAACCGAGGCGAGAGTGTCTGTCATGGTGGACATCAGCGACAGCAGCACCGACGTCTGTTTCTTGCCCGCTTTCTTCGTGATCCGCACCAGCGAGTGGGAGAATCCGATGATGATTGCGCCGGCAATGATCCCCACGAGTGTCGCGCGCCAGGAAACGGCCAGCGCGACGGCGCCATAGACCAGCGCCTGGAACAGGAACGTGAGGGCGGTCGCGCCGTTCTGGAATGCCTCTGCCGCGCGTGATGCCTCGGTGGCAAGCGAATTGGTCAGCTTGCCCACGGGTTGGTTCAGAAAGTATGACCAGCGGCTGAGAAGGATGGCCCGCAGAAGTTCGAGTCGCAGATCGGTGGCGAGCCTCGCCGAGCTGTAGCCCACCTGCACCTGCGCTACGAGGAGCAGCAGGCTTTTGAGGGTAAGTGCGGCCACGATCAGCACGAGAAGGTTGTTCAGGTCCGGAGTGATTCCTGCCCAGGCCAGCGCCTCTCGCACGCCTTGCTCGAAACCATTGCTGGTCGTGGCGGGCAAGGGCGAGGAGGATCCCGCTTCGCTCTCGATCGCGATGTTGAGCAACGGGAGCAGAGCCGAGAGCCCGATGCCCTCCGCGAGTCCGGCGACCGACATTGCCAGTAGCGTCAGCAGTGTCCGCAGCGGATAGCTCCGGTAAAAGCTCAGCATCAATCTCATGCGCGCGGCTCCCGGGCTCGGCGTGGGCCGCGTGTGCGCGCGGCTATAAGGGCTGAAAGCGCGACCACAAGAGCGATGGGCAACAGCACCACCAACGCCTGCTGCAGACCCAGAATGTTTCCCGCCGTATGCAGTATGCGGGTGAGCAGATAGAAGCCGGTTCCGATCACCGCGCCTGCCAGCACTCTCCAGCCGAACGCCGTGCTCCGGGTGGAGCCGAATCCGATCCCCAGAACCGCGCAGAGCAGCACCATGGATGCGGCAGACAGCGGGAGAGTGGCTTTCTCCCAGAAGGCCATGCGCACGTCGCGATCGTCCTGTCCCGTGAGGCGCAAGTGTTCCGCGTAGCGATAGAGCGCTCGTGGTGACATCGCGGCGGTGGATTGCCCGAGCGCGGGAAGTTCGGTGGCGGACCAGAACGGACCCAGGTCAAGCGAGGCAGAGGATTCGTTGCGGCGGGTGTTTCCGCTCCAGTCCTTGATGCGTGCGTTCACGAGTCGCCAGCGCCTGTCGGGCATGAGCTCCGCTCGCTCCGCCTCTATGGCGCGCAGCAGCCTGCCGCTTTCGTCGAATTCGTAGAGTGATATGCCCTCAGGAGACTGCCCCGCTGGAAGCTCTCGCACGTTCAGGAATTGCCGCCCCGTCCGGGACCAAAGTCCCTTGCCTGCGAGCAGGTCCAGATTGCCGCTGCGCAGCACCGTGCGTTGGGTTTCGGCGTGGTGTTGCATGGGTGCCACCATGAATTCGCTCGCCATGGCGAGCGTGAGCACCAGCAATACTGTGGGCGCCAGCGCCATGCGCAACAAGCCACGGGTGGATATCCCCGCAGTCCGTATCACCACGAGTTCACTGTTGCGGCTCAATGTCGCAAAGGCCATCAGCGTTCCCAGTGCGGCAATAACCGGTGCCAGTTCCAGCACGCGTTGTGGCGTGCTGAGGGCAACGTATGCGAGGGCGTCCAGGAAACGGTACCGATCGCTCAGGTTGTCGCCTTCCTCCACCAATTGCAGCAGCGCGAACATGGCCGAGAGCGCAGCGGACACGGTGAGCCAGCCACGGAACAATTCGCGTCCCAGATAACGCCCCAGTATCACCTGCGCCACCATCCGGCTCTGGTGTTGGGGAAGCGCAGGAGCCAGGCCGTCACCGCAAACGCGGGCAGGTAAGCCACGACCAGACCCGGGAATGGGGGCATATCGCCGTTCTCGATCCAGTTACGCACCACTGCACTCGCGACGAATATAAGCAGGTATGCGAGCAGCGCGACCACGAAGATGCCAAAGCGTGATTGGCGGGGGCCTGAGCGGGCAAGAGGAACGGCGAGCACGGCGAGCAACAGCGTTGCCAGCGGCGTGGTGGTGCGCCACTGGTACTCCGCAATGTCCTTGGGTTCGAGTGACGTGCCGAGCGTGTGTGTGTCTATCGCCTTGCGCCGGAACTTCTGCATCCGCTCCTCGGGAGGGAACCTCACGAGGAACGAACCGAAACGCATGCTGACGTCCTGATTTCCCTGACCGTCGAGCATGTAGCTGTAGCCGTCGACAAACTCAACCGCGCGCGCTCCCTCTGCATCCAGGTCGAGTACCCGCGCGCGCGCGGCTGAAATCAGCTGGGTATGCCGTCCGCGCGTGACTTGCACGAACACCGAACGCAGTTCCGAAGCCGAGGGATCTACTTCCTGCGCCTGAAGGACATAGCCGCCTTGGCCCAGATCCACGAAGCTGCCCGGGCGAATGTTCGCCAGATCGAAGCGGCTCATCGCCTGTTGCTCGAGCGTGTAGCTCTTGGCATATGCCCACGGCCGCACGTGCACCGACAGGGCCCAGACCAGCAGCGCCGCCAAGAGGCCTACAAGCATCACCGCGCGCAGTACCCTTCGTTCACTTATTCCAGCCGCAGCGAGTGCTGCCATCTCGGAGTCCCGGTGCAGTCTGCCTATGGCAAACAGGATGGCCATGTAGAGAGTAGAGGGTACTAGGACTTCGAGCGCGACAAGGGTGCTCAGTATCACGAGTTGCATCACGGCCGCAGGTGCAATGGCTCCGGCGGCTGCATCCGAGAGTTTGAGGGCTGCGGTGAATGTCACGAAGACCGTGACAAGAATGCCCAGACCTGCAGCGAAGGGCCGGGCAATCTCCGCCGTGACGTAACGCTCGATTAGCATGGGCTGGTATTGTAATGCAGTATCGTCCACCCGCCATCGCGCGAGGAGCTTCATCCACCGTGCGCGAAGACCTTTTCCAGCGTCCTCCCGCCACCCGTGTCTGGCTCCTGCTCGGGCGCAAGGCGGGAGACAACACACAGGTGCTGGCCCTGGCCGACCGCCTCGGCTGGCCCTGCGAGGAAAAGCACATCGTATTCCGCCCGTGGGAGTTGCTCGCCAACCGGATGCTGGGTGTCACGCTGGCGGGCATCGACAGGTCCGCCTCGAGTCCGCTTCAGGCCCCGTGGCCGGATCTGGTGATCAGTTCTGGTCGCCGCAACGAGCCTGTGGCGCGGTGGATACAACGCCAATCCGGAGGACTGGCGCGCATCGTGCACGTCGGGCGACCTTGGGCTGACCCGGGCTGTTTCGATCTGGTGGTGGCCACTCCGCAGTATCCCATCGCCGAGTTTCCGAACGTATTGATGAATGCCTTGCCCATGCACCGGCTGAACGAGAGCACGCTTTCTGCCGGAAGAAGACGCTGGCAGCAGGAATTCTCCGCCCTGCCTTTGCCGCGTACTGCGGTTTTGCTCGGCGGAAATAGCGGTGCGTATGTATTCACCCCCTCGAAGGCGCGCCTCCTCGGTCAGATGGTCAACGGGCTCGCGCGCTCCCGCGGTGGCTCGGTGTTGGTTACCGACAGCGCGCGCACACCAGTGGGAGTGCTGGATGCTTTTCTCGGCACGATCGACGTGCCGGTCCTCGCACATCGCTGGGGTGGTCCACGAGAGATGAACCCCTATGTCGGATACCTGGCCATTGCGGAGCAGTTCGTGGTGACAGCGGACAGTGTCTCGATGGTTGCCGAGGCAGAATTCACCGGGCGGCCGGTGTATCTCTTCAGCCTCGAGGATGGGCCGGACTGGTGGAAGAGGCGCTACAACTACCGGTTCGATGCGCTTATGCACCGGCTCGCAGCGACATTAGGGCCAGCGCGCATGCGGCGTGATGCCGAGGGCATGATGCAGGGATTGGTGAAGCAGGGGAGAGCGGCATGGCTGGGCTCCGCGGGGCCAGCGCGCGCCAGCCTCGAGATGCGGCATGACGACACAATGGCTGCCGCGATGGCGGTGGCCGGGCTCTTCGCCGGCCACCCTCCAGGAGATGCCTCCGGCAACTGAGACGCTCTACTCAGGCAGCGCGGGATACCGTGCTCGACAAGGGGTGCATCGGTGCGGGAGGCAGGTCCGGCGTCTGCTCGAGTATTTCGAAGGCGTCGTGCCGGACGTGGTTCTTGGCCATTTCCTCCCGCAGGAACGCTTCCGTCACGCTGCCGTTGGCCACGCACTCCTTCAGAAGCCCGAAAAACAGATGCTGCTGGTTGATGTCCGGGTGTTGCTTGTAACTTCCCATCAGCCCGTATTCACCGAAGAGATGTCGCCGCGCGCGCATCAGCCATGCGGCGGGCGGGAATAGGCGGAAGCGTTCGGCGATGCGGTAATCCACCGGCAGTCCGGTTTTCCAGGGCTGTGTGCGGCGGCGCGTCGTGTGGAGCATCCGCGTGGCCGGACTCAGTTTGTCGAAGTCGTTCCACTCGTTCTCGAAGAGCCCCACCGTGCCTGAGGCCTCGGTCTTGAGGCAGATCCAGTCCATGTAGTCGAAGCTGAAATCGAACATGCGCTGGAAGCGTTCCTCGACCTTCCAGTCGCGGAGTTTTGCGCAGTCGAGGAGCATCACGCTGGTCGCGAGGCACTTGTCGATCAGGCCCTTGGTGCCTGATCGCGGGCGACAGAGGATCGCCTTTCCTTCCATGTCGCGTGAGAACAGGTCCCATATGTCCGCACAGGCAAAAACATCAGGATCGATAACGATCGCACGGCCCTGGAAGCCCATCAACTCCGGGGGCATGAACCGTGTGAGCGTGAAGGATTGAAGGTCATCGTTAAGCCAGACACGCTTCACGCCGTCCCGAAGGTAGCTCTGACCCTCACGTGCATCGAAGTACGGGTAGTCCCGGGCGTCGATGATGCGTATGTCGAACTTGTCGTTGTGGCTGGAGTAGCGCCTCAGCGCGTGCTGCGCGACGAGGGCTCCGGTGTATTGCTTGTGGTTGGTCTGGATGAATACACAGTTCTGCATGGTGCAGTCCTCCGGTTCTGATGCGCCACGGGGAGGGCGCGCGGTTTGTGTCATCCGGCGTGTGAACCCGCAGGCCGGTTGTCTTCCATTGGAAAAGCGTAGAAGGGCGCGAGATCCCGCGCCATGATCTGTTCGAGTTCGCCGACTTCCGCGTCATTGAAGTAATCGCGATAGCCCCCGACTTTGGCTTTGCGGACCTTGAAGGAGTTCGGGTTGTCCTTGTCTTTGGCTACCATCCTGCTGCCCGAGAGCCAGAAGGTGCGCTTGAGTTCCATGCTTCGCATGTTCTCGACCGACGCGAAATCCACTGCGGCCTGAAGCTGCTCCGCTGTACCGGGCGTACCAATGAACTCCACGATCTTTGACAGGGTGCCTGCGGTGTCGGCACGCATGTCCTCGTAGCGCACCAACAGGAAATCCTTGCACTTCGGCGCCTCTTGAGCCCAAAGGTTCAGCCAGTCGATCACCTTGGGCAGGCCGGCAGAAGGGTCTGTCATGAACGGAAAGAGTTCGACCTCCGCGCCATGTTCCGGATAGGCGTTCAGGGATTTCTTGCCGGGACGCATCCGGAATTTCCACTGGAAGAACTGGGAGACCGTGGTGTCGAGGGGGTTGCGCGCAAGCAGGATGACCTTCTTGCCGTAGTAGTCCCGCTTGTCCTCGATGTGGCCGGTGTAGTCCTTCAGATAATTGTCGTGCGTGAAGAAAATTCGGGGGATTGCCGCGTTGCGGCTGTTGAGGTTGTCGAAGCCGATCAGGTGACGCTCGGAAAGCCCGTGGCGCACCTGGTAGAAGCGGGAGAGGAGGACGCGCAGCCATGTCCGGCCACTCTTGCCGAACGAGACGATCACGCAGTCGGCGAGTTCGAGTTTACGGAACTCTTCCTTGCCGCGAAGCCATCGCTCGAGCCGGATCTTGCGCTCGCGGGGCAGCCAGAAGCAGAGGCCGAGGATCACGAAGCGGGTGATCTTCTTGAGAACGGTCTGCATCGAATGAACCGTCAGTTGAATGGGCGGGAGTCTACCAGCGGGTCGGTGGAGGCCCCACCCCGTGCTGGCGGTACTTTGCCTGTGGCCGGAAAGTGAATATCTACGCCGCCTGCTTCTGCAGGACCAACTGTATCCAGTGGTCGCGCCGAACCTGTCCCAGATCCCTGCGTTCGATCACGTCGAAATGCCCGAGGCGAAGAATCTCGGCGAGCAGCGCGTCGACGTTCTTCCAGTGCGTGGCCTCATAGGCGCCGGGCACGAAGCCCTCCTCGAAGCCCTTCAACACATCTGCCACCAGCAATCCTCCAGTGGGCAGTATGCGTTCGATTTCCGCGATCATCTTCGCCATGTCGTAGACGTGATCGAAGACGTTCGTGTAGACCGCATCGACCGAGCCGTCGGGAAACTGGATGGCGTGGAAATCGCCTTTGACCACGTAGAGGTTGTCGGGGCCGGGGTTGAGGTCTATCCCCACTGCGAAGAGTCCGAGGCTGTGCATGGCCTGGACCTCCGTGCCCAGCCTTGCACCCAGGCAAAGCACGTTGCGAGCGCGGCGCAACGGGGCGCAACCCCCGAAGCGGCGGACGAAGTCCGCGTAGTCTTCACTTCGTGTTTCCTCGAGGCGGTGGACGATGTTGTCCAACTTGGCCGCCTGATGGTCGACGTACTCCTCGTAGGAGGCGTACTTGCGCCGAGCGAGTTCCCCGTCACGCTCCCACAGGCCTGACTCGAAGCGCTTGTCGCGTACGGCGGCCTTGTCGGCGCGCTTGCGGGCACGACCTTCTTCGCTCAGGCCGTAGCGCAGGATGTTGCGGGTACGTTTGAGGATTTTCTTGAGCATTGCGGACTCCGGAGTCCACCCGCACCGACAGCGGGCGTAGACATCCGGAACCGTAGCAGTCCGGTGAGCCTGCTGCCAGCGTGCAGGAACTGTCAGAGTTGCAACAGCGCCCGTACGGCAGCAGCGACGCGCGGGAGTTCGTCCTCCAGGGCTCCGGCCCCCGCAGCAGGGAAGCCGGCGTCCAGTGGCCTGGCGAGCCCCTCGTGGTACAGGACCCTGTGCATTGCGGAAAGATCGCGGGCGCCACGCGTAAAGCCCGCCTTGCGGAGTGCTGCTGGCAATCCTTCTTCGCTATTCACCCAGCCGTGCATGCAGCCTGCAAGACGTGAGCGGTACGGCAGTTCCGCAATGGCGAGCGGCCGTCCCAGACGGGCAACCTCGACCATCATCGATATGCTGTCGCCCGTTACGATGAATCGGTCCGCCAGAGCCAGAAGGCCGAGATAGGGGTTGTCCGCGGCCTCCGCCGACCAGCGGAAAAACGGAGTGCCGCCCGGCAATGCGGACTCCAGCGCAGCCACAGCGCCCGGAAGGGTTCGCCTGCTCGTGCTTACATAGAGCGATCCCGGGTGCGCGAGAGCTGCTGCGCGTTCCGCCAGTTCACGGGCGAAGTCCGCATCCAGCCGATAGGGTTTTGTCTGGCCTCCTACCAGAAGCGCGGTGATAGGGCGCGGCAGTTGTGCGAGGCGCTCATTCCATGTGGCGCGCGCGGCTTCGATGTCTGCAGCGTTGCTCCGCATGAGCGGGAATCGTATGGGGAACAGGTTGCTGTTGCTGTTCAGCCGGTATTGCGCGGGCGCCACGATCAGCGAATAGCGTTCGGGCCAACGCTTTGGCGGTCCGAACAGTACGATTCTGCTGTGTCCCCCCGACTGTTCCCTGATCCACAGCGCTGCCATGCTCGGTCGCCTGCCGATGGTCAGGATGAGGTCGGGCCATGGGGCTTCGAGTCGATCCGAGCGCTCGGGATCCAGATGCGCGATCGAGGCCTCGACACGTGGTTTGCCCAGAACCCATTCGGCCCTCGGTATCACGCGCCTGCGCTCCACCGGCAGGCCGATGGCATCGGCAACGATTTCCACCTGCGCGTTGTCTCCGGGCTTGTCGCCCAGTACCAGCCAGATGCGGGGCGCGCTCACCGGAAGTAGCCCTGACGATAGAGCTTCCACATGAAGCCCCACACGAAGAGCAGGGGGAATCTGCGGACGTGAGGCGGGATCTCGACGGGCCTTCCGGTGTGCCGCTCGAGTTTCCACGCGATGTAGTCGAGTCCGCCGTCAAACGTGAAAAGCGCTTTCAGCAGGCGCAAAACCGACAGGACTTTACCCTGCACCCGGCGCCTCGCCCATTTGCGCGCTGCCCGCCGGCGTTCATCTTCTGGTATCACGCAGGTGTAGAACTCGCCGCCCACATGCAGTGGCCAGCGGCATGAAGGGGCCACGCTGGCGGTGGCCTCGATCAGTTGCAGGGCAGATTGATCCGCTATGCCGATGGCCCGGTCGGGGCTCTCGCTGCGCAGCTCGGTCGCGTAACTGAGACCGAGCCCCGTAGCCCAGATCTCCCGGACATAGCCCTTGTCCGCGGCCAGTGGCAGCGCTTCGTCCAGGAACGTGATGCTGGCCTGCCTTAGCGCAGCCCGAGCCGTTGAAAGTGCCGCGTTGTCGGCGGCCCAGGCGATGGCTACGGGTTGGCAAAGCCTTCCCCAGAGATAGCTTTCGGTGCGGCGTGCAGACACGCCTTTCCCAAGTTCCCGCTCGGAAAAAACAGCGTACTTGCAGCGAATTTTCCGTCCTCCGGATTCGGCCTCCACGTAATACACATTGGGCGCCAGCAGGTGGTTGGTCAGAGCCGATATTGAACTGCCGTGGGCGTGACGATAGTTGTCGACGATGGCGTAGAGATCGACCAGGCCGTCTTCAAGGTTGCCGTTTCGCAGACAGGAGCCGTAGAAGATCAGGCTCCGCAGCGAAGCGCCATGCCGGCGTCGCAGTGCGTCCAGCAGTGCCTCAATCGCGGCGTTCGCTTTTTCGTCGCCCTGGAACAGGGGGCCGAAGTCATGCATGGTCAGATCCGGAGGAAGCGGGCGTGCCCCGCCGTGAAGATGCGAAGCGGTGCGTCATCAGCCTGCGTCGCGTGGAGTTCGCCGTCCATCGTGTAGCTCCCGTGGAAGTCCAGGGTGAATGCATCGACGCGAGCGCTGTGGTAGCCGTCCCTCCGCGCATGCGATGGAGACTTCCCTTGCAGTATGGAGGGCAGGGCTCCGAGAAATCCTCTCGCTCCGCGCTCGATGGCGGTCACCCGTAGCGAGCCGCTCTCTGAGCCCCAGAAGGGGTGTATACCCAGAAAAAGCCGCTCAAGCGTACTTACCGCAAGCAGCATGAAATCCGCCTCCAGCGGCGCTTCACCGGGCAGATCCAGCCGCATGCGGATGGGGGCTGCGAAGCGCTCGTGGCCTCGCAGCATTCCCCAGACGGTGCGCGTCATGGCAACGCCTGAACTGTACTCGCTGCGCATTCCACGCGCGCGCACCGATTCCTGCCAGTATTCGATGCCGGTCACCACGGCTCCTGCGCCGAATACCAGCCCACACCCAAGAACCTCGCCATCGCGATTCCTGACCCCTATGACCGCGCGCTCCATCACCTGCGCCTCGAGTCGGCCGTTGCGCCAGGCGAGCAGCTTGAGAAGAGCCTTGTCCAGAGCGCCACGGATACCTACGTCGCCCACCGTCACGTTGGTCGTGCCGCCCGGAAGGGCGCACAGCAGAGGTTGTGCCGCGAAGGGAGAATCCCCTGAAAGCAGGGCCTGCAGCACCAGCGCGACGCTTCCATCTCCACCGTTCACTGCCACTACGTCCACTCCCGCCGCTGCCATACGAGACAACGCAGCGGGAATCTCGGACACGCTCGCGGTCACTTCGTGGTGCACGCCACCGGCTGCTCCGAGAATGTTGCGCAGATGTCCCAGCATCCGGCGGTTGCGGCCGCTGTGGGGATTGCTGATGACGCCTAACTTCTTGCTCACGGCCGGCATCCGCTGCGGAGTCTTGCGCGCGTAAGGGGTACGGTCACAGTGCCCACGCGCATCCACCGGCCCTGGATCTGCAGGGGAAGCCCCGTCTCACGGTCGATCATCAATGCGGTCTCGCCTTCGAGTTCCATGAGGCTGAACGGTTCCTCCTCGGGTGCTTCACCCAGCAGGTGTGGTCGCACATCGACCCTGCGGACGGTGCGCTCGCCGTGTATCCCCGCCCCGTTCGCGCCAGGCTCCAGTTGCACGTTTGCCTGCATGACGGTGTCGGGACGTGACTCCAGCACCACGCGATATAACTGAGTATCGGTCAGCACTACGTAATCGAGCTTCCCGGGCTTGGTGCGCAGCGCCAGCGCCGATGCCCGGGACAGCAACATGAGCGGCGTGATCACAGGCTCCCGCTTCACGTCGGGCGGATAGCTCAGTTGCGCGGCAGAGCGAAGCGGCCACGTCTCGGGCGCGGTGGTCTGGGTGCTGGCGTCCGGTGTGCGCCTCTCTCGCCAGACCCCCGTCTGCAGAAACCTGTGTGTCTTCATCCGGCTGTCACGCCCGGAGCCGATGCGCCTGCTCTGGAGGGCAGCGCCACTTACCGGATCAAACCAGGTCTGCAGTTCTCCGTGGCTGCGCATCGCCGTGACACTGGCGCTGATCACCCCTATCGAGGCGCCCTGTGGCATCAGTCGTCCCTTTGAGGGCGCGCCCGTGAGATCGAGCTTTGTCGCCATCGCGTCCGTCTGCCCGAAGTGCAGCGTGCTCGACGCGGTGGCCCAGTCATTGCCCGCTTCGAAGACGAGTTCATCCCAGCACGTTGCAGGGTCGGCATGGCCCGCGGCGGCAGCGATCATGATGAGCAGTGCAACGACGGTCTTCATCGCAAGGTGCAACAGGTTCCTCAAGTGGCGCTTCACAGGGTGTCTTGCCGGGGGCCCATTAGTGGCCGCCAATCGGACAATTACCCAAATCCCCTGACAGGGTAGCTGCGCTCTGCTAGTCCCGGGGAGCGATCAACCTGATGCCGAGTTCAGGTTGGGTCTCTTACCGGCAGGCAAAAAAAAGGGCTGCTTTCGCAACCCTTTGGACATGACTCCGGAATTTGGCTCCGCCTGCTGGGCTCGAACCAGCGACCCATTGATTAACAGTCAATTGCTCTACCAACTGAGCTAAGGCGGAATGGTGCGCGATAGTAATGACGCCCCTCCCGACGGTCAACCTAAAAGCGCTGGAAATCCACCCGGGTGTCAGGAGGCGGCTTCGTTCCATGTGTCGTGGAACCGGGACAGCGCCTCGCGGAACTCCTCCGGCAGGGGCGAGGGGCGCTGGGTTTCGTGGTCGAAGTGGACCAGCACACAGCGGGCTTCTGCGCAGATCCTTCCGCGTTGCTCGATGCTCTGGCGCACGATTACCGAGGAGTTCCCGAGGCGTTCCACGCCGGTGTGGACCCGGGCTTCCTCGCCGAAAAAAAGCTGGTCCTTGAAGTCCGTCTCCATGCGAGCCAGCACAAAGGGCGGTAGCCGGCGTTGCTTGCCCAGCGCCTCGCGCACCATGTAGGAGCGGCCTTCTTCGAACCATCCCATGACGGCCACGTTGTTGATGTGGCCAAGCATGTCGGTCTCGCTCACCCGTGGACGGATGCTGATCTCGTAACGCATGAAGCTGCTCCGGGACTCTGGCAGGGCCGTAGAATAGCAAGCCAGACCTTGTCCACGCCGAGCCCCGCCATGTCGGGGCATACAGGACCATCCATGCATCGATTCCGGGTCGAATCCAGCTTCCAGCCTGCAGGCGACCAGCCTGCCGCCATTGCGGGGCTGGTCGATGGTCTCAAGGAAGGGCTGTTGCGGCAGGTGTTGCTGGGTGTCACGGGTTCGGGGAAGACCTTCTCCGTGGCGCACGTCATCGAGTCGGTTCAGCGTCCTGCCATCGTGCTTGCGCCGAACAAGACGCTCGCCGCACAGCTCTACGGCGAGTTCCGCGAGTTCTTTCCCGATAACGCGGTGGAGTATTTCGTCTCGTACTACGACTACTACCAGCCCGAAGCCTACGTCCCATCGTCGGATACCTTCATCGAGAAGGACGCCTCGGTCAACGAGCACATAGAGCAGATGCGGCTCTCGGCCACCAAGGCGCTTCTGGAGCGGCGGGACGTTATCGTGGTCGCGACGGTTTCGGCCATTTACGGTCTCGGTGATCCCGCGTCCTATCTCAAGATGGTGCTGCATCTCGATCGCGGAGACCCGCTCGACCAGCGCCATCTGCTCAGGCGTCTGGCGGAACTGCAGTACACGCGCAACGACATCGATTTCCATCGCGGCACCTACCGGGTGCGCGGCGATGTGATTGATGTCTTTCCTGCAGACTCGGATCAGGAAGCGCTGCGCATAGAACTTTTTGACGACACGATCGAGCAAATCTCGGTCTTCGATCCGCTCACGGGCGCGGTGCTTCGTCCCTTGCCTCGGGTGACGATCTACCCCAAGACCCACTACGTCACGCCTCGTGACACCCTGCTCTCTGCGGTAGACCGGATAGCAGAGGAACTCGTGGAGCGTCTTGCGCAGTTGCGGTCTGCCGACAAGCTCGTCGAGGCGCAGCGACTCGAGCAGCGCACGCGCTACGACCTCGAGATGATGCGCGAGCTTGGCTACTGCAACGGCATCGAGAACTACTCGAGGCATCTCTCCGGACGGGCCCCGGGCGAGGCTCCTCCCACCCTGTTCGACTACATCCCGCCGGATGCCATTGTCGTGGTTGACGAATCCCACGTGACCCTTCCGCAGCTGGGCGGCATGTACCGGGGAGACCGCTCGCGCAAGGAAACGTTGGTGGAATACGGATTCCGGCTGCCGAGCGCACTGGATAACCGGCCGCTCCGCTTCGAGGAGTGGGAACAGCGTGTGCCGCAGCTGATTTTCGTGTCGGCCACGCCAGGCGCCTACGAGCAGGAACATGCCGACCGCGTCGTGGAGCAGGTGGTGAGGCCCACCGGCCTTGTCGATCCGCAGATCATTGTGCGTCCCGCGTCGTCGCAGGTGGACGATCTGCTCTCCGAGATCCGGCTGCGCGTCTCTCGCAAGGAGCGGGTGCTGGTCACCACGCTGACCAAGCGCATGGCCGAAGACCTCACCGAGTACCTGAGCGAACACGCAGTGAAGGTGCGATATCTCCACTCGGACATAGAGACGGTGGAGCGAGTCGAGATCATCCGTGATCTCCGGCTCGGAGAGTTCGATGTGCTTGTGGGGATCAACCTGCTGCGCGAAGGCCTCGACATGCCCGAGGTCTCGCTGGTGGCCATCCTCGATGCCGACAAGGAAGGTTTCCTGCGCTCGGAGCGCTCGCTCATCCAGACCATAGGCCGCGCCGCACGCAACCTGCACGGTACAGCGATCCTCTATGCCGACAAGGAGACGGGTTCGATGCGGCGGGCCATCGACGAGACAAGCCGTCGGCGTGACAAGCAACTCGCGCACAACGAGGCCCATGGCATCGTGCCGGTGGGCGTGGTCAAGAGCGTGATGGACATCATGGAAGGCGCGCATGGGGGCGGGGGGCGAAACCGCGCCCGCGGAAAGTCGGGTGCGGACTCCCAGCGTCATGCGCCGGCAGAAGACCTGCGCCCCTCACAGGTGGGCAAGGAGATCGCCGCCCTCGAGCAGCAGATGTACCAGCATGCGCGCAATCTGGAGTTCGAGGAGGCTGCGCGCATCCGCGACCGGCTTGCGGCTCTGAAGGAGCAGTTGTTCGCCTCTGCCTGAGAGCGGTTGCTTCCGGAGTCTTGCTGGCTATAATGCCCGCCTGCATTTCTGCAGGCCCGTAGCTCAGTTGGTTAGAGCGCCACCTTGACATGGTGGAGGTCGGAAGTTCGAGTCTTCTCGGGCCTACCAACAAGCGCTTCGTCCCAACGCGAAGCCACATCAACGCCGCCCTCGGGCGGCGTTGTCGTTTCAGCGCTCAAGGAGGCCTCATGCCCCGCGATCTAGAAGGCAAGCGCGCACTCGTTACCGGCAGCAGCTCAGGCATCGGTGAGGCCATCGCCCTGCGGCTTGCCCGGGAAGGGGCAGCCGTTGCAGTGCATGGCCGCAATCGTGAACGCGCCGAGGCGGTAGCCGAAGCGGCGCGGGGGCACGGCGTGGAGGTGATCGTTGCCATCGGTGACCTCGCTACCGACGCGGGCGCCGCAGCCGCGGCCGACGTCGTGGAATCCGCTTGGGGCGGAGTCGACATCCTCATCAACAATGCGGGAGGAGAGTCAGCCGGTACGGGAAACGCCCCCTGGATGGAGGCGACGCCCGATGACTGGATTGCGACCTACCAGAACAACGTGATCTCGATGGTGCGGATGATCCACCGATTCGCGCCCGCCATGCGGGAGCGCGGCTGGGGCCGGCTTATCCAGATCAGCAGCGTGGTCGGGCACGATGCGCTCACCGTGATTCCCGATTACTGCGCCGCAAAGGCCGCGATCATCAACCTCAGCAAAGGCCTCGCGAAGACATTCTCCAGAACCGGCGTGACGTCCAACTCCATCAGCCCTGGCCTGGTGGCCACGCCTTCGGTCGAAGCGTGGCTGCGCGGACTGTCGACGGCGAACGGCTGGGGTGACGACTTTGGCGTGATCGAGCGCAAGGCCGTCGAAGGTTTCATGCCCAATCACGTGGGACGCATCGGACGTCCTGACGACATCGCTCACGCGGCTGCATATCTCGCCAGCCCCGCGGCAGGCTTCGTCACGGGAACCGATCTTCTCGTCAGCGGTTGGCAGCAGTAGGTCGGCGCTCGGTCGTCACGCGATCACGGCTCCCAGTAGTAAGGCGCACGCCGCGCGTTGCCGGTGATCTGCTCGTTCATTGTCAGGGGGTCGTAGAGCCGCCCGTTCAGCATCACGCCGCTCAGTTTGTCGGAGTTGCGGATGTCATCGAGCGGGTTTGCGTCGAGGATCAGCAGGTCGGCCAGCTTGCCTTTCTCGAGCGTGCCGATGTCCGCATCCATGCCCAGATGCCGTGCCGGGTTCACCGTCGCTGCGCGCAGTGCCTCCAGTGGCGTCCAGCCTCCGCGCACGAAGGACCAGAGTTCCCAGTGGGTGCCGAGCCCTTCTTCCTGCCCGTGTGCGCCCGTGTTCACGATCACGCCCCGCGCTGCCAGCTTGCCTGCTTCCCGTGCGATGTACTGCTCTTCAAAATCCTCTTCCGGCGCCTTCACGCGTCGCACGCTTTTTGGCTGCAGGATGTGTGGCGGCACATGGCGCGAGAGTATGGGGTGCCTCCAGACATCCGTTGCCTGACGCCAGTAGGGGTCGGCACCCAGGCCGCCGAAGCTCACCACCAGCGTTGGTGTGTAGGCAACCTTCGTCTGCGAGAAGAACGAAAGAACATCCTCGTAGAGCACACGCTGCGGGATGTTGTGCTCCAGGCTCGTGTTTCCGTCGGCGATGATCGTGAGGTCCTGCGTATACAGGGAGCCGCCTTCGGCAACCACTTCCATTCCCTCTGCGATCGCTGCCGCAACCACCTGCTGGCGTTGCTCGCGTCGGGGTTGGTTGTAGTTCTTTATCGAGAGCGCGCCCTGGGCTTTCAGCCTGCGCACGTGTGCGAGGGCGCCCTCGTAGGAGTCGATCGCCGCATAGAGGCCCGGTGCTCGCGCGCCGTAGACAATCTCCCCGCTCGAGAAGCTGCGTGGCGCCAGAAGGCGTCCGGCGCGTTGCAGTTCGGCGGCCTCGAACGCCTCGGACGAGACCGTGGACGGGTTGTGTATGGTCGTTACGCCAAGGGCAAGGTGTGCGATCAGCGACCAGTTTTGCTGCGGCACGATGTCGTCATCGCCGAACGGCCCGTGCGCGTGTGCGTCGATGAAGCCGGGCAGGATGGTCTTGCCCGAGGCATCGACGAGTTTCGCGTCGGCAGGCACCTTGAAGCTGTCGCGAGGGCCTATTGCAGCGATGCGCGGGCCATCAAGCAAAATCACGCCATCCTCGATGATGCCGCCATCCGCACCAGCCATCGTCACCACGCGAGCGCCAGTGATGGCGACGTGACCGGCGGGTTTTTCCGCCACCACCGTCACCGCAAGTGATACGCCGGAAGCGGGTGGCACAAAGCCGTCGGATTTGCCCGCGGGCTTCCGGGCGGGCGCGGTCGGAATCATCTCCGCGAGAGCTGCGGTGTAGAGGGTGGGGCCGAGCGTCCAGTCGAGATGCTTGCCGTCTGCGCGCCAGGACATGAAGCCTATGCCGCCCTCGCTCGCACGCGTCACCGGTACTGCCTTGGCATCTGCGCCGGCCGCGATCGACTGCGGTCCGGGCAAGAGGGGCATCACCCAGGCCGCGTAGTTGTCGCGGAAAGCCACGTTGTCCCCGGACGGTGAGACCTGATACTCCGACACCATCTCGCCGCTTGCGTGCACGCGCGGGCTCTGGCCGTTCAGGTCGGTGCTGCGCAACTGCTGCCCGGGCTCCCCCGTCACGGTCGTGTATACGCGGTCATTGCTCTCGCCGAAGTGCGGGAAACTGCCATCGGCGCTGACACGCGTGGCTGCGCCGCCCACAGCCGGCACCCGAAAGACGCCCGAGGTCTGCGACCATGCATCGGAGAGCAGTTTCCCGCCCTTGCCCTTCTCGAAGACCACGAGTTTTCCGTCCGGAGAAAAACGCGGCCGTCGGTAATGGCCGGGTTCCTGCGTTATCTGTTTGATGCCGCCACCCGACGAGGAGACGATCTTCACCTGTCCGAGTCCAGAGTCGGTCCAGCCCACGAAGGCAAGGCGTTTGCCATCCCGTGAGAAAGAAGGAAAGAGTTCCAGCTCCCCATCACCTGAGTGCGTGAGCCGTGCAGGCTCTCCATCGGGAAGGTGTCTGATCCAGATCTTGCCGACACTCTCCCACGCGGCCTGGCTGCCGTCCGCGGACACGTCGGCGTGGCGCGCCATGCGCGTGGAGAAGTGCTCGGGTGCGACGTCGACGCGGGGGCGAGGTGGGTCGACGATGCTGCGGGTATCCCGGACGCGGAAGGGGATCTCCGTCTGGCTGCCATCGAGCCCGGCGCGGTGGATCTTGCCGCCCGCCCAGAACACAACGCTCCGCGAGTCCGGCGTCCAGTCCATGTCGGGGTAGACGCCATGCACGGCCCAGGCTTCCTGCATGTCCTGATCAAGCGGCGCGAACAGGCGGGTCTTTTTTCCTGATGAAAGATCGAGCACGAAGAGGGCGGACACGCCGCGCTCGCGCTTCACGAACGCGAGCTTGCGGCCGTCCGGGGACGGTGTGGGCCGTACTGCGCCACCGGCACCACCAGCGACCGGACTTACCTCGCCCGTTGCCAGATCGATTTTCTCGATTCCGAAGACCTCGTCGTTGGAGTCCTGCGCATATTCGAAAATGGGGCCGGGTGTGGTGTTTCTCGAATAAAAGAGCGAGCCGCCATCCGCGGAGTAGGCGGGCTCTCCCAGCTCCTTCTGGAGTGCCTCGCTCTGCCGCTTCACCAATTGGACCCCGGAGCCGCCACCGACGTGGTAGAGCCAAATCTCACCGGTGCCCAGCGAGCGCTCGGTCGTGAAGTGCTTGCGCGCCGCGATGAAGCGGCCGTCGGGGCTCCAGTCGGGGGCGTTCAGGAGCCTGAAGTCCTCGTGTGTGAGTTGTCGCTTGTCGCTGCCGTCCGCGTTCATCAGCCAGATGTTGTCGCCGCCCGCTCGATCGCTGGTGAAGGCAATGCGTTTGCCGTCGGGCGAGAAGCGGGGTTGCATCTCGAGCGGGAGTCCCTCCGCTATGCGGGTGGCCGTGCCTCCCGATGAGGGCATCACGTAGATGTCACCGAGCAGGTCGAAGGCGATGCGGGAGCCATCGGGGCTCAGATCGATGTTCATCCAGGTGCCCTGGTCGACGTCGATCGGGATTTCGCGCAGAGCCAAGGGTGGGGCTGAGACGTCCCAGGGCCGCTCTGCCGGATCTGCGGAGCAGAGGGAAGGAGGGGCGATCAGCAAGGTCGCCAGAAGCAGCTTTTTCATGAGGGCCACGCGTCCAGAGTTGCCAGTCTTTTGATTGTCATCGCAGGATATCACTGTGCTAGGCTCGCGCCGCCCGACGGTACTCCGCACGGGCTTTCATACGATGTCCATTCTGGTGGAGCAAGCGGCCTCTCGTCAGGGCCACCACCGCGCAGGAGCCAGCAACATGCCCGTGATCAGCCTGCCCGACGGCAGCCAGCGCAATTTCGACCACGCCGTGACCGTGCGCGATGTCGCCGCCAGCATTGGCCCCGGCCTCGCCAAAGCGGCACTTGCTGCTCGCGTTGACGGGCATCTGGTCGACACCTCCTGCCTCATGGCATCGGATGCCTCGCTCGAGATCATCACCGACAAATCTCCCGACGCGCTGGAGGTGATTCGCCACTCCACTGCGCACCTGCTCGCGCAGGCAGTGAAGCAGTTGTTCCCTTCTGCCCAAGTGACCATCGGGCCGGTCATCGAAGACGGTTTCTACTACGACTTCGCATTCGAACGCACATTCACTCCCGATGACCTGATCGCCATCGAGAAGCGCATGGAGGAGATCGTTGCCGCTGATTTCCCGGTCGAGCGCAGCCTCATGCCGCGAGACGCGGCGGTGCAGTTCTTCCGTGACATGGGGGAGGCCTACAAGGCAGAGATCATCGCCTCGATCCCTGCGAACGAGGACATATCTCTCTACCGGCAAGGCGATTTCATCGATCTGTGCCGGGGTCCCCACGTGCCCAGCACTGCAAAACTCCGCGCCTTCAAACTCACCAAGGTGGCCGGTGCCTATTGGCGAGGGGATTCGAAGAACGCGATGCTGCAGCGCATCTACGGCACCGCCTGGACAGACCCGAAGGCCCTCAAAGCCTATCTCCATCGCATCGAAGAGGCGGAAAGGCGGGATCACCGCCGAATCGGCAAGAAATTGAAGCTCTTCCACACCCAGGAAGAGGCGCCGGGCATGGTGTTCTGGCACCCGCGCGGCTGGGCCGTGTGGCAGGGCCTCGAGCAATACATGCGTGCCAAGTTGGGCCTGCGCGGGTATCAGGAAATCCGTACCCCGCAGGTGGTGGATCTCAGCCTGTGGCAGCGGTCGGGGCACGCTGACAAGTTCGGCGCCAACATGTTCTCGCTGCACATCGAAGACCGGGACTTCGCTGTCAAACCCATGAACTGCCCCTGCCATGTGCAGGTTTTCAATCAGGGCCTCAAGAGCTACCGGGACCTCCCGTTGCGTCTGGCCGAGTTCGGCTCCTGTCATCGCAACGAGCCCTCGGGCTCGCTCCATGGCCTCATGCGAGTGCGCGGTTTCACGCAGGACGATGCCCACATCTTCTGCACCGAGTCCCAGATCCAGCAGGAAGTGGCCGACTTCATCGACCTTTTGCACGAGGTCTACGCGGACTTCGGCTTCAGCGAGATCATCTACCGGCTGTCTACCCGCCCGCCGCAGCGTGTGGGTTCCGAAGAGATCTGGGACAAGGCCGAGGATGCCTTGGCCAAGGCGCTCGATGCCAAGGGCCTGCCGTGGGAGCTGTTGCCGGGAGAGGGTGCCTTCTACGGGCCCAAGATCGAATTCAGCCTCAAGGACTGCATCGGACGGGTCTGGCAGTGCGGCACCATACAGGTCGATTTCTCTATGCCGGGCCGCCTGGACGCGGAGTATGTGGCCGAGGATGGCAGCCGTCAGACGCCGGTCATGCTGCACCGCGCGATACTCGGATCCTTCGAGAGATTCATCGGAATTCTCGTCGAGCACTACGAGGGAGCATTCCCGGCCTGGCTCGCTCCGGTACAGGCTGTTGTCCTCAATATCACTGACGCCCAGCACGATTATGCGAAGGCTGTGGAAGAATCCTTGAAAAACAACGGTTTCAAAGTCGTTGCTGACTTGAGAAACGAGAAGGTGGGCTTTAAGATTCGCGAGCATACTCTCGACAAAGTCCCGTTCCTCCTCGTGGTGGGTGATCGGGAGATGGAAACTGGCACAGTGGCCGTTCGGGCTCGTAATGGCGAAGACTTGGGTTCAATGAGCCTCCAGGGGTTCGAAGAGCATTTGGCTTCGGTAGTTGCCCGTCGCGGCCGCACTGATTTGGAAGGTTGATCAGCACTTGAAATCCGAGAGCAACAAGAAGCTTGCCGTAAACGGTGAAATCCGCGCCCGTCAGGTGCGACTCATAGATGCAGAGGGCACACAGCTCGGCATCGTGACCATCGAGGAGGCTCTCCGGGCCGCCGAACAGGCCACACTCGATCTGGTCGAGATCGCGGCCGATGCAGACCCGGTGGTCTGCAAGATCATGGACTTCGGGAAGTACATCTACGAAGCCAAGAAACAACGTAACGCTTCAAAGAAGAAGCAGAAGATCATTCAGGTTAAGGAAGTGAAATTCCGGCCAGGGACGGAGGAAGGGGATTACCAGGTAAAACTGCGCAACCTGGTACGTTTCCTGGAGCAAGGAGACAAAGCCAAGGTGACCCTGCGCTTTCGTGGTCGCGAGATGGCCCACCAGGAGATCGGGATGGAGCTGATAAAGCGCATCGAAACCGATCTCGAGCCGCATGCGGCGGTGGAACAGCACGCGAAAATGGAAGGCAGGCAACTCACCATGGTTCTAGCTCCCAAAAAGAAGAAGTGATCCGTCACTTCATACCGTTGCAGATACAGCAAATGCGGAGTGGTAGAAATGCCCAAGTTGAAAGTTCATAGCGGAGCGGCAAAACGCTTCAAGAAAACCGGCTCAGGCTACAAGCGAAAGCACGCCAACAAGAGCCACATCCTCACGAAGATGACCACGAAGCGGAAGCGCCAGCTCCGCGGCACGGCAGGCTTCGACCCTGTGGATCAGCCACGGGTCGAGCGCATGTTGCGCGACAAGTAGTCACCCATCTGAACTGAGGAATCACACATGCCCCGTATCAAGCGTGGCGTCACCGCCAGACGCCGTCACAAGAAGATTCTCGATCGTGCCAAGGGTTACTACGGTGCCCGCAGCCGCGTGTTCCGCGTTGCCAAGCAATCGGTCATCAAGGCCGGCCAGTACGCGTACCGCGACCGCCGTCAGCGCAAGCGCCAATTCCGTGCGCTCTGGATCACCCGCATCAACGCGGCATCCCGCGCGAACGGCCTCACGTACAGCCGTCTGATCGCCGGACTGCGCAAGGCCGCCATCGGTCTTGATCGCCGCGTGCTGGCGGATCTCGCTGTGCACGACAAGATCGCGTTCTCGGCCATCGTGGAGAAGGCCCGGGCCGCGCTCGCCTGAGCCTGGAGGGCGGCGAATTCGCCGCCTTCGTGGTATCCGGACGGGGAAAGGGCCTTGGCTCTTTCCCCGTTTTTTTTGCTGTCTTGCAATGAAGGTCCCGGGGGAGCCGAGGAATGGAACAGGTCGACCAGATTGCGAGCGAGGCCCTTGGCAGGATTGCTGCGGCAGCCTCTCTGGCGGAACTCGACGAAGAGCGCGTGCGGGTCCTTGGCAAAAAGGGGGAGCTCACTGCGCTCCTGAAACAGCTCGGCCAACTTGATCCGGAATCGCGGAGGGCTCAGGGAGCGGTGATCAATGCCGCCAAGGAGGCGCTTGAGTCGGCGGTTTCCGCGAGACGAAGCTCCCTCGAGCAGGCGGAACTGGAACTCAAGTTGGCGTCCGAGCGCGTTGATATCAGCTTGCCGGGACGCAGGCAGTCGGTGGGCAGTCTTCACCCCGTCACCCGGTCGATCGAGCGGATGGAGGCTTACTTCGGGTCTGTCGGTTTCGAGGTGGTGGAAGGCCCGGAGATCGAGGATGACTGGCACAACTTCGAAGCCCTGAATATTCCGCCCGAGCATCCCGCCCGCGCGATGCACGATACGTTTTACATCGATCCCACACGGGTGTTGCGGACCCACACTTCGCCCGTCCAGGTCCGTGTGATGCAAGCAGGTGAGTTACCGATCCGGGTGGTGTGCCCCGGGCGTGTCTACCGGTGTGACTCCGACCTTACCCATTCCCCGATGTTTCACCAGATCGAGGGTCTGGTCGTGGCAGAGGGTACGGGTATGCCTGACCTCAAAGGCTGTGTGTCGGGTTTCCTCCGCGCCTTCTTCGAGAAAGATGAACTGGACGTGCGGTTCCGTCCCTCGTACTTCCCCTTCACCGAGCCTTCGGCGGAAGTCGACATGCAGTGCGTGATCTGCGGCGGAAGCGGTTGTCGGGTCTGCAGCAATACCGGCTGGCTCGAGGTGATGGGCTGCGGGCTGGTGCATCCCAAGGTGCTGGAGATGTCCGGCATAGATCCCGAGCGCTACACGGGCTATGCCTTCGGGATGGGTGTGGAGCGCCTGACCATGCTTCGCTACGGCGTGAATGATCTGCGACTCTTTTTCGAGAATGACTTGAATTTCTTGAAACAGTTCAGTTAATTCAAATGGTTGAAGAATTAATTTAATCTGAAATATAGGTTCTGAATCCGGTGTTGGCGGTGCAAGCATGAAGATCAGCGAGCAGTGGTTGCGGGAGTGGGTCAACCCGGTTGCCAGCACCGAGGAGCTGGCAGCCCGCCTCACCATGGCCGGGTTGGAGGTCGAGTCCATCGAGCCTGCCGGCGCTGCGATCCATGGTGTGGTCGCGGCAGAGGTGCGTGATGTCAGCCCTCATCCCGATGCGAACAAGCTGCGGGTTTGCCGGGTCTTCGACGGCACCGAGGAGGTTCAAGTGGTCTGCGGGGCTGCCAACGTGCGCTCCGGGCTGCGAGTGGCGTTTGCCAGGGTCGGTGCCGTTCTGCCTGGCATGGCCATCGCCCGAGCAAGCCTCCGCGGCGTGGACTCCTTCGGAATGCTCTGTTCGGCAGACGAGATCGGCCTTCAGGAGCAGCGAGCAGAGGGCTTGATCGAACTTCCCGAGGAGGTGCCTCTGGGCGCTGATATCGGTGCGCTTTTCGGTCGTGACGATCGGGTCATCGGCCTCAAACTCACCCCTAATCGCGGGGATTGTCTCGGGATTCGGGGGCTTGCCCGCGAAACGGCCGCCCTTTACGGCGTCGGCACCAGCAGCCCTGATCTCTCCGCGGTGCCGGCTGTTATCGTCGACCGGCTCGACATAGCCCTGGAAGCGCCTGATTACTGTCCGCGATATTGCGGGCGCGTTATCAAGGGCGTTGATGTCTCCGTCCCTAGCCCCCTCTGGCTCCGAGAGCGCTTGCGGCGTGCCGGTCTTCGCTCCATCGACGTGGTCGTGGACATCACCAACCTTGTGATGCTCGAGCTCGGGCAGCCGTTGCATGCATTCGACCTCGCGCAGTTGAAGGGCGGGGTCGTCGTCCGCCGGGCCAGATCGGGCGAGAAGCTACCGTTGTTGGATGGCAGCGAACTCGAATTGCGCAGCGACACGCTGGTCATTGCAGATTCCGAGCGAGCGGTCGCACTTGCGGGGATCATGGGTGGTCAGGGCTCTGCCGTCAGCGCCTCGACCCGCGACGTGTTCCTTGAGTCCGCGTTTTTCGCGCCCCAGCCAATGGCAGGCAAAGCGCGTTCCTACGGAATGCAGACGGACGCGTCGCAGCGCTACGAGAGGGGTGTCGATTTCAACCTCCAGCCGCTGGCCATCGAGCGGGCCACACGCCTTTTGCTCGATATCGCCGGGGGGCAGGCAGGACCGGTCGTCAACGCCGATTCGCCAGCCAATTTGCCTGCCCTGCAGCCCATCACGCTCCGCACGAGCCGGCTCGATATGTTGTTGGGTGTTCAGGTGCCGCACGAGGATGTACTCCGGATCCTGTCACGACTGGGCCTCGAGGCGCGCCCCTGCGAGGGTGGATTGCAGGTCAGTCCAGCGTCGTTCCGCTTTGATATCCGTATCGAGGCAGATCTTGCGGAGGAGGTGGGTCGTGTCTGGGGCTACGAGCGCATTCCCGCGCGCGTCCAGGCGGCCGAGGTGCCCATTCGCCGCAACGATGAGGCGTTGCGATCGGTGAAGGATCTGCGAGCTCGCCTCTGTACGCTCGGCTACCAGGAAGCCATCACGTACAGTTTCGTGCCTCCCGGGTTGCAGGAGTTGCTGGCCCCCGGGGTCTCGCCCGTAGCAGTGCAGAACCCGATCTCCGCCGACATGGCGGTGATGCGCACTACTCTTTGGGCAGGTCTGCTGTCGACGCTTCAGCACAACCAGAATCGGCAACAGCGGCGAGTCCGTCTGTTCGAGACAGGGCTGCGGTTCCTGCCGGAGGCGGATGGATTGCATCAGACGATGGCGATTGCGGGTCTCGTCAGCGGCTCGCGTGAGCCGGAAGGATGGGGCAGCGATGCCGCCGCACTCGATTTCTTCGATATCAAAGGAGACGTGGAAGCGCTTCTGGACACGGGAGACGGAACTGGCGGTGGCTGGGGATTCCAGCCCTGTGAACACCCGTCCCTCCACCCCGGGCAGTCGGCCAGTATCTGGCGTGATGGGGAGTGCGGCGGTGTGCTGGGCGCGTTGCATCCCCGGATCCTGAGCGCGCTTGATCTGCTCGGTCCGGTGTACCTATTCGAGTTCGATCTTGAGGCTATCCGAAGAAAAACTTTGCCTTCTTTCAAAGGATTATCTAGATTTCCTGAGGTGCGCCGTGACATCGCGGTGGTGGTAGACGAAGACCTGCCCGCCGGAGTCCTTCTGGATGTTGCCCGAGATGTTGCGGGAACCTGCCTGAAAGATCTCAAGTTGTTTGATGTATATCGCGGGCAAGGTATTGATTTGAAAAAGAAGAGCATGGCCATTGCTGTGGTTCTGCAGGCGCAGGACCGCACTCTCACCGAAGCCGAGGTGGGAGCGGTGGTCGAGGGCATCGTGGCGGCGCTTGTCGCACGGTGTGGGGCCGTTCCAAGGTACTGAAGATCATGCGCAAGGCGCTTACCAAGGCGGACATCGCCGAGAAACTGTTTGAAGACCTCGGGCTCAACAAGCGCGAGGCAAAGGAAATCGTAGAAGCCTTTTTCGAGGAGATCCGCACTGCGCTTGAAAGCAGCGAGCAGGTCAAACTCTCCGGCTTCGGCAACTTTGATCTGCGCGACAAGCGCCAGCGCCCGGGGCGAAATCCCAAGACCGGCGAGGAGATCCCGATCTCCGCCCGGCGTGTGGTCACTTTCCGGCCCGGGCAGAAGCTGAAGCAAAAGGTAGAGGCTTATGCTGGAGGCGAGTAACAACAACGAGCTGCCCGCGATTCCGGGCAAGCGGTACTTCACCATCGGTGAAGTGAGCGAACTGTGCGCGGTCAAGCCGCACGTGCTGCGCTACTGGGAGCAGGAGTTCCCCCAGCTCAAGCCGGTCAAGCGGCGTGGCAATCGCCGCTACTACCAGCGCCAGGACGTGATCATGATCCGGCAGATTCGTAGCCTGCTCTACGAGCAGGGCTTCACGATCGGCGGCGCGCGCCAGCGGATGGAGGGTGAGTCGGGCAAGGAGGACTCGCATTACCGGCAGCTCATCCGCCAGATGATCGTCGAACTCGAGGACTTGCTGAAGGCGCTTCGCTGAGGACAGCAAATTCGGGTTCTATTCGGGCAGCGCATCCTTTATGATTCGCCGCCTGTCAGGGAGGCCACGAAAGTGTTCTCCACGGCATTTCGGAGCGTAGCGCAGTCTGGTAGCGCACCACTCTGGGGGGGTGGTGGTCGTGGGTTCAAATCCCGCCGCTCCGACCAATCCCCTCGGCCTTACCGGCCGATACAAGACGCCCGCCTCGCGCGGGCGTTCTTGTTTCTGAATTCCGGCATCCCGGGAGCCTGCCGCGTATGCACAACGCCGCCCTGAGTCCCCGCCACGCACTGCTCGCGGTCGCCGTCATGGCGGTGTGGGGCTCGAATTTCGTGGTTATCCGCATCGGTCTGGACCATCTCCCGCCGCTGCTGTTCGCGGCGCTCAGGTTCAGTGTCGCCTTCCTGCCCGCTGCGCTATTCCTGCGGCGTCCTGCCGTGCCGTGGCGCTACCTTGCCTCTTATGGCGTGCTGATCGGCGCCGGACAGTTCGGCATGCTCTTTCTTGCCATCTCCTCGCACATCTCGCCCGGACTCGCCTCGCTGGTGGTTCAGACACAGGTCTTTTTTACCATCGGCCTTGCGATGCGCTTTACCGGTGAGCGGGTAAGGCACTTCCAGTGGGTGGCATTGCTACTCGCTGGCGCAGGCATCGGGCTTATCATCCTCCGCACCGACGGTTCTGCCACCCCGCTCGGTGTTGCCCTCGTCCTGCTGGCGGCGCTTGGCTGGGCCGGTGGCAATCTGGTTGCCCGGCAGACGCCGGGCGTGAACATGCTGGCTTACGTGGTCTGGGCGAGTGCCTTCTCGGTTCCTCCCCTGTTATGCATGTCGTTGCTGGTAGAGGGATGGCCGGCGATCAGGGCGGGCCTCGGCAATGCCGACCTCACCACCTGGATCGCCGTGATCTGGCAGGCGGTGGGCAACACCATGTTCGGCTATGCGGTGTGGGGCTGGCTGCTGGCTCGTTACCCTACGGCTACCATTGCGCCCATGTCCCTCTTGGTGCCCGTGTTCGGCATGGGTGCCTCCGCGATCTTCCTGCACGAGGCCTTGCCACCCTGGAAGCTCGCGGCGGCGGCGCTGGTGATGTCAGGACTCGTCCTCAACACCCTGTGGCCGAGGCTCAGTTTGCGCGGCAGGGTCTGATCACATCGAAATCGCGCCCGTGGGCCGAAAGGTCGCCGACCTGGTCGTTCCCCATGTGCCGTTCCACGAAACGCCAGCGCCCGTCGACTTTCTGCACGCGGTCGAGGTAATCCCCGCCGATTACCGGTTGCAGTGGCAGTGCCTCTGTCTGCTGGAAGACCATGACGTAGGAGCGCACCGTTGCCCGGTTGTCTCCCTCGGGCTCGATGATCACGTTTCCGATGAAATGGCGCGTTCTCGGCGAGCCGTCATAGGTGAGCACCCAGTCGCGAAACGACGCCGCGACTTTGGCCGCATCCTTGGATGCCATCAGCACCCCGCCCGAGTACACATCGGCATGCTCGAAGAGTTTGCCGACTGCGTCGAAATCGCCCCGATCCAGCGTGAAGGGGTAGCTGAACAGAAGGTTCTGGATGGCGAAGTAGTCATCGGCCTGCATGTTGCGCCTCGTGTGGAGTAAGTTGATCCGCGTCCAGAGTAGCGAGAGCCCCGGGAAGCGATTCATCCGGACGGACGAAGGCATCCCCGCATGGATGCACCGGTGGTGCCCGCGTACACTGCCGCCTCCAATCACATCGAGCCCGCGAGCCATGTCCGCCGAGATATTGATCGAACACCATCAGAGCGGCGTTGCCGTGGTCACGCTGAACCGGCCACAGGCGATGAACGCGTTGTCGGAGTCGCTGCGTGGCGCGCTCTACGATGCCATGACGGCGCTGCGTGATGACGCCTCCGTGCGTGTGATCGTGCTCACCGGGGCAGGGGAGCGTGCTTTCACGGCGGGTCTTGATCTGAAGGAGCTCGGTGCCGGAGCCGCGGGCTTGGCCGTGGCCACCGATCCTGATCCACGCTCCAACCCGGTGCGCGCGGTAGAGTCCTGTGGCAAACCCGTGATCGGCGCTGTGAATGGCGTGGCGATCACTGGCGGCTTCGAACTCGCTCTGGCCTGCGACGTGCTGATCGCCTCCGAGACTGCACGCTTCGCCGACACCCACGCGCTGGTCGGGATCATGCCCGGTTGGGGTCTCTCCCAGAAACTGCAGCGCATCGTCGGGCCCGCACGTGCGAGAGAGATGAGCTTCAGCGGCCGTTTCATCGATGCGCCCACAGCGCTCGAGTGGGGGCTGGTGAACCGTGTGGTGCCGCAGGCGCAACTGTTGCCGGAGGCGCTGGCGCTCGCGGAATCCATTGCTTTCGTGGATCCGCAGTTCATCCGCGAATACGAACTCCTCATGAGCAATGGGGCTTCACTTTCGCTGCGCGATGCGATCGAGTACGAGCGCGTGTTCTCGAGCGCGTGGAATGCCACCGTCACCGCCGAGGACATCGAGCGCCGCCGCGAGGCGGTCATGGCGCGCGGACGGGCCCAGCGCTGAGAGACACCCCGTCTCAGAAATTCCGTGTGTTGAAGGGCTCGTAGTCCTTGCCCAGGCAATCGCGGCTGATGATGATTTTCATCACCTCGGAACTCCCGGCGTAAATCGGTGCGATCCGCGCGTCGGTGAATTGCCGCGAAATCGGGTACTCGTCCATGTATCCCGCGCCGCCGTGCAGCTGCACGCCAAGATCGGCGGACTTCACCTGCAATTCGCTGCTGACGAGCTTCGCCTTGGCAGCATCAACGGCGGTCAGCTTGCCCGCAGTGAACGCGCGCACGCACTGGTCGATGAAGCTCTGCGCGAGGTCGAGCTCGGTGCGCAGCTCCGCCATCCTGAACTGCGTGTTCTGGAACTCCGCGAGGCGTTTGCCGAATGCCTTGCGCTCCTTCACCCACGCGGCCGTGAGATCGAACGAGAGCTGGGCTGCGGCAAGGTAACCGCAGCCGCCGAGCAGCCTCTCCTCGGCAAGGCCTTCCATCAGGTAATAGAAACCCTTTCCGGCCTCGCCCAGCACGTTGTGCTTGGGCACTTTCACGTCGGCAAAGAACAGTTCCGCGGTGTCCTGTGCCTTCATGCCCATCTTCACGAGATTGCGTCCTCGCGAAAAACCCTCCATGCCGCGCTCGACCAGCAGCAGTGTCATGTGGTGCGGGTTGTTGCCCGGGTCGGTCTTGGCTGCGACCACGACGAGGTCTGCGTTGATGCCATTCGAGATGTACGTCTTGGAACCGTTGAGCAGCCAGTGATCCCCCTTGTCCACCGCGTGGGTGCGCATTCCCGCGAGATCTGATCCCGCGTCGGGTTCCGTCATGGCGATGGCGAGGATCGTCTCCCCTGCAACGCAGCCGGGCATGAAGCGCTCCTGCTGCTCCGTGCTGCCGAAGCGGGTGATGTAGGGCCCTACGAGCCTGCTGTGGAGGGTGTTGTACCAGTCCCCGGCGCGGGCGTACTGGGTTTCTTCCATGATGATCTGTTCGAAGCGGAAATCCGCATCGCCGCTGCCGCCGAATTTCTCTTCCGGCCACACCATGAGGAAACCGCGCTCGCCGGCCTTGCGAAATGCCGAGCGATCGACGATGCCCGCTGCACGCCAGTCCTCCATGTGCGGCACGATCTCGGTGCTCAGGAACTTCCGGTAAGCCTGGCGGAACATCTGCTGTTCCTCGGTGAAATCGCGGGGCAACATGGGTAGCATCCTCGGTGTGTGGCGCGGCGCGGATTATGCGGCGTGCCGCGTGCGATCCCAAGTTCTACACAGGAAGCGCCCGCATGGATCCCCTGTTCGATTTCAGCAACAAGGTCGTGCTCGTCACCGGCGGCACCCGCGGCCTTGGTTACCGCATGGCGCGGGCTTTCGCAGAGCGCGGTGCCAGTCTTGTGGTGGCGAGCCGCCGGCAGGAAGCCTGCGACGCGACCGCAGCGGAATTCCGTGCTCTCGGCTGCGATGCGATCGGCGTGGCCTGCCACGTCGCCCGTTGGGAGGACACGGCCCGGTTGGTGGAGGCCGCGTACGCGCGCTTCGGCCGGGTCGATGTGCTGGTGAACAATGCCGGCATGTCACCCCTCACCGACACGCCGGAAGACGTGAGCGAGGAACTCTTCGACAAGATCATCGGAGTGAACTTCAAGGGTCCGTTCCGGCTCTGCGCGCTCGTCGGGCGGCGCATGGCCATGGGCGATGGAGGCTGCATCATCAACGTCAGCAGTTCGGCCTCGCTGCGCCCACTGGCGAACGCCATTCCCTACTCGGGCGCGAAGGCAGCCCTGAACACGCTGGCAGCAGGATTCGGTGCGGAATTCGGCGGAAAAGTGCGTATCAACACCCTGGCCGCCGGGCCTTTCCTCACTGACATCTCGGAGTCCTGGCCAGAGGAGCACCGCAAGCGCGCGGCGTCCGTGATCGGTCGCCCCGGAAACCCCGAGGAAATCGTTACGGCAGCGCTGTTCCTTGCGAGCCCTGCGTCCAGCTTCGTGAGCTCTGCGCTGCTCCGCGTGGACGGCGGCCTGCAATAGCGCCCGGGCGCGTCAGCCCAGAGCGCGCGCCAGTACGGTCATGATTTCTGCGCTGGCGCGCTGCGAAACTCGCGCCGTGTTGATCACTGATGAGCCGTGGAAGGTCCCCGCGAAGGAGTGCAGTTCCACCGCCACTCCTGCCTGCAGCAGGCGCAGCGCATAGAGGATCCCTTCGTCGCGCAGCGGGTCGAACTCCATGGTGGAGATGTAGGCCGGCGGCAGCCCGCCGAGATCCGTGGCGCGAGCCGGTGCGGCGTAGGGCGATACATCCCCTCCGCAGGCGGCACCGAGATAATGCTTCCATCCCCATTCCGCGTTGGGCAGGTTCCAGAAGGGCGTGTCGGTAAAGGCGCGCATCGACGGGGTGTCGAGGCGGTCGTCCATGACGGGGATCTCGAGCAACTGGAAACAGGGCAGGGGTCCGCCGTTGTCACGGGCATAAAGTGCGGTTGATGCTGCCAGTGCCGCTCCGGCGCTCTGGCCGGCAATCACGATGCGCGCCGGATCGATGCCCAGCCGGGTGGCATTGGCCGACACCCAGCACAGGGCGGCGTGACAGTCGTGGAGCGCAGCGGGAAAACGGTGCTCCGGCGCAAGGCGATATTCCACCGACACCACCACCGCCCCGAGTTCGCCGCAGACTGCCTGGCACCAGGGATCCATCATTGCGATATCGCCGAACATGAAGCCGCCGCCGTGGATCTCGAGGACACAGCCGCTCGGCGAATCGCTCGTGCCGGCCGGTCGGTAGACGCGCAACGGCACGTCCGGGTCGCCGGCACGACCGGGTACGAGCAGGTCTTCCTTGTGGACATCGCCGCGGTCGGGGATGGCTGCGCCGGTCATTGCAGGGCCGGATCGCATGGCGGCGATCACTGCGGGATTGCTGAGCTCCATCACCGTCGGCAGGCTGTCTGCCATGGGCAGAAGTTCGGGGTCCAGGGCGTATCGGCGGGTGTTCACGTGTGCGTTTCTCCAGAAGCGTGTTCAGTGTGCTGCGGCGGGTACAGTGGCGTGGCGCCTTGTCAGATCCCGGCCCAGTTGCATCATGTGCACCTGGTCGGGGCCATCGGCGAGACGGATCTGGCGCGCATAGTTGTAAGCCTCGGCCATGAAGAAATCCGCAGTGAGTCCGGCGCAGCCATGGATCTGCATGCAGCGGTCGATCACGTTCATCGCCATCTGCGGGGCAACGATCTTGATGGCAGCGATCTGCTCGCGCGCCACCTTGTTGCCGTGGCGGTCCATGGTGTCGGCAGCCTTGAGTGTGAGCAGTCGCGCCTGTTCGATCTCGCAATAGGACTTGGCGATGTCTTCCCGCACCGACTGGTGCTGGCTCAGCCGCTTGCCGAAGGTGCTGCGCTCCTCGGCGCGCTGGCACATGCTCTCCAGTGCCCGCTGTGCACAGCCGATAAGCCGCATGCAGTGGTGGATGCGTCCCGGCCCGAGGCGACCTTGCGCGATCTCGAAGCCACGACCGGCACCGAGCAGCATGTTCGCGGCCGGCACACGCACGTTGTCGAAGAGGATGTCGGCCTCACCGAAGGGATACTCGTGGTAACCGAGGGTGGTGACGGAGCGCAGGATCCGCACGCCCGGCGCGTCCCGGGGCACGAGGATCATCGACTGCTGGCGGTGACGGTCTGCGTTGTCCGCATCCGATTTGCCCATCACGATGAACACCGCGCAGGTTTCGCGCATTCCGCCCGTGGTGAACCACTTGCGACCGTTGATCACCCAGTCATCGCCTTCCTGATGCATGTGGCAGGCGATGTTGGTGGCGTCGGAGGAGGCGACATCGGGCTCTGTCATCGCGAAGCCCGAGCGGATCTCGCCAGCGAGCAGTGGTTCGAGCCACAGGGATTTCTGCGCATCGGTGCCGTATTTGATGAGAGTCTCCATGTTCCCCGTGTCGGGCGCGTTGCAGTTGAAGACCTCCGGCGCCCACATCACACGGCCCATGATTTCGGCGAGAGGCGCGTACTCCAGGTTGCTCAGCTGGCCGCCGTGATCCTTGGGGCGGAAGAGATTCCAGAGCCCGGCGGCACGGGCTTTTTCCTTGAGTGACTCCATCCGTGCAGGTGTACGCCACGGGTTTTCCGCAGCCGCGAGCTCCTCGGCGTAGACGTGCTCCACCGGGTAGACGTGTTCGTCCATGAAGGATTCGAGGCGGGCGCGAAGCTGCTGCACGGCCGGGCTGTGGTCGAAGTGCACGGTGGAATCTCTCCGGGGAATGTGATGGTCCGGAACTTACTGCACATCGCGCCACGCGCGAAAGCCTTGCCGTGCCCGCAGTGATTGTGCCGGGGCCTTCTGTCATGCACGATTGCGCCCGCTGTAACAGACCGGACCGGAGGATGAGCGTGGGGCCATTGCAGGGGTTGAGAGTGATCGAGATCGAGGGCCTGGGGCCAGCGCCCTTCTGCGGCATGATGCTGGCTGACATGGGCGCGGAGGTGATCACGGTGGGGCGTGCCTCCTCGCCGGCGGATCGCGCCGATCGCATCAGCGAGCGCGGCAAGCGCACGGTTGCACTCAACCTGAAGCACCCGGAGGGCGTCGAGGCGCTGCTCGCGCTGTGCGCCAACGCAGACGTGTTGATAGAGGGTTTTCGTCCCGGTGTGGCCGAGCGGCTTGGTTTCGGGCCGGATGTTTGTCTCTCACGCAACCCGCGACTGGTCTACGGCCGCATGACAGGCTGGGGCCAGACCGGCCCGCTCGCAGGAGCCGCCGGGCACGACATCAACTACATCGCCATTTCCGGTGCGCTCCACGCCATGGGGCGCGCCGGTGAGAAGCCGGTGCCGCCGCTCAACCTCGTGGGTGATTTCGGCGGCGGTGGGATGTTCCTCGCCTTCGGCGTGATGTGTGCCGTTTTCGAGGCGCAGCGTTCCGGCAAAGGTCAGGTGGTCGACGCCTCGATGGTCGAGGGCGCCGCGACGCTCATGCACATGATGTACGCGATGAAAGCGCAGGGCGCATGGCGCGACGAGCGCGGAGTGAACATCCTCGATACCGGCGCGCATTTCTACGACACCTACGAGACCGCCGACGGCAAGTACGTGGCTCTTGGCTCCATCGAGCCGCAGTTCTACGCGCTCCTGATGGAGCGTGCCGGGCTCGATGCCGCGCAGTTCACGCCGCAGAACGACGCCGCGCAATGGCCCGCCATGCGCGAGCGGCTCGCGGCGGTCATGCTCACCAAGAGCCGGGACGAGTGGTGCGCGCTGATGGAAGGCAGCGACGTCTGCTTCGCTCCCGTTCTCTCGATGACGGAGGCGCCTTCGCATCCCCACAACCGGTTCCGCGGTTCCTTCGTCGAGATCGCGGGCGTGGTGCAGGCCGCTCCCGCGCCGCGTTTCAGTCGCAGTGCGCCGCCAGTGCCGGTGCAGGCGCATCCGGCGGGCAGTGACACCCTCGACGTGCTGCGCGACGCAGGTTATTCCGACGAACGCATCGAGCAACTCCGCAGCGCCGGCGTTCTCGCCTGAACATCCCCCCGTTTCACACTGGAGACTCACACATGAGCAACGAAGCCTGGATCATCGACGCCTGCCGCACCCCGCGCGGCATCGGCAAGGCCGGCAAGGGAGCGCTATCTGGCATTCACCCGCAGCAACTCGGCGCCACCGTGCTGCGCGCGCTCGCCGAGCGCAACGGCATTCGCACCGAAGACGTTGACGACATCATCTGGGGAACCAGTTCCCAGCGTGGCCAGCAGTCCGGAGACCTCGGTCGCATGGCTGCACTCGATGCCGGCTACGACGTGCGCTCCAGTGCCGTCACGCTCGACCGCTTCTGCGGTTCCGGAATCACGGCCGTCAACCTGGCCGCGGCCTCTGTCATGTCGGGTATGGAAGATCTGGTGATCGCCGGTGGCACCGAGATGATGTCGAACTACGGGCAGGGCGGTAACGCGCCCACGATGTTCATCGACAACGACAACCTCCGCCTGCGCTCGGTGCACCCGCAACCGCATCAGGGCGTCTGCGGCGATGCCATCGCCACGCTCGAGGGCATCAGCCGCGAGGCCCTCGATCAACTGGCGTTCGTCAGCCAGCAACGCGCCGCGCGGGCCATCGCCGAAGGTGCCTTCAATCGCAGCCTTGTGCCGGTCTATCGCGAAGACGGCAGCCTGGCGCTGGACCGCGAGGAGTTTCCGCGCCCGGGCACTACGGTAGAGAGCCTCGGGCAGCTGAAGGCTGCTTTCGCCGAGGTGGCGCGTTACCCGCTGGATGAGCGTGGCACGACGTATCTGGGCCTGATCCATCAGAAGTATCCGGGGCTCGAGGTGAACCACGTTCACCACGCGGGCAACTCTTCAGGTGTGGTCGATGGCGCGGCGGCGCTGCTGCTTGCCTCTCCCGCCTATGCCCGCAGCCAGGGCTGGACGCCACGGGCGCGCGTGCTGGCGATGGCAAACGTCGGCGACTCGCCCACCTTGATGCTGAATGCGCCCGTGCCTGCGGCGCGCAAGGTGCTCGCCAAGGCCGGCCTTACGATCGACGACATCGATCTCTTCGAGATCAACGAGGCATTCGCCGTGGTGGCGGAGAAATTCATCCGCGACCTCGGTCTCGACCGCGACCGCGTCAACGTGAATGGCGGGGCGATGGCGTTGGGCCATCCCATTGGCGCGACCGGTGCAATCCTGATCGGCACCGTGCTCGACGAACTCGAGCGCCGCAATCTCAAGCGTGGCTTGGTCACCATGTGCGCGGCGGGGGGCATGGCGCCGGCGATCATCGTCGAGCGCATCTGATGCAATGACGCGGCGGATCCTGCCCACAGGCTGGCAGGATCCGCTCGGGCTGCCATACTCGGCATGCCCGTGTGCCTTAGTGGCGGGCGCCCGCACCGAGGTGTGATGTCATGCTGCAACGGATCTGCATGTTCGTGTTCTGTGTTGTTTCCGCTGGGGCAGGCGCTGCCACAGTGGTCGAGCAGGCCCTGCCTGCGAGCTGGGTCAACTCGCCCACCGCTTATTGCTCTCCGTGCTCGGTCATGGCCGGCGCGAGGATGTTCGCCTCTTTCGATCTGGATGCTTCCGCCGTCCTCGATGGTGCCAGGCTCGCTGCTGCCAACAACTCTCTGGGCTCCCTTGGAGACTTCACGGTCTCGGTGTGGAGCAGTCCGTTGGACAGCGGTGGCCCCCTGTTCCAGACCCTCGTGAGAAAAAGCGATTACACGCTCTTTCAGGGATCGGGCGGCTATCTTGATGTCGGGCTGCCGGAGTGGAGACTCGAGCCGGGGCATTACTGGCTGAGCATCCTTGGTGCGGGAGGGGACGCATTCCAGTGGGGCGGGATTCTGAACGAGGGCGATGACAGGCGTTACAGCAATGGCGCACCCACACTGGTCAGCGGCAGTGCCGAGCCCAGGAAATACCTGCTCGGCTTCAGCCTTTACGGCAGCGAGCCGGTGGAGACGCCCATTGGCGGAACACTGCCGATGCTGCTTGCGGGGCTAGGCCTGATTTCAGTCCTTCGGCGTCGTCGCGGCCTCTGAGCCCACCGTTACCTGTGGGCACATTCTCGTCTACCATCCGCGTCGGCCTGACGCGCACACCCTACCGGTAGAGCGCGGCTATCAACCGCTCTTTTCCCGGAGATTCCCATGACATTGCAACCCGGCTTCACCGGCAGCACGCTCGACCGTGCCGATCATCTGCGCAACAACGAGGAAGCCCTGTTCGGGATGCGCAGCGATCCGGCTGCACGACTACTCGTGTTGAAGGGGCTGGATCCTGTTGCGGGCGACGATGGCGGCATTGCATGGCGGCTGCTCGATGCCGACGACCGGGGAGGCGAGCTGCTGTTCCTGGGGCTTGATGAGGGAGCTCCGCGTTTCGCCAGACTCGACTGGGATGGTCCCCGTGGCGGGTCGATGGCCGTGTTGCAGTTGCTGCACAGATTGCCTGCCGAACAGGTCGCTCTCTACGGCGGCGCACGCAGCCTGGTGGACTGGCATTACCGGCACGGCTTCTGCGCGCGCTGTGGCGCGACGACGGCGCTTTTCAGGGGTGGTTGGGGCAGGCGCTGCGCGAGCTGTACGGCCGAGCACTTCCCGCGGGTCGATCCTGTGGTGATCATGCTCGCGGAGCACGATGACCGCGTATTGCTCGGGCGTCAGCCGCAGTTTCCGCCGCGCATGTACTCGGCGTTGGCGGGTTTCCTCGAGCCGGGTGAGTCGCTCGAAGAGGCGGTGAGTCGGGAGTTGCACGAAGAGGCGGGCGTGAAGGCGCTGTCGGTGCGCTATCTGCTCAGCCAGCCGTGGCCGTTTCCCTCGTCGCTGATGATCGGGTGTGTTGCGCCTGTCGGGAGCGATGCACTTACGCTCGATACCGTCGAGTTGCAGGATGCCATCTGGCTCAGCAGGGAAGAGGTGAGGGCAGTGCTGCGCGGGGATCCGGGTGCCCGTATCATGACCCCTCCACCGCTCGCGATCGCGCACTCGCTGCTGAGTCTCTGGGCTGGGGGCTAATCACAACAATCCTGTCTGGAGAACTCCCTTGAGCACGTCCGCCACGTCCCGCGACCCCTTCGGTTTTGGCGAATTCACGGTTCGCCTTCTGGCTGCTCTTCTCATGGTGCTCGCCACCTGGAACCCTGGCGGCTGGTCCTTTGTCCATTGGGTCAGCGGTGCGCCTGCCCTGGGCGCGGTTCACGCGTTCACCGGCGTGGTGCTTCTGATCGGCTGGGTCATCCTGCTGCGGGCAACGCTGAATTCCCTGGGGCTGCTGGGACTTGCGCTTGGCGCGATGCTGCTCGCTGCGGGCGTATGGCTGCTCTTCGACCTCGGTGTGCTGCACCAGGGTTCGAGTTCCTTGTTTGGCTGGATCGCTATTGTCTGCGTGGGCCTGTTGCTGGCGCTGGGGCTCAGCTGGTCGCATCTGTGGCGTCGTCTCACCGGTCAGGTCGATACCGACGACTTCGACGGCAAATAGAGCGCAGATTCAGCCTTTGCCGCGACTCAGCGTCTGCTGTTGCCGGCCGCGCTGATCATCCGGGCCAGAGCGTTGCGTACGTCCGGGGCCTGCATGATTTCCTCTAGCCGGGCAAAGGCGGGCTGCGAGAGATAACCCTGCAGGTATGCCAGTTCCGGGTGACCGGCCGGCTGCAGGCTGAGGTGGGCAATTTCACGCACCCGGCCCATGGCAATTGCCTCGCCGATACGGGCGCTCGCGTAGCACAGCGCCAGTCGCAGCATCTCAGGCGTTGCCTGACTATCGGCAGGGGTGCTCAGCACCGAGTTCATTTTCTCGACGCCGGCGACGATGCTCGCCGGCAGCCCCCACTGCGTGAGGAGCAGCTGCCCGGCGACCCCCGCGTTGAAGCCCAGACTCTGTTGCTGGATCCGTGTACGGTCGAAAAGGCCGTGCTGCCAGGTCTCGAGTGCCTCTTCGGGCGGCAGCAGGGTAAGTACCGCGAAGTCGCCCACAAATGAGAGCACGGTGATCGTGACCGATGCGCTCACATCGCTGAAGCCCAGTCGCTGCGATAGCAGCGAACATATCTCGGACCCCATGGTGCCGGCGTCCCAGATGCGGCTGTACAGCCCTTGGAGGCTGGGTGTTTCAGTCCGGTATGACTCTTCGACCAGAAAGCGGAGCGCGATGCTCCTCACCGAGTTGATCCCGAGGAAGTTGATCGCGTGCTGCACGCTGACTATCGGGGTCTGCAGGCCGTGCAGGGGGGAGTTGACGATGCCGAGGACGCGCGCAGCCAACACCGGCTCGCGCATCAGGAAATCTGCCAGCTCGCGGGTGCTGCCGGAGGCGAAAAAATCGGGGTCGCTCAGTTCGCGCAGGGAGCGCGGGGGCAGGAAGATGCGTTCCATTTCTTCGAGAAGGATGACCTGACGCGCAGGGCTGATGTCGCTGCTTGTCACCATCCTGAAGTTGGCGAGGTCATCGGGGATGGACACCTGTGCCGGCTGCGCGGCAGAAGGACTGTCTGCAGTGGCCGTGGCTGGCGCCTGATGGCCGGTGTCCATCGCGACGCTGCGCTTCTTCGGTGTAACGGGTGTGCTGCGGGAGGCCCGAATAACAACCAGTAGTGCCAGAAGCACTGCTATCAGAATTGCCCCGACGAGAACGCTCATCAAATTGCCCGCACGGGATCACCGATTCAGAGTATGCGACATGGGAATCCATCCTATGTGAACTGGATATCCATCGCAAACGCGTGCCTCAGTCCAGCGGCTGGCCGATCTGAAGGTACATCGCCCGCTGGTTGTTCTCGCCAAGCCCCAGCCCGATGTAGATCGGCCCGAGCGGAGAATCCACCCCGAGAAAGACGCTGCCCGCGTGGATCAGGTCTCCGAACGAGGCTTCGCCTTTTCTCATCCAGGTGTTTCCCGCCTCGAGGCTCATACCTGCATAGACCGGCAGGTCTACCGGCAAAAGCGATTGTTCGGTTAGCCGCCGGTACCAGCTGAGACTCGCGAAGCCGAGGTAATTGCCCGCCAGCGAGTCGCGGGTGTATCCGGACAATGCGAGGAATCCACCCAGCGTGAACGCCTGCGAGGGCAGCGTGAGGATCCGCGCGCCGCTGGCCTGCTCGTCCAGTTCGATCTGCGACCAGCGTCCGCCCAGCGTGAAGGTGTTTCGCCCGAGGCTTTTGCTCGCGCTGAATCCGGTTTCCCAGGAGCGGTAATCGGTCTCCGCTCCCCAGGCCTCCTCGCCCTCGGAAAAGCGCGTCCTGAAGCGCAGCCCGCTGCCCGGGAAATAGGCGCGGTCCAGCGTGTCCACCTTCAATTCCGCGAACCAGCCAGCGTCGTCTTCGCTGGAGGAGCTGAGAAGGGGCGAGCCTATCTCGATGTCGTTGTTGGCGGTTCCCAGGTAAGCGCCTGCGCGCAAGCGCGCCACGTTCGAGATGTTGTAGCCGCCGGCGAGTTCCAGCTGGTGATCGTCGACCACCGCGCGCGCGCGCAGTTCGCCGTCGTCCGAGAGATTGAGCTGTCGCTGCTCGTACTGGTACGCGACATCGGCAAAGACGAGACGCGCCGTGTCGAGCGGCTGGTAGAACTGCGTGAGGAAGAACGAGTGCCCGCCGAGTTGGCCCGCGCTGTACCACTCGGCGCCCAAACGGTTCAGCCCGCGCTGGTGCCAGCTGCCCCGGACGCCGAACTCGCTCTCTCCGCGGCTGTCCTGATCCCAGTTGAGCCCCAGCTTCAGCACGTTGTCGCCCTGCGGATTGCGGGTAGCCTTCACGCGCAAGACGTAGCCGTGCGCCTCCTTCAGCACGTCGTAATCGACCCGCGCGAATTCGTCGAGACCGTAGATGTCGGCGATGTCGCTCTCGATGCGATCCCTGTCGAGGCGCTCGCCGATCGGCTGGGTGATCATGTTGCGCAGCAGCTTCTCGGGCACGCTGGAGTCGGTGTCGATGCGGATTTCCGCGATCCGCGGCAGCACCAGGCGGGGTCGCTTCGCGAGTCGTTGTGCCTCGTCCGAATCGGCGAGCGTGGCGAGTTCGGGGGCAAGCGACTTTGCGGCGGCGTAGCCGATGGCAATGGCCTCCTCCGGTTGGTCGAAGCTCGTCGCCGTTATCCCGGCTGCATCCAGTGCCGGCCGCACCAGCACATCGCCCTCGCGCATCTGTTTGAGCTGCAGCTCGGAGTTGGTGCGGGTCATGATGTTGGTGAGCTGGTCGACCAGCGACAGCACGTTGTCGAGTTTCTCCCGCGGCGCGAGCGGCGTGCCGATGTCCACCACCACGAGGCGGTCCACGCCCATCGCCTGGGCAACGGTCACGGGAATGTTCATCGCGATGCCGCCGTCGACCAGCAAGTGCCCGTCGATGTCCACCGGCGTGAACACTCCGGGTATGGACATGCTGGCGCGCATGGCGAGAGCGAGATCCCCTTTCGACAGCACCACGGCTTCACCCGTGACGATGTCTGCGGCCACTGCACGATAGGGGATCGGAAGTTTGTCGAAGTCGCGGATTCGTGAGGCGTGCGCGACCAGGTCGTGCAGCACGAAGTTGAGGTGCTGGCCTTCGATGGCACCCATGGGGAGCTTCAGCACGCCGTCCTTGAATCGCAGCGAGGCCCCTACGAGGAAGTCGTAGTCCTGCTCTTTGCGGCGGAATGGCAGGCGGTCGCGCGGGGTGTCATCGTCCAGTGCATAGCGCCAGTCGATGGAGCGTGCGGTCTCCTCGAGCTCAGCCGCGGTGAGGCCCGAGGCGTAGAGCCCGCCGATGATGGAGCCCATGCTTGTGCCGGCTACGGCATCGATATGGATGCCCTGCTCCTCGAGGTACTTGATCACGCCGATGTGCGCGATGCCGCGTGCTCCACCGCCGGCGAGCACGAGACCCACGCGTGGGCGTTCTCGCACATCGGCGGCGTGTGCGTCGCTGCTCCGTAGCGCGCCGTAAAGGCACGCGAGGAGGAGGATCAAAAGGACGGGGCTTGGTCGGGGCATGGCACGTCTGCCGCAGGTGGCTGCAGTTACGCACACTGTGCCGGCTGCCCGCGTGACAGTCACGCGGGGACTTCGGCACTGTCACCGCTTCGGCGTCGCCCGCGGTGTGGCTCGCTTCAGAGAAGTGGAGTGATGTTCACCGGTATCGCGCTCATGCGCGGCATCGCGTTGATGCTCTCCCGCGGACCTTTGGCGCCGATCAGGCGATTGGTGGATGCGCCCCGGCCGAAGGGGTCATCCGGCTCGCCCGGCAACACGCCGTACCCGTGGGGGATCGAAATCACGCCGCTGCGCAGATCCGGGTCCGCCTTCGCCGGGACCACGATCTCTCCGGCATCGGATGCGATGCGTACCAGTTGCCCTTCGGATATACCCTCGCGTGCCATATCGGCCGGGTTGATGAAGGCCGGGTTGGTGGGCACCCGTGACCGTACCGATGGGAGGTCCTTGCAGGCGGAGTTGAGCGCGTCACGCATCCTGCGTGATGCCATCCGGTAGCCAAAGCCTGCGTAGGCACGGTTTCCGCCTGCCCCGTCATCCTCCGCCATCACGGCGGCCAGTTCTTCCGCCACGTCCGCGGGCATGAGCGTAAAGCGGTGCGGCGATTCCGGATCTCCCGGCTCGACCAACTGCGTGAGCGCGTCGAGGTAAACGCCGCGCTGCGCGCTTCGGATGGTCTCGAAGGGCAGGGGAGAGAAGCGTGCCGCGATCGCGAGGATGTCTTCGGTGCCGGGTCTGCGCGTCATGTCGAGAGCCTGGCCGAAGTGCTCTATCGTCGCGCCCAGGCGCCGGGCAAGCTCCCAGAACCACGTCCAGTCGTCCTGTACCTCGGCGCCTTCAGGCACCGCGGCAATGGCGGGTGTGAAGCGCGTGTAGGGTTCGATGGACACGAGTGTCTCGTAGATGAAAAGCGGCAGGTCAGGGCGCTCGTACTGCAGCGTTGGCGGCAGGATGTAGTCCGAGAGTTGCGCGGTCATGGTCATGAAGGGTTCGATCGTGACCAGCAACTCCAGTGACTTCAGTGCATTCACGATCCCGTCCTGGTCCGGGATGGCCGATGCGGGGTTGCCGCCGTGCACGAGCAGGGCCCGTACCTGGCCTGGCCCCGGCTCCAGAATCTCCTCGATCAACGCGCCGCTCGGCAATTCGCCGTCGATGGTGGCGTAGCCCGTCTTGCTGACATAGCCCTGCTCCCACCAGCGTGGCGCGGGAATGACCTCCGCCTTGCGTGGCCAGCGAGCATTGACGGCGCCGGGGTTCTGTACGGGCTCGCCCTCACGGACCAGTCGTCCGCAGATCACGTTCAATGCCTCGATCAGGTGTTCCGCGAGGTTGGCATGCGGGGACATGTCGGGCCCCGTTGCGCTCACGGCGGCGCCGCGTCGGCCATCGCGCGCGAAGACCTCGGCCGCGCGGCGCAAGTCCGCGGCGTCGATGCCCGCCCGCCGGGCGACCGTCTCCGGCGTGAAGCCGTCCACGGCGGCGCGCAGTTCCGCCATTTGCGAGGCGTAGCGGCCGCAGAATTCGCGGTCTTCCCAGCCCTCGGCCAGCACGATCCTGATGATGCCCGCGAGGATGGAGCAGTCTTCGCCCGGGAGCGGTTGCAGAAAAACGTCGGCAAAGCGTGCGGTCTCGCTGCGGCGGGGATCGATCACCACGAGTTTCATCCCGCGATCGCGAGCCTGCTTCAGCCGTTTTTGCGGATTGCGCGTGTCAAAGCCTCCCATCGACACCGACACCAGCGGGTTCGCCCCGATGATCATCAGCACGTCGCCTTTGTTGAAGGGATCGCGTCCCGCAGGCCAGATGCCGATGCGCCCCAGCGCGACGGCCTTGGAGGACTGGTCGATGGTGACGGAGGAAAAGGCCTTCGGCGATCCGATCGCGTCGAGAAACGCGTTCAGCATCTTGCTTGAGGAAGAGGTGAAGAAGGCGCCGCCGCCCTTGTATCCGGCGATGGCCTCGGCACCGTGCTGCGCGCGGATCGCAGCGAGGCGTGCCGCGATTTCGTCGAGAGCCTGCGCCGCGGGAATGCGCGCAAACGTACCGTCAGGCTGGCGTTTGAGGGGATGGAGTATCCGGTCCGGGCTTGCGTGTGCCTCGCCGGAGCGCATGCCCTTGAAGCAGGCGTAGCCGAGCGTTTGGGGGTCTTCATGATCGCCGCGGATCGAGTCAACGCGGCCATGATCATCGAGTTTCACCAGGACACCGCAGTGCCCCATGCACAGGCGACAGAACGTGGGGATTTCAGTGCTGCTCATGGTGTTCCTCCTGTTGGTCTTGTAAGCGCAGCATAGGCGAGTCGGGGCCGTCGGCGAATCGTCTGGATTGGTGGACATCCGGGGACGCACGCGCATAATGCCCCCTCGGGCACTGGGAGAGTCGTTTTCCCTCGAAAGGCCCTGCTTAACACAAGAGTCGTAGGGAGAGCGCACATGGGAGAACTGATCCGCAAACTGGGTTTCCGGACGTGGGTGGGCCTCATTCTGGTCGGCATCGTGGTCGTCATCTTCGGGCTCTATGTTCTGAACGAGCAGCGGGTGATCGTGCAATCCCAGGTCGCCGCCGCGCGTAACCTCGTCGTGATGTCCGAGTCAGTGCGCGAAAACATGGCGAAGAAGTGGGATCTGGGGCTGTTCTCCACCACCGAGATCCGCCGCATCAACGAAACCGAGACCGATCCCGCACTCCGCAAGCAGAAGATGCTCGCCGCCATTCCGGTGGTCGCAGCCTGGGAGTCTGCCAAGGCCAAGGCCAAGGAAGGTGGTTTCGAGTTCCGCACTCCCCGGGAGGGCGCACGGAACCCCGCCAACGAGCCCGACCCCATTGAAGCGGAGGCCTTGGCCTTTTTCGATCACAATCCCGAGGCTGCCGAGCACTACGTCATCGACGAAGAGAAGAACGCCATCCGCTACTTCCGTCCGGTACGTCTCGAGAAAGTCTGCATGAACTGCCACGGGGATCCCCGCACATCCACGACCATCTGGGGCCGTGACGATGGCAAGGACATCACCGGCTTCGCGATGGACGGCAAGCAGGTTGGTGACCTTCATGGCGCCTTCGAGGTGATCAAGCCGCTTGCCGAGGCAGACAGTGCCGTGATCAGGAATGTCTTCACGGGAGCTGCCGCGGTGCTGCCGCTGCTCCTGCTCGCGTTGTGGTTCGTGAACCGCCTCTCGCGCACGCTGTTTGTGGAGCCCTTGGCGAACGCTGCGGGCATCTGCGAGCGCATTGCGGGTGGCGATCTTACCGAGGAGATCCAGGTCCGCTCCGATGACGAAGTGGGCAAGCTCATGGCCGCCCTGCGCTCGATGAGCACCAACCTGAACGCCCTGGTTGGCAATGTGCGGTCCAGCACTTCCGAACTCACGCGTTCCAGCACGGAGATCGCCAGCGGAAACATAGACCTCTCCTCGCGCACCGAGCAGCAGGCGGCGAGCCTCGAGGAAACCGCGGCCAGCATGGACGAGATGACTACGACGGTGCAGCAGAACGCCGACAATGCCCGCCAGGCCAATATGCTGGTGAGCGAGGCGCGCCAGCGTGCCACGCACGGACGTGACGTCTCTGCCCAGACCGTAGAGGCCATGACAGCCATCAATGCTTCTTCGAAACGCATGGCCGACATCATCGGCGTCATCGACGAAATCGCCTTCCAGACCAATCTGCTCGCGCTGAACGCGGCGGTCGAGGCGGCGCGTGCCGGTGAGCAGGGCCGCGGCTTTGCCGTGGTTGCCACCGAGGTGCGCAACCTCGCGCAGCGAAGCGCCACAGCGGCCAAGGAGATCAAGGACCTGATCCGCGACTCCACAGCCAAGGTCGATCAGGGCGCGGACCTGGTGAACCGCACCGGTGACAGCCTCTCTGAAATCTTCAGCGCCGTCACCAACGTCGCCACGATGATCAACGAGATCGCGGCCGCCTCGAAGGAGCAGTCCGACGGCATCGTGCAGGTCAACCAGGCCGTGAGCCAGATGGACGAGATGACGCAGCAGAACGCGGCGCTTGTCGAGCAGTCCACCGCCGCGGCCAAATCCCTCGAGGAAATGGCCCGCGAGCTCGACGGGATGGTGAGTACTTTCAGGGTTCGCGATGGCGGGGCCTCGCATGCGCCGCAGCAGCTCGCCGCTGCCCCGCGGCCACGTCCGGTCGCGCGTCCCTTGCAGCGGCCTGCTGCCCGTGCCGCTGTTCCGGCCTCACGTCCGCCGCCGCTGCAGCGACCGCCCCAGGTCAAGGCCGCGCCCGCGCAGGATGACGAGTGGGAGGAGTTCTAGGTCTGGCGCAGTTTGCCCAGGCACAAAAAAGGCGGAGCCCCGGGGCCCCGCCTTTTTTTTCGGGAGATGTTGGCCGACGTGCCCTTCAGTGCCCCTGGGCTACCTTCGGCCCGAGCCAGAAAGCAGCAATAGCGCAGGCCGCCATGCTCCAGACGACCACTGCGCCTGAGGGCAGGTCGAAGAGCGTGGATGCCAGCAGCCCGCCCGCATAGCCCGCAACCCCGACGCCATAGGCAACGGCCAGTCTGCCGCGATCGTAGCGCCGCGTCGCGAGGCCAGGGACGATCAGGCTGGCGAACACCAGATACACACCTACCAGTTGCACCGAGGCCGTCACGGCGAGCGCGAACACCACGTAGAACAGCCAGGAAGGAAGGCCTCCGGGCCGCGCCGCAAGAAGAGCACAGATCGCCACGCTGCCAACCGCCGGCACCAGTAGTTGCTCGTATCGCACCCAGAGGATCTGGCCGGCCAGAAGATCGCGCAGGCTTTCCCCGCCGTGGGGATCATGGGCGAGCAGCAACAGTCCACCGGTGGCCGCGAGCACGAAGAGCACGCCGATCTGGGCCTCCTGCACCTCGGGCCAGCGCGACTCGGTCCAGGTGAGCAGCGCCGCGCCCGCCAATGCCGCGCCCGCCGCCGCGAGCTGTGTGCCCAGCCCTTGGGGATCCAGGCCGGAGAGCCCGGCCACGATCACGCCGAGCGCGGCGATCTGCGCGAGGGCGAGGTCGATGAACACGATCCCCCGCCGCAGGATGTGCATCCCCATCGGCACGTGCGTGAGCAATACGAGCACACCGGCCAGGAAGGCCGGGGCGACGATTGAAAGTGTGGTCGACCAATCCGTCATGCCAGAGCCCTCGTGAGCCGCGCGATGATGTCGTCGAAGAGGCTGAACAGGTCTGTCGCTTCCTCCGATCCTCCCACGGTGTTCGGGATCATCACCGCCGGTATCGAGACCCGGTCAGCCAGCCAGCTCGAGGCCCGCTCTGCCTGGTAGGGCGTGCGCAGCACCATCCGTGCGTGCTCTTGGGCCAGTTGCGTCACCAGCTCGGCGAGGTGGCCACTGGTGGGCTCCAGCCCCGGCTTTGGCTCCAGGGTGCCCAACTCGCGCATCCCCAGCCATTGCGTGAGATAGACCATATCCCGGTGGTGGGTGACCACCGTGGCGCCGCGCAGGGGGGCAGCCGAGGCCTCCCAGCGCACGATGGCGGCGTTCCAGCGTTCGAGGAATGCCGCGAGTCTGGTGTTGTAGTCGGCTGCGTGTGCGCCATCGAGTTCCGCCAGCCGTGCAGCCAGCGCTTTTGCCACGGTGGCGATGTTGTGGGGGTCCAGCTGGATGTGCGGGTTTCCGCCGCCGTGCAGGTCGCCCTGCGAGCGATCGAGGCTGCTCGGGAGATCGAGCCTTTTCACGAGGGTGCCTGCCAGGAAATGCCCGGGCTGTCCCGGTTGTATGGCGCGGTTTCCCGACTGCTGCAGCAGTACGGGAAGCCAGCCTGCTTCCAGATCGAGTCCGGTGCAGACAAGCAGATCAGCGTTGCGCACCTTGGCGATCAGGCTCGGGCGTGCCTCGATGCGGTGCGGGTCCTGCTTGCCGGTGGTGGCGCTTGACGCGTCCACCGCGTCCCCGCCAATTGCGGTTGCCAGTGCAGCCCACTCGGCCTCGCAGGCCAGCACCTTGAGTTCGGCCCGGGCAGGTGCGGCTGCGGCGCCCAGCAGGAGCGTGCCGGCAAGAAAAATCCTGTGTAGTCGTTTCATGTGGTGTTCCTCAGAACTGGTGGGCGCCGTGGGCGCCGAGGCTCATGATGTATTGCAGGTAGATCTGGTCGTCGTCTTGTCCTTCGCGGCTTGCGTCGCGCGCGAACTGCAGCCGCAGGCGGCTGAATTCGGTCGGTGACCAGTCGAGCATGATGCTCGAGCGATCAGGGTCTGCCGCTGCCAGCGTGGGGAATGCCGCAGGACGCAGCACGCCGTCTTGCGAGCTGAGCCGGCTGTTGCCGGAGTCCAGGCTGTCGTAGCGCAGGCCAAGCCGCCAGGCGGGCATGAACTGGTAGACGCCCTGCAGATACCAGCCCGAAGGCGTGGAGCGGTAGTCCATCAGGCCCTCGCCGCGCGAGGCGTTCGACTGCACGAGATCACCTGATTCCTTGCGACCGAAGTACTCGCCCTGCAGCTTGAGATTGCGTTCGTGGCTGTTGCCCTCCGGGGCCCACTTCCACACTCCCTGCACGCTCCAGGTATCCGAGTCGCCACTGAAGGCGGTGCTGTTGGACACGTCCTCAAGCAGCAGATCAGGTTCTTCGTAGCTGCGCGCGGTGGCATCTGCGTGCAGCCAGGCCATGCCCGCCTTCCATGAGTGGCTCTCACCCACATCGCCTCCGGCGGAGGCGAAGAGCGTCCAGGCACCGATGCCGTTGCCGGTATCCGCTCCGGGGAAACCGCGGCCATTGCCGAGTTCAGCGCCCAGTTCAAGGAATGTGTCGAGCGGCGCGAGCCAGCGCAGTTCGGCTCCTTCGTTCTTGTATTGGCCACCGAACATCGCCGTGTAGACCAGCGGTGCGTCGACGAAATCCCAGCCATGGGCATGCTGCTGGTTCAGATAGCCGATGCCGGAGAAAAAGCGCCCGACGCGCGAGGTGAAACCCTCTGGCAGGGAGCTCCTGACGAAAGCCTCCTCGACCTCGATGTCGTTTTCAGCAGATATGCCAAAGGTTGCCTGGCCGTAGAAAAGGGGATCCACGTTGGCCGAGAGTGTCATCTCGCTCTCGCCCAGACTGAAACCCCGTGCTCCCGGCCCGGCTTCTTCACCAGCCGGCACGAAGCCCTGCAAGAGGTAATCGTCGGGATTCTCCGAGAGCCTCGCCCAAGTGCCCCCGAGGATCAGGGACATCTGCGGGTTCATCGCAGAGGCCGGTTGCGGGGGAGCTTCGGGTGGTGGCATCGATTCGACCGCGCTCAGGCGATTTTCGAACTGGTCGAGCCGTTCGACGACCGGTGCTTTTGCGGCTGGCGCTTGCGTGGCGGCCAGTCGCGCCTCCAGTGCGGCTATGCGGGACTCAAGGCTTTCGCGGGTCTGGCGCAGTTCCTCGCGGAGTTGTTCGGCTTCGGTGTTGGCGGCGAGCGCTGGCATGTTCGTGATGGCCAGCGCGGCCGCAAATGCGGCGTGTGCAAGATGGGGTATCTCGCGGCTCATGGGCTGTTGCTCCTTACGGTTCCGGGTCGACCGCAGCGCACGACGATTGCGCACGGGATGCGGTGGTGCTGTGGCCTGCGGCGTTGGCAGGCCGGAGTCAGGGATCAGGAACTGGCAGGGGGGGCGCGGATCCGGACGCCGAAGCGTGCAGAGGCTGGGGCGTGGGAGGCGAGCGCGGCGCTCGGAGCTTCATGGCGTTGCGGGGGCAGGGCGGGCACCCAGTCGCTTTCGGGGAGACCCGCGGAGCCGCCGGTGTACACGCAGATCGCACACAGGCTGTGGCCCGCAGGCGCGCCGAACTCGTGCTGGTCAAGGGCCGCCCGTGCCGAGAAGTCGATCAGCAGCAGCACCAGCGCCAGAACGGCGGCGATGCGAAGCGGCGTGTCGATCCGGAGTGATGACTGCATTGCCTGCCATTCGGGAAGCCCACGACACTCTAGCGCCAGCCATCACCCGAGTGGAAGGGGCGTGATTTCTCATGCAACAAATCGGGTGCAAGAAAAAAGACAAGGTTGTTGCCCAGGCCCGAGCCTAGACTCTTGCCGGCAGCCAGAATCCGCAAGCCAGCCGTGGAGCGAGCGTCATATGCGTCAGAACGAGGTGAGCCTCGACGATAAATACACACTCCAGTCCGGTCGTGCCTACATGAGCGGCATCGAGGCGCTTGTGCGCCTGCTGATGCTCCAGCAGGAGCGCGACCGTGCAGCGGGGCTCAATACGGCGGGATTCGTCTCGGGCTATCGCGGCTCGCCGCTCGGCGGACTCGATCAGGCGCTGTGGAAGGCGAGGGGGCATCTGGACGCGCACAACGTTGTTTTCCGCCCGGGTGTGAACGAGGACCTCGCGATGACCGCCGTGCGCGGCACGCAGGAGGTCACGCTCTTCCCTGGCGCGCGTGTCGATGGCGTCTACGGCATGTGGTATGGCAAGGGGCCGGGCCTCGATCGCAGCATGGACGTGCTCAAGCACGCGAACGCGGTAGGCACATCGAAGTTCGGCGGCGTGCTGGCGGTGGTGGGCGACGACCACGCCTGCAAGTCCTCCACGCTGCCGCACCAGTGCGAGCACGCCTTCATGGGCGCATCCGCGCCGGTCCTGAATCCCGCGAATGTGCAGGAGATTCTCGATCTTGGCCTGCTCGGCTGGGAGCTCTCGCGTTACAGCGGCTGCTGGGTGGGCTTCAAGGTCATCACCGAGAACTGCGATGCCTCTGCCTCGGTGGACATCGACCCCTCGCGGGTGATCGTGCGCCTGCCCGAGGATTTCCGGCTGCCACCGGGCGGCGTGCATGCGCGCTGGCCCGACAAGCCGCTCGCGCAGGAAGAGCGCCTGAACCACTACAAGATCTACGCTGCGCGCGAGTTCGCGCGGGTGAACAACATCAACTTCGTGGCCATCGACTCTCCCCGTCCGCGACTCGGCATCATCAGCACGGGCAAGGCCTATCTCGATGTGCTGCAGGGCCTCGAGGATCTCGGCATCGACCGCAACCGTGCTGCAGAGCTCGGCATCCGCGTGTTCAAGGTCGGTATGCCCTGGCCACTCGAGCCCGTGAGTACGCACGCCTTTGCCGAGGGGCTGGAAGAGATCCTCGTGGTCGAGGAAAAGCGCAGCATCATCGAGGACCAGCTTACCGGGCAGCTCTACAACTGGCCGGTGGATCGCCGCCCGCGCGTGGTGGGCGAGTTCGACGAGGAAGGGCGGCCGCTGCTGCCCAATACAGCGGAACTCACGCCGGCGATGGTCGCGCGTGCGATTGCGAGCCGGATCCGTCGCTACTACCAGTCCGAGGACATGCAGGAGCGCCTCGATTTTTTCGACCGCAAGGAGCGATCACTCGCGGCCCCCCGCGAGATCATCGAGCGTACGCCGCATTACTGCTCGGGCTGTCCTCACAACACCTCCACCGTGGTGCCCGAGGGCAGTCGCGCGCTGGGTGGTATCGGCTGCCACTACATGGTCACCTGGATGGACAGGCGTACCGAGACCTTCACGCAGATGGGCGGGGAGGGCGCCTCGTGGATCGGGCAGGCGCCATTCACCAGCACGAAGCACGTCTTCCAGAACCTGGGTGACGGCACCTACTTCCACTCCGGCCTGCTCGCCATCCGCGCGGCGGTCGCCTCGAAGGTCAACATCACTTACAAGCTGCTCTACAACGACGCCGTGGCGATGACGGGCGGCCAGCCGATCGACGGGCAGCTCTCTGTGGCGCAGATCGTGGAGCAGGTGCACGGCGAGGGCGTCTACCGCATCGCAGTGGTGAGCGACGAGCCCGACAAATACCCCCACGAGCTGCGCCATTTCCATGGGCTCAGCATCCATCACCGCGACGAACTCGAGGCCGTGCAGCGCGAGTTCCGGGAGTTGTCCGGGTGCACGCTCATCCTCTACGACCAGACCTGCGCTGCCGAAAAGCGCCGCCGCCGCAAGAAGGGCGAGTTCCCCGATCCCGACCGTCGCGTCTTCATCAACGAACTGGTCTGCGAGGGCTGCGGTGATTGCGGCGTCGCGTCGAACTGCCTGTCGGTGTTGCCGAAGGAAACGCCATTCGGCCGCAAGCGCGCCATCGACCAGAGCGCCTGCAACAAGGACTTCAGCTGCCTGAAGGGCTTTTGCCCCAGCTTCGTGACCGTGGAGCACGCGCAACTGCGTAAGAGCCGCGCAGCGGACAGCGCTGCGGATTTCGTGCAATTGCCGGCTCCCGCGCTGCCTTCGCTCGCCGCGCCCTGGAACACGGTGATCACCGGTATCGGTGGCACCGGTGTGCTCACGGTGAGCGCGATCCTCGGCATGGCGGCGCACCTTGAAGGCAAGGGTTGCACGGTGCTCAACCTGAGCGGACTCGCGCAGAAATTCGGCCCGGTGGTGAGCCATGTCCGCATCGGCGCCAGACAGGAGGACATCCACGCCGTGCGCGTGGCCGCAGGCGACGCCGATCTGCTGCTCGGCTGTGATCTTGTGGTGAGCGCAGCCGAAGACCCGCTCGCCAAGCTCCACGATGCGCGCTCGCATGCGGTGGTGAATGATTTCGAGGCGCCGACCGCGGCCTTCACGCGTGATCCGGACGTTGTGTTTCCCACCGAGGCCATGAAGACCAAGATCCGCGAGGAGGTTGGCGCCGGCAAGACCACCTTCGTCGACGCCACGTCCATCGCCACCGCGCTGCTCGGTGATGCCATCGCCGCCAACCTGTTCCTGCTGGGCTTTGCCTTCCAGCGCGGACTGGTGCCGGTGGGTGAAGAGGCCATCACCCGTGCCATCGAGCTCAATGCCGTGCAGGTGCGCTTCAACCAGCAGGCGTTCCTCTGGGGCCGCCGAGCCGCGCACGACGAGGCCGCGGTGCGCGCGATTGCCGGTATCGGCGGCGGACAGCCAGCACCCGAGCCCACGCTGGAAGCACAGATCGCTGATCGCGAGCGCTTCCTCCGCGAGTATCAGGATCCCGCCTGGGCGGAGCGCTACACAGGCATGGTGGCGCGTGTGCGCGGTGCGGAAGCCGCGATCACGGGCGATGACGCTGAACTGCCGTTGACGCAAGCAGTGATGCGCTCGCTCTTCAAGCTGATGAGCTACAAGGACGAGTACGAGGTCGCGCGGCTCTACACCTCCGGGGAGTTCCGGCGTGCCCTGGAACAGCAGTTCGAAGGGGATTACACGCTGAAGTTCCACCTCGCGCCGCCGCTTTTTTCGGAGCGTGATCCGGTCACGGGGCATCTTCGCAAGCGCGAGTACGGTCCGTGGATGATGCGGGCTTTTGCTCTTCTTGCACGGCTGCGTTTCCTGCGCGGGACGCGTTTCGATCCCTTCGGCTACGTGGCGGAGCGCCGCATGGAGCGGAGTCTGATCGGGGATTACGAAGCGCTGCTCGATCGCCTGCTGTCACGGCTCACGGCGGCCAACCTCGACGGCGTCGTGGAAATCGCCGCGCTGCCGCTCATGGTCCGCGGCTTCGGTCACGTGAAGGAGCGCAACCTCGAGCGCGCACTGGCGCGGCAGGAGGAACTGCTGGCGCGCCTTGATGCGCCGGCGCAGGCGGTGCGGATACAGGCGGCCTGAGACCCGCAGGCAGTCGGTCTCAGCCTCGCCCGTCCGCGAACAGGGCGTAGCTGGGGTCCTCGGGGCTGCGGCTGCCCTCGGTCGGGAACTGTTGCAGCGTCACGGGCGCGACGCGGATCTCGTTTATGCTGTCGGCTTCGTCCGTGATGCCCTCACGTCCATCACTCCGCGGAGATCACACCATGCCGATATCACTTCATGCCGCCACCATACCGACGGCACTCCAGATCCTGGGATCCGTTGCCGCTCTGCTCGACAAGGCAGAGGCGCATTGCCAGCAACAGGGTCTCTCGCCGGACGCGCTGACAGGTGCCCGTCTGGCGCCCGACATGCAGCCCTTCGCGTACCAGATTTCCTCCTGCGCGTGGCATTCCGCGCAGGCCATCGCCGGTGTGCGCGCCGGGGTGTTTGCGCCGGACTTCAGCGCGCCGCCGGCCGATTTCGCCGGGCTGCGCGAATGCATTTCGGGCGCGCGCGAAGCACTGCTCACCGTCACCGAGGCGGAAATGGAACGCTTCATCGGCAAGCAGATGCGCTTCGAGGTGGGCGACTTCCGCCTCGATTTCCGCGCGGAGGACTTCCTGCTGTCTTTCTCGCAACCCAATTTCCACTTCCACGCCACGACCGCCTACGACATCCTGCGTGCGCAGGGGCTCTCCGTCGGCAAGCTCGATTTCCTCGGGCAGATGCGGGTGGTGGTGAAGTAAGTTCTCGGGAGTCGCGTGTTATGGAGTTGTGGCCGATTCCCGTCGTCGCAGGGCTTGGCTGGTGTCTGGCGCGTGCCAGCATGTGCGCCGTCGCGGCGACACAGGAGGCGGTGTCCACCGGCCGGGCCATCGGTTTGCGCATGCAGTGCATTGTTGCGGGCACTACCGGTCTCGTGCTGCTCGCTCTCTGCCTTCGGCAGGGTGCGGGTGCGCTATTGCCGGGCAGTGATGCGGCGCTGGCGCAGGTCGCCTTGGCTGCTGCGGTGATGGCCGGTGGCGCCCTCCTGAACGGAGGGTGTTATCTCGGCAGCATTCTTTACCTCGGCAGGGGCAAGACGAACTTCCTGTTCACCTTGCTGGGCATTGCCCTTGCGGCCCGTATCGATCTCGTCACGCACGCCGGGATCGCCGCGCATGCGCGGCTCGTGCAGGCGCCGGGGGCGGGTGTGCTGTGGATCGTCGTTTGCGCGTGGCTCGCATGTGTTGTTGTAACGGTCCGCTCCGCGCGCGCCACGCGTGACGCGGAATTGGACTCACGTATTTTCCACACCGTGATCGCCGGTATCCTCGCAGGCATTCTCATGCACCGGATGCCGGGTTGGGGCTACAACGCTGCGCTCGCATCGCTCGCGTGTGCAGGCCGCACCCCTGTCGACACCTCCAGCGTCCTGCTTGCGTGCGCCCTCCTCGTGGGCGCGGTGGTAAGTTGCCTGGCGGCCGGGCAGTGGACACCGGAAGCCCCGACGTTGCGGGGTGCGGCGCGCTGCCTCGCGGGTGGGTTCGTGCTGGAGAGCGCAGCGCATGCGATTCCGGCTGGTAACGATGGCTTGTTGTTGTGGGTGATGCCCGGGCTCGGGATCTACGGTTTCGTTGCTTACGGAGTGATCATCGCGATCCTGCTTTTGGCGTGGACAGTCGCTGCGCGCGGCGTGAGGAGTTGATGCGGTGTCCCGGTATCTGATATCGGCTGATCTGCTCTCTTGCGGCCTGCGTGCTGCGCGCATCCACTCGCTGGAGGGCGGCCTCTACATCGTCGAACTGGACACCGCCAGAGGAACCTTCTGGCTGGGTTCGGACCCGCGTACCCGGGCCCTGTTCCGCAACCTTGGCGCCGCGCGCGAGGCGCTTGCCGCAGCGGGAGCAGTCAGCATCACGCTCACGCATGCCAGTGCTTTTGACGAGATGGTCGGGCTGGGATCGCGGGCGGATAACCGGATCGAGGTGAGGCTCGGGGGAGATAGCTAGCCGGCACAGAGGGCGGTGCCGGCCCTACACGCGTCGGCCGGCGAGCAGCGCGTAGCTCGGATCCTCGCGGTCTCGACTGCCCTCGGTGACGAACTGCTGCAGATGCACCGGATAGAGATCGTCGAACAGATGCACATACCGGCGCGAGCTGATCGCCCAGCGGCCGTTGCGTTGTTCCCACTGATCCAGGTAACGGCCATGGCTGCGGGAATCCTGCAGCACGCCCTCGAGTGAGCGCATCCGCAGCGTCACCGTGACATAGGCTTCGCTCGCTGCGCGCTCGCCGTCCACCACTATGCCGATGCTCCCTAGCTGGTGCTGGTGTGCCAGCATGCCCACATGTGCTGCATGCACGAAATCAATGAAGCCGTGTCCTGTGCCCTGGTAGATGGCGCCGTAATCGGCGGGTGCGTCAGGGTGGAAGACGGAGCGTCCCAGATCGTCGTCGATGCAGTCCATCGCGCGTACATAATCGTGCAGGCGTTCCCGGATCGCATCCTTGGCGCGCAGCGCAGCGAGCGGGTCACCCTGCGGGACACCGGTGTGGCTGGCGAGAGCGCCAGGCACCTGCACCTCGGTGGCGATGCGGTCCAACTTGCCGCCGTAAAGTGTGGGCGCTGATACCTGACTGGGGATGATCTTGACGATGACCCGTTCGGCGTCGGGGGCGTCGAGGTTGAATTCCTGGCCCGTGTGTCGGCGATAGATCTTCCGGTTCAACTCGCCGCCCGGATCGTCGATGAGTTCCGCGTGCCCGCGAATCTCGATATATCGCGTGGGTGCCAGGGGGTCGACCACACAGAAGGTGATCTGCGGATTGGCGCGCAGGTTGGCGTACTTCACCCGGGATTTGAGCGTGCTGATACGCACGTGTTCTCCATCCCAGTCGAAACCTACGGGGTTGGTCGAGATAAGCCCGTCCGCATGGCGTATGGTGCTCATCATGCCCTGCACGGCTGTTTCGAGGATGTCGCGGTGGGTGTGGGGTACTGCGGTCATGTGTGTGCTCCGGGTGGCCCTGTCTCGCGGGCCCTATGGAGTTGGCGTTTCGGTTTGCCAGCCGCCGCCGAGTGCGCGGTACAGGTCGATCATTGCGCGCAATTCCTCACCCCGTACGGAGGCGAGATTGAGCTTCTGGTCGAGCAGTTGCTGGTCGGCGTTCAGGATCTCGAGATAACTCGACAGCCCCTCCTCGTAGCGAGCCCGCGAGAGCTTCGAGGAATCCTCGAGTGCAGTGACACCCCCTTCGAGCTCACGCCTGGCGACGGCGAGTTTGTCCACGGCCACCAGCGCATCCGCGACCTCGCGATAGGCGTTCAGCGCCGTCTCTTGGTACCCGTAGAGCGCCTGGTCCCGTCGCGCCTTGGTTGCCTCGTAGTTGCTGAGGATGCGTCCGCCCTGGAACAGCGGGGCGAACAGGCTGGGACGCAACTGGTTGGCGCCTGAACCGCTGTCGAGAAGCCCCGAGATATCACCGCTCACCGAGTTCAGCACACCGGTGATGGAGATCGACGGAAAGAACAGCGCCTTCGCCGCGCCCACGTCGGCGTTGGCCGCTACCAACTGCTGCTCTGCGGAGAGTACATCGGGTCGACGCTCGAGCAACGCTGCGGGCAGCCCCGGAGGTATCGCCGGCGGAGCGCCGAAGGCTTCCATCGCCACACCGCGGTCGATTGACCCCGGAACGCGTCCCAGCAGCAGGCTGAGTGCGTTCTCGGTAGATGCCAGTTGCTGTTCCAGTTGCGGCACCAGTACGGCAGTGCGGGCACGGTTGGCGAGTGCGCTGTCGACCTCGAGACGGTTCGAGAGCCCGCCCGCCAGGCGTTTGCGGTAGTAGGCGACGGTCGCTTCGTTGGCGGCGACGGTTTTTCTCGCCACATCGAGCTGGAGGTCAAGTTCGCGTATCAGCACATAGGCGGAGGCGACGTCTGCTACCAGTGAGACGAGCGCGGCGCGACGACCTTGTTCGGTGGAGAGATAGACAGCCTGAGCGGCCTCGGAGGAGCGGCGATTGGCACCGAAAAGATCCACTTCCCACGACACGGCCAGTCCGGCGTCGTAGTTGTTGAAGGCCCGGTCAGCGCCACCGCGCGGCGGGTCCGTGATGCGCGAGTTCCGCTGCGAGGTGTAGCCACCGGTTGCACCCAACTCGGGGAACAGCGCCGAGCGGGCGATGCCGTAGCGCGCGCGCGCTTCCGTCACCCGTGCGGTGGCCATGGCCAGATCGAGGTTGTTGGCAATGGCCTCGCGCACCAGGGCCTGGAGTACGGGATCCTTGGTGAGACTCCACCAGCCCGCATCGGCGATGGAGGCGGCGTCTGCTTCGGCAATTGCCCCGCGGAACCGCGCCGGCACCGGCTCGTCTGGCCGCTGGTAATCCGGGCCGAGCGTGCAGGCAGTGAGGAGGCCCGAAAGCATGGCCGCCGTCAGGCACACGCGACGACGCGCGCTCATGGGTGGCCTCCTGTGCTGGCCGGCTGGACTGCGGGTTTATTGTCCTTGCTGCCGGTGAGGCGTTCCACCATCACATACAGCACCGGCACCAGGCACACACCGAGCATCGTCGCAAACAACATTCCCGAGAACACCGTCATGCCCATCACGCGCCGGGAGAACGCACCGGCACCGCCTGCAGTGAGCAAGGGGACCACGCCGAGGATGAAGGCGAAGGCGGTCATCAGGATGGGCCTGAAGCGCAGCCGTGCGGACTCGAGCACCGCGCTGGTGGCATCGCGACCTTCCTGCTGCAGCATGCGCGCGAATTCCACGATCAATATCGCGTTCTTGGCCGCGAGGCCTATCAGCATGATCAGCCCTATCTGCGCGAAGATGTTGTTCACGTAAATGGGCGGCACGACCAGGCCCGCGGCCCATAGCCCGAAGAAGGCGCCGAAGATCGCGAAGGGCGTGCCCAGCAGCACGCTGAAGGGCAGGGACCAGCTCTCGTACTGTGCCGCCAGCACCAGGAACACCAGCAGGATCGCCACTGCGAACACGGGCAGCGGATTCGGGGCCACCTTCTCCTGGTACGAGACATCCGACCAGGTCTGCGTGACACCGTCCGGCAGCACGTCTGCAGCCACTTCTTCCAGTGCCCGCATCGCGTCGCCGCTGCTGTAGCCGGGTGCGGGCGCACCGGTGATTTCCGCGGAGCGGTAGAGGTTGAACCGGTTGGTGAATTCGGGTCCGGTGGTGGGGCTGGTACTGACCAGCGTGTCCAGCGGCACCATCTGGCCACTCTGGCTGCGCACGAAGAACAGGCCCAGCTGTTCCGGGTCACGCCGGTACTCCGGTTCCGCCTGCACATAGACCTTGTAGACGCGCCCGAAGCGGTTGAAGTCATTCACGTAGGAACTGCCGAGCAGGGCGCCCAGTGTGGTGTTCACATCCGACAGCGGCACGCCGCTTTTCAGCACCTTGCCACGGTCGACCTCGGCGTAGATCTGCGGCACGCTCGAGCGGAAGGCGGTCTGGATGCGCCCGATCTCGGGGCGCTCGTGCGCGGCCGCGATGAACCGCTGTGCCTGTTCCGCGAGGAACTGCGGTGGACGGCCGCCGCGGTCCTGCAGCTGCATGGTGAAACCGGAGCCCACGCCGAGTCCGGGTATGGGCGGCGGCGGGAATGCCATGACCACCGCTTCCGGGATCTGTGCCGCGAAGCGGCGGTTCAGTTCCTGCGCGATCAGTAGCGCGTGGTTCTTCAGACCGGGTCGCTCCCCCCACTCCTTCAACTGCACGAAGACGAATCCCATGTTCGGGGAATAGGAGCCTGCGATCAGGCTGAAACCGGTCACGGTGTTGAAACCCTGGACCCTCTCCTCCGCTCCCAGCACCTGCTCGACCTTGCGCATCACGGCGTCGGTGCGCTCCAGCGACGAGGCATCGGGGAGCATGAGGTTTACCAGCAGGAAGCCCTGGTCTTCGTCCGGTACGAAGCCGGTAGGTACCCGGGATGCGAGCAGCGCCACCAGCGCTACGATGCCGCCGATCAGGAAGAGGCTGCGCCCGAGTTTGCCCACGAGTACGCGTGTGAAGCCCACGTATCTGTCGGTGCCACGTCCGAAGATCGCGTTGAAGCGATCGTAGAAGGGCGTGAGCCAGGTCTTCTCGCCATGGGTCGGCTTGAGCAACTTGGCCGCGAGTGCCGGGGACAGGGTGAGTGCATTGAACGCCGACAGCAGAACCGACAGGGCGATGGTGATCGCGAACTGCTGGTAAAAGCGCCCCGTGATGCCGGGAATGAAGGCCACGGGAATGAATACCGCCGCGAGGATCAGCGCGATCGCCACCACCGGCCCCGAGACCTCTTTCATCGCCTTGAGCGTGGCATCGCGCGGCGACAGGCCTTTCTCGATGTGGTGCATGACGGCTTCGACCACCACGATCGCGTCATCGACCACGATGCCGATGGCCAGCACCAGGCCGAGCAGCGAGAGCACGTTGATCGAGAAGCCGAGCAGCGGAAAGAACATGAAGGCGCCGACGAGCGATACGGGCACCGTAAGCAGCGGAATCAGCGTGGCCCGCCAGTTCTGCAGGAACACGAACACGACGAGGATCACCAGCACGATGGCCTCGAAGAGCGTGTGCACGATCTCCTTTATGCCCTCGCTCACGGGCAGCGTGGTGTCCAGCGACACCGTGTAGCCCAGGTCCTGCGGGAACGTCCCGGAGAGGTTTTCCATTTCGGCGCGGACTTTGTTCGCGACCTCGAGCGCATTGGTGCCGGGGATCTGGTAGATCGCCATGATGGCGCCGGGCTTGCCGTTGTAGCGCCCGATCGAGTTGTAGAGTTGCGTGCCCAGTTCTATGCGCGCCACATCGCGCAGCAGCACCTGCGAGCCGTCGGAGTTCGAGCGCACGATCACATTGCCGAACTCTTCCTCGTTCAGCAGACGGCCCTGGGTCTTCACCGTGTAGGTGTACTCGGTGCCTGCCGCAGCCGGGGCCCCGCCGATCTGGCCGGCCGGGCTCAGCGTGTTCTGCAGCGATATCGCGTTCACGATGTCGGGCACCGTGATGCCCAGATTGGCAATGCGGTCCGGGCGCAGCCAGATGCGCATCGCGTAGTCGCTGCCTCCGAAGAGGTTCACCTGTCCTACGCCAGGTATGCGCGCAAGGCTGTCGGTGATGTTCAGGCTCGCGTAGTTCGACAGGAAGCTGCTGTCATAGCTCCCGTTGGGGGATTTGAGGGAAATGATGAGCAGCGGGAAGGACAGCGATTTCTTCACCGAGACGCCCACGTTCTTCACCGCCTGCGGGAGCGCCGGCATGGCTTCGGATACGCGGTTCTGCGTGAGCACGTTCGCCATGTCGAGGTCAGTGCCGACTTCGAAGCTCACCTTGAGCGTGAAGGTGCCGTCGTTGGCGTTGGTCGACTTCATGTAGATCATGTTTTCGACGCCGTTCATCTTCTGCTCGAGCGGCGTGGCGATGGACGCCTCTACGTCCGTGGCGCTGGCACCCGTGAAACTGGTGCTCACCTGCACCATCGGCGGAACGATTTCCGGGTACTGGGCGATAGGCAGTCCCGACATGGCAACGGCGCCCAGCAGCACCATCACGATCGAGATCACCATCGCTACGATGGGGCGGTCGACGAAAAAGGATGACATGGCTGCTTCAGCCCCCGCTCGCGCTGGTGGGCTCTGCGCCGGAATCATCCGGCGTCGCCGGCGCCGGCGTCGCGTGGACGGTCACGCCCTCACGAAGCCGCTGCAAGCCGCCGGACACAACCTTTTCCCCGGCCTGCAGCCCCGACTCGATGACCCACAGGCTGCCGACGCGTGGTCCGACCTTGACCGTGCGCATCGAGACCTTGTTGTCGCTGCCGACGACGGCCACGGTGTGGAGGTTCTGGAGTTCCTGTACCGCGCGTTGCGGTACCAGCAGCGCGTTGCGCAACAGTTCCCACTGGATGCGCGCACGTCCGAACTGCCCCGGACGCACCAGACGCTCGGGGTTGGGGAAGGCGAACTGCAAGGCCAGCGTGCCGGTGGTGGCATCTACCGCCCGCTCCACGCCGTCGAGTTTGCCGGGATAGCGGTGCACGGTCCCGTCGGCAAGCAGAAGCTCGATGGGGACGTCGTTTTCACCGGGTCTGGTGCCGGTCTCCTTGAAGTGCCGTGCGAAGCGGAGGTACTCGGACTCGCTGATGCCGGCACGGAAGAGGATGGGGTCCACCTGCGAGACGGTGGTGAGCAAGGTGCTCTCGCCGCGGCCGACGAGGTTGCCCACCATCACCATGGTGGTGCCTACCACGCCGTCCACCGGTGAGGTGATGTTGGTGTAAGAGAGGTCCAGCACGGCCTTGTCCAGTGCCGCCTTGGCCGCATCACGCTGGGCAAGGGCGGCGCTCTCGTTGCCTAGCGCGTTATCGAGCTCCTGCAAGCTCACCGCTTCCTGGGCCGCGAGCGGCTTGAGGCGCTTGGATGCCACCGAGGCCTGGTCGAGGTGGGCCTGCTGGCTCGCGAGGTTGGCTTTGGCCTGCGCGACTGCGGTCTCGAGGGGGCGCGGGTCGATGCGGTAGAGCGGGGTGCCCTTGGCGACGAAGGTGCCTTCGGTGAAAGACATGGTCTCGAGGAAGCCCTCGACGCGGGCGCGGATCTGTACGTCCTGAGAGCCGCGCGTCTGGCCCACCAGCTCCATGTGGACCGGTACGTCCTGCGCGATCACCGGCGTGACGTAGACCTCGGGCGTTGGTGCTTCAGGGGCTCCCCCGCGGGAGCAGGCGCCGATAAAGCCAATGCACAGCAGCGCCGGGATGAGTCGGCGGGGGAAGAGAATCATGTGGCGCAATCTCCGGCGTTTGTCTTGGTATCGGGACGTTCCCGGTGGCGGCGGGAGGGCAGGACGTCCCGGGGCGGAACTTTCTCACGGAGGGGGGCGTGGCGTCACCCCGTTTGGGCGGGCTGCGGGCAGCCGTCAAACGACGGCCAGCCTCAGCCCGCGTTCACCGCATCCACCGCCTCCATCGCGCTGCGCATGGCGCCCTCGATGTAGCCCACGCCGCGGCAGTCTCCCACCTCGTGCACACGGAAGCCCGCGGCACGGAAGGCCTCGGCCTGCGACAGATCGCCTGTAGCGCCCTTGGCCACGATCACGTGGTCTGCGTCCACTGACTTCTCGCTGCCGTCCTTCGCCGTGAAGCACACACGTCCCGCCTCGATGCGGATGCCCGTCACGCCCGCGTGCAGGCCGAGACCATGCTCACGCAGCTCTGTCAGCAGGCGCAGCCTGCGCACCAGCGTGAGCCCCGCGCCAAGGCGCGGCTGATCGTCCACCACGGTCACGGTGCGTCCGCGCTCTGCGAGGAATTCCGCAAGCTCGAGCCCCACCAGTTCGCCGCCGATGATCACGACCTTGTCGCCCAGCGGCATCCAGGTACGGGTGGCTTTGCGCACGAAATCGAGGTTTGCCGTGAGGCCTGTGGCAGCACCCGCCCTGGTGGCGATGCGCGTCAGCAGCGATGTCTTGCCCGCGAGTGACTCGGAGTTCTCTCCAAGCATCATGCGGCGCATGTCATCGCCGCTGAAGACGTGTGGCAGGTCGGAACCGGGGATGGCGGGCATGTCGCGGCGCGCGCCCGTGGCCACTACGACTTCGTCGATGCGCAACTCGGCGAGTACGGCGGGCGTGGCCTCGGAGGAGAGGCGCAGCTGCACGCTGGATTCCTCCACCCGTGCGCGCAGCCAGTCGAGCAGGCGCTCGTTCGCGGCGTAGGCAAGCGAGGCGAAGCGCAGCGTGCCGCCGAGACGATCGCTTTTCTCGAAGAGCACGACCTGATGGCCGTCCCGCGCCAGACGCCGCGCAGATTCCATCCCGCCCGGGCCGCCGCCGATCACGGCGACGCGCTTGGCAACGGAGGGCTTCGGTGGGTCGAGGCGCAGGTACTCGATGCCGAGTTCCGGATGCACCGCACAGCAGGTGGCTTCCAGTGTGTAGATCTTGCTGACGCAGGTGTAGCAATAGACGCAGGGGCGTACGTCCTCCTCGCGGCCTTCAGCGAGTTTCTTCGGCAATTCCGGGTCTGCAAGCAGCTTGCGACCCATGGCCAGGAAATCGAAATGTCCGGCTGCGATTTCGGCGTCGGCGTGCGCGGGCTCCACGCGCCCGGAGGCGATCACGGGAATCGACACCAGCTCGCGGATCGCCTGCGCCGCGGGCAGGTTCCAGTTGGGCTCGTGCGGGATGTTCGAGGCCGAGTGCAGTTTGCCCTGGCCGGTGTCGTGGTAGGCGCTTACGGTGATTGCATCGGCGCCGGCGTCTTCCACCAGGCGTGCCGTGACCTTGGCGTGCTCCAGCGTGATGCCGCCTTCCTTGCCCACTTCGCGCGAGTCGAGCTTCACCCAGACGGCGAAGTCAGGGCCCACCGCTGCGCGCACGGCGCGCACAACTTCGATCAGGAAGCGCGAGCGGTTTTCGGTGCTGCCGCCGTACTCGTCCGTGCGCTTGTTGGTCTTGGGTGAGAGGAAGGAGGAGAGGAGATATCCGTGGCCGCCATGGATCTCGACGCCGTCGCAGCCGGCTTCCTTGGCGCGGCGCGCCCCGGCTGCGTACTGCCCGACCACCACCTGGATGTCTTCGTGCGTCAGCACCTTGTAGCTCGGCACTCCCGCGCTGGCGAAGGCCTGCAACTCGGGCAGCAGGAAGCCATCGACGAAATCCCCCTTCATGGGCTCGGGCACCGAAGGACACCACTGCGGTCTGCCGGCGCGTGTGTCGTCGCCTGCGACCAGACCGCCCTGATGAAGTTGCACGGCGAATTTCGCGCCGTGCTTGTGAACGGCCTCTACCACTTTCCGCAGCCCCGGGATGTAGCGGTCATCCGAGATCGCGACCTGCCAGGGCTGCACCTGGCCAACGGGATAGGCCACGCCGCAGGCGCCCGAGATGATCAGCGCCACGCCGCCGCGCGCCTGTGCTTCGTGGTAGTGGAGCACTCGCTCGCCGCTCCCGCCGTCGTCTTCACCGAAGTTGACGCCCATGGCGGTCACGATCATGCGGTTGCGCAGGCGCATCGCGCCGATGCTGCCGGGCGCAAGAAGACTGGGGTAGTGGGCTATGGCCATGAGGAGCGTGCCGTCCGGGGGTGTGGATGGGAGGGAGTCAGAGTACCGCCAGCGACGGCGACCGGGCTATTTCCGAGCCCAGTTCGGCGAGGCAGGCGCTCTGGCCCTGATGGGCCATTTCGTTCTGGCGCGCGAGCAGTGCGTAACGCCACAGGGGATAGTCGCGGTCATGACCCATGCCGCCGTGCACGTGTTGGCAACTGGCCATCACGCGGTGCCCGGCTTCCGCGCACCAGAGCTGGGTCGACAGCGCGTCCAGCGATGCCAGTGGCTCGCGGTCGAGGGTGGATGCCGTACTGCGCGCCAGCAGCCGCAGGTTCATCAGATCGATCCAGGCATCGGCCATGCGGTGGCTCACCGACTGGAAACTGCCGATCTTCATGCCGAACTGCTCGCGCTCCGAGACATAGCGCGTGGTCATGGCGATGGTCTCTTCGAGCACACCCACCTGCACCGCTGCGCTGGCAACCAGCAGGCGCTGGTGCAGCCAGTCGGGTGTCGTTGCGTCGCCGATCGGCACGGCCGCTGCCGCATCGAGTTGCAGGCGCGCTGCGGGTTCCAGCGCCGTGTTTGCCTGCGCCTGCAGTGTCATGCCGGAGGCATTGGCGTCGACCAGAAAGAGTCTCCAGCTGCCGTCTTCGACGCGCGCTGGCAGGAGGAGGGCGGCAGCACCTGCGGCGTAGGACACGGCTCCGAGCTGGCCCGTCAGGGCGGCGCCCGATGCGCGCAGGCTGTTGCCGGCGTCACGGCGGCTCGAGACTGCCATCCAGGCTTCGCCCGCCGCGATCGCCTGCGCTTCGGCGTTGCGCCCTGCATGCGCGAGCGCCATCAGTCCTGCGCCGTGCCAGGCGAGCGGCACCGGCGCTACTGTTTTGCCTGCCTGCTCCAGCACCAGACAGTGTTCGAAGAATCCCAGCCCCCCACCACCCAGGGCTTCGGGCAGGCCAACAGCGGTCAGGCCTGCTTCACGCAGTTCCTGCCAGAGTGCGCTGTCCAGCCGTGTGCCAGTGGCTTCCAGCTCCTTCAGCCGTGCCACGCTCGTGGCGCGGCGCAGCATGCGCTCGGCGAGCGTCGCGAGATCGGTCTGCAGTTCGTCCAGTGCGAAGTCCATGGTCGCGTTTCCTCAGCGCCGCGCCCGGGCGAGGCCCAGACCGAACTGCGCGATGAGGTCGCGCTGGATTTCGTTGGTACCGCCGCCGAAGCCGTAGACCGGCACTGCGCGGTAGATGTGCTCGAGTTGCCCGTCGAGGATCGCCCCGGGGTAGCCGCGCTTGATCAGGGCGTCCGGCCCCAGAACCTCCTGCATCAGCCGGTAGCACTGCAGGAAGCACTCGTAGCCATAGACCTTGACCGCGGATGCCTCGGCGGGACTCAGGGTCTGCTGTGCGATGCCCCAGGCCTGCTGGCGGCAGGCGAGCTGCAAGGCGCGCAGGGATGCGTGCACGCGTGCGAGCGCCGTCTGCACCCACGGGAGGTCGATCAGGCGATGTCCGCTTGCGTCACGCTCCTGCTCGACGTGCGCCAGCACCTGCGCGTACATGAGATTGGCCGTGCCGGGGTTCATCAGCGTCAGCCGCTCGCGGTTCAGCTGGCTTGTGATCACCTGCCAGCCCTGGTTTTCGGCACCGACCAGATGGCTCACGGGCACGCGCACGTTGTCGTAGAAGGTGGTGTTGGTCTCGCCTTCGGCGACGGTGTAGATGGGCGTGCGCGAGAAGCCGGCGCTGTCGGTGGGCACCAGCAGGATGGATATGCCCTTGTGACGCGGGTGCGTGGCAGGATCCCCCGTCCTCACCGCAAGAAACACGTAATCCGCGAAGTGCGCGAGCGAGGTGTAGACCTTCTGTCCGTTGATGACGTAGCTGTCGCCCTCGCGCACCGCGCGCGTGCCGAGCGCAGCGAGATCAGTGCCCGCCTGCGGCTCGCTGTAGCCGATCGCCATCACCAGTTCGCCGCCGAGGATGCCGGGCAGTATCCGGTTGCGGATCTCGGGGGTGGCGAACTCGGCGATCGCCGGCCCCACGGACTCCGGAGTGAGGTAAGGGAAGGGAAAGCCCGAGCGCGTCACTTCCTCGATGAAGATGTACTGCTCCACGGGCCCGAATCCGCGCCCGCCCCACTCGCGTGGCCAGCCAAGGCCTATCCAGCCGTCCTTGCCCATCTGTCGCAGTGCTGCGCGCCAGACCGGGCCGCCGCCCTCCGTGCCGAAGGGGCGCGCGAGCTCGGCGCGCAGCTCCGGTGTCACCAGTCCGGCCATGTATGTCGCGAGTTCCCGGCGCAGTGCTTCCTGCTCCGGGCTGAAGGAGGTGTCCATGAAGTGTCTCCGTTGCGTTCAGCCCGACATCGCCCTGGCAAGCAGGATCTGGGCGGCTTCGTAATCGTAGTGTTCGATGGCATCGAACACGGCCTCTGCGACGTCGCCGAGGCCGCTGCGCAGAACGTCTGCGTTGTCACGCGCAAGTTGCCTTGAAGCCAGATCGCCGGAGGACAGCAAGGACTCCAGTTCGACCAGCAGTGCGGCAATGACATCCGGTGCGTGGGCTTCCTTGCGGGCGGTGGGCGCGTCATTGCGCTCTGCCGCTGCCCCTGCGGCGTTCCCGGCAGGAAGCCATCGCAGCAGGGCTTCCTGCAATGCGGCCGGGGAAATCGGCTTCGCGATGAAATCGTTCATGCCGGCCGCAAGGCAGGCATTGCGATCGTTCTCGAAGGCGTTTGCCGTGAGCGCGACGATGGGAAGACCGGCACAGCCGGGCAGGGCGCGTATCGCGCGCGTGGCCGACAACCCGTCCATCTCCGGCATGTTGACGTCCATCAGCACGAGGTCCCACCCGCCCTGGACCACCATTTCCACGGCCTCGCGGCCGTTGGTCGCTTCTTCGATCAGCAGGCCGCTGCGCGAGAGCATTTCCGCGGCCACTTCACGGTTCACCGGGTCATCCTCGACCAGCAGGATCCGCTGCCCCGCGTGATGGCGGCGCAACAGGTCCCGACGCTCCTCGGGCCGTATGCTCAGCGAGGGCGTGGATCCGCGATCCACTCTGACCGTGAACCAGAACAGGCTTCCCTTGCCGGGCTGGCTCTCGAATCCGGCCTCGCCGTTCATCAGCCTGGCGAGCCTGCGCGTGATCACGAGACCGAGTCCCGAGCCGCCGTGGCGGCGCGTGGTCGAGGCATCGGCCTGCACGAATGTCTCGAACAGCCGACTGGCCGCTTCGGGCTCTATGCCGGGGCCGGTGTCTTCCACTTCGAAGCGCAGCAGCAGCGCCTGACCGTCGTCTTCCAGCACACGCGTGCGCAAGGTCACCGAGCCTCTCTCGGTGAACTTCACGGCGTTGCCGACATAGTTCAGCAGAGCCTGACGGATCCGGGTCGGGTCGCCGCGCAGCCAGAGCGGCACGCCCTTGTTTTCGACGCGCAGTTCAAGGCCTTTGCCACGGGCAGCCTCTGACATCAGCACCCGCGACTGATCGAGCACGGATGTGAGGCTGAAGTCGGTTTCCTCGAGTTCCAGCCGGTCGGCTTCGATGCGCGAGAGGTCGAGCACGTCGTTCAGCAAACCGAGGAGGTGCCTTCCGGCAGTCTCGATCTTGGCGAGCCGATCCATCTGGGCGGGATCGGCGTCACGCCGCAGCAGGTAGGTCATGCCCAGGATCGCGTTCATGGGTGTGCGCAGTTCGTGGCTCATGGTGGCCAGGAAGGCGCTCTTGGCGCGGTTGGCCGATTCGGCGGCATCACGGGTCTGTTCGAGTTCAGCGGTGCGCGCTGCTACCAGAGCTTCGAGGTGCTGGCGGTGCTGCTCGAGTTCCTTCTCGATGGCCTTGCGGGCGGTGATGTCCTGGTTCACGCCACGCAGCCCGCAGAGCGTGCCCGAGGCATCGAGAATGGGCGTGCCGGAACTGAGGAAGATCCGTACCGATCCGTCCTTGTGGAAGAGCCTGTGCTCGATATTGCGGAAGGTGCGACTGACCAGTTCGAACTGTTCTTCGGTGGTTACGGCCGAACGCGCTTCCATGAAATCGAAGGCCCTGCGCCCCAGGATTTCTCCGGTGCTGTAACCAAGACTGCTTTCGACGGTGGCAGAGACATAGGTGTAATGGCCCGTTGCGTCCATTTCCCAGATCCAGTCTGCCGACACTTCGGCGATGGACCGGAATCGATGCTCTGACTCGCGCAAGGCCTTTTCGGCCGCTTTCTCGTCGCTCAGGTCAGAGATCATGAGAACGATGTAGTCGAGGCTGCCGTCTTCCCCGCAGGCGCGACTCGCATAGGCCCGCACGGGCAGATGTGAGCCGTCCTTGCGCAACAGCCAGGCGCTCTGGGTGTAATCGCGGATCTCGCCCTTGAGGAGTTTGCGCTGCAATTCCAGGCGCTTGTTGTCGTCTTCCGACCAGGCATAGCTTTGCCAGTCGTCCAGACGCAGTTCATCCCAGCGGTAGCCGCCCATCTCCAGCAAGCGGGCATTGGCCTCCACCAGCCTGCCCTCGGGTGATACCGCGGCCATGCCTACCAGAGGGCTTTCGAAGTAGGCCCTCCAGTGCCTTTCGCTGGCTCGCAGTGCCGCTTCGTCCTGCTGCCTGAGTGATTGGGCGTCCCCCAGGGCCCGGCGGCTGCGCTCCAGCCAGCCAAGCAGGTTGTTGCCTGCCACGGCAGCGTCAACGCCGCGGTCCAGCGGTGAGCTGAAATCTCCCTTGCCGATCCGCGCGATGGCGTCCTGCACCAGGTCGAGCGGGGCGCCGAGCATGCGGATCGACACACGGAAGGTGTCGATCACCAGGGAGAACAGTGCGAGAGCGAGCAGTGCTACCGACACCCGCAACACGAAAGCCCATTCTCCGGCACGGCTGACCTCGTCACGGGTGCGCAACTCCAGCACCTCATGGAGTCGGTGGAGCGGCTCCATGACCCTTGCCTTGGCCTCGAGGTAGCGCTGGTCGTGGAGCATTGCGCTTGCGCGTTCACGTCCCGAGTCAACGCCGACTGTCCGGTCCGCTGCGGTCTGCATTGCCGACAGTTCGACCGCGCTGAGGGCTTCAGAGGCGGCGTGCGCTGCCTCTGCAAGAGCGAGTTCCTCGGCGCTGAAACCGCTTTCACGCATCAGATCGAGCAACGCGATGCTGCGCAGGCCGTCAGGGGTGGGCGCGGTTCCGCTCGCGGTCACGAGGTCCCAATAGACGTTGTCGTAGTCGACCGGGTGGGGGAGGCGGCCGTCGCGGATGCCAAGCACGCGCTCGTAATAGTCGCGGTAGCGGGCGTCGCCAGTGTCGACATAGCTTTTCGCGAAGCGGCTCAGATCGTCAGAGGATTGCCGGAGTTCCTGAGCAAGAAAAAAGAAATCGTGCCGGCGTTCGTAGCTGCGCTCTACCCGCTGTTGCGCGAGGCTGTAAAAGCCGAGGACAAGGATGAACGCGGCGAAGAAAGCACCGACCAGCCATTGGCGCAATCCGAAGCGATGGCCCGGAGGCGCGGCGGTGTTCATCGGCGCGCCTCGACGTAGTTGGGTTGGCTGGTGCTCATGAATCTACCGCCGGGCAGCAGAGTTGTGGCTGGGGGGTATTCTAACCCCCAGCTCCGGGCGCCGTGGCCGTTTTCGCTCGCGGCTGTCCTGCACGCTCCGCGGGATCGGGCAGCCGAATCAGCCCTCGCCCATCAGAAGCGATTTGGGGGGTTTGGGAATCCGCATGTTGGGGCGTACCTCGAGCACGTCCACCGAGACACCGGGCGGGCTCGCCAGGCACCAGGCCACGCTCGCGCCTACGTGGGCCACGTCCATGCCGACGTCCATCTCGCTGCCCGCCTTGTACCAGGCTTCGAGCGCGGTACCGAAGCGCTCGCTGTCCCAACCTGCCGCGAAGGCTGTGGGGGCGTTGCCCGGGCGCAGGATGGTCACGCCGATGCCGTCGGCCTGGAGTTCACGGCGCATATCGCGGGAGAAACGCTCCACCGCGCGCTTGGTGGCGGCGTAGATCGAGAGGTGCGACATCTCGTCGTGGTGCTCGGCGCTTGCCGAGGAAATGTTCACGATGCGCGGGTTGTCGCCGCCGCGAAGCAGCGGCACGGCGGCCTGGCAGCAGAACACGGTGCCGAGGAAATTGGTCTCGACCTGCAGGCGGACCTCGGCTTCCTGCAGCGTGTGCACCGAACCCGGACGTGCAAGGCCTGCGTTGTTCACCAGACCGTCTAGCCGGCCGAAGTGCGCCTTGATGGTGGCGAAAGCCTCGGCGACGGCGCGGGTATCGGCCACGTCGGCGACCACGCCGAGCGCATTGCCCGCGCCGAGCGACGCTGCCACAGCCTCGATGCTCGAGGCCTCACGGCCCGTGATGCCGACGCGGGCGCCGGCATCGACCAGCGCGCGTGCGATGGCCTCGCCGAAGCCCCTGGAGGCGCCGGTGACGATGTAGACCCGATCCTGCAGAGGGCGGTTCACAGGCCGATCGCCACGGTCTTGGTCTCGAGGTATTCCTCGAATCCCTCGACGCCCATCTCCCGCCCGATGCCGCTCTGGCGGTAGCCGCCGAAGGGCGCGTCGGCGCCGTAGAAGTTGCCGCCGTTCACATTCACGGTGCCGGTGCGCATGCGCTTGGCGAAGGCGAGCGCGCGTGCCTCGCTCGCCGACCAGACGCCGCCGGAGAGCCCGAAGATCGAGTCATTTGCGATGGCGAGAGCCTCTTCTTCCGTGTCGTAGGCAATCACCGAAAGCACCGGTCCGAAGATCTCTTCCTGCGCTATGCGCATGTCGTTGCGCACGTCCATGAATACCGTGGGCTCCACGTAATAGCCTTTCGGCAGGTGTGCAGGACGTCCGCCGCCGAGCAACAGCCGCGCGCCTTCTTCCTTGCCGATGCGGATGTAGTCGAGCACGCGTTCCATCTGCCGCCGGTTTACCAGCGGGCCCATGATCTGCTGGTCGCTTGCGGGATCTCCGTAGGCAATGAAGCCGAAGTACTGTTTGAGAATTTCCTCCACCTCGGCCTGCCGGCTGCGGGGAATGAGGAGACGGGTGGCGATGGCGCATCCCTGGCCTGCGTGGAAGCACACGGCGAGCGCGGAGAGCAGGCTCTTTTGCAGGTCGGCATCGTCGAGCATGACGTTGGCCGATTTGCCGCCGAGTTCCAGGAAGACTTTCTTCACCGTGGCGGAGGCCATCGACATGATCTGTCGTCCCACCTGCGTCGAGCCGGTGAAGGAGATCATGTCCACGCGCGGATCGCGCACGAGTTGCTCGCCCAGTTCGCGCGGGTCGGAGGCCGTGATGACGTTGAATACGCCCGGCGGGATGTCTGTGTGCTCGGCCACGATGCGGCCGAATTCGGTGGCCGACCAGGGCGTGTCGGGCGCGGCTTTGAGTACCACCGTGCATCCGGCGGCGAGCGCGGGTGTGCATTTGGCGAGATTGATCTGCAGCGGCACGTTCCAGGGCGTGATGGCGCCCACGACGCCGATGGCCTCCTTGTAGACCGTGCGGCGGCTGCGCACGCCGAGGATCGTGGCCTCGCCCAGATCGCGTTCCCACGGGTACTCCGGCAGGAATCCGAGCAGCCAGTCGCCGAAGCCGATCGGCACATCGCATTGCGGGCCGCCGGCGCCGCAGATGCCCATGGGCGCTCCGGTCTCCGCCGCGATCAGGGGGCGGAGGTGGTCCCTTGCTGCTGTCAGCGCATCGCGCAGTTGCCGCAGGCAATGCAGGCGGAACGCATGGTTCGTGGACCAGTCGGTGTGGTCGAAGGCACGGCGGGCCGCCGCAATTGCCGCCTCCATGTCTTCCGGGCCTGCGTCGCAGACATGGCCGACGGTTTGCTCGGTGGCCGGATCGATGTTCGGGTAGACCTTGCCCGAGCGTGCGGGAACGAGTTTGCCGTCGATCAGCAGCCGGCTCTCGCCGGCGGGAAGGGTGTTCATGCGTCGTGGCCCCTGTTCATGAATACGTCGTGGATCGAGGTTCTGGCGAGTTCGATCGAGGGCAGGTGCAGGCCGAGGCTGCGTGCCGTGTCCAGCGCTGCGTCGATATCTTTCTCGGCCAGCTTGCCGAATGGCCCGAAGGCGGCGGCAAAACCGGACTCTCCAAGTTGATCACGGAGCTTCCTGCGGTTGGAAGCGAAGGCGACCATGCGCTCGTTTATCACGCCGTTGCCCTGTCCGACCTCGGCCAGTACCTCCAGCGTCAGCCCCGAGCGCTCGGCAATGGCGAGCGCCTCGCTCATGGCGATGAACTCCATGTACGTGATCATGTTGTTGCACAGCTTCAGCGCGATGCCGGCGCCGAGCGGGCCGGCGTGGATGATCGATTCGGCAGATGTCTCGAGCACCGGCCTGCAGCGCTCCAGGACGGCGGCATCCCCGCCGACCATGTAGCAGATGAAATGCGGCTCCTTGCCGAGTTTGCCGCGGGTCACGGGCGCATCGATCAGGTCGATGCCGCGTGCGGCCGCGTCCTGCGCCCAGCGCAGCAGTCCGGCCTGCGTGACGGTGCTGTGGACCGCGATGACCGTGCCTGGTGCCGCGAGCGCCAGCATCCCCTCTTCGCCGTAGAGCAGGGCCTCGACGTCGCGGTCATCGCGCACGCACAGCCCGATGATGCTGCAGTGACGGGCGATGTCGGCCGGTGATGCCGCACGCGCACCGAGCGCGACGAGTTCATCCACCGGCGCTTGCTGCACATCGTGAATCCACGCGTCCAGGGAGTCGCAGACCAGGTTGCGGGCCATCGGCTTGCCCATATTGCCGAGGCCGATGAAACCTACCGGAAGCCTGCTCATGAGGTGGCCTTGTTCGAGTGATGTGTCGGTTTGAGAGGGATGCTAGGGAGTGCCAGCCGATACTGTCAACGTTGCTTTACCGATAAGGCAAGCGATGTTACCTTCCGGTTGAACTGTTTTCGGTGCGTGCGCATGAGCCGATTCGCCCGTCTGCTGAGCCCCGTTGCCATCGGCACGCTGCAGCTGCGCAACCGTCTCGTGATGTCTGCCATGACCACCAACTACGGCACGCCGGATCTTGCCGTCAGCGAGCGTCTCATCCGCTACCACGAGGCGCGTGCAGCGGGTGGCGTGGGGTTGATCACAGTCGAGATGTGCTCCGTCGATTCGGCCCAACGGTATCAGCCGCAGTCGCTTTCACTTGGCGAAGACCGCTTCATTGCCGGGCACCGCGAACTCGTGCGCCGGGTCCACGCGCTCGGTGCACGCATCCAGCCACAGATCAGCCACCCGGGCCCGGAATCGATGACCGATCCGGTGGGCCCGTCGGTAAACGTGAACGCCGGCACCGGGTGGCCGAGCCGCGTGATGGACACGGACGAGATCGCCCGCGTTACCGCGCTCTACGGCGACGCTGCCTGCCGCGCCCGCGAGGCTGGCTACGACGGCATGGAACTGCACGCAGCGCACGCCTACATGCTGCTGGGTTCCTTTCTGAGCCCAACCCGTAACCGCCGCGATGACGCCTACACCGGGGCAACGCTGGAAGGGCGCACCCGCTTCCTGCTCGAAACCATCCGCCACATCCGCGCGCGTGCGGGTGCGGATTTCCCGATCACGCTCAGGATTTCGGGATACGAGGACGCCTACGACGGACGCGAACTGCAGGACACGCAGATGATCGCGCCGCTGCTGGTCGAGGCGGGCGTGAGCGCGATACAGGTAAGCGGCGGTGTATCCCACGACAAGATCGTGGCGCAGATCGTCTGCGGTCCCGGCTATCGCGATGGCTACAACGTGGCCGTGGCGCGCGCGATCAAGCGCGTGGTCGACGTGCCCGTGATGGTGGTGGGCCGCATCCACGATCCCGATCAGGCCGAGCGCATACTCGCCGAGGGCAGCGCCGATCTGATCGTGATGGCCCGCCCGCTGCTCGCCGACCCCGAACTGCCGAACAAGCTCCGCGCAGGAAATGCTGCCGGCATCCGTCGCTGCCTGAGTTGCCAGAACTGCATCGACTCGATGCTCATCGCCCCCTTCGACGCCAACATGAACTGCGCCGTGAATGCCCAGGTGGGGCGAGAGGAGGCGCTGGCGCTGACGCCTGCTGCAAAGCCGCGCCACGTGCTGGTTGCCGGTGGCGGAACAGCTGGCCTCGAGGCCGCCCGCGTGGCGGCGTTGCGCGGCCACCGCGTAACCCTGGTCGAGCGCTCGCAGCGTCTGGGAGGCTCGCTCTTCTACGCCGCCACGGTGCACGCCGACAACCAGCGCCTGCTCGATTACCTCCTCGGCGAGATCCGCCGCTCCGGTGTCAGGGTGCTGCTCGGTGAGCCGGTGGACGAGGCGCTGGTGTTGCGCGAGAAGCCCGATGCGGTGATTGTCTGCACCGGCGCGCGCGTCGAAACGCCGGATCTGCCGGGTGCGTCCTCGCCGCGTGTCTGGAGCGGTGCGCTGCTACGCGAGTTCCTTGCAGGTACGCTGGAGCCCGGTGATGCCGCTCAGCTTCCGGCGCTTGCGCGCTGGATTGCCAGGCAGGCCATGCCCCGTGTCCAGCCCTGGCTGCGGCCCGTCCAATTGCGGCAGCTCAGCCGCGCGTGGATGCCGCTAGGACAGCGGGTGGTGGTGCTGGGTTCGGATCTGGCCGCGGTGGAGTTGGCCGAATTTCTCGCCAAGCGCGGCAGACAGATCACGCTTGCCTCCGGCGCAACGGTCTTCGCGCCCGAGATCGGGCCGAAGCGCCGGCAGGAGCAACTCCAGCGGCTCGACCGCCTGGGTGTGGAAGTGCTGGCGGGTGTCACGCCGCTGTCGGTGAGCGGCAGCGGGCTGCGATTCAGCTTCGCCGGCCGCAACTCGGAGATTCCGGCCGATGCGGTGGTGCTGGCAGGCGAGGCGATGCCCGATACCACGCTTGCCGATGCCCTGCGAGCGCGTGGCGTGGAAGTGCATACGGCGGGCGATTGCACCGGCCTCGGGTTGATCCGCAAGGCAGTGGAGGAGGGGATGCGTGCTGCGTGTACGGTCTGAACTGAAAAAGCCCGCTGTCCGTGCGGCGCTCGTGTGCGCACTGCTCGCGCTTGCCGGTTGCGACCACCCGTTGCCGCCACCGGACCGCACCGGCCCCGCAGCGGGCTGGGAAAACTGGGGCGGTGACGCGGGCGGTAGCCATTTCTCGCCGCTGGTGGAGCTCACTCCTTCGAACGTGAAGGCTCTCGCGCCCGTGTGGACCTATCACACGGGTGATGTCTCCGCGGGCACCGCCGAACACGGCCCCACCGCCTTCCAGGCCACACCGCTGGTGGTGGGAGAGCGGATGTTCCTCTGCACACCTTACAACCGCGTGGTGGCGCTCGACGCCGAGACCGGACGCGAGCTCTGGGTTCACGATCCGAAGGTCGACCTTGGCGGGGTCTACACGCCTGTGTGCCGCGGTGTTGCCTATTGGCAAGACCCGGTGCAGGACGGTGCGGCCTGCCGCAAGCGCATCCTGAGCGGGACGCTGGACGCACGCCTCATCGCACTCGATGCCGACAGCGGTGCACGCTGCGAGGGCTTCGGCAGCGATGGCGCCGTGGACCTGCGGCAGAACCTCGGCGATGTGCGCAAGGGCGAGTACTACGTGACCTCGGCGCCGCTCGTCATGGGTGAACTCGTGATCACGGGCGCCTTCGTGCAGGACGGGCAGCGCGTGGATGCCCCGCCCGGTGTGGTGCGCGCTTTCGATGTCCGCAGCGGTGCCCTGCGCTGGGCCTTCGACCCTGTGCCGCCCACGATCGCGCCCGTCGATGCGGCGGCCGCTGCAAGCGGCGCGAACTTCACCCGCGGCACGCCGAACGTTTGGGGACAGATGTCCGCCGACCCCGTGCGTGGTCTGGTGTTCCTGCCCACCGGCAACCCGCAACCCGATCACTACGGCGGTGCGGAGCGGCAGGGCAAGGATTTCTACGGCACCTCGGTGGTGGCGCTCGATGCGGCGACCGGCACGCCGCGCTGGCATTTCCAGACCGTGCATCACGACGTCTGGGACTACGACGTCGCGGCGCAGCCCGTGTTATTCGAGCAGAACGCAGGCGCCAGCTCCCGCGCCGGCGTTGTCGCAGCCACCAAGACCGGGCATATCTTTTTGCTCGATCGCGAGACCGGCGAGCCCATGTTCCCGGTCGAAGAGCGCCCGGTGCCCCGGAGCAGGGTGCCCGGCGAAAGCACCTCTCCCACGCAGCCCTTTCCCACGCTGCCTGCGCCGCTTCATCCTTACGGACTGAAGGAAAGCGATGTCTGGGGTCTCACACCGGTGGACCGCAAGGCCTGCAAGGACGCCTTCGCGAAGCTGCACACCGAAGGGATGTTCACGCCCCCCGGTTTCGAAGACACGCTGGAGTATCCGGGTCTTGGCGGCGGCATGAACTGGGGCTCGGTGTCGGTGAACCCTGCAACGGGCCTGATGCTGGTGGGATCCATGCGCGCCGCCTACACCGTGCGTCTCGCGCCGCGCAGTTCGCTCGGAGGTCCCGGTGCGGCGCCCGATCAGGTCGGGATGAACCCCCAGGAAGGCACGCCCTATGTGGTGATTCGCGGCGCGTTGCTCTCGCCCTGGAACACGCCCTGCGTGGCGCCGCCGTGGTCCACGCTTACCGCCATCGACCTTGTCACCGGACAGGTGCGCTGGCAGAAACCCCTCGGGACGCTGCGCAATCTGGCGCCGCTCGGTGTGGGGGATGCCTTCAACTGGGGAGGCCCCATCGCAGGTGGCTCGATTCAGACTGCGGGTGGGCTCGCGTTCATTGCGGCAACGATGGACGGGTACATTCGCGCCATCGACGTCAGCAACGGCGATGAGCTCTGGCGCCACGCACTGCCAGCGCCGGCGCAAGCCACTCCGGTGACGTACCGCGCCCGCCCGGGAGGACGCCAGTTCGTGGCGATCGCGGCAGGAGGGCACGGGCCGCTCGCCTGGGCCGCTGCGGGCCCGGAGCGCTTGCCCGCGATGCTGGGCGATGCTGTTGTGGCTTTCGCGCTGCCCGAGTGACGGGGGCGGGAATGCCCCCGTGCGTCAGAGAGCCGGGCTGTCGCTAGTGATGCCGAGCATCACCTGCGCGGCATCGAGGTAGGTTTTCTCGCTGATGAATGCGTGCTGCGTGCCGGTGTACATGTCGCGGAAGGCACGCTCGAGTCGGCTGCCCTCGCGGATGGCGGTGGTGCCTGCCGACAGATGCGCCCACTGCACCACTTCCCTGCAGGCCTCGGTGGCGTAGGTTGCGGCCACGCGCATCTCGGCGCGCATGGCCGGCGTCACCTCTGCGCCCGCTGACACCTCGTCTTCCAGACGACCGAAAGTATCCGTCACCAGCAAGCGGGCGGCCCGCCACATACCCTCGTGATGCGCGAGACCACGCTGGAAAGTGGGCTTGTGCGCGAGGGTCGTCATATCGCCCATGCGGATCTTGCTCTGGGCGAGTTCGCGCACATCATCGAGGCAGCCACGTGCGAGTCCCAGCGCCCAGGCTGCGTGGCCGGCTGCGGTGAGCGGCATCACGCCGAAGCGGTAGGCCGTGGCCTCGCCGCGCTGCGGTTCCCGGGTGAACAGGGGGAATACGCGGGTCTCGGGGACGAACACGTCCTGCAGGTTGTAGTCGAAGCTGCCGGTGCCCTTGAGGCCCTGCACATGCCAGCCATCCGTGAAATTGATGTCCGTGCGCGGGAACACGGCCACCAGCATTTCCGGCAGGCCGTTTTCGGCCATCTGCATCTGTCCGTCCACCATGGGGATGAACCCGGCCACGACGTACTCCGAGTGCCCCGTGCCGCTGCCGAAGTTCCAGGCACCGCTCACGCGGTAGCCTCCGTCGACCCGGTTGCCGAGGCCGTTGGGCGCGAATTGCCCGCCCAGCGTGACGCGGTTGGCGTTGGCACCGAAGACCTCGGCGAACCCGGCCTCCGGCAGATAGGCGGCCGCGAACGCGGCGGAGGGCAGGTTGGCGATGCCGATCCAGCCGACCGAGCCGTCTTGCCAGGCCATCTCCTGCCAGGTGTCGATCATCTCGCGGAAGGACGGCTCCTGGCCGCCTGCCTCGCGCGGGTTCATCCACTGCATGAGTCCGCCGCTCCACAGCGCGCCGACCATTTCCGGCACAAGGCTGCGTGCCTGTTCCGAGGCGCCTGCGGTGCGTACCGAGACTTCGCGCAGTGCGCGCGCCATTGCGGGGCCGTTTGAGGGGAGTGCTGCGTTCATGGATATGTCCGGGGCGAAGTGGCGGCCACCGGAGTCTAGGGCCCGGTGTTCCTGCGCTACAACGAGGCGCGCGTGACAGTGTGTTAAGGAGCCTCAGCCCGGCGCCCGCAGCACGGGGTTGCGCCCCATGAGGATGTCGTCCATGCGTCCGCGGGCGAGGTCCATCCAGCTGTCCTCCGCGAGCACGTAGAAGCGGTTCTCGCGGATGGCTTTCACGCTGCGTTGCGCGATCACGGCGGGATCGAGCCCGGCCAGTGCGGCCTGCTTGATCGTCTCTTCCACAAAGTGACGCGCATCGGTCTGCGGAACATCCCCCGTTGCGCTCAGGCTCGCGGGCCGGTTGCGATCCGAGTGGCCGATGCCCGTGCGTATCATTTCGGGGCAGATCAGCGAGACGCCGATCTGCGGTGCCTGCAGCGAGAGGTCGTGGAACAGGCACTCCGAGAGGCCCACCACCGCATGCTTGCTCGTGTGATAGACACCCGCGAAGGGCGTGGCCGTCAGGCCGGCCATCGACGCGACGTTCAGCACATGCCCCTGCGCACCGCCCGCGATCATGCGGGGTACGAAGGCGCGAATGCCGTTCACTACACCCCCGAGGTTCACGCCGAGCACCCAGCGGTAGTCTGCCTCGCTCGCTTCCCAGCACAGGCCGCCGGTGAAGACGCCCGCGTTGTTGCAGAGCAGATGCGTTGCGCCGTGCCGTGCGTACACCGCCTCGGCGAGGGCCTCCACCGACGCGGCGTCCGATACATCGCAGATCTGCCCGCTGACCGTTGCCCCGCCGGCCTGCAGTCCCTGCACCGCTGCATCCAGCGCTGCGTGTTCTATATCGGCTAGCACTACCTGCATGCCTTCGCCGGAAAGAGCCGTTGCCAGCGCAAAGCCGATGCCGCTCGCGCCACCCGTGATGACCGCCACCTTGCCAGCCAGATCCTGCATGCCTTGTTTCTCCTGTGACTGTCCCTATCGGCTCAGGCCGGCGTGTTGCCGGCAGCGCTGCGACCCGCAAGCCGCCCGAAGAACGTGGCATCGGCCACCGACATGCCGCTCGCGTAGCCCTTGCCCGTGCGCGGTATGCCTGCCGCGTTCCGGCCTGCGGCATAGAGGCCGGGAATCACGTTGCGTTCGGGCGTCAGCACCTCGCCGGTCGGCAGGGTATCGAGACCCCCCAGCGTGAAGCAGTGGGGTTTCAGTATGGGCAGGGAATACTCGATCAGCGCGAACGGAGGCGTGTGCAGGGGCGCGAGCCACTCGGCCGCCTTGTGGAACAGCGGATCTGCGCCATTCCCGGCATGCGCGTTGTAATAGGCCACCGTGTGCTGCAGCGAGCCTTCCGGCAGTCCGGCCTCCCGCTCGACTTCCTCCACTGTCTCGCCCACGGCCACGATCTCCGTGCTCTGGTGGTAGTCGGGCCGGCCGAAATGCGGTTCGTCGGTGAACATGAAGAAACGCATTCCCGTTTGCACGGATGCGTAGTGTCCGATCCGGGCGAGGTAGACGTCCTCGTTCACGAAACGCTGACCCTGCTCGTTCACGAAGATGCCGAAGGTGTTCCGTGCGGGCGGGTAGTGCGCCACGCTGATGAAGGCCTGCCCCATGTGAATGGCGTTGCCTCCGGCAGAGACGCCCATCAGGATGCCGTCGCCCTGATCCCCGGGATTGCCGTGGCGCGTGCACAGCTCCGCGATGTCCGGGATATGCCGGCGCGTCATTTCCTCGTTCATGATGAAACCACCGGTTGCCAGCACCACGCCGCGTCGCGCGCGGATGGCGAATTCCCGCCCGGCCTGCCGGACGATCGCGCCGTGCACCCGCCCGTCGCGATCCTGCACCAGCGCAACCGCACGGCTGTCGGTGCGGATGTCCGCGCCCGATTCGGCCACGCGCTGCATCACCACGCCCATCAGCACCTTGCCGCCGTCGTGGCCGGCATCTGCCGGAAGATGGCCGCGCGGCACGGGTGTGGATATGGCGCTGAAGGGGTGCGCGCGCTCGTTGCCCGTGTACTGCAGGGAGGCGCCGGTAAGGCAGACCACCTCGCGCTCCGGGTACAGCTCGCGTTTGTAGCGCACGCCCAGGGATTCCATCCAGTCGAAGTGTGCCGCCGCGCCGGCCACAAAGGTGTCGACGCGTGCAGGGTCCGCGTGGGCGCCGAAGCATTCGTCCAGATACGCGCGAAAATTCTCGCTGCTGTCCTCGATGCCCAGTTCACGCTGCAGACGGGTGCCACCGCTTCCGCCCAGGTACATTTCGCAGGCAGAGAGGGCGGTGGATCCACCGCCGCCGCTCGCGCGCTCGAGCAGTATCACCTCTGCTCCGGTCGCACGTGCCTCCAGCGTTGCGCAGGCGCCGGCTCCGCCGAAGCCGCAGACCAGCACATCGGTTTCGAGTTCGAAGCCGCTCAGGGTGTCGAGTGGGACGATGCGGGGCATGGCGTGTCTCCGTGGTGCCGGGCCCACGCGGCACGGCAGGGCGCTTATAGGCCAGAAAATCCATCCTTGTAAATTGTTTTGCCGTTCTCTACCGTACCGGCGTCGCGGCTTTCCCGCGTGTTCCTCACCGCTTTTCCGGGGTATCCCATGTCTGACGCCATCTCCGAGACCGTCGACATCATCGTTGTGGGCTCCGGTGCCGGCGCCCTCACCGCTGCGCTCACCGCAGCCGCAAACGGCGACAGCGTGGTCGTCCTCGAGAAAGCCGCCCGCTTTGGCGGCACATCGGCAAGTTCCGGCGGAGGCCTGTGGATTCCGCTTAACCACCTGATGCTTGCAGGGGGTGTCGAGGACAACCGCGAGGATGCGCTCCGTTACCTGCGCGCCCTCACCGACGGCGATGTTGACCCCGCCGTGGTGGAAGCCTTCGTGGATCAGGGGCCGCGCATGCTGCGTTTCCTCGAAGAAAACAGCCACGTGCGCTACGAGGCGATGCTCCACTACGCGGACTACTATCAGGAACTCCCGGGCGCTCGCCCCGGCGGGCGATCCATCGACCCGTTGGCCTATGACGCACGGGCTCTTGGCGATGTGTTCCTTGATATGCAGCCCTCGCACGTGCAGACCACGGTGATGGGGCTGATGGGCTACACCAACCTCGAGGGAGCGGTGCTGCTCAGCAAGGCGCCGGGTTGGTTGAAGGTGGTTGCCAAGCTCGCGCTGGAATATGCGAGCGACATCGGCTGGCGCCTGCGCTCCAAACGCTCGCGCCGGCTCACCATGGGCAATGCGCTGATGGCCCGGCTGCGTCGCTCATTGCTCGATCGCGGAGTTCCCTTGCGCCTGTCCACTCCCGTGCGTGAACTGATCCGGGAGGGAGAGCGCGTGACCGGCGTGGTGGCCGAGAACGGCGGGCAGCAGTTCCGCCTCATGGCCCGCAAGGGTGTGATCGTCGGCACCGGAGGCTTCGAGCACAGCCAGGCGATGCGCGAGCGCTTTTTGCCGGCACCCACGCAGAGCACCTGGTCTGCTGCCAGCCCCACCAACACGGGCGATCTGCACCTCGCCGCCGAGCGCATCGGCGCCGCGCTGCACCTGATGGACGAGGCCTGGTGGGGGCCGACCATCGTGATGGAGGGCGAAGACCGCGCACGCATGCTCTTCACCGAGCGCTCCATGCCGGGCTGCATCATGGTGAACCGTGCGGCGCGCAGGTTCTTCAACGAGTCCGTGGCTTACACCACGGCGGTGCAGGCGATGTACACGGCAGATGATGGCGGCACGCCCAACCTTCCTGCCTGGGCGATCTTCGACGCACGCTACCGGCGCAACTATCCCTTCGGGCCCCTGCTGCCAGGCGGCATGCACCTCGATTGGCTGCAACCCGCTCGCGTGCGCAAGCAGTTCCTGCAGAGCGCGCCTACCTTGCAGGCCCTGGCCGCAAAGCTCGGTCTGGATGCGCAAGCGCTGTCGGCCACGGTGGCGCGCTTCAACGGTTTTGCGCAGAGCGGCACGGACGAAGACTTCCACCGCGGCGAGAACAGCTACGACCTGATGTACGGCGATGTGCGCTTGGGCCCGAATCCGTGTCTGGCGAGCATCGCCGAAGCGCCGTTCTACGCGGTGCAGGTACATCCCGGGGATATCGGAACAAAGGGCGGGATCCTCACGAATGCCGATGCTTGCGCACTCGATACCGACGGCAAGGTGATTCCGGGGCTCTATGCGATCGGCAACTGCTCGGCCTCGGCGATGGGTCGGTATTACCCCGGAGCAGGTGCGACCCTGGGCCCGTCGATGACCTTTGGCTTCGTGGCGGCGAACCACGCCTGCACCGCATCGCGGATCTGATGGCAACTGCAGGCAGACCGCGCCGGCGTTCGGCGCCCTGGCTCATCGCTCACCCCTCAAGCCTTGCCTGGAGTGCGGGTAATTGCCAGATTGCGCAGGCTCGTGGGCAAAAGCTGTCAAAGTGAACAGCACTTAAGACACTTCGATCAGTCCGCACGATTGAAACCGTCCGCTTCGTCGGAACACCTCGAAAAGCCACGTAAAAAAGCGGGTTTCATTGAAGTCCCACTGCGGCGTGGTGCGTGGAAAAATCCCTCCGAAAAGGATGCCGATCTGCCCTTGGGGGTACTGTATCTGCGCATACGGGATGCTAGGGTCGCCGCTAGCAGGCATCTGAACACTGATTGCGGATTGCCATAAGAACGCCACCGCAGGAGCGGTTTACCAGTACAGGGCAAGGAGAATCCCATGACCATTCTGATCGGCGGCGCACCCACCGGCCTGCTCGACAGCTCCCAGACGCTGCTCGGTCGCAACGACCAGACCAGCACGGCGAGTACCGACAACGGCGACCAGATGTTCGTGAACGTTGCGAAAGGCAACCTGCTGTACTCGCATCAGGATGTCTATCTGCCGAGCTTCGGGGATGACTACTCGCTGGTCCGCACCTACAACTCGCGTGGTGCCACCGCCTCGGGTGGCGCATTCAACGACGCTCGCTGGCGCAACTCGACCAACGTCGCGGTCATTGCGCCCACCGATGGCGAGACCTCCTACCGGGTCCGCTATGGCGACAACTCCGTCTTCACGTACGCCCTTGATGCGGCCACGGGGAAGTACATATCGACCAACGGTACGGGTGCCTACGAGACGCTGGAGGTGCTGCGCGATGGCGCCGGAGCAGTGACGGGCTACACCGTGCTGCGCGCCGATCAGACAAAACTCGGTTTCGGCCCGCTTGGCAGGCTGTTGCGAGTGGAGGACGCCAATGGTGTGTTCCAGAAGTACACCTACGGCACCTTCGGCGTGGAGCAGATCGAGGACGATCAGGGTCATGTGTTGACGTACGGCTACAACGTCGATGGTCGGCTCACCAGCGTGACGGACGAGACCAACGCTGTGCTGGTCAGCTACACCTACTCCGGGGGCCGTCTGGCCTCGGTAACGGACCGCATGGGGCACGTCACGCGTTACTTCTATGACCTCGAGGGTTCCCTGCAGCGCATCGAGTTGCCCGACCAGCAGTCGGTGGGCGGCGTGTTGCAGAGCTACGCCACCCGGGTGATCACGTTCGAATACTTGACGCTGACGGGCACGGGCGTGCCGCCCGAGGGTACCCGTGTGCTGACCAGGATCACCGATGCCGAGGGAAAGTCGACCCTCTTCAGCTATGCCTTTGAAGTACAAAACGGTGTACGTACCGGTTGGGGCAAGACGACGGTGACGGACGCGTCCGGTAAAACGATGAACTTCAGCTACCGCGCAGACGGCGCGATCACGCAGGTTACGGACCAGTCCGGCTGCCTGACGAGCTACGTCTACGATGCTGCGGGCAACCTGCTGTCGGTGACAGACAGAAACGGCTACGGCGTGCTGAACAGCGACAGCAGCTACTACCGGGCGCTGCGGGCGGAACTTGGTTACACAGACGCTGCCGGCGCAGGCAGGCTCGTTGCCGATCTTGCCGAGACAGAAAAGACCGCTTTGCAGGCGCTGTTCACGGCGCGCTTCAGCTACGACGCGCGCGGCAACGTGCTCACGAGCACCGACAATGCCGGCAACACCACCACGTTCACTTACACGGCGTTCAACAAGGTCGCGACGGTAACGAGGCCCAACGGCGACATCACGCAGTTTTTCTACGATGCGAAGCAGAACCTGATCAAGCAGGCGGATCCGGGGGGCGATGTCACTGGCTACACCTATGATGGTGTGGGCAACGTGCGCACGCGGGTGGTCTACCTGGATCGTGCAGATGCCGCGAAGGCTCCGGCCGACGTGGCTGCCGACAAAAAACAGGAAACCAGGTTTTTCTACGATCTTTATGGCAACAACGTCCAGATCACTGATGCCGAGGGCGTAAGCACCTACAGCAGCTACGACCACTTCGGCAATCCGACCAGCAGCACCGACGGGCGCGGCAACCAGACGCTCTACACCTATGACGCCGACAACCGCTTGGTGCAACTGCAGGACCCCACGGGCCGCAAGACGCTCTACGCCTACGATGCTGTTGGCAACCGGATCGTGATCACCACGGGCTGGAACGAGCACACCATCACGCAGGTGTTTGATCGTAACAACAGGCTGGTCTCGACCATTGATACTGCACTCGACGCCAATGCGTCGCGCACGCGCACCACCACGGTGGGCTACGACAACGTGGGCAACCGCACCAGCGTGACGGATGCTGAGGGACGCACGACGACGTATACCTACAACGCCCGGCGCGAACTGGTAGAGATCAAGACTGCTGCCGTCGATCACGACGGCAACGCTGCCACGGCGGAGGTGCAGTACACCCGCACGCTCGCCTACGATTTCGAAGGCAACCGGATCACCGAGACGGACAACCGGAATAACCCCACCAGCTACCAGTACACCCGCGACGGGCTGCTGCGGCTGCAGACCACGGCAGATGGCCAGCTCACGCAGTACAGCTACGACCGTAACCAGAACCTGTTGTCGGTGGTGGCGGGGCTGCAACTCGAACTGTCGAAGCGCCAGACCACGACCTATGCCTACGACGCCGAGAACCAGCGCGTCAGCGTCACGGATGCCAAAGGCAATATCACCAGTTACATCTACGACGCTCCCGGCAACGTGGTGGCCATCGAGGACGCTAACCACCACATCAGGAATCTGGCGTACGACCGCAACAACCGGCTGCGCTTCGAGGTGTCTGCGGCAGTGGGTGTGTTTGACCCGGTCACGGGCGCAGCGGTTATTGATGCGGTCACCCGGCTGCAGCAGACGGTGAGCTACACCGTCGAGCACCGCTTTGACGGCAACGGCAACGAAATCGAGACCATCGACCAGAACGGCAAGAGCACGGGCTATGCCTTCGACACGGCGAACCGCGTCTCGAGCGTGACGGACGCCAATGGCATCGTCAGCAGCTTCAGTTACAACGGCGACGACAAGATCACCCGCGTGGAGATCCGCGGTCCGGGTGCGACGGAGCCGGCCTCCGTCACTACCTACGTCTACGATGAGTTCACGCTGTTGGTCGCCGAGACCGACGGCGTGGGCAATGCGCTGGTGAGCAGCGATGCGTCGATGTACCAGAACCTGCGCAAGGAGCTTGGCTACACGGTGATCTCGGGCGCAGTGACGCGCGCCAAGCTCGTCACCGAGCTCAATGACGCCGAGAGGACCGCGCTGCTTGCGGCCTTCACCACGCACTACACCTACGACAAGGTGGGCAACCGCAAGACCGAGGTCGACAACCTGGGTCGCACTACGTCTTTCGACTACGACAGCCTTGATCGCCTTGTGCGCAGCACCGATGCCATGGGTGGCACGCAGCAGTACCGCTACGACGGCAATGGCAATCTGCTCTCGGAAACCGACGAACTCGGCCGCGTCACCACCTACACCTACGACAGCACGGGCCGCGTGGAGACGCGCAGCGACCCGTTCGGCACGGGCAGCGCAAGCACTGTCACCAGATCCGTCTATGACAGCTTCGGCAACGTGATCAGCCGCACCGAAGCCTTCGGCACGGCGGATGCCCGGACGACCAGCTACGCGTACGACGCGAACAACCGGCTAACCGCGCTGATCACGCCCGGCGACCGGCGGACCAGCTACGAATACGACGCGGTGGGCAACCGCACGACCGTGACGGATGCACGGCAGAACAGCACCGGGTACACCTACGATGCGTTGAACCGCGTGGTGACAGTGCGCGACCCGCTTGGCCGCGAGACGCGCGTCGAGTACGACGGCGTGGGCAACCGCATCGCGATGATCGATGCGCGCAACACGCGCACACGCATGGAGTTCGATCCGGGTAACCGGATGACGACGGTGACCGATGGCGAGCAGCGCATCACGCGCTACAGCTATGACGCACTGGGCAACACGATCACCGTGACGACTGCCGCGGGTACCAGCGACGAGGCGAGCACGCGCTACGAATACGACGCCGCGAAAAACCTGCGTGCGGTGGTGGATGCGGCAAACAAACGCAGCACCTACCGCTTCGACCGCGTCTACAACCAGACCTCGGTAACGGACGCGCGCGGCAACACCACCATTACGGCCTTCGATGCGCTGGACCGCGCGGTGCTGATCACCGATCCCACGAATGGCACCACACGCTACACCTACGACGCCACGGGTAATGTGCTGTCGGTGAAGGATGCCAATGGCAACTTCACCCGTTACGCCTACGACCGCGCCAACCGTGTGATCACCGAGACCGATGCGCTCGGCGGGCAGACCGCCTACGCCCATGATGCCTTCGGCGCCACCACCACGATCACCCGAGCGGCGAACCGCCTCGACGATACATCCGTGCAGAGTGTCCAGTTCAGCACCAGCGGGCAGCGGATAGCCGAGCTCTCGCCCGAAGGCTACCTGACCACGTTTGTCTACGACGCGTCAGGCAACGAGATCGAGCGCCTTGAGTACGACGACCGGTACACACTGGCGAGCAGTGGCTCGATGCCGACGCCGAGTGCCGGCGACACCCCGCGGGTCACGGTCTCCCGCTACGATACGCTGAATCGGATGACGAGCCAGACCGATGCCAGGGGGCTGACCACCTGGTTCGAGTATGACGAGGCGGGCAATCTCACGCATACGCTGCTATCCAAGGGCTCCCCGCCCTCGGCGGGTTCGTCCGGGCTTGCGCTTGCCGACGCCACCAAGACCACCCGTAGCTCCAGCACATACGACAAGAACAACCGTGTCGTCACCAGCACCGACGCAGGTAGCGTCGTGACGCGGTTGACCCTGGACGCAAAAGGGCGCATCACCCAGCGCATCGAAGCCGCGGGCACCCCGTCCGCACGCACCACAGCCTACACCTACGACGCGCTCGATCGGGTGACGACAGAGACCAGTCCGCTAGGACGCCTGATCAGCTACACCTACGACGAAGCCGGCAACGTCCTGACGCGCACGACCTCACAAGCTGTGGGGTATACCGGGCCGGCCGTCGAAAGCCGCGTCGAGACGTTCAGCTACGACAGCAACGGCCGCCTTGCGTGGGAAGATAACGGGGTCGGCACGCGCACGGCTTACCAATACGACGCCGCCGGGAACCGCAAGAAAATCACGTATGCGGAGATCCGCGTCGGCACCGGCGTACCGGTGCTTTGGCCGGAGCGATACAGCGTCAGCTACGAATACGACGCCAACAACCGCCTCACTGCGATGGTCGATGGCGAGAACGTCCGCACCGAGTACGCCTACGACGCGCGCGGCAACAAGACCAGTACCGTGCAGGCCAAGGGCACTGCCGCTGAGCGCACCACCACCTACGTCTACGACGACCAGGACCGGCTGATCTCGATCACCAACCCGGAGAACAAGACCAGCACTTACTACTACGACGCCCAGGGCAACCAGGTTTGTATCGTCGACGCAGCGGGCGGCATCACCTACAACACCTTCAATGAGGACGGGCGCATCCTCACCAACACCGTGGGTGCAGGCACGGTGACCGACGTGGCGGCAGGCAGCACACCAGCAGCGGGTTCGTTGCTGGTCACGCGCGCGGGCAAGAGTTTCACCGTCAGCTTCAGCAGTGCGCGCGGTGGCGTGAGGACCATCAACACCTACGGCCCGCGCGGCAATGTGCTCTCGACGAGCGTCGGATACGCCGATGGCACGGATACGCGCTCGACGAGTTACACCTACAACCTGCTTAACCAGATGACGTCGATCATGGACGGGGAGGGATTCACTACCGAATTCACCTACGACGCTTTCGGGAACCAGACGAGCATCACCACGGGCCTCTACAAAACCGCTGTTGGTGCCGCCGGCTACGATGCCCGAAAGGCTCTGCGTGCAGACCCGCAATCCACGCGGTTCTATTACGACAGAGCAGACAACCTGATCGAGACCATCGACGGCCAAGGCAACAAGGTCGTCAACACCTACGACTGCCTCGGCAACCGGACCAGTATGCGGGTAGGTCTCAAAAACACCGACGCATCCAGGGGCGCTGTCAGCACAGATGCGGAGCGTGTGTCGGGTGCCGACTATGCATACGACAGGACCGGCGCGCTGATCCGCACTACGAGCCTTGCCGGCGGCGTTGAAGGGATCGTGCGTGATGTGCTCGGGCGCGTCAAAGAAGAGCAGACCCTGCAGTCGGGCGCCGGGCTCTCAGGCGTGTGGTCTGTCGTCCGCTTCGGCTACGACCGCGCTAACCGCGTCACGACCGAAACCGACGCAGAGAACGTGGTTACGAATCGCACCTACGATGCGTTCGGCAACATTCTGACCGAGACACGCGCTTTCGGCACAGCCGATGCGCGCACGGTCACCTACGCATACGACCGTATGGGCCGGTTGGTACAGAAAACCGACGCAATGGACTTCGTCACCGCCTATGCCTACGACGCGCGAGGCAACATGACGAAGATCACGGACGCCGAGGGTGGCATCACGCGATTCTGGTATGACGAGCACAACCGCCTGCAGTGGCAGTTGAGCGCTGGGGGCTCGCTCACGGGTTTCACGCGCGATTCCGCCGGCAACATCACAGAGACCCGGTCCTACTACAAGAGAGTCACCGGATCGCCGAGCGAAACCGCTCCATTCTTGTTGCCAACCAACGCTGCAGATGCAAACGACCGCATAGAGACGCAGCAATTCAACGCAGACAACAAGCGCATCAGCAAGACCGCTGCAGACGGCAGCAGGGCGAGCTACACCTACGACTCCTGCGGGATGTTGATCGAACAGGTCGACAGCGCCAGTACCGACACGCAGTACCTCGCCCGCACCGAGGACCTCAAGAATCGTCGTCTCACATGGGAGTGGGATGCCTCGGGTCGCCTGACGACGTTCACCAACGTCGACGGGGTCACCGAGACCTACACCTACGACTCGGCCAACAACAAGCTGAGTGCGATCATCAAAGACCCGAACCTGCTCGCCACGGGTGGCTACGACGCGGACCGCGTCACGCTCTTCACTTACGACAACGCCAACCGCCTGGTGAGCGAATCGATAGGGGGCTTCGTCCAGGCCCTGGGGTACGACAAGGCTGGCAACGTCGTCGCCAAGACCGCGGGCGACATCAGTCGCGCTACCAGCACCACCTATGACAAGAACAATCGCGTCAAGACCGTCACCGACGCTCTGGGTGGAAGAATCACATACACCTACGACAGCGTGGGCAACCTCGTACAGGTCAATGACGCGCTCAACGCGATACGCACCAACACCTACGACAGGAACAACCGTCTGTTGACGGAGACCGGCCCGGCCACTGAAACCTATGCTTTGGGCAGAGGAACAGCGACCACCCAAGGTGCCATCAGGAACAGCTACGACAAGCTCGGGAACTTGATCAGCCGCACCGACGAAAGAGATTTCGTCACGCTGAACTGGTACGACAACGATGGACGCCTCGTTGCGACATTGGACGGAGACAATGTGTTGCGCACCTTGGTCGTCAACGCTTTTGGCGAGGCCGAACAGGTCGTCATTTACAGGGATCGTGTGCGCTTGCCCCAGCGCCTGCAAGCGGGCCTAAGGCCCTCTTCGGCAGACATTGCCAGTGCATTCGGGATTCCGGAGAGCGAAGTTTCCACGCTAAGGATCACGACCACGACGAAGTTCGATCTCATGGGGCGTGCCTGGGAGACGGTCTTCCCGCCCGTCGAGGTGGCGACCATCGGCGCTGCCCTGAGCAGCGACTCTCCCCCAGCCATTACTACCAGCACTGTCGCGCTGGTCGAGACGTCACGCTTCGACGCCTGGGGCAATCTGATTCAGTCCGTGGCCGCAGATGGCGGTATAACCACTGCATGGTACGACCTGCGCGGGCGTCAGATCATGCTGGTTGATGCGGCGGGATTCCTTGTCGCGACAGGCTTCGACTCCCAGGACCATCTGGTCAAACAGATCAAGTACACCACGGCCATCACAGCGACCCTCTCGCCAACGACCAAGCCAACGGCACCTGCAGAGGTTGGTCCCGGTTCACAACAGGCCTCGGCAATCGTGGAGCGTTTTTACGATCAAAGAGGCAATGTCATCCGGGAGATTTCTCCTGCGGTGTCAACCTCTTCTGGTTCCACGCGACCTGAAACTCGCTATGTCTTCGATGCGGCGAACAACCTCGTATCCAAGACGCTTGGCGACGGCACGGCAGAGGCGCAAACCGAGTACTACTACTACGACGTGTTGAACCGCCTGAGCGCAGTGGTGGATAACAACCGGGTGCTGTCGACCTTCGACTACGACCTCAATGGCAACCTCATTGCACAGGCCCGTTACTCGACACGGGTGCCGGAATCGCAATCCCTGCCGGGTGCGACGCCTGCGGCCCTGCTATCGTCGGTCGGCGGTTCCGCGTCACCTTCCGAAAAGCGCAGCTACGCATACAACGCGCTCAACAAACTCGTCACTGAAACCGACCTCATGGGCGAGGGTGTGGCTGACGATTTACAGGTCGAGTATCGCTACGGGCCCTCGGGCAACAGGACCTCGATCAAGAAATTCGATCCGTCCACTGGGGAGTTTGACTGGACCAGAGTGGAGTTCGATGCGAAGGGGCGCGTCATCCGCACCATCTCGCCGACAGGAACCGCCGCGTTCCAGGAATACAACGTGCGTGGTCAGGTTGTGCGCTCCTACATGGAGGACGCTGGCTATCCGCTGCCCTATCCCTCCAACCTTGATATTGCCGGCTACAGTTCCGGGATCGCGGCGAATGTCTCATGGACTTATCCGGCAAGCCAGACATCGGGTGATCTCAGATCCTGGATCGTATGGGGGGCCACTTCGCAACTGGAGTCCTTCAACGTTGAATCCATGCTGAATCCCGGCGACAAGGGTTCCTACGCTTCCGCAACCCCCGCTGGAACAGCAACATCGGGCAGCATCCCGATCAACACTCTGCCGGACGGCAGCACGTTTTATTTCCGCGTCATGGTGATGAATCTCCAGACTGGCAAGTTGTCCTGGTCGAGAGAGCTGAAATGCTCCAAAACGCGGAATCCGAACTTGCAAGTCACAGTCACAGTGCTCGCCCGGCTAGGGGTCCCGCGCAAGCAGGCGAGGTACTTCATCGAGACCGAATACAACGATATGGGGATGAAGACAGCCTCCAACGAGGAAGAGGGCTTGTGGCGTGAATTCGCGGTGGACAGACTCGGCAACGCCGTGGTCACAACGCTGAGGGGCCTGGACCGAACAAATGCCTCCCCGATCACAAGCTATGCCCGCTTTGACAAACTCGGGCGCAAAACCGAGGAGTTGGGTCCTTTTGCTGCGGTCCTTGGAGGGGGGGCCAAAGGGGCACTCACCGTATGGGGCTATGACTATGCCGGGCGCGAGTGCAGCATCCGGGATCCGGGTAACCTCGCGTCCCAAGCCCGACTGTTCGTCCGTGACGGTGCGGGAAATCTGGTCAGCGAAACCGATGCCCTCGGCGCCATCACCGTTCACAGCTACGACCGTCTGGGCAATCGTATCCAGACGATTGATGGTGAGGGGCACACCCGTGTCTTCGTGTATGCCTATTCAGGTGGGAATGCGAACCGCCTGATCAGCAGCTACTTCCTGGGCCTCGAAAGCACCACGACCGAGAGCTACGGCTACGATGCCTTCGGTCGTCGCACCGGCACCGCCAAGGGCTCAAGCAGAGTCGGTGTGTGGTCAGACTCCTTGACTCTCTACTTTTTGAATCACGGTCTGTCCGAAGGGCAGGCGGTGATATTCGGCGCGAGCAGCTCCGGGACTCTGCCAGCAAATCTCGTAGCGGGGACGACCTACTATGTTGTCAGGGTTGCAGACAAGGACCGGTTCTCTCTTGCGCTGACGCCCGGCGGGGCCGCGCTGTCCCTCGGGGCTGCGTACCCTACCGCCACCCTCACCGTTACGCCAACCTCCTCAGCGAGCACCTACGACCAGCGCGGCCGGATGGTGACCTCCACCGATGGCGAGGGAAACACCACGCAATACCGGTGCGACCACCGCGACAACCAGATCGTTATCAAAGACGCCAACGGCAACTTCTTCGGGCGTGACTACGACAAACAAGGGCGCGTTATCGCCGAGTACAGTTTCGACAAGCTACCCGCGACGTGGCCGGCCGTAACCGCCAACACAAAGACGAGCGCCACCACCGTTCTGACGTTAACCAGGACCGGGCACGGGTTTAAGACAGGGCAGCTGATTTCGTTCTCGACGGCAGGCACTCTGCCCGCGGGGCTTGTGGCCGGTAAGGCCTATTACATCAAGACCGTCACGACCAACACCTTTACGATCTCCGCTTCGCCCGATGGGTCGGAGATCAGCTTCGGAGCCAATGGCCAAGGCTCTGGGATTTTTCTGGTTTGCAGCGCGATAGTGCAGCAGACCCGATACGACACCTACGGCAACAAGTCCACGGTCACCGATGCCGAAGGGCGAACGCAGTGTTTCGAGTACGGCCCCTTCGGGCGCCTGCTGAGCGTGAGCGTGCCGCTGGTGCTTGGCAATGACTTCTACACCTCCAGCCAGATCGTGCCGGTCACGGAAAACGCGACGGCCAGCGGCGTGAACGGTCTTCTGGAGCTCAACTGCTCCAAGACCACGACGGCATCCATCACTGATGCGGCTCAGCCGGGTTTTGGCGGTTTCCTGAGTTGGAATGTGTCCTCACACGGGCTGACCGAGGGTCAGAAAGTGACATTCAGCGTGAGCAGCGGCGGGACCTTGCCAACGGGTATCGTGGCGGGGAGAACGTATTACGTTGCGAACATCTTCAATAGCTCCGATGGCCGTTATGACAGCTTCCGAATTTCCGAGACGCCCGGTGGGGCCTTGCTGACATCCGCGTCTGTCGGTAGCGGCACCTTCTCCGTGCGTCCCGTTTTCGACGTCGGGCAGGAGCTTTTTTTCAGAAGTCTGGGCGGAACACCGGACAGCGGGGTGGGCACGCTGCCGACGGGTCTCGTGGCTGGACAGTCTTATTTCGTGAAAAGTGTGAGTGCGACCGGCACATTCACGCTGTCGGCGACGGTCGGCGGAGCGGCGATCCCGTTCTCGAGTGCCGGTACCGGTGGCGTCGACGTATTCCTTGGCAGTCAGAAGCGCCTGGTGAATACCGCCAGCGGCAGTGTGCCCGTCGAGACCATCACCGTTTACGGATATGACAAATTCGGGCGCCGTGTGTCGGAGACCGGGCCTGCGCACTACGACGGAAACATCCCCGCTACCGGCAAAAAAACGGTGATCAGGGGCAAGGATATCAAGACCGCTTACGACAACGCCGGACGTGTCATCCGCATTGATGACACCGGATACCACAGCGCCATCACCCGGATGCTACAGGGGAGAAACGAGTCGTATACGGAGTACAGATATGACGTGGCCGGCAACCGTGTGTACGAGCGCTTCAACTACAAATCCTGGGATAGGGGTTGGTTGCTCGAGCGAGCCGTCAATTACAGCTACTACGCGAACGGAGTCCTCAAGTCCTGGACGCATTTCCCCTCAGTAAAGGCAGGCACACAAGATATTTCCATTTCTGCGGAATACTTCTATTACAAGGACGGAAACCTCAAGCAAATCACTCAGACAAGCGCTGCCGGGAAAAAAGTAACAACGTACGAATATGACGCAGCCAATCGACTGACGAAGCTGAAAAATGACGATGCCTGGAAGGCAACGCAAGACACCACAGACGACATCACATTCAATTTCTCTTACGACTATGCAGGCAACCGCTTCAAGGAAGAGGTGACGGAGAGCGGCTATGTGCGGTTCTACTCTTACAACAAGAATGGTGCGGTAACGTTTACCCGTCTGTTCAAATCGAAGCCGCCGAGTTCAGTCGCAGACGGTTCCTGGAACCAGTACCCCACGCTGACCGGCGCGCAAGCAGCGGCACAGGGCTATGGCACGGGCTACAGCACGCTGTGGCAAATTTCCCAATCGCTCTGGGTCTACGACAAGGCTGGCAATATCACGCAGCGCGAGCATTTTTACTGGGGGCCGGGGCTGAAGTATCAGACCAACACGTGGTACCAGTGGGATACCGAGACTAACTCCTACGACGCCAGTTACCGGGTCTATAAAACCGTCAAGTGCACGCAGTCACATACGGTTCAGACCACCGAAACCACTGCCGACCGGTCCGGCCGTGTTTCGCAAACGCGGATAACCACTGACGGGAGTATTACCACCTACGGCTATTTCTACGATTTCTACGGCAAGAATCGCGCAACGTCCGTCGCGGCGCCGACGGGAAGCGCAACCGCGTCCTATATCTACGATTCAAACGGCCGTCTCCTTGTGAACAGTCGTGGTAGCAGCGACCCGCTGGAGTTCGGTCGTGACATCAGCTACTCCTACGACAACGAGGGCCATCTGCTACTCAGGTACGAAACCCGCCCTGACAACGGGACAGCGGGCTATATCACCGTAAAGCGATATTTCTATCTCTACGCATTGGGGAATCCGGTCGGCGACTATGCAGACCAACAGGGTCCCTACGTAGGTAATTTCATTATTGATGGAACGGTGAATATCGCGACCGGTGTGGTCGGGGCAGTCGCCGAGACGGCAAAGATGCTGCTTACCTCTGGTTTGCGTACTCCGGATCTGGACGGTGACGGGCGCCCCCTGCAGTCCGCCAACGGCGACTATGCGGTCGAGCACAACACCATCGGCACAGGCTTGAATTTCGATCCCGCGTTCCCGGATGGTCCGTCGATCTCCCAGCACACGGTGCAGGCCGGGGATACGCTGGAGTCCATTGCGGGGCAGTACTACGGATCGCCAGAGCTCTGGTTCGCGATTGCCGAGGCCAACGGCCTTGGCGGCACATCTGCGCTGAAAGCAGGTTCACGTCTGGTGATTCCGGTCACTGCGCAGGACGCGTACCGCACAAGCCGTACCCATGCGCTCTACAACGAGAGCACGTTGATCGGCTCAAAACTTCCTGCCATTCCCCAGCCGGCGCCGGATCCTTGCGCCAAGGTCAAACTGGCGTTTGCCATCATCCTGATTGTGGTCGTGGCAATTGCCGCGGCTCTTCTTACGGTTGTTTCGGCGGGCGCACTCGCTCCGGTCGCTGCAGCGGGCACGGCTTTGACTGCGGGAGCGGTTATCGGAGCGGTTGTAGCAACCACAGTTGTGGCGGCAGCCATCGCCTTTGCTGCTTCGGCCATTACGCAGGGAATTCTGGTCGGCTTCGAATTGCAGAAAGAGTTCGACTGGAAGGCCGTTGCGGCGGATGTGGTCGCCGGTGCTATTGGCGGTATTGCTGCCGGCATCGGTCAGGCGGTTGCCGTTGCCGGCAAGGCGACCTCCCTTCTCAAGTTGGCTAACGTTGTGGCGCAAACCGCGCTGGAAGTCGCCGGCGAGGCAGCCAATCAGGCAATCCAGAACGACGGCCGTATCGTCAACCCGAACATGCTTGCTGTTGCGTTTGGTGGTGGGCTTTTGGGTGCATTGGGTGATGTGGTGGGCTCAGCGAAGGCGGTGGCCGGTGAGGCCGACGAGGTTGCTCTCAATGCCAAGAAGATTGCAGGGAAAGTGGATGATCTCACGGAGTTGTCAGATGACCTTTCGAGCAGTGTCCGTAGAGCGTCAGGTTCTTCGGCTGGTATAGACGATGTAATCTCCTCTGATTCAGTCATGGCGTCGGATGGCGGGTTCCAGAACGCTCTGGATGTGGCGTTCGGTGCCGATATCCTCCCCACAGGGGGAATCGCCGACGACGTTCGGAAGCCTCTGAGCAGGTCTGCCAAAGCAGTCGATTCGCTTGAGCGTGGGCTGGGCAAAGTCTTCGACCCGCTTGAGCGCTTAGGCAAGGCGGCGGCCAATGAAGGCTCTGGTAAGGCTGTCAGGTATGGGGCGCTCGTCGTCGATAATCTCGACTCAGTTTTCAACTTCGGAATCAACTTCGCGCCCGGCGTGCAAAGGCAGGATCAGGGGCAGTTTTCTGCCAGCGCCGGTAGAGGGAACAGCTCATCGGGTCGGCGGAAGCGGCTAGGCCTTGACGCGATATCCACGACCGGTCTCGGTCTGGCTGTTTTGGGCAAGAGCGCCCCGGCGTTGAATAGTGTTTTCACTCCCCGAAGTTCTGATCGACTGAAAGAAGTTGGCGCAGTTGCGGGTCTCAGCGCGGCCGCACTGGCGGTTATCCCGCTTGGTTTTCTTGCGTTGCCCATCGTCGCTGTTGCGGCTGCAGCTGCTTCCATCACGGTGCGCAGTGACGAAGACATCCGTCGGGGTTTTACTGGCCTGTACCAGGCCAACTCCTTTTCAAGTGAAAAGAACTACCAACCGAAGCCGACGTTCGTGCCCGTCGACACCACCTATGCCGATCGGCACAACAGCCAGCGCAGCTATGTCCCGCTGGATTGGCGCGCGGCGGCGGCCAGCACCGTCAAGCAGGTCTATGGGGCATCGAGTGGCGGTGGCGGCGCTGTGCCGCTTGCTGACCTGATTCGTTCCAGTCGCATGATTTCGGGCGAGGTCTGGGGTTTCAGCAAGGAGTCGGTAGTGGCCTTCGTCGAGCGCAGCGTGGGTGGCGTGGGGGGCTGAGTGTGTCCCGGGCGTCACCGCGCGTTTTGCGGCAGCACCCGGGTGCGGGGTTCACTCGCAGATCAGCACAACCTTCCCGGCTATCCCGGCGGCATCGATGCGACGGTGCACCTCGGCCGCCTGCGCCAGCGGCACGCGCTCTGCCACGGCCGGGCGGAGTTGGTCTGCTGCGAGCATCTGCATGAGGTCTCCCAGATCCTCATGGAATTCAGCGGGCTTGGCCTCGCGACGCGTCTGGATGTTGTAGAAGCAGCTGTGCTTGCCGTCGGGCAGCAGCTTCCACAGCGCGAGCAGTTTCGCGAAGCCCCACAGGAGCGAGGGAATGCTCTCCGTGCCGTCCTTCGCCTGCAGCGCGCCGAAGCCGACCAGCGTTCCGCCGCGCGCAAGGCAGCGGTAGGAGCGGCTCCAGTTGGCACCGCCGATGGTGTCGAAGACGGCCTTCACGCCGCCGCCGGATATCTGCAGCGTGCGCGAGACGAAATCCTCCGAGCGATAGTCGATGGGCTCGGCGCCGTAGCGTTTGAGCAAGGGGTGCTTTGCCGCAGAGGCCGTACCGATCACGCGAAGCCCCAGGTGTTTCGCCAGATCGAGCAGCGCGCTTCCTACGGCGCCGCCCGCGGCGTGCACCAGGATCCAGTCGCCGCGCTGGAGCCGGCACTCACGTTTCAGCATCTGCCAGGCAGTGGTGTAGGAAAGAATCATGCTCACCGCCTCGGCAGGGTCCAGCCCTGCCGGGCAGCGCTGCACGCGCGCGGCGTCGACGCAAAGGTATTGCGTGTAACCGCCGATCACCGGCATGTCGGCCACGGCATCGCCCAAGGCGAGGCCCGTTACACCCGTGCCCAGTGCATCCACCACACCGAACCAGTCATAGCCCGGCGTGAAGGGCGGTTTCTGCTTCACGCCCGGATACTGCCCCAGCCGGATGATGGTGTCGGTGAAGCCCGTGCCTGCAGCCAGCACCCGCACGCGGATCTGTCCGGGGCCGGGCTGCGGCAGCGTGGTCTCTTCCACCACGCGCAGCATCCCGGGGCCGCCGAAGGCTGTGAGTTCGATGCGCTGCCAGTGTGTCGGCTGATCCATGTCCGGCGCCGCCTCAGGTGGACTTCTGTTGTGCTTGCTGCGCCAGCAGGCCGATCAGCGCCATGCGCATTTTGGATGCGCGCGGGTAGCCCACGTACTGCGTGAGGAAAATGATGATCTCCTCCAGTTCCTGCTGGTTCAGCTCGCCGCGCTTCATCGCCGAGCGCGCCTGTATGGTCCAGGTCATGTCCTCGCCTTGCGCGGCAATGGCGCCGAGCAGCACGAGCCGGCGGTCCCGCATGGACAGCGTGGTATCGGCCCAGAGCTTGCCGAAGACCCCCTCCAGCATGAAATCGAAGAACTTGTCCTGCCCCGGGGGCGGTGGCTGCGGGAGGTCTCCGCAGTAGACGGTGTTGAACATCTCGATGCCCTTGTCGCGCAGGCTCTCGCTCATGCTGGGTTCTCCGGACGGATGAATGGAATAATCGCGTGGGTGCCGGGGACAGTGCTTGCGCTGTTCGCGCCTTGCATACCGCGCACTATCTGGCCGCGCCACGACGACGGGGGAATGTTTCATGGATATGGGGCTGAAGGGAAGGACCGCGCTGGTCACGGGCAGTGACAGGCGTACCGGCGAGATCATCGCGGCAACCCTGGCGTCGGAGGGCGCTACGGTGATCCGTCATGGGAACTCGGCGGCTCCCGCGGGGTTGGCCGTGCACGGCGACGTCGCCACCGAAGAGGGTTGCACGCAGGTACTGGCGCAGATCGCGGCCTTGGGGCTCGAGGTGGACATCCTCGTGAACAACTACGGCACCACGGATGCGCACGGCTGGGAGCACAGCGACACGGCGAAGTGGCTCGAGATGTACCAGATCAATCTGCTTTCCGCGGTGCGCATGATCCAGGGCTGCGTGCCCGCGATGAAGCGCAAGGGCTGGGGCCGGGTGGTGAATCTGGGCACCATCGGTTCGCACCAACCGGTGGCTGAGCGGCCTGCCTATTACGCAGCCAAGGGTGCTCTCGCCAACATCACGGTGAGCCTCGCGCAGGAACTGGCAGCTACGGGGATCACGGTGAACACCGTCGCCCCCGGTTACATCCGTACCGAGCAGGTGGAGGAGGCCTACCGGCGCAGGGCTCGCGCCCGCGGACTGCCCGAGGACTGGAACAGCATCGAAAAGCACATCGTGGCGACGGATTTCCCCAATCCCTGCGGCCGTATCGCCACGCGTGAAGACGTGGCAGAACTGGTGTGTTTCCTGTGCGGTGAGCGGGCGGGGTTCATCAATGCCCAGAACATCCGCATCGACGGTGGTGCGGTGCGTTACGTGTAGGCAGTTGTTCAGCGGCGCTCGCGGAAATGCTCGTGGCACGCCAGGCAGGCCTGCGTCAGCGCCTCGTAGCCCTCGCTCATGTCGGCGGGCGCGGCGGCGATCAGCGCGTCGCTTGTGGCAAGGAATTCGTCCTGCCGGCGCGCGAACAACGCTGCCTCCGTCCATACCGCATCGCGCGCCCGGGTTTTCGCACCCGAACCGGCTCCGCTGCCCGGGGTGAAGAGCGCCGGCTGACCCGCTCCGGTGTCGCGGATCAGCCTCGCGCTGCGTACGACCAGCGCCGCGTCGGGCTTGCCGCTCTCGATGCTTTCCTTGATGGCCTTGTACGCATCGCCCATGCGGCGGAAGTTGTCGCGGCGCTCTTTGACCGCAGCGCTGATGTCGGAGCCGGGCGCCTTGCTATCCGGGCAGGCAGCGCAGAGCAGCGCGCCTGCAAGCAGCAGGGCCGTCATCCGGAGACGCTGGCGGCCTGAAGCGGCGGGATGATTCATCGTCCGTCCGTGCGGTTTTCTGCCGCCAGTGCGCAGATGGCGGGGCCCGCATCTTCTGCCGAGAGGTGGCCGGCACGACGCATCCAGACCAGCAGATCGCACAGGGATTGCCCGATGGGCATCCAGGGCCGGCCAAGCAATGCCAGTGCGGCGGTGTCGTCGCAGGGCACGCTGCGTGTGAGCACGCATGCGGCCTCGTAGCTGAGCGCCGCGGTGCCTCCCGTCAGCGCTGCAGCGATGTCTCCCGTCCGGCCCATCGCCCTCAGCAACCAGCCCGGCAGGCGTACCGCGCTGATCGCATTGCCCGTCAGCTGGCACAGCAGGGCGTGGATATCGCTGTCGCTTGTGTAGAGCCCGCCGCACATCATCCTGCGCGGACCAAGCCCCGGAGACAGCAGGAGCAGCAGAAGCCGGGCAAGGTCGCGCACATCGTTGTAGCCGCGCCCGCCGCGGTTCACCAGCATGCTCCGCTTGCGCAGCGACTCTGCCAGATAGGCGGGACTCGCGCCGAAGCTGGGGTCGTCGGGGCCGTGGATCGCGCCCGGGTACACGGTCACGACGGGCGCGCCGCTCTCCTGCAGTTCGCGGGCGATGCTTTCCGCCTCGGCCTTGGTGCGGGCGTAGACGCTGCGCGGGGCAGTGACGGGATCCGAGGCGCGCTGCACGGCCCCGCGGGGCGGGAACAAGGCGAGATAGCTCGACACATGGATGATCGGGTCGGCGCCGGCAGCGACGGCGGCTCCCAGCACGCAACGCGTACCAAGCACATTGCTGAGCTGCATCTTCGCGGTGTCGGCAGGATCGTGCGAAAACAGGCCCGCGGCGTGGATCACGGCATCGACCCCGCGCATGGCCTCGGCCACCTGCGCCGCATCCGTGACGTCCCCTGTGGCGATCTCGATGCTGTTGCACTCGACACCCAAGGGGGCGATGGCCGAAAGCACGCGCTGCGGATCCCGGGCAAGCACGCGCACGGTGTGGCTGCCGTCCCGAAGGATCGCGCCCGCTGCATGCGCGCCAACGAGCCCGCTCGCGCCGGTGATCAGTACATGCATGGTCTTTTGATGCCTCAAGCTGCGGTGCGTGCGCCCCGGCCCGTCAGGGGTATGTATTGATGCCGGGTTGCCGGGTTGCCGGGTTGCCGGGTTGCCGGGTTGCCGGGGGCGGGGAGATTGCCATCAGTTCACGCGGCCCAGTTTCCGCATCAAAACCGTTTACTGCAATTGGTCTGGCCGCGATGATCCCCGCAAGGGGGGAATCCGTCCATGCCAGCCAGACAGAGCATTGAACAACTGCAGCAGCGCGCCGGGCGCTTCGACTGGGGCCGCTCGGCCGGGATTGCGGACATCAGCGGGGATCTCGCCATCACCGGCGTCGGTGAGTCGGCGTTCAGCGGCCCGTCCGGGCGCGCGGCCGTGGACATGGCGCTCGAGGCCATCGGCAATGCCATCGCCGATGCGGGCCTGAAGCCCTCCGACATCGACGGCCTGATGTACACGCCACATGTGGCAGACCAGATCCGCGTGGAGGATTTCCACCGTCACTTCGGCACCTCGCACGAGATGTGGCTGAGCGAGCGAGGCGGCGGCATGGTGTGGGCCGCCACCTGCACGCAGTACGCCGCGGAGGCGCTGCGCTCGCGCAAGGCGCGCCACATCGTGAACGTCTTCTCGGTGGACTGGGCGAGCCGTCGCGCCGCGGGTACCGGCACGCCCGGTGACTGGCATGCCGGCGAGGCGATGAAAGCCTTCTACGAGCTGCCCTATGGCTGGTATCCGCAGCCCGTCTACATGGCCACGCAGGCGAGCCGGCACATGTACGAGTACGGCACCACGCAAGAACAGCTGGGCGAACTCGCCGTGGCCTTCCGTCGTCACGCCAATGGCCATCCGGGCGCTGTGATGCGTCACAAGACGCTGTCGCTCGAGCAATACCTCGCCAAGCCCATGCTGACGGATCCGCTGCGCGTGGAAGACTGCTGCCTGATCTCGGACGGCGCCGCCGCCTGGGTGATGAGTGCCCCGGAGCTGGCGCGCGACATGCCGCATCCGGTGGTGGAGCTTGCGGGCCTCGGCCACGGCATCATTGCCAATGCGCCCTACATCAGCCAGCAGGGCGTGATGAGCGCGACGCCGCAGACCTTCGCCGCGCCCTGGGCCTACGCCATGGCCGATATGAGCGCCCGCGACATCGATGTGCTTGAACTCTACGACTGCTTCTCGATCACGGCACTGATGATGATCGAGGACCTGGGTTTCTGCGCGAAGGGGGAGGGCGGTGCCTTCGTGCAGAACAAGCGACTTCACTTCGATCGTCCGCGAAGCCAGGGCGGCATTCCCTGCAACACGCACGGCGGCCTGATGTCGCACGCCTACGTGCTCGGCATCGCCCACGTGGTGGAGCTGGTGCGTCAGTTGCGGGGCGAGGCGGCCAACCAGGTGCAGGACGCGCGCGTCGGCATCTACGGTGGATTCACCGCTGATGAAGCTGCAACGCTCATCCTGAGGAGGGCCTGAGATGGCTGATTTCGGTCCCGCGTCGGCCAATGCGATCACGGCTCCGTTCTGGGCGGCTGCGCGTGAGCAGCGGCTCGTATTGCCGTTCGATCCTGCCACCGGCAAAGCATGCTGGTATCCGCGTGAAGACGGCACGGCCTACGACTGGAGAGAGGTGGCAGGCGATGCGAGCCTCTACGCGTTCAGCGTGGTGCGCGGCCCGATCAATCCGCTCTTCGAACCGATCTATGCACCCGGGCTGGTGGAACTCGATGCCGTGCCCGGCGTGCGTCTGGTGACGCAGATCGTCGAGTGCGACTTCAATGCCCTGCGCTGCGGCATGCCGCTCGAGCTGTGCTTCCGCGAGTTGCATCCGCGGGGACATGCGGCTTTCATGGCGCCGGTGTTCCGCCCGCGCAGTTGAGACAAGGAGACATCCCGTGAGCCGTTATTCCTTTCCTGTGCCCTGGGGCTGGTTTCATGCGGGATACGCCGCGGATCTTGCGCCCGGCGCGCTGAAGCCGCTGCGCTGCTTCGGCAGGGATCTGATCCTCTGGCGCGGAGAGGATGGCGTGGCTCATCTGCAGAGCGCCTATTGCCCCCACCTCGGCGCGAATATCGGCGTGGGCGGGCGTGTGAAGGGCAATCTGGTCGAGTGCCCGTTCCACCACTGGCGCTTCAATGCAGAGGGTCGGGTCGCGGAGATCGACTACGCGAAACGCCTCAACGAGAAAGCCTGTCTTCCCACCTACCCGGTGCAGGAGCGCCACGGTGTGTTGATGGCCTGGTACCACCCCGATGGCATCGCGCCGCGTTATGCGCTTCCCGAGGTGCCCGAGGCGAGCGACCCCGAGTGGGTGGGTCCCTTCAGTCAGGGGCATCGCATCAGCACCTGCCTGCAGGAAATGGCCGAGAACACCGCGGATGCCGCGCACTTCCAGACCATCCACCACCATCCCGGGCCGGCCGAATACGACGAGTTCCTGCTCGAAGGCACCACGCTCACGATGCGCAGCACGCAGGAGTTCCCTGGCTCCCAGGGGCCGGTCCAGGGCACGCTTGGCACCGATGCCTACGGATTCGGTTATGCGATCGTCCGCTACCGCACGCTTGCCGAGATGTGCATGGTTACCACCAACGTGCCCATAGAGTCGGACGTCTCCGAGCAGCACAACCACATCTGGTATCGCAACCCCGCGCGTGATCCGCGCATCGACCGCATCGGCCAGGCCTTCGTGAAGGAAGTGAACCGCCAGCTCACGGACGACATCCCGATCTGGGAGAACAAGATCTATCTCGAGCACCCGCAGCTCTGCGACGGTGATGGTCCGGTGGCGCGCTTCCGCCGCTGGGCCGCGCAGTTCCACGTAGCCTGATCCGCGCGCTGCAGTGGATACCCGAGCCCCGCCGGGCCCCTTCGCCTTTGGCGTGATGGTCCTGCTCTGCGCCCTGTGGGGGCTGCAGCAGGTGGCGATCAAGATCGGCGTGGTGGGCATGTCTCCTGTTTTCCAGGGCGGTATGCGTTCGGCGCTCGCGGCGCTCTTGTTGGTGGGCTGGGCGGGGGCGCGCCGCATTCCGCTTTTCGGACGTGACGGCTCGCTCGTTCCGGGTCTCCTGTCGGGAGTGCTCTTCGGGCTGGAGTTCGCCCTGATCTTCGCTGCTGCAGAGCGCACGCCGGTGTCGCGGCTGGTGGTCTTCATGTACACCGCGCCGTGTTTCACGGCGCTCGGCCTGCATCTGCTGGTGCCGGGCGAGCGCATGGGGCTTGCGCAGGCGGCGGGCATCGCGCTGGCCTTCGGGGGTATCGTGCTTGCCTTCGCCGACCATGGGGCGGGAGGCAACTGGACCGGCGATGCTTTCGGCCTGATGGCGGCCTTCCTTTGGGCCTCCACCACGGTTCTCATCCGTGCCACGGTGCTCGCGCGGATCACGGCTACGAAGGTGCTGTTCTACCAGCTCGCGGTCTCGGGCGTGATGATGCTCGGCATGGCGGCGGCGCTCGGTGAGCGCGGGCTCTTCGATCCGGCGCCGAAGGTCCTGCTGTCGCTGGCTTTTCAGGTCGTGATCGTCGCGTTCGCCAGTTATCTCGCGTGGTTCTGGTTGCTGGGGCGGTATCAGGCCGGTCGTCTGATGGTGTTCTCGTTCCTGACACCGCTGTTCGGCGTGGGTTTCGGCGTTCTTCTGATGGGCGAGGCACCGGGCGCCCGCTTCCTGCTTGCAGCCGTGCTGGTTGTCTGCGGGATCGTGCTGGTGAACCTGAGGCCCGCGCGCTGAGGCCCGTGTTGGTCGGTGCGCGTTGCCAATTGGTCAATGGGTATTTACTATCGCGACGATGAGCCGAAGCGCCCCGCATTCCGATCGCCAACAGCAACTCTGGAGCCGCTACAGCAGCAACCTGCCGCGGCACCTGATCGGCATCGCGCGTCATTTGCAAACCGGGTCGATGCGCCTGCTTCAGGAGCAGGGCTACACCTCGCTGCGTTTGAGCTTCGAGCCCTATATTTCCCTGCTGGGCGACTCGGGTTCCCGCCTTACCGACATGGCCGTATCGCTCGGCATCAGCAAGCAGGCGTGCAACCAGTCTGCAGACGAAATCGAGCGTGCGGGTTATCTGCGCCGTGAGGCGGATCCGGATGACCGCAGGGCGCGCCGCATCGTGCTCACCGAGCGCGGACTTGCGCTGCAAAGCGACGGCCATTCCGCCATCCGCTGCCTGCAACAAGGTTATGCGGGACTGATCGGCAAGGATGCCTTCGACGATTTCCTGCGCGTGGTTAGCCGGCTGGTGACGGGCTTGCCCTGCAATCCCGGTGGTGCCCCGCCTCCTGCGGGTGCGGAGCTCGGTGTCATGATGGCGCCGCTCAGCCGCTTTCTGATGCAGAGCCTGATGGACCGGACCCGCGCCCGCGGACACCCGGGCCTCAAGATATCGCATGGACAGGTGCTCTCCCTGATCGGTCCTGCAGGTGGCCGCATGCAGGTGATGGCGCGGATCCAGGAGGTGAGCAAGCAGGCGATCGGTGCGGTAGCGCGGGATCTCGAGGCGCTGGGTTACATCTGTCGCAACCCGGATCCGGACGACGCGCGCCAGACCACGCTTGCACTGACACCGCGGGGTGTCCGGCTGCGGGAGGATTCCATCGCCTCCGTAGACGATCTCTCCGCCGTTTTCAGGGAGATTCTCGGTGTACGCGGTCTCGCTACGCTCGAGTCACGTTCGGCCGCGCTCTACACCGCGCTCGGGCTGGAGCAGGAAGTTTTTGCCACGCCGGACGAACTCGGCCGGCTGGCACGCAGTCTCAGGCAACAACTCGGCGTGCAGGGAGTACGGGCACTCGCCCTGCTGCTGCAGCGCCAGATGGAGGAGTCACGCACATGAACTATGACTGGCAGGCAGGCGTCGCATTGCTTGGCACCTGGATGGCGCTCACCTTCGTGGGGCGCAAGATCGCTTTCAGCATTCCGGCCGTGGCGCGCATGCGCGAATGGAACCGCAAGGAAGACGAGGAGCGTCTCGCCAAGGCGAAGTACCCGCCCATCGTGAAGCAGAACCGGCTGATCGGCGCAGTGGCCTACGGACTGTTTTTCTTCGTGGTGGCGCCTTTTTTCGTGAACCTGCAGCCCGTGCCTCTGTGGAAGCCGGTTCTCGACATCGCGGCTGTACTGATGGTCTACGACTTTTTCTATTACCTGATGCACCGCTTCCTGTTCCACGGCCCGATCCTGCTGAAAGTCCATGCACTGCACCATCAGGCGCGTGACCCGAGCCACATCGATTCGGCCTATGTGCATCCGGTGGAGACAGTGATGGGCACGACGCTGTTCCTGGGCACCGTGCTGGGAATGGTCGCGGTGCTGGGCAATTACAACGCCTTCACGCTCGGTGTGCTGTTCTGGGTCTGGGTGGAGCTCAATACCGTCAACCACACCAAATGCGACCTCCCGAACTTCCCCTTCAAGACGATCAACCGGCTCATACACAAGCACCACGTGCACCACATCAACATGGGTATGGGCAATTACGCGACCATCACCATGCTCTACGACAGGATGTTCGGCACGCTGGATTGAGTTGCCGGCAGCACCGAGGGGCGCGAGGCGCACATGGACATAGGCATTCCGATCCGCGAACTCGGGGCAGTGGACGTGGAGCCGCTGCGACAGGCGATTCTCGGCCTTGCTGCCGGGGACTGGCTGCAGGATCAGCGGCGCCAGAAAGACTATGACGTGCACCGGCGCACGGAGTCCGTCGTGCTGGTCTTCACCGACGGGGCGGGCTGGCCCGCGATCAGCGTGAGCCGTGAGGCGGGCTGGGACCTGCTCGCTGACACAGCCGTGCCGCTCATGCAGGACATTCTCGCGCGGCACTACCCTCCGGGCGGCACCATCATCCGTGCGATGGCGGCCAAGCTGCTGCCAGGTGAGGTGATTACGCCGCACCGAGACAGCCACCCCTCGTTTGCCTTCGGACACCGGATACATGTGCCCATCACCACCAACGGCCGGGTGCGCTTCATGATCGACGGCCGGCCCTACCGCTTCGAGCTGGGGCAGGCCTACGAGATCAACAACCTGCTCACGCACAGCGTGATGAACAAGGGCGCCGAGGCCAGGATCAATTTCATCTTCGACTACGTGCCGCCAGAGCGTATCGAGCGCTAGGCGGCGCCCTCAGCCGCGCGTCAGCTCGCGCAGCAGCGCATCCCAGAACGCCAGCGCACCGGGAATCGCATCTGCAGGCACACGCTCGTTCAGGCCGTGCGAGAAGTCGTCCTCCGGGCGCATGAAGAAACTCCCCACGCAGTAGCTGTCGATGCCCGCGGCCCGGTAGTACTTGTTGTCGGTGGCGCCTGCCGACATGTAGGGCAGCAGGGGCAGGCCGGGGTGTTGCAGATCCACGGCCTTGCGGATGGCGGCGAACACGTCCTTGCGCAGGGGCGAGGCCGGCGAACCCGAAACCGGTGCGGTCGCTTCGATCCGCAGGGCCGGTTCTGCGGCCACGCGCTCGAGTTCCCTCATCACCGTCTCCGGTTCCGTGCCCGGCAGGATGCGGCAGTTCACGGTGGCGCTGGCGCGCTGCGGCAGTGCGTTCTCGGCATGGCCGCCTTCCAGCATCGTGGCGACGCAGGTCGTGCGCAGGATGGCGTTGTACTCGGTGTTCGAGGTCACGGTGGCGAGCGTGGCGGCGTCCGTGGCGCCCGTCGTGAAGCGCTCCAACGCCGCGCGCATCGCGGGTTCCGCGCGTGGCGCCACGCCTTGAAGGTAAGCCTTCGTGATGTCGTTCATCGCGACCGGGAAACGGTGCGCGCCGATGCGCCCTAGCGCGGCTGCGAGCTGGTAGATGGCATTGTCGTCACGCGGCAGGCTGGAGTGACCGCCCGGGTTGCTCACGGTGAGCCGGTACGTGGCGTAGGTTTTTTCGCCGGCCTGCACGATTGCGGCCTGTGCCTTGCCATCGGGCCCGATCGGGTTTGCGCCCATGTCGCCGTTGATCACCAGCCAGGCGCCGCGCAGGCGTTCGGCGAGCACGCGTGTGCTCTCCATCGTGCTTTCCTCGTCGCCGCTCAGCGCGAGCACGATGTCCCGGTCGGGCACATAGCCGCTTCCGCGCAGCTCCGCGAGCAAGGCGACCAGCATCGACAGGTCGAATTTGTTGTCGGAGACGCCGCGCCCGAACAGGAATCCCTCGGCCTCGATGAGACGGAAGGGGTCACGGACCCAGTCCTCGCGCTTCGCCTCCACCACGTCCATGTGTACCGACAGAACCAGTGGTGCGAGGGAGCGGTCCTTTCCCGGATAGCGCGCGAGCAATGCCGCGGTCTCGCCGACGGGAATGATCTCGATCTCGCTCGCCTTGAAGCCTCCCTCGCGCAACTGCAGCGCCAGCCACTGCGCCAGAGCCGGCACCTCGCCACGTCCGGCCACCGTCGGGCTGGCGATGCTTTTCTCGAGGATGGCGCGGGCTTTCAGGGCGGTGTCCGCGGGAAGAGATGCTGAGGACGCCGCTGTGCTGCTGCACAGTGCTGCGACGAGGAGGGCGGTGGCGCTGACTCTCATGGTGACTCCCGGTCCGGTTGGAAGGACGTGGCCATGCTAGCGGCTGCAGCGCCCGCGGCGGAAGCAATTGGCTAGAATGCCGCGAGTCTTGCAGGGACCTCACGCATGCCACCGGATTCCGCCGTCACTGCCTTTCGCGCAGCTCTGGATCGCCTTCGCGAGGGCGATGCAGCCGCTGCCGCCGTGCTGTGCCGCGAGGCGCTCGGCGTGGCACCGCGGGACCCTGATCTTCTTGCACTCCTCGGAGCCAGCCTCGTGGCCCTGCGCGAGCCCTCCGAGGCTCTGGACTCGCTGCATCTTGCGGTGGAGATCGCGCCGGGACATCCGCGAGCCTGGGAGGAGCGTGGGCGTGCCTTGCTGCAGCTTCGCCGTGTGGACGAGGCGGTGGAGAGCCTGCAGAAGGCCGTGGATCTGGACCCCGGCTCGGTCGCTACCCGCCGGCGCCTGGCGCAGGCTCTGGTCGCGCAGGGCAAGGGAGAAGAAGCGGACGCACTCCTCGGGCGGGAATTCGACGAAGGGCCCGCGGGCAGGCTGCTGTTGCAGGCCGCATCCGAGCAGCGTGCCGGACGCATGCGCGAGAGCGAGCCGCTGCTCCGGCGCGTGATTGAGGCGCGCCCGCGCGACGTGAATGCGCTCCGCATGCTCGCCCGCGTGGCCGATGAGGCCGAGCGCCCCGCCGAGGCCGAGCGCCTGTTGCGGCGCGTGATTTCGCTCGCCCCGGATTTCGACGATGCGAGGCTGGATCTCGCGCGGGTGCTGAAGCAGCGCGACAAGGTCGAGCAGGCGGTGGAGTCCACATCCGAGGTCGTGACGCGCAGTCCGCGCAACCCGCTGGCGCAATACCTCCACGCGAGCATGCTCGCGCTCACGCGCCGCTATGACGAATCGGTGGCCGCCTACCACGAGTCCATCCGTCTGCGTCCGGACAATCCCGGTGCATGGATCGGTCTGGGCCACTTGCTGAAGACGCTTGGCCGGCAGCAGGAAGGCATCGATGCCTACCGCGAGGCGCTGAAGCTGCGTCCGGAATTCGGCGAGGTCTACTGGAGTCTCGCGAACCTGAAGACCTTCCGCTTCACGCAGGAAGAGATCGCGACCATGGAGCGCTGTGCCGCCGATGCGACGCTGGACGAGGACGCGCTGGTGCACTTCCGCTTTGCGCTGGCCAAATCGCGCGAGGACGAAGGTCGTCATGAAGAGGCGTTCTCGCTCTACGAGGAAGCGAACTCCACCCAGCGCATGCGTGTTGCCTTTGATCCGGTAGACACGCAGTCGCAACACGAGCGCATCCGTGCGGTGTTCACGCCGGACTTCCTCGCCGCACGCCGCGCCACCGGGCGCGAGAACGAGCCGGTGCCGATCTTCATCGTCGGGCTGCCGCGCTCCGGATCCACGCTGCTCGAGCAGATCCTCGCGAGCCACCCGCTGGTCGAGGGCACCGCCGAGCTGCCGGACATCGCGCGCGCCATCTCGGAGATCACGCGGCGGCACCCGGAGCAGCGCTACCCGCAGGCGCTGGCGCGGCTCTCGGATGCGGAGATTGCCGGGCTTGGCCGCGATTACCTGGAGCGCACGCGCCGTCACCGCAGCGGCAAACCCTTCTTCACCGACAAGATGCCCAACAATTTCGCCGCCGTTGGCCTGATCCGCCTCATGTTGCCGCAGGCCCGCATCATCGATGCCCGACGCCACCCGCTGGACAGTTGCCTTGGCTGCTATCGCCAGCACTTTGCACAGGGACAGAGCTTCACCTACGACCTCGAGGAGCTCGCTGATTTCTACCTCGAGTACCGGCGCATGATGGCCCATTGGAGCGAGGTTCTGCCGGGGCAGGTCCTCGAGATCCGCTACGAGGACATGGTGCGGGACCAGGAGGCCCAGACCCGACGGCTGCTGGAGTTCTGCGGGCTGCCGTGGGACGAGCGCTGCCTCAGGTTCCACGAGACCGAAAGAGCCGTGCGCACGGCGAGTTCCGAGCAGGTGCGGCTCCCGCTCTACGACAGTGCGCTGGGTCGATGGCGCACCTACGGCGAGCAACTCGCGCCGCTGATCGACATCCTTGCACCCGAACTGCAACGGGAAGGCTGGGAGCTCTGATCCCGCGTGCTCAGCGGGTACTGTCGGGCAGTGCCGCTCCGGCAAGACGCTCGATCTCGGCCGCAGTGCTGCGCAACCCGGGAAGGATCTCGGCCAGGGCACGCCCGCGGGCGTTCTCGCGGTAGGCCATGCCCACGTTGAGTGCTCCGACCACGGCTCCCGCGCGGTTGTGCAGCGGTACCGCCACCGAGCACAGGCCGCGCTCCAGTTCCTGCTCCACGTAGGCGTAGCCATCGGCCCTTGCCTGGCGGATGCGGCGCAGCAGTTCCTGGGGCTCGGCGCAGGTGTGGGGCGTCAGCCGGCGAAGATCGGACGCGGCGATCCGGGCCTCCAGTGCGTCCTCGGTCAGAGCGCCCAAGAGCACCCGTCCCATCGAGGTGCACCACGCGGGGAGTCGTGAGCCTATGCCCAGCCCCACGGACATCAGCTTGCTCACGGCCACGCGCTGCATGTAGACCACCTCGGCGCCCTCCAGAACGCCCAGCGAGCAGGATTCGTGGACGCGATCGGCAAGGGCTTGCAGCGGGGCGCGCGCGAGGTCCGGATAGGCGAGGGCGCCGAGATAGGCGAAGCCGAGTTCCAGTACGCGGGCGGTAAGGCTGAAGTCGCGACCTTCCTGCCGCACGTAGCCGAGGTGGGCGAGGGTGAGCAACTGCCGTCTGACTACCGCACGGGAGAGCCCGGTTGCGAGTGCTGCCGCGCTCAGTGTCAGGGGTTCGCCGGCCGTCCCGAGCGCGCGCAGCACGGCGAGGCCACGCGCCAGCGATTGCACGTAGTCCGGCCCCTCCTCGAATGGCCTCGTGGCTGGCGTAGCCGGGCTTTGCGCGGGCTTCGTTGACGCTGATTTCATGGGGCGGCTATAGTCCGTTCACTGATCGAATTTGTGTTCGATATTCGCACAGCGAGTCTTCCTATGGCAACGCCGACCCGCCCCGAGCGCGACACCGTGATGCACAGCTGGTGCAAGCAGAGCGACTGGAACGCGCCCACCGTGGTGGGTGGCTCCGGCGCCTGGCTGCACATCGAGGATGGGCGGCGGATCCTGGACATGAGTTCGCTCGCGGAGAGCAACCATCTCGGGCATCAGCATCCTCGTCTGGTCGCTGCGATACGCGAGCAGGCCGAGAAACTGTGTTTCGTCACGGCCGCCTGGGGCGCCGCGCCACGCGCGCGGTTGGCCGAGCTGTTGCTCGAGCGCAGCGGCTTCCACGACGGACGCGTGTTCTTCAGCCTGGGCGGCGCGGACGCCAACGAGAACGCCATCAAATTCGCCCGTCAGGCGAGCGCCAAACCGCGCGGATGGGTCATCACCCGGGATCGTTCCTATCACGGTGCGAGCTATGCCGCGATGGCCCTTTCCGGCGACTCGCGCACGCGCACACAGGTCGATCCGCAGGCCATGCGTGTCGATCACGCATTGCCGCCGTACAGCTATCGCTGCCCCTTCGGTACCAGCACGGCCGAGGAGTGTGCGCAGGCTGCCGCAGCCCACGTGGGTGAGCTGATCGACGCGCATGCGGACGAGGGTGTCGCCGCGGTGCTGATGGAACCCAACGCAGGCACCAACGGCATCGTGGCGCCACCGGCTTACTGGCCCGCGCTGCGGCGTGTGACCCGGGAGAAAGATGCCTTCCTGATCGCCGACGAGGTGATGAGCGGTTTCGGTCGTTGCGGTGAATGGTTCGCGTGGCAGCGCTACGGCGAGGAGGGACGCCCCGACCTGATGACGCTCGCCAAGGGGCTCACAGGCGCACACCTGCCCCTCGGTGCCGTGGTCGTCTCGGGCGGGATCTCCCGCATCCTCGAGCCGCAGATGCTCTTTACCGGACTCACCTATTGCGGCCATCCGCTCTCCTGCGCGGCCGGTGTCGCGGCGCTGGAGACCTACGCCGATGAACAGCTGATCGAACGCTCGCGCCGGCTCGGCGCCAGCATGTTCGCCGAGTTGCAGCGCATGCAGCAGCGCCATGCCGTGATTGGCGATGTGCGCGGCGGGGAAGGGCTCTTTGCCGTGATCGAGCTCGTAAGCGATCGCGACACGCGCGCGGCGCTCTCGCCCTGGCCCGATATGCATTCTTCCGTGAAGGCACTGCTCGCGGATGCCATGGCCCACGGCGTTTCGTTTGCCGCGCGCGGCAACCTGATTCTCCTCGCGCCGCCGCTGGTGATCGGCGAGACAGAACTCGCCGATGCACTTTCGTTGCTCGACCGCCTGCTTGCCCGACTGAACTGAACGATCGCACGAACCGCTACGGAGCACCGCCATGAGTTTCAAGCTGACCTACTCGACGATGTTCAATCCTCCCGAGGAGATGCATACCCGCTTCGATGCGGCGCTCGCCGCCGTGCGTGCCGGACTGGGGCGCGAGCACGCGATGTTCGTCGACGGCGCTGATGTCTTCACCGGCAACTGGATCGAAAAGCGCAATCCCTCCGACACCCGCGAGGTGCTCGGACGCTTTGCCGAGGCCTCGACGCAGGACGCGTCGCGCGCCATGGAAGCCGCGCGCGCAGCGTGGCCCGCCTGGCGTGCGATGCCGATGCAGGATCGCCTCGGCCTGCTGCGCCGCGCAGCCGCGCTGGTGGAAGAGCGCGTTTACGAACTCGCGGCGGCAGTGTCGCTCGAAGTGGGCAAGAACCGCATGGAGGCGCTCGGCGAGGTGCAGGAGGTCGCGGACTTCCTCATCGGTTACTGCGACGATTTCGAGCGTCACGGCGGTTACGACAACGTGCTTCCCGACGACCCTCTTGCCGACTGGCGCTCGCACAACCGCTCTGTGATGCGCCCCTATGGCGTGTGGGTGGTCATCACGCCTTTCAATTTTCCCTTCGCGCTCGGCGGCGGCCCCACGGCCGCAGCGCTGGTGACAGGCAACACGGTGGTGCTCAAGGGTTCAACCGACACCCCCTGGGCCGGACGCCTGCTTGCAGAGTGCCTTCGCGATGCCGGCATCCCGCGCGGCGTGTTCAATTACATCTGCGGCGGTGGTGCGGTGGGCTCCTCGCTGGTGGAGCATCCGCAACTCGGCGGTCTCACCTTCACCGGCTCCTACGCGGTGGGGATGGAAATCCAGCGCAAGCTCTACGGGCGCCGCTTCCCGCGGCCCTGCATCGCCGAAATGGGCGGCAAGAACGCCTGCATCGTCACTGCCTCGGGGGACGTGGGCCGTGCCGCTAGCGGTATCGTGCGCTCGGCTTTCGGCATGGGCGGCCAGAAGTGCTCGGCGCTGTCGCGGCTCTACGTGCACGCCTCCGTGGCTGACGAACTGATCGAGGGCATCCGCACGCAGATGCAGGCGATCCGCACCGGCGATCCCTCGCTCCGCGAGAACTGGCTGGGGCCGGTGGTGAACGAGCGCGCCTATCGGCGCTTTGCCGACTGCGTACGGCGCCTGCGCGAGGGCGGACACGTGCTCGAGGGCGGTGAGCAGCTTCGCGAAGAGGGCCTGGAGCACGGCTACTTCGTGCAGCCCACGCTCGCCGAACTGCCGGCAGAACACGCACTCTGGCGCGAGGAAATGTTCCTGCCCGTGCTCACCGTCTGCCGCGTCCAGAGCAACGAAGAGGCCATGGGCCTTGCCAACGCCAGCGACTTCGGTCTCACGGCCGGCTTCTACGGCTCCGATACCGAGCTCGCCTGGTTCCACGAGAACATCGAGGCCGGTGTCACCTACGCCAATCGCCCGCAGGGTGCGACCACCGGAGCCTGGCCCGGCTACCAGCCCTTCGGCGGCTGGAAGGGCTCGGGCTCCACAGGCAAGGCGATAGCCTCGTTCTATTACCTGCCGCTGTACCTGCGCGAGCAATCGCGCACCGTCGTGGAGTAAGGCGCATGGAACTGCTGTCACTGCGCGAGATGATCGCGCGTCACGTGAAGCCCGGGCAGATGCTCGCGCTTGAGGGGTTCACGCACCTCATCCCCTTTGCGGCCGGCCACGAGATCATCCGTCAGGGCATCGGTGATTTGCATCTGGTGCGCATGACGCCCGACCTGATCTATGACCAGTTGATCGGCATGGGGCTGGTGCGCGAACTCACGTTCAGCTGGGGCGGGAACCCGGGCGTGGGTTCGCTGCACCGTCTGCGCGATGCGGTGGAGCAGCAGTGGCCGCGGCCGCTTGCCTGGCACGAGCACAGCCACGCGGGCATGGCGGCGGCGTACACCGCGGGCGCTGCGAAGCTGCCCTTCGGCGTGCTGCGCGGGTATATCGGTACGGACCTGCCGAAGCACAATCCGCAGATCAGCCATGTCGAGTGTCCTTACACGGGCGAGAAACTCGCGACCGTTCGTGCGGTGAATCCCGACGTCACGATCCTGCACGCGCAGCAGGTCGATGCGCGCGGCAATGTGCTGGTGCGCGGCATCCTCGGCGCCACCCGCGAGGCCGCACTTGCCGCAAAGGCCGTGCTCTTCACCGTCGAGGAGCAGGTAGAGAAACTCGATGCGCCCATGAACGCCACCGTGATCCCGCACTGGGTGGTGAGCGCGGCCGCGGTGGTGAAGGGCGGTGCCTGGCCGTCCTACGCGCAGGACTATTACCCGCGCGACAACGCCTTCTACCAGCAGTGGGACGAGATCGCCCGCGAGCGCGGGAGCTTCCGCGCATGGATGGAACATCACGTGCTGGGGACGGCGGATCACCGTGCTTTCCTGCAGCGCATCGGCGAGGGGAGGGCCGCCTCATGAGCTACAGCAAGGACGAGATGATGACCGTGGCGGCGGCGCGGCTGCTGACCGATGGCACCACCTGTTTCGTCGGCATCGGCCTGCCCTCCGCGGCGGCGAATCTTGCGCGGCTCACGCACGCGCCCGACACCGTGCTGATCTACGAGTCCGGCACCATCGGCACGCGTCCGGAGGTGCTGCCGCTCTCCATCGGTGATGGCGAACTCGCCGAGACGGCCGACTGCATCGTGCCGCTGCCCGAAATCTTCAGCTACTGGCTGCAGGGCGGTCGCATCGATGTGGGTTTTCTGGGCGCGGCCCAGATCGACCGCTTCGGCAACCTGAACAGCACCGTGATCGGCGACTACGATCACCCGAAGACGCGCCTGCCCGGCGCGGGCGGCGCACCCGAGATCGCAACGCATGCGCGGCGCATCTTCATCGTGCTGCGGATGTCGCCGCGCTCCTTCGTGCCGCAGATCGCCTTCCGCTCGAGTGGTGGTTTCTTCGAAGGCGGTGACTCGCGCGAGCGCGCTGGCGCGCCAGGCGCAGGGCCCGAGGTGGTCATCACCGACTACGGCATCCTGCGCCCGCATCCCGTCACGCGCGAACTGCAACTCTCCGGCATCTATCCGGGCGTGGATCCCGCAGCCGCGCAGGCAGCCTGTGGCTGGCCGCTTGCGATTGCCGCCGAACTGGAACAGATCCCTGCGCCCTCGCAAGAACACCTCGATGCGCTGCGTGCACTGCACGCGCGCACCGATCGCGCCCATTCAACCCTTCATCCCCTGCCGCTCTGAGGACCCAGCCATGACCAACCCGCACATCAAGACCGAACTTCCCGGGCCAAAGGCGCGCGCGCTGATCGAGCGTGACTCGCAGGTCGTCTCCCCGTCCTACCCGCGCGACTATCCCTTCGTGATGTCGCACGGCCGCGGTGCCGAAGTCTGGGACGTCGACGGCAACCGCTTCCTCGATTTCGCGGCGGGCATCGCCGTTTGCTCAACGGGTCACGCGCACCCGGCCGTGGTCGCGGCGATTCGCGAAGCCTCGGAGAAATTCCTGCACATCTCGAGCGACTACTGGCACGAGTACCAGGTGCGTCTCGGCGAGCGCATGAACGAGATCACGCCCTTCGGTGAGCAGACGATGAGCTTCATGTGCCAGAGCGGCACCGAGGCGGTGGAGGGCGCGCTCAAGCTCGCGCGCTACGTGACGGGCCGCAGCCGTTTCATCGGTTTTTACGGCGGATTCCACGGCCGCACCATGGGCTCGCTAGCGTTCACCTCCAGCAAGTACACGCAGCAGAAGGGCTTCTTTCCCACGATGCCGGGCGTGACGCACATTCCCTATCCGAACCCCTATCGCCCGCTCTTTGCCGGGGAAGATCAGGGCCGCGCGGTGCTCGATTACCTCGAGAACGTGGTGTTCCGTGCCAACGTGCCGGCGAACGAAGTTGCGGGCATCCTGATCGAGCCGCTGCAGGGCGAGGGCGGTTACATCACGCCGCCGGACGGCTTCCTGCAGGGCCTGCGTGAACTCTGTGACCGTCACGGCATCATGCTGATCTTCGACGAGGTGCAGTCGGGCATCGGGCGCACCGGCAAGATGTTCGCCGCGGAACACTACGGCGTTGCCGCCGACATCATGAGCCTCGCCAAGGGGCTCGGTTCGGGCATGCCCATCGGTCTGGTGGTGGCGAAGAAGCGGCACATGGAGAAGTGGGCCCGCGGCGCGCACGGCAACACCTATGGCGGCAACCCCGTGTGCTGCGCGGCTGCACTCGCGACGCTCGATGTGGTGCAGGGCGGGCTGATGGAGAACGCCGCCGAGCAGGGCGAGTACCTCCTCGGCAAGCTCCGCGCGATGCAGGAGCGCTTCGACTGCATCGGCGAGGTGCGCGGCAAGGGCTTGTGGATCGGGATGGAACTGGTGAAGTCCCGTGCCTGCAAGACGCCCGCTGGCGCCTTGAGCGACAACGTGCTCACGCGCGGTTTCCACAACGGCATATTGCTGCTGAACTGCGGCCAGAGCACCTTGCGCCTGATGCCGCCGCTGATGATCGACCGCGCCACCGCCGACGAAGCGCTGGTACTCCTCGAACGCAGCCTGCGCGAAGCGCTGGAGGCCTGAGATGCGCGCCCCCCGCAACACATGGGGCCTGGCCCCGCTTTTACTGCTGATTGCTCTGGGGGCGCAGGCGGCGAGGGAGCCGGTGCTGAAGCAGGTCACGCTGCCGCACGCGTATTACTGGCGTGAGCTCTACATGCCGCAGCTGACCAGCGGGCCCTCGGCGGGAGACTTCATGCCCGACGGCACCTCGGTGGTCTACAGCATGGGCGGTTCGCTGTGGCTGCAGGCGCTGGACAGCGATACCGCGCGTGAACTGACAGCCGGCCCCGGTTACGACTACCAGCCCGATGTCTCGCCGGACGGTAGGCATGTGGTGTTCACGCGCCAGGATCACGACGCGCTCGAGCTGATGGAGCTGGATCTGCAGAGCGGCGCCGAGCGTGCTCTCACGCACGACAAGGCCTCGGCGGTGGAGCCCCGGTATTCCCCTGACGGCACGCGCATCGTCTTCGTGTCCTCGCGCGAGAACGGCCGCTTCACGGTGTTCCTTGCGCCGCGCGGCGACAAGGGCCTGCTCGATGCGAAGCGGGTCTTCGCCGAGCACGAAGAGACCACGCTGCGCCGCTACTACTACTCGCCCTTCGATCACGTGATCAACCCGTCCTTCAGTCCGGACGGCAAGACGCTGTTGTTCGTGAGCAACCGCGGGCTTGCCTGGGGTAGCGGAGACATCTGGTCTGCCCCGCTGGATGCCCCCGATCACTGGACGCGCGTTATGGCCGAAGAAACCACCTGGTCGGCACGGCCGGAGTTCTCGCCCGACGGGCGTCGCGTGCTGTATTCCAGCTACGCCGGCCGCCAATGGCACCAGCTCTGGCTCACGACGCCGCGCGGCGAGACGCCCTTGCCGCTCAGCTTCGGCGAATTCGATCGTCGCAACGCCCGCTGGTCGGCCGATGGCAAGCAGGTGCTCTTCACCAGTAATGAGGAGGGCAACACCAGCCTTCATGTGCTGCAGTTGGTCGGTGGCGACACCCGCGAGATCGTGGCGCAAAAACGCGTCATGCGCCGCACCATGCAGGTCCTCGGCCTGCAACTGCGCGATGCGCGGGGCGAAGCGCTGGACGCACGTGTCAGCGTGCTCGCACAGGACGGACGTTACTACGCTCCGCGCGATGCCTTGATCCGGGCCGATGACAATTTCGACCGCGGCACGCAGTCGCACGAGATCCACTACTTTTCCTGCCACGGCGATTGCGCGCTGCTCGTGCCGCAAGGGCGTGTGCAGGTCGTGGCGCAGTCGGGTTTCGAGCGCGCGATTGCCGAGCGCAGCATCGAACTCAAGGACGAGGACCGTTTCGAGGAGATCCGCCTCGCTGACAACGCGCTCCCCGCTGACTTCGGCGAGTGGATCAGCCTCGACCAGCACGTCCACATGAATTACGGCGGCCACTACCGCAACACCTGGGAGAGTCTTGCCGCCGACGCTCGCGCGGAGGATCTGGACGTCATCTACAGCCTGGTCGTGAACAAGGAGCAGCGGGTCAACGACATCGCGAGCTTCCAGCCCGAGCCCGTGGATGTGGGGCCGACGCACATCGTGCCCGCGCAGGAGTTCCACACCAGCTACTGGGGCCATACGGCGGTGCTTCATCTGGGCAAGCACCTCCTGCTGCCGGACTTCTCCGCGTACCGGCACACCGCGCTTGCCTCCCCTTTCCCGCACAACGGCGTGGTGGCGGATCTCGCGCACGCGCAGGGCGCGCTGATCGGCTACGTGCATCCCTTCGACTGGGTGATCGATCCTGCGAAAGAGGCTTCGCTCTCGCATGGGCTGCCGGCCGATGTGGCGCACGGCAAGGTCGACTATCTCGAAGTGATCTCCTTCGCCGAGCATCTCTCGACTGTCGATGCCTGGCACCGTCTCCTGAATCTCGGCTTCCGTCTGCCTGCGGGCGCCGGCACCGATGCCATGGCCAACTACGCCTCCTTGCGCGGGCCGGTGGGGCTGAACCGCGTCTTCCTCAACCAGAGCGATCGCAGCGCGGATGCGCTGAAAAAGGGCATCCGGGAAGGGCGTGGCTTCGTCAGCAACGGCCCCTTGCTGGGGCTTCGCGTGCAGGGGCAAGGGCCGGGCGATGTGCTGTCGCTCGCGGCTCCCGCTGAGGTGAGCTACCGGCTTTCCCTGCGCAGCCCCGTGCCGGTGCAGCGCGTGCAACTGTTCGTGAACGGCAAGGTTGCGGCGACACTGCGCCCGGGCGCATCCGGTGCAGGCGACTGGGAAGGGCGCCTCAGCCTGCCGCAGAGTGGCTGGATCACTGCGCAGGCAATCGGCAAGCCCACGCCCCTGCTGCTCGACATGTACCCCTTTGCCACGACCAATCCGGTGTGGGTGGAGGTTGCAGGAAAGCCTGCGCGATCCCCGCAAGATGCCGCCTATTTCAGCGCGTGGATCGGGCGCGTGATCGCCGATGCGGCCGCGCGCAACGACTGGAACACCGACGACGAAAAACGCGAAACGCTGGACTACCTCCGTGAAGGGCAGGCGCGTTTCGATGCCATGAAGTGAACATCCGATGCCGGTGCCCGCCGCGTGTGCACTTCGCTGCAGGGCGGGCAAACGGCAGACGCAGCAGGAGACATCCGTGAACGTACTTGGCCGCTTGGGAATCGAATCTCCGGAGGACGGCGCCTGCTCTGGCCCCGGTAATTGGCACGCCGCTGCGGGCGCTGCGGTGCTGGAGTCGCGCAACCCCGCGAACGGGGAACTGCTTGCCACTGTGCGTTGTGCGGGGAGCGAGGATTACGCGCGCGTGATGGCGGTGGCGCGTGAAGCTGCGCTCGCCTGGCGCACGGTGCCCGCGCCCAAGCGCGGCGAGATCGTGAGACAGATCGGCGATGCGCTGCGCCAGCACAAGGACGCGCTCGGTTCGCTGGTGAGTCTGGAGGTCGGAAAGATCAAGGCCGAGGGCGACGGCGAGGTGCAGGAGATGATCGACATGGCGGACTTCGCGGTCGGCCAGAGTCGCATGCTCTACGGCCTCACGCTGCCGTCCGAGCGTCCCGATCACGCCATGCGCGAACTCTGGCATCCGCTCGGCGTGGTGGCCGTGATGACCGCCTTCAACTTCCCGGTGGCGGTGTGGAGCTGGAATGCCTTCCTGTCAGCCATCTGCGGCAATGCCACGGTATGGAAACCCTCGCCCAAGTCGCCGCTGACCGCCATCGCCGTCCAGAAAATCTGCAATGGCGTTCTCGAGCGCAACGGCGCTCCGCCGGTGTTCCAGTTGCTGGTCGATGGGCCGGAGAATGTTCTGGCGCGTCGAATGGTGGAGGATCCGGCCGTGGACCTTCTGAGCTTCACCGGCTCCTCGCGCGTGGGGCGCGCGGTGGCCTCGGGTGTGGCGGGGCGTTTCGGCAAGTACCTGCTGGAGCTCTCCGGAAACAACGCCATCATCGTCGATCACGACGCCGATCCCGGTCTCGCGCTCCCCTCCATCGTCTTCGGTGCGGTGGGGACTGCCGGCCAGCGCTGCACCACCACGCGCCGCCTGATCGTGCACCGCTCGCGCGAGCAGGAGCTTGTTTCATCGCTTGCCGCTGCCTATGCGCAGGTGAAGGTGGGCGATCCGCTGGAGCCCTCGACCCTGATGGGGCCGCTTGTGGACGCCGACGCGGTGCGCGCCTTCGAAGCCACCGTGGCAGCTGCGATTGCAGAGGGTGCGGAGCTCGTGTGCGGCGGCAAGCGCATCGAGGGTGCCGGGCATTTCGTTCAGCCCACCATCCTCCGTGCCCGCAACGACATGGCCTGCGTGCAGCAGGAAACTTTCGCGCCCATTCTCTACGTCATGCCTTTCGACACGCTGGAGGAGGGCATCGCCATGAACAATGCCTCGCGCTTCGGCCTGTCTTCGGCGCTCTTCACCCGTGACCTGCGCTCGGCCGAGCGTTGGCTCTCCGCTGCCGGTTCCGACTGCGGCATTGCCAACGTCAACATCGGCACCAGCGGCGCGGAAATCGGCGGCGCCTTCGGCGGCGAGAAGGAAACGGGCGGCGGACGCGAAGCCGGCTCCGATGCATGGAAAGCCTATATGCGACGCCAGACCAGTACGGTCTTCCACGGCGAGCGCCCGGTGCTCGCGCAGGGTCTCGAATTCCGCTTGCCGGGGTGAGGTGGCTTATCCCGCGCCGTTGCGGACGCTAGACTCGGCACCCTTCAACACAGAGGTCTGATCGCATGGATCTGCAGGGCAAGCGTGTGGTGGTGACAGGTGCAGGCGGTGCCCTCGGGCGTGCCGTGGTCGCGCGTGCGGAGGCATCCGGCGCCGGGGTTGTCCAGCTCGATATCGCCTTTCCCCCGGGCGCTGGCCCTGGCTGCCATGTGGTGGATCTCGCCGATGCCGCAGCCACTGCGGCGTGTTTCGCGAGCCTCGGGGCAGTGGATGTGCTGATGAACGTGGCTGGCGGTTTCAGCATGGGCCCGCGCACCTGGGAGGTGAGCGACACCGAGTGGGAGCAGATGTTCTCGATCAACGTCCGCACGCTGCAGAACGCCGTGCGTGCGGTCGTACCGGGGATGATCGAGGCGGGACGCGGCAGCATCGTCAACGTGGGCGCACTGGGTGCGCTGAAGGGGCAGGGATGCATGAGCGCCTACACCTCCGCGAAAAGCGTGGTCATGCGCCTCACCGAGAGCCTCTCGGCGGAACTGAAGGATCAGGGCATCAACGTGAACGCCGTGCTGCCGAGCCTGATCGATACCCCGCGCAACCGCGCCGACATGCCCGGCTCGGACTACTCGCGCTGGGTGGGCGTGGATGATCTTGCAGCGGTGATGTGCTTTCTGGGCAGCGATGCCGCGCGTGCCGTGCACGGCGTGCTCTTGCCGGTCAGCGGACTGGTCTAGGCTTCAGGCGAACATCGCCGCTGCGCTCGCGCAGAGCGTCATCAGGAAGAGAAACCACCGCAGCAGCCGGGGACTTGCCTTGACCGCTATGCGTACGGCGATCGAGGCTCCCGCCATGGTCGCGACGCCGAGGATCAGGCCCGGCGTCCAGCGCACCAGTCCGTCCGCGATGAATATCAGCAGCGCCACCACCGTGAATGCGCAGGTGCAGAGCATCTTCAGCGCGTTGCTGCGTACCAGATCGTAGCGCAGGGTCCCGCAGAGCACGGTGATCAGCACGAAGCCCACGCCTGCGTGCACGAAGCCCCCGTAGATTCCCGCCACGAACAGTCCCCACCAGGCCGAGGGGCGCTCATTCACCCGGAACGGCACCGTTCCCGCGGGTGGCTCGACTATGTCCGGGCGGAGCAGGATGAGGAGAGCGCAGCCGAGCATCGTGGCGAGGAGCACAGGCTTCAGCGTGGTGGCTGGCAGCCAGGCCGCGAGCAGCGCGCCCACGATGCCGCCGAGCAGATTCGGCAACAGGACGGGTCCGAGGTCTGCGGTCTCGAGTTTGCCGCGGCTGTGGAATCCCTGCAGCCCCACGAGCGATTGCAGCATGATCCCCACGCGGTTGGTCGCGTTGGCGATGTCGGCAGGCATGCCGAGCATCATCAGCGCGGGTATCGTGAGATTCGAGCCACCGCCAGCCAGCGTGTTGATGATGCCGGCGAGCACGCCCGTGACGAGCAATACCGCGTAGCCCGTGACGTCGAGTGGAGCCATTCCGTGCACCGGATTCAGGCGCGCGGCGTGCGGTCGTAGACCTTGCGCTCCGCAAAGGCTGCAGGCACCTCGGCTCGATCCACATAGAACTGCGCGTACCACTGCCTGAGCTTGTGGATCGGGCCGTCACCATCGCAGAGCAGCGGGTTGTCGACGCGGCACTTGGTGTGCCAGATCTCGACGTCCTGGAAAAAGGCGTAGCGGTTTGCCTCGGCATAACCGGCCACCACGGCAGCGTTCTGTTCGTCGTCGAGATTCGGGTCCTTGCGCACCAGCACGCCGAAGCGCAGGTCGAAACTCTCGGTGTCGATGGGTACATGGCTCACCAGCAGGCGTACCTCCATGTCGACGCCGTCGAACTTGCCGCTCTGGTAGGTGAGCATGTAGGCAGGGCCGTGGTAGATCGCGCGGGAGAAGAGCTCGCTGCCTTCGGCAAGGCGTTCGCTGTAGCCCCAGAACTCCTGCGTGTAGTTGTGTCCCTCGACGATATTGCGGAAGCGTGTGCAGGCGGCGCCGTGCACGGTCGGGAAGTGCGCCCAGTCCGCCATGTTGTCGACGAGTTCGCGCGCGTTGGTGTGGATGGTCATCTTCTCGATGTGCCACGCCGACCAGTCCGGGCTGAAGCAGTGCTCCTCGCGGGGAGGCTGCTGTTCCTGTATGGGCGGCTGGTTCTCGGGATCGTTCCAGACGAAAAGAAGGTGGTTCTCTTCCATCGTGGGCCAGGACTTGATGAGAGCCTTGGCCGGAATGCGGTTGGCATAGGGGATGTGGTCGCAGCGGCCATCCGGTCCCCAGCTCCATGCATGGAAGGGGCAGACGATGGAATTGCCGCAGACCTTGCCCTTTGCAAGGTTGCCGCCCATGTGCGGGCAGAAGGCGTCCATGACCCTGACGACCCCGTCTTCGCCCCGGTAGGCCACGAGGCGGGTACCGAAGTACGTGAGCATCTGCGGTTCTGCGGTGTAGTCCGACGCGAGACCCAAGCAATGCCAGCCGCGCGCGTAGCGCTCGGGGATTTTCGCGGATTCGATTCGGTAGGGCGCGTCTTCGGCGTGGGTCATGGCGGAAGCTCTCGCAGATGTGTGCGGTGAACGGTGGACGATAGTCGTATCAGCGCGCGGTGGTCATGGTCCGAACGGGTGATTCAGCGGCGCTGCGCCCGGCCAGACGCCCGAAGAAAGTGGCATCGCCGATCGACATGCCGCTGGAATAGCCCGCGCCCGAACGCGGCAATCCGCAGCTGTTGCGCCCGGCGCTGAAGAGGCCGGGTATCGCGTTGCCTTCCTCGTCGAGCACCTCGCCCGTGGCCCGTGCACGCAGGCCCCCGAGTGTGAACACAGGGAAGAACGCGCCTGAGCCGGGCGTGACCTCGCAGGCGGCATATGGCCCTTCCAGCGGGCGCACATAGTCTGCGTGCTTGCGGAACAGCGGGTCGCCGCCCTCCAGGGCATGGCGGTTGTAGACGCGGATGGTGTGCGCGAGCGTGTCGGGCTGCATGCCGAGCTCCGCTTCGAGTTCCTCTGCCGTGTCGCCGGTTGCGGTCACGCGGAAGCCCCCCAGCGGCGGGCGGTTGAAATCGCTCAGATGACCTGCGTCCACCACCATGAAGTGGCGCTCGGGGTAGCGCTTGAGGATCGCCTCGCCCATGCGGCCGTGGTAGCAGTCCTCGTTGATGAAACGCTGGCCGCGGCTGTCGACCATGATGGCCTCGACAAAGCTCGCCGGCGGGTAGAAGGGCAGGCAGACAAAACCCTCGTTCATGTTCATCGCGGCGCCGCCGGCGCCGAGGCCGATGCGGATGCCCGAGCCATCGTCGTTGGGATTGCCGTTCAGCGTGGTGTGGTTCTGCAGCCAGGGTGCGTGCCGGGAGACCATCTCGGTGTTCATGATGAAACCTCCCGCGCAGAGCACCACGGCGCGGCGTGCGCCGATCAGGATCTCGCGCCCCTCGCTGCGCGCTGCTATGCCGATGACCGCGCCGCTGTCATCGACGATGGTCGAGCGCGCGCGGGTGTCACAGAGGATGCGCACGCCCTTCGCGGTGGCAGAGGCGATCAGCTTTTCCATAAGCATGCTGCCGCCGCCTTCACCCATGGCGCGGCCCTTGTGCCCGCGCGGCACGGGGGCGGCGTATTCGGAAAAGCCGGTGCAGGCTTCGTTGCCCGTGTAGATGAGGCACTCGTCGCCGGGTGTGTTGGTGTTCTTGGTCGGGTAGTACTCGGGCTTGAATTCCATGCCCTGCGCCACCAGCCAGTCGTAGTGGCCGAGGCTGCCATCGACGTAGAGGCGCACGCGCTCCGGGTCGGCGTTCGGACCGCTCGCACGGATCAGGTATTCGTACATCGCCTCGGGCGTGTCGCTGAAGCCGCAGGCCGTCTGGATGGGCGTGCCGCAGCCCATGTAGATCAGTCCGCCTGCCATGGCGGTGGTGCCGCCGCCGGCGCTCGCGGCCTCGAGCACGATGACAGATGCCCCGGCCTCCGCGGCGGCGATGGCCGTGCTGGCACCGGCGGCCCCGCAACCGACCACCACCACGTCTGCGATGTGATCGAGGGTGTCAGCCCGCGCGAGGCCTCGGGATTGCGAAGTGTTGCTCTGGCTCATGGTCCGTTCCCGGCTTGCAGGGTGGACCCATAGCCTAGCCGACTCTGCCTCCGAGGTATTGCTTCGCCGCGTTGCGTCCGGTGGCACCGCTGATGCCGCCACCGCCGTGCACACCGCTGCCGCAGAGCACGAGGCCCGCGATCGGCGTGCGGTGGTCTGACCAGTTCGGCAAGGGGCGCATGAAGAAGAACTGATCCATCGCCAGTTGGCCGTGGTTCACGTCGCCTTCGGTGAGCCCGTACTCGCGTTCGAGGTCCATCGGCGTCAGGACGCGACTGCCGCGAACGGATGCGGCCAGCGCGGGGAAGAGCGGCGCGAGGGTGGCGAGCGCGATCTCCTCGAGACGCTTGCCCTCGCTCGCCCAGTCGCCGGACTTGAGCTTGTACGGCGCGTACTGGAAGTGCACGGAGACGGTCTCGCCTCGTGTGCTCACCTCGAGGTAGGGCGCAGTTGCGATCTCGTGGTACTTCGATGCGTCGTAGGCGCGTTCCATGTGCTTGAGCGATGCCGCCACAGCGTGCGTACCCGCCGCGATGCCGTGACGGCCGTCGGTCCGGAAGTGCACCTTGGCGACGGCGCCGCGCATCTTGATGTTGCGTGCGTGCCAGCTGAATTCGGGCGCCAGTTCGCGCTCGCCCGCAAGCGCAAGCAGCGTGTGCCGCGGGTCCGCACCCGAGAACACCACCGCTGCGCGGATTTCCTCGCCACTGGCGAGGCGCACACCCACGGCCCTGGAGCGTTCGATCAGTACCTTCTGCACGGCCGATCCGGTGCGGATCTCGCCGCGTGCGGCCAGCAGGGCTTCAGTCAGCGCGCGCACGATGCTGCCGGTGCCGGCTGCGTGCTGAGGGGCGGCCAGGCCGCCGCGGTTCAGCCAGTTGTGCATCAGCGTGTAGCCCGTGCCCGCTGACATCGGGCCCAGCGTGTGGCCGTGGATTGCTACGGAGGCCAGCGCCGCGCGCAGCGCCACGGACTCGAACCACTCCTCGAAAAGCTCCAGCGAGGTCATCGGCAGGGCGCGGATGAAACGGAACATGTCGCGCTTGCCCATGCGGCGCAGGCGCAGCGCGAGTTTTGCCATCGGCAGGCCTTCGCGGCGCAGGTCCACGTGCGGCAGTTCGCGCGGCATGGGTACGGCGTAGACCGCATCGAGCATTTGCGCGCAGCTGTTCATGAAGGCGACGAATTCCGGCCAGCGCGTGGCATCTGCTGCGCTGAAGGCGCGTATCGATTCGATAGAGGCGGCGTCGGTGAGGGTTGGCCCGATGCGCAGTACGCCCTGGTCGGTGTGTGCAGTGAATGCCTGTGGCGCGGGTGCCGGGATATTGAGGCCCAGGTCGCGCACGATGTCCGGGCGCAGCATGCCTCCGGCGTGCAGGGAGTCGACGGTCCAGTCTTCTCCGAAGGATTCCGTCACGGCCTGGCCGCCCGGTATCGCACGCCGTTCCAGCACCAGCACGCGCTTGCCAGCCCGTGCGAGGTAATTCGCGGTGACGAGGCCGTTGTGCCCCGCACCGATCACGATTGCGTCGTAGCTGTTCATAGGGCTCACCAGTCCTCGAGTATCGCGGTCGCGGCCATCTTGCCGGCGGCGCCCATCACGCCTCCGCCCGGGTGCGCGCCTGCCGCGCCGAAGTAATAGCCGTCAAGCGGCGTGCGGAAGTCGGCCCACTGCGGAGTGGGGCGCAGGAAGAACAGCTGATGTAGCAGCAGTTCGCCGTGCATGATATTGCCGCCCGTGATGCCGGCGATGCGCTGGATGTCGGCAGGCGTGAGTACCTGTGCGCCCACGATCGCCCGGCGGATGTTCGGCGCGTACTGCTCGAGCGTGGAAATCACCGTCTCGCCGAAGGCATCGCGCTTGGCATCGTCCCAGCCGCCCTCGATGTCGAAGGGGCAGTACTGCACGAAGCAGGACATCACGTGGTGGCCGGGCGGGGCCATGTCGGGGTCGATCTTCGAGGGGATGATGATGTCCAGATACGGGTTCCTGGAGAAGCTCCCGTACTTCGCGTCGTCATAGGCGCGCTCGATGTACTCGATGCTCGGGCTGATCGAGATCGCACCGCGATGCAGCGCTCCTTCGCCCGGAAGTGCGGTGAAATCCGGGAGTTCGGAGAGCGCGATGTTCACCTTGCCCGAGGAGCCGCGGATGCGGAAATTGCGCAGCGCCGTGGTCACTTCGTCCGGGAAGTGCCTGGGTTCCACGAACTGCAGGAAGGTGCGCTTGGGATCGGCTGCCGACAGAACCGCTTTTGCGCGGAACTCATCGCCGTTTTCGAGTGCCACGCCCACTGCGCGGCCACCCTGCACGATCACTTGCTTCACGGGGCAGTTGGTGCGCAGTTCCGCGCCCTGGGCGATCGCGGCCCGTGCGATGGCCTGACTCACGCCGCCGTTGCCGTCCTTCGCAAATCCCCATGCCCGGAAGGCACCGTCGATCTCTCCCATGTAATGGTGCAGCAGAACGTAGGCAGAACCGGGGGAGCGCGGGCCGAGGTAGGTGCCGATGATGCCGCTCGAGGCCTTGGTGCCTTTCAGAAGATCGGTTTCGAACCAGTCATCGAGTACGTCGCCGGAGGATTGGGTGACCAGCTTGGAGAGCAGCTCGAGCTCCTTCGAGCTCAGGCTCGCGCCGAACTTGCCGAGCTTCATCATGCCTTTCAGGTCGCGCCAGCCGAGAGAGGACGGGTCCGGTGGCACCAGGTCGATGATGGGCTTGATCGCCTTTGCCGCACGCGCCATCTGTCGCGAGAACTCGTCGTAGGCGTCAGCGTCGCGCGGGGAGTGGCGGTAGATTTCCTGGCGTGTGAGGTCGTGGTCATCCCACGCGGCCAGGTAGTCTCCGTTAAGCCCGGGCGTGAAGGTGCTGGGGAGCGGCAGGATCTTCAGACCGTGCTTCGGCAACTCGAGATCGCGGATGATCTCGGGACGCAACAGGCTCACCACGTAGCTGAACTCGGTGAAACGGTAGCCGGGGAAGATCTCCTCGGTCACTGCCGCACCGCCCAGCACCTCGCGGCGCTCGAGCACCACCACTTTCTTGCCGGCGCGGGCAAGGTAGGCCGCCGCGACGAGGCCGTTGTGGCCCCCGCCGATCACGATCGCGTCATAGGTGTTCACTGACATGGCATTGCCTCGGTCGACTGTGGGCGCAGGCTCATTTCTTTTTCCACTCGGGTTCGTAGAAGGGCAGTTTCACCACGCGTGCCGGCGCGGTGCGGCGGTGGTGTTCGACCGTCACCTCGATGGACAGCGCGGTGCCGGTTTGGTAGTACGGGCGTTGCAGATGCGCGAGCGCGATGTACTTCTTCAGTACCGGTGACCAGGTGCTGGTGGAGGCATAGCCCACCTGCGTGGTGCCGTTGTAGATCGGCAGGCTGCCGCGCACCGCCATCGCCGGAATCTGCGGCGGCAGTCCAACGGCGGCATAGAGTTTCTCCATGCCTTCCCAGTCGACTTCCACGCCCACCATCTTCCAGGCGGGGCCGTCGCGGTGCTCGCGCTCGAGCGCCTCGCGTCCGACGAAATAGCCTTCCTTGTCGAGATGCACGCTCCAGTCGAGCCCGAGTTCGTAGGGCGAGGATTTCTGGCTGTCGATCCAGGCTGCGTGCGAGGAGGTGTAATCGACATCGAGCATGACGAGCCCGGCTTCGACGCGCGCCATGTCCATGGCCAGGATGCCGCAGGGCACGATGCCGTAGTTGTGGCCGGCGGCGAGCAGCGCGTCCCACACGGTGAGAGCGTCTTCAGGCTGCAGCCAGATCTCGTAGCCGAGGTCGCCGGTGTATCCGGTGCGGGAGATCTGCACCTTGCAGCCGGCGAGCGTGTTGTCCGCGACGCGGAAGTATTTCAGGCCGTCGAGCGATGTCTCGCAGCAGGCGTTCAGTACGCGGCGGGAATTGGGCCCCTGGAGGCTCAGTGCGGCGAGGGCATCGCTCTCCTCGACGATGCGCACGTCCATGCCGCCTGCGTTCATCTCGAGCCAGCGCAGGGATGGCTCGGCCGATGTCATGCGGAAGTCCTCCTGGCCGATGCGGGCGATGGTGCCGTCGTCCACAAGTTTGCCTTCCTCGTCACACCAGCCGGTGTAGCCCACCTGCCCGACGGACATGCGGTGGATGTCGCGCGGAGTGACGCGGTGGAGCAGGGCGGCGGCATCAGGCCCCGTGATGCGGTACTTCAGCAGAGGGGAGATGTCGATCAGCGCCGCGGCATTGCGGATGCCCCAGTACTCGCGATCAAGTCCGAGGTCGTAGGAGCCGAGCACGATATGCCCGGCCCAGCGGCGCCAGTTCTGTGCCTGCGACAGGGCCGAGGTACGTTCGTGGAAGGGGGTGCGTTTCAGTTGCAGCATGGCGGGTCCTTGTTCCGGTGCCCCGGGTGTCAACGTTCGAATTTGGTGCTGAGCACAATGGAGCTCAGCGTGCGCTCGACGCCATCGAGGGCGCCGATCGCGTCTATGGATGTGTCCAGTGCCTCGGTGCTCTGTTCCTGCACCACGGCAATCAGGTCGTACTGGCCGCTGATCGTATGCAGCGCCCGCACGGCCGGGATCTTCTGCAGTGCACGGGTGAGCGCGGCCTGCTTCTTGGGATCCGCGGCGATCATCACGTGTGCGCCGATGCGGCTGCGCTGGTAGTCGGGGGCGAGGCGCGTCGTATAACCGCGCAGCGGCCCTTCGTGCTCGAGGCGGTAAATCCGGTCCTGGACAGTGGCGCGGGCAACGCCGAGATCGCGGGCCAGACGCGTGACGCTCGCCCGGCTGTTGGCCGTCAGCAGATCAAGCAGTCGGCGGTCTAAATCGTCCATTTGCGCGATTTGCCTAGAAGCCTTTTCAAAATGCTCAGTCGCGACATTCATCTTGACTAAACTGGCTATTCAAACTGGCTGCTTGCACCCCTAGAGTTCTATACCTGAGGAGCGATCTGGCGCCATGCCATGTCGTTGTGTGCTGAACGAGTGTATAGGAAATATCCTGGAGGGACTACGATGGGTGTAGCAAAAAGCACTGCTCCCGTGAGCAGCATGCTGGTTCGCGAAGGCGGACAGCGGGTTCGCGATGTCGCCCCGGGGCTGGTCGGCGCGCCCGGCCTCGAAAGCGTTCTCGATGTTGTGGTGCCGGCTGCCATCAAGCTCCCCGTGGAGCCTGGCTCGCTCGGTCACCGCGAGTTCGATGACAGCGAATTCTGGCGCACGATTCCGGGCTACGCGGATCTCTCCCGCGAGGCTTTCCTCGACTTCAAGTTCCAGAACAAGCACAGCGTCACCTCCGTCGACCAACTCGAGAAGGTGCTCGGC